>NZ_JARVRO010000006.1:0-767501 GCF_030209645.1 Curtobacterium sp. ME-Dv--P-122a
CGAGACGGACGGGAGGCCCGGTGCCAGCTGGCACCGTCCCTCCCGGCACGGCCGTCGTGCCGCTGGCGCGTCACGCCGGAACCGGCGGATGGGGCCCACCTCCCGTCCGATTTGGGGTCGCGCCCACCGCGCATGGTGAGCAGCAATGGTCGGGTCACCTCGCGGGACCCGACCGCTCCTGCTCACGAAGCGAGCGCTGCGAGCGTCAGACGGACGCGCCCGTCCACTCGTCCTCGGCGGCGACGTGGTCGCTGCCGACCGTGCCGGCCGCCATCGCAGCAGCGGCGCGTGCCGCGTGCGACGGCGGGTCCGACGGCACGTCGGCCGGGCGCCCCTCGTCGTTGAGCTTGCGCAGCTCCGGCACGATGTCCGTGGCCAGGATGTCGATCTGCTCGAGCACCGTCATGAGCGGCAGGCCGGCGTGGTCGATGAGGAACAGCTGGCGCTGGTAGTGGCCGACGTGGTCCTTCATCGCGGCGTACCGGTCGATGACCTGCTGCGGCGAACCGACGGTGAGCGGGGTCTGGGCGGTGAAGTCCTCCATCGAGGGGCCGTGACCGTAGACCGGAGCGTTGTCGAAGTAGGGCCGGAACTCGTTGATCGCGTCCTGCGAGTTCTTCCGCGCGAAGAACTGCCCGCCGAGCCCGACGATCGCCTGGTCGGCGCGGCCGTGGCCGTAGTGCTCGAAGCGCTGGCGGTACAGGCCGACCATCTGCTCGGTGTGCTGGATCGGCCAGAAGATGTTGTTGTGGAAGAAGCCGTCACCGTAGTAGGCGGCCTGCTCGGCGATCTCCGGCGTGCGGATCGAGCCGTGCCAGACGAACGGCGGGACACCGTCGAGCGGACGCGGGGTCGAGGTGAAGCCCTGCAGCGGCGTGCGGAACTTGCCCTGCCAGTTGACGACGTCGTTCTCCCACAGCTGGCGGACGAGCGCGTAGTTCTCGATCGCCAGGTTGACGCCCTGGCGGATGTCCTGCCCGAACCACGGGTAGACGGGGCCGGTGTTGCCGCGGCCCATCATGAGGTCCATGCGGCCGTCGGACACGACCTGGAGCATCGCGTACTCCTCGGCGATGCGCACCGGGTCGTTCGTGGTGATCAGGGTCGTCGACGTGGACAGGGTGATGTCCTTCGTCCTCGCCGCCAGGTAGGCGAGCAGCGTGGTCGGCGACGAGGCCACGAACGGCGGGTTGTGGTGCTCGCCGGTCGCGAAGACATCGAGCCCGGCCTGGTCGGCGTGCTCGGCGATCGTCAGGATGTCGCGGACGCGCTGGGTGTCGTCCGGCGTGGTGCCGGTCGTGGGGTCGGTCGTGACGTCACTGACCGTGAAGATGCCGAACTGCATGATGCGCCGCCTTTCGCGATATCGATGCGTTTGCATCGACTTGCTCGGTACAACGTAGCGCACGGCGTGGCATTCCCGCCAGGCTCGCGCCCGTCAGTCGGGCGGCCTGGAGGCCCGGTTCGGCTCCCCGGGTCAGCGGGCGGCTGGCAACGTGGCCGGGTCAGCGGGTGGTCGGCAGCGTGGCCGGGTCGGTGCGCGCGGCGTGGTGCATCCCGTCGAGGAACCACACCGTCGTCACGACCGCCAGGACGCTCGCGCTGGACGCCAACCGCCCCGCCACCAGGATCGCGGCGTGGTCGTACGCGCCGTCACCGGTCAGGCCGACCACGAGCGCCGCGACACCGATCACCAGCGTGAGCCCGGTCGCGACGAGGAGCACGACACTCACCACCCGCCGCGGCCCGCGCCGACCGTCACGGTCGCCCCGGAGCCCGCGGTCGACCCGGGGTCCGACCGCGCGGACGATCCCGAGCCAGAACACCGCGATCGCGCAGGCGCCGATGATGTCGCTGACCCGGTGCCAGCCGTAGACCACGGTCTGGTTCGCCACGAAGACCGCGTACCCGACGCCGACGATGGTCACCAGCGGGCGGAACCGACGAGGCGTGACCATCAGGACCGCGAACAGCGCCGCCAGTGCGATCGTCGCGTGCCCGGACGGGAACGAGTTCGGCGTCGTCGACTGAGCGATCTCAGGGCGCACGGCGATACGCTTGACGAGCGTCGAGGTGGCCGCCGACGCGAGCACCACGACCCCCGCGCCGAGTCCCACCGAGAGCCGCCGTCTGGCGAACGCCACGGCGACGATCACGACGACGAGCAACAGGATCACCGGCACCGAGATGACGTTGAGCGCAGTGTCCGAGCTGAACAGGTCGGACTCCCGGACCCCGCCGAGCGCGGCGTCCTCCGCTTTCTGACCGACCGGGGTCAGCACCGCGACCCCGTAGACGAGAGGCACGATCACGAACCCCAGAGCCGCCAGCGCAGCCCACCGCACCCGCCGCGAGACCCACGGTCCGCGCGACTCGGATGCACTGCGCTCGGGTGTCAAGGTCACCGGGCTGGTCCTCCTCGGAGTGGTCGTCGTCGGGCTCGTCGCACGACTGGCGGCGGCGCTGCGATTGGGTCGGTCGGGGTCCGACACGATACCGTTGGAGCACCGGCCGGAGGCTGGGAACCGCACCCCCGTCGGCCGTGCACTGCGCGCTGACACGAGGGGATCGGTGATCCCCGCCGGGCCGTCGCACCACGCGGGACCGACGCACGTCGCGTCGGCAGTGTACGAGGAGGAAACCGAAGTGGCCATCAAGGAACCGGGCATCATCGCCTCGCCGAACCGGGGTCTCGCACTCACGGCCGGCGGCGTCCTCGCACTCTGGGGCGTCCTGGGCTTCTTCTTCGCCGCCGACGGCGACCCGGGCTTCTTCAACCGCCAGGGCGGCATGCTGTGGAACGCGTTCGGCGTCAACCCGGCGCTCTGCCTGGTGTGGGTGCTGCTCGCCGCGGTCCTGCTCATCACCGGCCTCGGCAACACCGTCGGTTCGCGCAACGGGAACCTGCTCGTCGGCGCCCTGCTCGTCCTCTTCGCGGTGTACGGCTTCGTCTTCGTCGACAGCTCGGCCAACGTCTTCGCGCTGAACACCACGGACAACGTGTTCCACGCGATCGTCGGTGTGCTCCTGCTGCTCACCGCGCTCGGTGCCGACAAGGAGAACCTCCGCGCACTGCGTGCAGCGCGCGCCTGACGCACCCGCTCGGCCGCACTCCCGACGCCCGTCTGCCGCTCCGGCAGGCGGGCGTCGTCGTGTGTGCGGGGGCGGGGCGGCGGGGTGGTCCGGCGGGGGTGTCGTCCGGTCACGACTCCCCACTCAGGTCCGCCGGCCGGTCACGAACTGTCGGATGCGGAGTGTCCAAGCGACGACGAGTGACCACTCGGCGCAGGACCGACGGGGAGTCGTGACCGCTCGGCGGTGTGCGACCGGGCAGGCAGGCGCGCGTGCTCGGCGGCGTGAGGCCGAAGCGGACCGGACGGCCAGTCGGGCGCGTCAGTCGGCGTCGGAGTCGGCGTCGGGCTGCTGCTTCGGGGCCTCGAGCTCGGTGGCGACGATGCGGGGCGCCTCGGACATGAAGCGTCGGACGTCCAGGTCGACGATGATGTCCTGCGGCCGGAGCGGCCGGGTGAGGAACAGCCCCTCGAGCGAGGTCAGCCGCGACAGCGCCACGTACGTCTGACCCGCGCTGAACACCCGGTTGCCGAGGTCGACCACGGCCCGGTCGTAGGTGCTGCCCTGCGACTTGTGGATGGTCACGGCCCAGGCGAGCCGGAGCGGGAACTGCTGGAACTCCCCGACGGTGTCCTTCTTGAGTTCCTTCTTGTCCGCGTCGTACGAGTACTTGAACTTCTCCCACACCGATGGCTGGACCTCGAACGACTCACCGTCGACGTCGACCCACACCGTGTCGCGGATGGCCGTCACGATGCCCAGGGTGCCGTTCACCCAGCGCTGGTCGGCGTCGTTGCGCAGGAACATCACGTGCGCACCGGGCTTCAGCTCGAGGGCTTCGTCGGCCGGGAAGTTCCGTCCACCGAAGTCGCCGTTCACGTCGGCCTTGGCGGTCTTCACCTTGCCGGGCAGCCGCTCGAGGGCAGCCTTGTTGATCCGGGCGACCGTGTCGTTGCGGGTCGCCAGGGTGATGGCGTCGTCCGGGGCCGGGCGGGCCCCCGCGGTGTTCAGCTGCTCGGCGATGTCCGCGGTGACCCGGCCGTGCCGGACGGCGGTGAGCATCGCTGCGAAGGCGTCGTCGCGCTGTCGGTGCACCGTGGCGAGCTCGATGATGTTGAGCTCGGCCTCGAGCCACACCTTGGCGTCGAAGAACCACATCGACCGGTAGTGGTCGGTGAAGTAGGCGCGCTCGTCGGCGTCGCCAGGCACCGGGGGCAGCTGGTACGGGTCGCCGAACATCACGACCTGCACACCCCCGAACGGCTCGAACTGCCGACCGCGGGCCTTGCGGAGCGACCGGTCCATGCCGTCGAGCAGGTCGGCGTTGACCATCGAGACCTCGTCGATGACCAGGGTGTCGATCGTGTTGAGGAGCTTGCGGGTGTCCGGGCCCTGCCGCAGCTCGGCGTCGGCGATGAGTCCGATCGGCAGCCGGAACAGGGAGTGGATCGTCTGGCCGCCGACGTTGAGCGCGGCGACCCCCGTCGGGGCGCAGATGACGACCTGCTTCTCGGTGTTCCACGACAGGTGGTTGAGCAGCGTGGACTTGCCCGTGCCGGCCCGGCCGGTGATGAACACGTGGTCACGGGTGTGCTCGATGTACTCGAAGACGGCGCTCTGTTCGTCGCTCAGCTCGATGCTCATCGGGCGTCCGCCCCGGGCGAGGGTTCGAGGTCGTCGCTGCCGTCGTCGAAGTCCAGGTCGTCCTGGTCAACCCGGGCAGCGGGCTCAGCGGCAGCGGAGGGACCGGCAGCTGCGTCGCCGGCAGCAACTGCGTCAACGGCGTCGACCGGGTCTCCCCCGTCACGCCGCAGCCGTACGAGCACCACCACGACCACCGTCACCAGGAGCAGCACCCCGGCGACGATCAGCACGAGCCCGGCTCGGGCCTGGTCGACGAGCGGATCCGGTCCCCACGTCCGGCCCATCGCACCGAACCACGAGGCCTGCAGCAGCCCGAGCGGGCCGCGCATCGCGATGCCGAGCGAGACCGTGCCCGCCGCGATCACCACCGCCCCGACGATCCGGACGACGGCGGCCGCAGTGGTCGGACGACGGTGCCCGGCGGGGATCGGGGTGCAGAGCGTCGGGACGGCCAGCAGCCCGACCAGCAGGAACACGGCGTCGCTGACGGTACGACCGGTGGGGTCGCTCACCGACCACCGCACGGCGTCGGTGGCGAAGAAGGCCCACCACAGGGCCGCCGCGAGCAGGAACGCGGGGAACGGCTGGGCCAGGTACCGCACGGAGGGGTGCTCGACGATGACGTCCGTCCACTCACGCACACCCGTGCTGTCGTCGTTCCGAGGGTGCACGGCGGCGCGGATCAGGGCGACCGGTGCCGCCGCCCACACCAGGGCGGGGACCACCAGGCCGAGCAGCACGTGGGCACCGACGTTCGCCGAGACGAGGAACCGGTCGTACTGGTGGAGCGAGCCCGAGGTCGCGACCACCAGGGACACGATCGCCAGGGCCGCGGCGATCGAGCGTCGCGCCGGCCACCGCACGCCGTTCCGACGCAGTCGCACGACGCCGGCCACGTACGTCGCGGCGAGCAGCACGGCGGCCATCAGCCAGAACAGGTCGATGTTCCACTGGGTCAGCCAGCCCCACGCACCGGGCGCGTGCGGCAGCAGGTCGTCGGTCAGGAGCTCCGCCGGGCTCGGGTCGGTGGTCTTGCTCAGGGCGATCTGGTCGACCGGGGTGGCGGTCCGTCCGAGCGCCGCGGCGAACCCCGACGCCACACCCATCACCGCGAGCTCGACGACGATGAGGGTCCAGAAGGGCCGCTGCCGACCGGGCGAGGTGGTCAGCGCACGGATTGCCCGACGGCGCTGCACCGCGCCGAGGACCCCGATGGCCACGATCGCGCCGATCTTCACCAGGACGAGCGTGCCGTACGGGGTGAACAGGTTCGACAGCGCCCCGACTCGGATCTGCGCAGACGCGGTGCCCGAGACGGCGACGAGCACGAAGCAGCCGAGGGCGATGCTCGAGTACCGGGCCACGACCACGGCCAGCCGGTCGCCGGGCAGCACCCCGCGCAGCAGCACGAGCATGACGAGCCCACCGACCCACAGCGCCGCACCGACCAGGTGCAGCCCCAGTGCGGTCACGGCGGCGTCGTGGCTGGCGGTGCCGGCGGCGTGGCCCTGTTGCGCGAGCGGGATGAGACCGATCATCGAGACGCCGGCGGTCAGGGCGACCATGCCCCGCGAACGGACGGCGAAACACAGCACCGTGACGGCCGCGGCGACGAGGACGGTCACGAGCCAGGCGAGCCCGAGCTCGGTGCCGGTGAGGAAGACCCCCATCGACTGCCCGAACTGCTCGTCGATGCTGATGCGCGAACCGGCGACGCTGAGGAACGTGCAGAACGTGGCGACGGCCGACGCGACCGTCCAGACACCACTGGCCCCGGCGGCGACGTCGATCGCGCGGTTCCACTCGGGGCCGGAGCGCGAGAGGCCGACGGTCGCCAGCGCGAGCCCACCGATCGTGGTGGCCGCGGACAGGTCGACGACGAGCCGGGCGATCGGCAGCCCGAAGCGGACGACGGGCCCCGGGTCGGCGATCAGTGCGGGGTTCGCGCCCCCACCGATGACGAGCGCCGTGAGCAGCGCCACGAACCCGACGAGCAGGAGCACGGCGGGACCGGCGATGCGCGCGATCCGATTCACCCGTCAAGCCTAGGCGGTGCCCACCCGGCCGACGGACGGGGCGGCCGATCTGTGCAAACCGGCACGGGCCTCCAGGCAGGACATGCGCACCGGGCGCACGCACGCGTGCACGCGCACGCACGCGCCCCGGGAACGACGAAAGGGACGGCCGAAGCCGTCCCTCCCGATGCGCGGAACAGTCTTACTTGACCGCAGCCTTGAGCTTCGAGCCGGCGCTGACCTTGACCGAGTCGCTCGCGGCGATCTCGATGGCGTCACCCGTCTGCGGGTTGCGGCCGGTGCGGGCGGCGCGGTGCGTCTTCTCGAAGGCGATCCAACCGGGGATCGTGACCTTCGTGCCGTCGGCGACGGACGACGAGACGACGCTGAAGAGCGCGTCGACGACGCCGTTGACGGTGGCCTGGCTCTGGCCGGACTCAGCGGCGACGGCAGCGACGAGCTCGGTGCGGTTCAGTGACTTGTCAGCCATGGATGTCCTCCTCGGACTTCTTGCAGTATCGGTCGGACGCACGTGTCGTCCGGCGCCCGGAGCGGGTGCCCCGTGCCACGGTGCCAGTGGGCCGAGGGCCCGGCGGAACCGGAGTTGAACCTACCAGCCGCCGGGGGTGAAAACCGCCGACTCGCCCGGATTTCCGGGGTTGTCGGGGCTCCGAGGGGGTGCTGGAGGGGCAGATGTGACGAATGACGGCTCGCGTGTACCCCGTACACAGCGAACGCCCCGCCACCAGGAGGTGACGGGGCGTCGTGTACTGCGAGTGCTTACCAGGAGCTCTTCGTGATGCCGGGGAGCTCGCCGCGGTGGGCCATGTCACGGAAACGGACACGGCTGATGCCGAACTCACCGAGGTGGCCACGGGGGCGGCCGTCGATGGCGTCGCGGTTGCGGTAGCGGATGGGCGATGCGTCGCGGGGCAGCTTCTGCAGGCCCACGCGGGCGGCCTCACGCGACTCGTCGGTGCCGTTCGGGTCCACGAGGGCCTTCTTCAGCTCGAGACGACGCTCGGCGTAGCGCGCGATGATGACGGCACGCTGGTTGTTCTTCGCGATCTTGCTCTTCTTCGCCATGCTTAGCGCTCCTCACGGAAGTCGACGTGCTTGCGGATCACCGGGTCGTACTTCTTGAGCACGAGTCGGTCGGGGTTGTTCCGACGGTTCTTCTTGGTCACGTAGGTGAACCCGGTGCCCGCCGTCGAGCGGAGCTTGATGATCGGACGGATGTCCTGACCCTTTTTCGCCATCAGATCTTCTCCCCACGGGCGAGGAGATCCTTGACGACGGACTCGATGCCACGTGCGTCGATCACCTTGATGCCCTTCGCGCTGAGCGTGAGCGTGACGTTACGACGAAGCGAGGGCACGTAGTACGTCTTCTTCTGCACGTTCGGGTCGAAGCGACGCTTCGTCCGGCGGTGCGAGTGCGAGATGTTGTGACCGAAGCCGGGAACGGCGCCGGTCACCTGGCACACTGCTGCCATGGTTTCCTCCTGAGTACCGTGCGACCGGACGGCCGCACCCAAGTTCACTTGCCTGGTGCACACGCGCAGTGCCACCGGGGTGGCCGTGCGAGGGGGTTGTGCGCACCGCCCAGGTCCGCATCGCCTGTCGAAGGAGAGCCGGACACCGCGCGACCGCGGCGTTCGCGACGGTCGGAGGGCTTGGAACAACGGGTCCGCCGCGCGGACGCGGAGAACCAGGGGTCCACGTTACGCGAGGACCGGGCGTGTCGCAAGCCGCGCCTCCAGGCCTGGAGGCCCGTGGCGGCCGGACGGGGCCGCTCACGTGGCCTCGTTGGTCGCCCCCCACGGCGTTCGAGCGTGCAGAAAACACCGGGTACCGGAGGCGGACCCGACGTCTTCTGCGCACTCGACGGCGACGGCGACGCGTGCTCGAGGCCGCGCGCCCGGCGCTGCGCGCCTACGGCGCCTGCGTCGGCTTGGGCGCAAGCGCCTGCACCATCAGCTCCCCGAGCTGCTGCGGCGCCGTGAACATCGGCCAGTGGCCGGTCTCGAGCCCGACGATGGAGAGTTCCTCGGTCGCGACGAGCTCGGCCGCCCAGGCCTGGTGGTCCGCCACCATCGCCAGCAGCTCGGCGGCGGGGATCTCGCAGGTGATGATCGTCGCGGGGATCGTGTGCCGTGCCGCGTCGGCGTAGTGGAACCGGTCCGACGGCACCGAGGCCGGCTCGGGGATCGCCCGGTGCTCGACGTCCTGCCGGACCTCGGGCGTCATGCCCCGGACGGTGGCGGGTTCCCAGATGTCCCACGACGGCAGCGGTACGACCCCGTCGACCACGGGCAGTTCGTCGTTGACGCACCCGCCTTCCGGCCCCGGGAACGTGTCGACGTAGAGCAGGTGCGCGACGAGCGACGGGCGCTGGTCGGCGGCCATGTACGCGATCGGCCCGGCACCCGAGTGTCCGGCGAGCACGACGGGTTCGTCGGCGGACGCGACGTCGTCCAGGATCGCGACCAGCGCGGCGACCTGCTCGTCGAGCGTGTCGCCGTCGCGCGTGACGGCCTGCACCGAGTGCCCGGCTTCCCGGAGCACCGGGGCGGCGTCGTCCCACGCGCTCGCGTCGAGCCAGAACCCGGGGACCAGGATGACGTGCATGCGGGGCAGGTTACTCGCCGGTGGAGTCCGTCGTGCGGGCTGCCGTGCAGACGGCGCACTCGCCGAAGATGTCGACGACGTGACTGGCGTTGGTGAACCCGTTGGCGGCGGCGACGTCCTGCGCCCACTGCTCCACCGGGTCCGCCTCGATCTCGACGGTCCTGCCGCAGTTCCGGCAGATCAGGTGGTGGTGGTGCGCGTCCGTCGTGCACGCCCGGTACAGCGATTCGCCGTCCTGCTGCAGCGAGTCGGCGTCACCCTCGGTGGCCAGGTCGGCGAGCGCCCGGTAGACGGTGGCCAGGCCGATGGTCGAGCCCTCGTCCCGCAGGTGCTGGTGCAGCGCCTGCGCACTGACGAACCCGTCGGTCGAGTCGAGGGCTCCGCGCACCGCTTCGCGCTGCCACGTGTTCCGCTTGGTCTTCTGCACGGCGTTCATGCTGACACCTCTTCCTTCCGACCGGCTGTCGACGTCGTCCCTGCCTGGAGGCCCGGCTCGCCCCCGCCACGCTGGCTCCGGCCGGCGACGCGGTTGCGTCCCCGCTTGTCGCGTCGCGACCCGATGATCCGGCAGACCACCCAGATCGCGAACGAGATGGTCGTCACGTACGGGCTGATCGGCAGGCCGCCGCCCAGTGCGAGCAGGATGCCGCCGACGACCGACGTCACCGCGAACACCGTCGACAGCACCGGCACGACGACCGGATGGGAGCTGAGCCGCAGGGCCGCGGCCGCCGGGGTGACCAGCAGGGAGAGCACGAGCAACGCTCCGACGATCTGCACCGACACGGCGGTGGCCAGTCCGAGCACGAGCATGAACACGATCGCGAGGGTCCGCACCGGGATCCCCGCGGCCGCAGCCACGTCGGGGTCGACCGAGGCGAACATCAGCGGGCGCCAGATGACGAGCAGCGTCGCCACGACGATCGCGGCGACCACGATCAGGAACGTCAGCTGCGGGTTGTCGACCGAGACGATCTGCCCGGTGAGCAACCCGAACTTGTTGGCGGCCCGGCCCTTGTAGAGCGCCAGGCAGAGGATGCCGAGCCCGAGCCCGAACGGCATCAGGACGGCGATGATCGAGTTGCGTTCCCGGGCACGCGACCCGAGGAGACCGATGAGCAGGGCGGCGATGACCGACCCGACGAGCGATCCGGACACCACGTTCACCCCGAGCAGCAGCGAGGCACTGGCCCCGGCGAACGAGAGCTCCGAGATGCCGTGCACGGCGAACGGCATGTTCCGGGCGACGACGAACGGGCCGATGAGCCCGCCGACGATGCCGAGCACCGCGCCGGCCCAGATCGAGTTCTGCACGAGCACGAGGAGCTCGCCGTAGTCCTGGAACGAGAAGACGGTCGACAGCAGGTCCATCAGATCCGCCCTTCGTCGGGCTGGTCGGCGTGCGGGTCGACCTCGCCCGGGTGGTGCTCGTGGGCCTCGTTGGCCCCGACGATGACGATGCGTCCCATGGTGCGGACGACGTCGACGGGCGTGCCGTACAGGTCGCTGAGCACGTCGGCACACAGGACCTCGTCCGGTGAACCGATCCGGAACCGACCGCCGGCGATGTAGAGGACCCGGTCGACCACGTCGAGGATCGGGTTCACGTCGTGCGTCACGAACAGCACGGCGGCCTCGCGCTGCCGGCGCTCGCGGTCGATGAGCTCGGTGATCCCGCGCTGGTGCCGCAGGTCGAGCGAGATGAGGGGTTCGTCGCACAGCAGCAGGGCGGGGTCGGCGGCGATGGCCTGCCCGACGCGGGTGCGCTGCTGCTCACCGCCGGAGAGCTCGGCGACGGGGGCGTCCGCGAAGGCGGTGGCGCCGACCTCGTCGAGGACCCGGTCGATGCGCATCCGGTCGGCCTTCGAGGCCCGTCGGATCCCCCACCGGTGCCCGGTCACGCCCTGGGCGATCATGTCCCGCGCGCGCAGGGGCGTCCCCGCCTCCATCAGGCGCTGCTGCGGGATGTAGCCGATCTTCCGGTGGCCGCGGTGCACCGGCTGCCCGAGGAACGACATCGTGCCGCTCGTCAGTCGCTGCTGCCCGAGGACGGTTCGGAGCAGTGAGGTCTTGCCGGCGCCGTTCGGGCCGAGGACCGCGACGAACTCCCCCGGCGCGAGGTCGAGGTCGAGGCCTGCCCAGAGCTTCCGGGCGCCGTAGGACAAGCCGGCGTCGCGGAGCGCGAGGACCGGACGAGCCGCAGCCCGGTCGTCCACCGTGGTGGTCGCCGGGCCGTGGGTCGCCGCTGCTGCGGTCGAGGTCGTCACTTCTGGAGCGCTGCCTTCACCGCGTCGATGTTCGCCTGCTGCCACGAGACGTAATCCTGCCCCTTGGGGAGCGTCTCCGTGACACCGACGACGGGGATGTCGTTCTGCTCGGCCGCCTTCTGGACCTGCTCGGTCTCGGGGCTCGACGCCTGGTTGTTGTAGGCGAGCAGCTGCACGCGCTTGCCGGTGAACAGCGCGAGGGTGTCGCGGAGGGCCGCCGGCGGGACGTCGTCGCCTTCCTCGATGGCCTCTGAGAAGGCCGGCGGGGTCTCGTTCTCGAGCCCCATCGCGTCGAACAGGTACCCCGGCACCGGCTCGGTGTACGCCACCTTGTCGCCGGAGTCCTGCTTCTTGACGGCGTCGGTCTGGGACTCGAGGTCCTCGAGCTTGGTGGTGAGCGTTGCGGCGTTCTTCTCGAAGGCGTCCTTGCCGCTCTCGTCGAGCGCGCTGAGGTCCTTCGTGACCGCCTCGACCAGCTTCACCATCGTCGGGTAGCTGTAGAAGACGTGCTCGTTGAACTCGGCGCTGCCGCCCTTGTCGAGGCCGGAGAGCTTCACGACGTTGATGGTGTCCGCCTTGGTGTCCGAGGCGTTCGCGAGCGTCGTCATGAAGTCGTCGTAGCCGCCACCGTTCTCGATGAGCAGGTCGGCCTTGGACACGGAGAGCTGTGTGCGGGCGCTCGACTCGAACGAGTGCGGGTCCTGCGACGGGTCGCTCAGGATGCTCGTCACGGTGACGGCGTCGCCACCGATGGTCTTGACGATCGAGCCGTAGACGTTGGTGGAGGCGACGACGTTGATCGTGCCGTCACTGCTGCTGGCCTCCCCCGAGGCGGACGAGGTGGCGCACCCGGTCAGGGCGAGCGCGGCGGCGCCGGCGACGAGCGGGAGGGCGAGGAGGCGGTTGTGCATGGCACGACGCTAACGCCTACTGATAACGATTGTCAAAACCGCTATGAGGGCTCTCAGCGCGACCGGGAGACGGACGGGAGGCCCGGTGCCAGCTGGCACCGGGCCTCCCGTCCGTCGGAACGCGCGTCTACGGCTTGGTGGCCGCGTCGATCGTGTTCTCGGCGATCGTGTCCTCTTCACGCCCGGGCGTGCGGAGGTTCCACTTCTTGATCACGAAACTGAACAGGAAGTAGTACACGACCGCGTAGCCGAGGCCGATCGGGATGAGCCAGATCGCTCCGTCCGCCTTGCCGAAGTTCAGCACGTAGTCGATCGCACCGGCCGAGAACGAGAAGCCGTCGTGGATCCCGAGGGCGTTCACCAGCGCCAGCGAGGTGCCCGTGAGCACCGCGTGGATCACGTAGAGCGGGAACGCGACGAACATGAACGAGTACTCGAGCGGCTCGGTGATGCCCGTGACGAACGAGGTCAGTGCGGCGGAGATCATGATGCCGCCGACGAGCTTGCGGTTCTGCGGCTTGGCGTTGCGCCAGATCGCCAGGGCACCGGCGGGCAGCGCGAACATCATGATCGGGAAGAAGCCGGTCTGGAAGATGCCGGCGGTCGGGTCGCCAGCGAGGAACCGGGCGATGTCACCGTGGTAGGTCACGCCGTCGGCACCGGTGAAGCTGCCCAGCTGGAACCACGGGAAGAAGTTGAGCAGCTGGTGCAGTCCGATCGGGATGAGCATGCGGTTCACGAAGCCGAAGATGCCGCCGCCGATCACGGCGTTGTCGGCGACGGCGGTGCCGGCTGCCGTCAGCGCGATGTCGAAGTAGCGGTACACGAACGACATCGCGACGGCGATGACGAGACCCGCGACCGCGGTGAGGATGGGGACGAGGCGACGGCCCGAGAAGAACCCGAGGAAGTCGGGCATCTTCGTGCGGTGGAACTTCTCCCACATGACCGCGGAGACGAGCCCCATCACGATGCCACCGAGCACGCCGAAGTTGATCGTCGCCTGGTCACCGTTCGCGTCCTTCACCCCGGCGAGGACGATCGGGGACATGGCGGCGAACACCTGGTACATGACCATGTACCCGACGACGGCCGCGAGCGCGGTGGTGCCGTCCGACTTCTTGGCCCACCCGATCGCGATGCCGACCGCGAACAGCAGCGGGAGCCAGGTGAAGACACCGTTGCCCGCGGCTGCGACGATCGTCGCGCCCTGTTCGAAGCCCGGGATCGCACCGAGCATGTCGGACTGGCCGAGTCGGAGCAGGATGCCCGCTGCAGGCATGACCGCGATCGGCAGGAGCAGGCTCCGTCCGAGGCGCTGGGCCTGCGCGAACAGCCGTGACTGCTTCTTCGGCTTCTTCTTCTCCGGCACATCCGTGGCAGTGGTGGCGCTCATCGGAGGTCCTCTCGTCATTGGGTGGAGCTGTCGGGGTGAGTTGAGTCGTGCAGCCAGCGCAGGTAACCTCGGCGGTGTCGCCAGGTCCGGTCCTGTCCGGTCATGACCAGTTCCGTAGTCTGATCCGAGAGCGGTCCGGTGTCAACCTGCGACGCAAACCCTTAACGAGGAGGAAACGATGGCCGACATCAAGGCAGCCGACATCATCGCCGCACTCGGCGGTGCCGAGAACATCGAAGAGGTCGAGGGCTGCATCACGCGCCTCCGCGTCGAGGTCGAGGACGGGGACCTGGTCGACAAGGCCGCCCTGCAGGCAGCCGGAGCCCAGGCCGTCGTCGGAGGCGGCACCGGCTGGCAGGTCATCGTCGGCACGGTCGCCGACAACCTCGCCCAGGACATCCAGGACGAACTGTGACCGTCGTCCGCACCCCGTTCGGCGGCCCGGTCGTCACCCTCGCCGACGTGCCCGACCCGGTGTTCGCCGGGCAGCTGGTCGGCGCGGGCGTCGCGGTCGACCCGACGGGCGTCGAGGGTGCGATCACCGCGGTGGCCCCGGTCGACGGCACCATCGTCAAGCTGCACCCGCACGCGTTCGCCCTGCAGGGTGCCGCGGGCACCGACGTCCTGGTGCACGTCGGCATCGACACCGTGAAGCTCTCCGGCGAGGGCTTCGAGCTCCTCGCGACCGAGGGCGACACCGTCACCGCCGGTGACCCCGTCGTCCGGTTCACCCCGTCGGTCATCTCGGCCGCCGGGTACTCGCCGATCTGCCCGGTCGTGGTGCTCGGTTCGACGCCGGACAGCGTCGACCAGGGGACGGTCGGCACCACGGTGCTCGACGGCGACACCCTCTTCGAGGTCTAGGGCCACTTCCCCCTTCGAGAGCGACTGTGTACTGCGGAACACCCGCGGCACACAGTCGCTTTCGCGTTGTCGGGCGGACTACGCGACCGCGGGGGTCGCCGTGACCTCCATCTGCACCCGGTAGCGGTCCGAGCGGTACCAGCTGCGGGTGTGCTCCACGGGGCGTTCCCCCGCGTACGACACCCGGTCGAACTCGAGCACCGGCGCTCCGGTCTTCGTCCCGAGCAGCGTCGCGACGTCGTCGGCCGCCGGGTTCGCCGCGACGGTCTGCTGTGCGCGGTCGATCGGGGTGCCGTACTCCGTGGCGATGATCGAGTACACCGACCCGGACAGGTCGTGGTCGAGCAGGCCCGGGAACGCGTCGGCCACGAGCCAGGCGTCGTCGATCGACACCGGGGCACCATCGGCCATCCGCAGGCGCTTCACGTGGAAGGCCGGCACGTCCGGGTCGATCCGCAGGGCAGCGGCGGTGTCGGCCGGCGGTACCCGCTCCTCGCGCACGAGCACGACCGTCGTCGGCTCGTGCCCCATCGCCCGCATCTCCTCGGTGAACGAGGCGAGGTGCAGCGTCGACTGCACGGGCCGGTGTGCCACGAAGGTGCCCTTGCCGCGGACGCGCTCCAGGTAGCCCTCGTTGACCAGCTGCCCGAGGGCTTCACGCACGGTGATCCGCGAGACGCCGTACTCGGCGATGAGCTGGCGTTCGGACGGGATCGCGGCACCGGGAGCCAGTCGCGTGGTGACGAGGTCGAGCAGGATGCGCCGCAGCTGCTGGTGCTTCGGTTCGGCACCCTCGGTGATGCGGCTCGTCATGCGTCCCTCGTGCTCCGTTGCTGGTCCTGGGCGGTGGTCATGCGCGGACATGACCAGTTCCCATCACAGTAGCGAGTCAGGCCGGGAAGACCAACGTGCGCGGCGACGAACGAACGGAGCGGGTGTTCAGGCGTTGGCGACGAGCCAGGCGAACTGCTCGTCGGAGAGCAGCCGATCCGTCCAGACCTGCCCCTCGACGCCGGCGGCGGCGCGGTTCTGCGGGGCGGGAGCCCCCTGCCACACCAGCGACAGCCCCGCACGACGCAGCACGGCTGCAGAAGCAGGGTTGTTCGTGAGGACCCGGCCGGTCACCGGGACGTCCGGAGCGGTGTCGGCGGCGGCACGGACGGCAGCGAGGGCGATCTCGGACGCGAAGCCCTGCCCCCATGCCGCGGGCGCCAGGCGGTAGCCGAGGTTCCAGACCCCGCCGGCGGTCATGTCGACCCCGCCCACACCGACGAAGGCGTGGTCGGAGGCGCTGCGGATCGCCCAGGATCCGAGGCCGTGGCGTGCACGCCCGCCGATCTTGCGCTGCACCATGTCCACGCTCGAACTCCGCGCCACGTGCCGACCCGTGGGCAGGTGCTGCCACGTGCGGGCGTCCGAGAAGAGCGCGTGCACGTCGTCGATGTCAGCCGGGGTCAGCGGGGTGAGCAGGAGGCGATCCGTTCGGATCTCCTGCGAGGGGGTCAGGAGCTGGTGGACCATGCACCGATCATGCCGCCGACCCCCGACATCCGTGTGAACACCACGCGACGTTTGCGGAAGCCCGCAGATGGTGAGCAGCAATGGTCGAGTGGCTCGAAGCCACCCGACCATTTCTGCTCACGAAGCGGAACGACCGAACGACCGACGCTAGTCGAGCAGGAGCGCGGGCTCCTCGAGCACCGAGGCGACGTCGTGCACGAAGCGGGACGCCACGTCACCGTCGACGACCCGGTGGTCGAACGACGCACCGATGGTGGTCACCATGCGCGAGCGGACCTCGCCGTCGACGACCCACGGCTTCGGCTTGATCGTGCCCATGGCGACGATCGCGACCTCGCCCGGGTTGAGGATCGGGGTCCCGGTGTCCATGCCGAACACGCCGATGTTCGTGATCGACACCGTGCCGTTCGCCATCTGCTTCGGCGTGGTCTTGCCGTCGCGGGCGGTCAGGGTGAGTTCCTCGAGTGCCTGCGCCAGCTCGAGCAGCGACATGTCCTGCGCGTCCTTGATGTTCGGCACGATGAGCCCGCGCGGGGTCGCCGCGGCGATGCCGAGGTTCACGAAGTGGTGGACGATGATCTCGCGGTCGGTCCAGGTCGAGTTCACCGAACGGTTCCGGCGGACGGCCCAGATGACGGCCTTCGCGACGATGAGCAGCGGCGAGACCTTGACGCCGGCGAACGTCGGCGAGGCCTTGAGCCGCTTGACGAACTCCATCGTGTGGGTCGCGTCGACGTCGACGAACAGCGACACGTGCGGTGCCGTGAACGCGGACGTGGTCATCGCGGTCGCGATGGCCTTGCGGACGCCCTTGACCGGGATCGTCTCGCTGCGGACCTCGCCCCATTCGGGCGTCTCGATGTTCCGGAAGACGCTGGCCTGCTTCGCGTGCCGGATGACGTCGTCGCGGGTGACCTCGCCGGCCAGACCGGTCGCGACGATCTCGGTCAGTTCGACGCCGAGGTCCTTCGCGAGCTTCCGGATCGGCGGCTTCGCCAGCACGTTGGTCGCGGTGCTCTGCTTGTGCGCGGAGCCCGTCCCGAGGGCGCTGATCGCCTCGGCGGTGCTCTCCTCGCCCGGGTCGACGGAGGCTTCGGCCGCCGCGGCGGTGTCCACACTGGAGGCGCGGCTCGCCTCGGCCGCGAGCGCTGCGGCCCGGCGGGCGCCCGGCTTGCGACGGGAGGGCGACGAGGTCGCCGAGCCGTAGCCGACGAGGACGGCACCGGAGGACTCGTCCGTGCCCTGGACGGTCGCGTCGACCGCGACCGGCTGGACCGGCGCCGCCGGCGCGGCGGCAGGGGCAGGTGCTGCCGGTGCGGGGGCAGCGGCGCGTGCCGGCACCGCCGCCGGAGCGGGAGGGGTCTGCGCGACCGGAGCCGACGGGGCGGCAGCGGTCGGAGGGGTGGACGCGATCATGGGCGAGACCGGGGCGGTCTGGGCGACGGGCGCCGCGCCTCCAGGCTGCTCGACAGGCTGTTCCGCAGGCGGCGTGAGGGCCGCACCGGAGGCGACCGAGGCGTCCGAGTCGACACGGATGATCGGCTTGCCGACCTCGACCGTGTCCCCCTCGGACACGAGCAGACCCGTGACGGTGCCGGCGAACGGCGACGGCAGCTCGACGAGCGACTTCGCGGTCTCGATCTCGACGAGCACCTGGTCGACGGCGATCTCGTCCCCGATCGCGACGCGCCACTGCACGATCTCGGCCTCGGTGAGACCTTCACCCACGTCGGGCAGGGGGAATTCGGCGGCGGCCACTACGGCTCCTTCGCGGATCTGGTCGTGCTCGGTCGGACGGGTCAGTAGGCGAGGGCGCGGTCGACGGCCTCGAGGATGCGGTCGGCATCCGGCAGGTGCAGGTGCTCGAGCTTCGAGACCGGGAACGGCACGTCGAAGCCGGAGACCCGGAGCGGCGGTGCCTGCATCGTGTAGAACGCCCGCTCGGCGACGGTCGCGGCGATCTCGCTGCCGACGCTGACGAAGCCGGAGGCCTCTTGTGCGATGACCAGGCGACCGGTCTTGCGGACGGAGGCGAGCAGCGGCTCCCAGTCGATCGGCGAGATCGAGCGGAGGTCGATGACCTCGCAGCTGGTGCCCTCGGCCTCGGCGATGTCCGCCGCCTGCATCAGGGTGGCGACCATGGCGCCGTGCCCGACCAGGGTGACCTCGGTGCCGGTGCGGGCGACGCGGGTGGTGTGCATCGGGACGTGGCCGTCGACGAGGTCCACCTGGCCCTTGGGCCAGTAGCGGGACTTCGGCTCGAGGAAGACCACCGGGTCCTTCGACGCGATGGCCTCCTGGATCATCCAGTAGGCGTCGTTCGGCGTGCTCGGGCTGACGACCCGCAGGCCCGGGGTGTGCGCGAAGTACGCCTCGGGGGACTCCTGGTGGTGCTCCACGGCGCCGATGTGGCCGCCGTAGGGGATGCGGATGACGACGGGCAGCGACATGTGTGCCGGCAGGCGGTTCGCCATCTTCGCGAGCTGCGAGGTGATCTGGTCGAAGCCGGGCCACACGAAGCCGTCGAACTGGATCTCGACGACCGGGCGGTAGCCGCGCAGGGCGAGGCCGATCGCGGTTCCGATGATGCCGGCCTCGGCGAGCGGGGTGTCCCGCACGCGCTCGGCGCCGAAGCGGTCCTGCAGGCCCTCGGTGATGCGGAAGACGCCGCCCAACTGGCCGATGTCCTCGCCCATCAGCAGGACCTTGTCGTCCGCTTCCATGGCCGCGGCGAGCCCGGCGTTCAGGGCCTTGGCCATCGGCAGGGTCGGGGTGGGGTCGCTCGGGACCTCGCCGGCGCCCGGGTGGGAGCGCAGGGTGTAGTCGAAGAGCTGCTCGGTGGTGCTCATGCGTGGGCGCCCCCTTCGAAGCCGGCCTCGTACTGGGCGAGCCAGGCCTTCTGCTCGGTGATCCGCGGGTGCGGTTCGCGGTACACGTTGTCGAACATGACGTCGACGGACGGTGCGGTCAGGGCGACGGTGCGGCGTCGGACGTCGGCGGCGATGTCCTCGCCCTCTTCGTCGAACGCGGCGAACTGCTCGTCCGTCGCACCCTTCGAGCGCAGGTACGCCTCGGACCGGACGATCGGGTCGCGCAGGACCCACTCCTCGAGCTCGCCGTCGGCGCGGTACCGGCTCGGGTCGTCGGAGCTGGTGTGCGCACCGATGCGGTAGGTGTCGGCCTCGATGAAGGCCGGGCCCTGGCCGCTGCGGGCGTGCTCGGTCGCGACGACCGACGCCGTGTAGGACGCGAGGATGTCGTTGCCGTCGATCAGGACACTCGGGATCCCGAAGCCGCGCGGGCGGTCGACGAGCGGCGTCGGGGACTGCACCGACACCGGCACCGAGATGGCCCAGTGGTTGTTCTGCAGGAAGAACACGACCGGCGCCTTGGTCGACGCGGAGAACACGAAGGCCTCGTTCACGTCGCCCTGGCTGGTGGCGCCGTCGCCGAAGTAGACGATCGAGCAGGCATCGCGGTCCGGGTCGCCCGTGCCGACGTCGCCGTCGAGCTTCTGGCCGAGCGCGTACCCGGTGGCGTGCAGGGTCTGCGAGCCGATCACCAGGGTGGAGATGTGCGTGTTGCCGCGCTGGTCCGGGTCCCACCCGCCGTGGGTCTGCCCGCGGTACATCGCGATGATCTCCATCGGCTCGACGCCGCGGTGCATCGTGACGGCGTGCTCGCGGTAGGACGGGAACACGTGGTCCTGGGCGCGCAGGGCGAAGGCCGAGCCGGTCTGTGCCGCCTCTTGCCCGTGGCTGGGCACCCACAGGCCGAGCTGGCCGGTGCGCTGGAGGTTGTGGCCGGCGTGGTCGAACCGACGGGTGAGCACCATGCGGCGGTGCATCGCCAGCAGGGTCTCGTCGGGGATCGCCCGCGCGGCGGCGGCGAACTCGGCGTTCTCGTCGGTCTCCACGAACCGACCCTCGGGGTCGAGGAGCCGGACGGTGGTCGTCGCGGGAGCCGCGGCGCGGAATGACATGCGGGCCAGCGTAGCGCCAGGCACTAGTCGGCCACCTGGAGGTCCCCCACAAGTGAGCGGGCTGTTTGGAGGAGCGTTTCCACAGCTTCGTGCTCGCCGATCGAGATGCGGATGCCCTCTGGCGGGAAGGCCCGGACGATGATGCCGGCGTCCTCGAACGCGGCCGCCGCGGTCGCCGTCCGCTCGCCCGTCGGCAGCCAGAGGAAGTTGCCCTGGGCGTCGGGGACGTCCCAGCCCTGTGCCCGGAGCTCGACGACGATCCGGTCGCGCAGGGTGGCGATCTCGGTCACGCGCTCGAGCAGCTCGGCCTCGCGTTCCAGGCTGGCGAGCGCCGCCGCCTGGCCCTGGGCGGTCACGGAGAGCGGGATGGCGCAGGCGCGGACGGCGTCGAGCACGTAGTCCGGACCGAGCGCGTAGCCCACCCGGAGGCCGGCGAGCCCGTACGCCTTCGAGAAGGTGCGGAGGACCACGAGGTTGGGGTGCACGGCGAGCAGCGGGTGGCCGTGCACGGCGGCTTCGTCGGTCACGAACTCGGCGTATGCCTCGTCGAGCACGACCAGCACCGACTGCGGCACCGCGGCCATGAACGCGTCGAACTCCGCGGCGGTCACGATCGGCCCCGTCGGGTTGTTCGGCGAGCAGACGAGCACCATGCGGGTGCGCTCGGTGACGGCCGCGGCCATCGCGTCGAGGTCGTGCCCGCCGTCCGCACGGTTCGGCACCTGCACGCTCGTGGCGCCGGCGACCGTGACGACCCCGGGGTACGCCTCGAACGAGCGCCAGGCGTAGACGATCTCGTCACCAGGGCCGGAGGTCGCGCGGGCGAGCTCGTGCAGGATCGCGACGCTGCCCGGGGCGACGTGCACCTGCTCGGCGGTCAGCCCGAAGCGGTTGGCCAGCACGGCGCGCAGGGCGAGGGCGGTGGCGTCGGGGTAGCGGTTGTACGAGGTCTGGGCCTGCACGGCCTCGACGACCCCGGGGAGCGGCGGGAACGGGTTCTCGTTGCTCGACAGCTTGAAGGCGGAGTCGGACGCCTGTCGCCCCTGCTTGTACGCGGGGAGGACGGCCACCTCGGGCCGGATGTGCACACGCTGCTCGCTCACGGGTCCAGGCTACCGGCAGGCCCACGGCACCCACGAGGGGAACGAGGGCATCATGGGCGCATGCGATTCCTCGTCCGCCTCGTCGTCAACGCCCTCGCGCTCTGGCTCACCACGCTCATCGTCAGCGGCGTCTCCGTGACGCCGTTCGGTGACGGCGGGACCACTGCGACCGTCCTCACCTTCCTGCTCGTGGCGTTCGTGTTCGGTCTCGTGAACGCGGTGATCGGCACGCTCATCCGGATCGTGGCGTTCCCGCTCTACATCCTCACGCTCGGGCTCATCTCGTTCGTCGTGAACGCGATCCTGCTGCTCATCGTCGCGGGCATCTCGGAGGCGTTCGGCTTCGGGCTCGAGGTCGACTCCTTCGGCTGGGGCATCGTCGGCGCCTTCGTGCTCGCGGTCTTCGCCTGGCTGATCGGGCTCTTCGCCCGCCCGGTGCTCAACCGCCAGCGGGCGTGACCCCGGCGGACCTCGCGGAGGACCCCGCCCTGCGTCATGATGTGCTCATGACCCAGGACGTCGACGCCCCGTTCCGCGTCTCGTTCGTCTGCAGCGGCAACATCTGCCGCTCCCCCATGGCCGGTGTCGTGTTCGCGCAGATCGCCGCGGACGCCGGTCTCGCCGACCGATTCCAGGTGGAGTCGGCCGGTACCGGTGACTGGCACGTCGGCGAACCCGCCGACGAGCGCACGATCGCAGCGCTGGCGGCGCGCGGATACGATGGCAGCAGGCATCGCGCCCGTCAGTTCGACCCGGACCGGTTCCCGGACCTCGACCTGGTGGTCGCACTCGACCGCTCCCACGAGCGCATCCTGCGTTCGTGGGCCCCGACCATGGACGACTCCGCCAAGGTGACGCTCCTGTTGCGGTACGACGCCGCCTGGCCCCAGCAGGCCGACGTGCCGGACCCGTACTACGCGGACCGGCACGAGTTCGACCGAGTGCTCTCGACCGTCGAACGGGCCTGCCGGGCGCTCTTCCACCAGCTCGAGCCGGCAGTCCGTCAGGGAGCCCCATGACCCCCCTTCCCCCGCAGCCGATCAGCCCGCTCGACGGGCGCTACTACCCGATCGTGCACACGGTGGGCGAGCACCTCTCCGAGGCCGGCCTCAACCGCGCGCGCATCGTGGTCGAGGTCGAGTGGCTCATCTTCCTGACCGACCACGCGATGTTCACCACCTCGCCGCTCAGCGTCGACGACAAGACAGCACTGCGCGCGATCGTCGAGACCTTCGGCCAGGACCAGATCGCGGAGCTCGCCGAGATCGAGGCGACGACCCGTCACGACGTCAAGGCCGTCGAGTACTTCGTGCGCCGCCGGCTGTCCGAGCTCGGGCTCGACGCGATCGCCGAACTCACCCACTTCGCTGCCACGAGCGAGGACGTCAACAACCTGTCCTACGCACTCACCGTGCGGGACACCGTCGACCAGGTCTGGCTGCCCGGCTTCCGTGCCGTGCTCGAGAAGCTCCGGACGCTCGCCGTCGAGCTGAAGAGCGTGCCGATGCTCTCGCACACCCACGGTCAGCCGGCCACCCCGACGACGCTCGGCAAGGAGCTGGCGGTCGTCGTCTACCGACTCGAGCGCGTGCTCGCCCAGATCGAGGGCGGCGAGTACCTCGGCAAGTTCTCCGGCGCGACCGGCACCTTCTCGGCACACCTCGCCGCCGACCCCGAGGCCGACTGGCCCGCGTTGTCCCGCGAGTTCGTCGAGGGCCTCGGCCTGACGTGGAACCCGCTCACCACGCAGATCGAGTCGCACGACTGGCAGGCCGAGCTCTACGACCGGGTTCGTCACGCCAACCGGATCCTGCACAACCTGGCCACCGACGTGTGGACCTACATCTCGATGGGGTACTTCACGCAGATCCCGGTCGCGGGGGCCACCGGGTCGTCGACGATGCCGCACAAGATCAACCCGATCAAGTTCGAGAACGCCGAGGCGAACCTCGAGATCTCGTCGGCGCTCTTCTCGACACTGTCCGAGACCCTCGTGACCAGCCGGTTGCAGCGCGACCTGACCGACTCCACCACGCAGCGGAACATCGGCGTCGCGTTCGGGCACTCGCTGCTCGCGCTCGACAACCTGCGCCGCGGACTGGGCGAGATCGCCGTGAACGAGGCCAAGCTCGCCGACGACCTCGACCACAACTGGGAGGTCCTCGCCGAGGCGATCCAGACGGTCATCCGCGCCGAGGTCACCGCCGGGCAGTCGAACATCGAGGACCCCTACGCGATGCTCAAGGAGCTCACGCGCGGCAAGCGGGTGAGCCAGCAGGACCTCATCGTGTTCGTGAACCGTCTGGACATCTCCGACGGCGCGAAGGCCCGGCTGACCAACCTGACGCCGGCGACCTACACGGGCCTGGCGGACGAGCTGGTCGACCACCTCGACGTCTGAGCACGACGGACCGGCGGCCGGACGGTCGTCGGTCCGTCATCGGATCCGCGTCCGGGGGGTGCGGAATCCTGAGCGGTTCGATAGGTTCGTATCGCTGAGTACATCTCAGCACGGGGGGCGTCGCAGTGGATGCACCCTGTCCACTGACCGGATGGATCTCCACACCGTGCTTCGTTCTCGCATCACCGCGGCCGCCGTCGGCGCCACCGTGCTCGGCGTCTCCGCCGCCCTCGTCCCGACGGTCTCGACCGCAGTCGTGACGAGCACCGCTGCTTCGGCCATCGTCACCTGGACCGACTCGGCCGACGACTTCACCGCCGCGCCGACCGGCACCTTCCCGCTGACCGACCAGTGGTACTGGGCGTCCGTGACCGACCTGGACGGTGGCGGTTCGATCACCGATCACGCCACGCTGGACGAGGACGGCCTGTCCGTCTCCGAGGGCGAGGCCGTCGGCCTGGTCCGCGGCCTGAACAAGCCCGTGCCCGCGAGCAGCGTCCCCGCCCTCGCCGCCGGCATCAGCATGACGACCACCGGGGCGACGAGCTTCGGTCTCGCGGTCAAGGAGGGCGGCGACGCCAGCGCGCAGACCGTGGTCTTCGCCACGGACGCGCCCGAGACCGGTGACGGCGTCGGCATCTCCGACGGCACCAGCAACTGGATCGACCCCGCGACCGGCGAGGTCGAGTCGACGACGGAGCTCACCGCCGACCTCGAGGCCGCCGACGCGCAGGTCGTCGGGTACGTCGTCTACGTCGGCATCGACGTCGCCGCCGACACCACGGCGCCGCCGACGCCCGAGCCGACCGAGACGCCCGCTCCGACCGACGAGCCCACCCCGGCCCCGACCGTCGACGGCACCCCGGCACCGAGCGCGCTGCCCAGCAGCGAGCTGAAGAGCCTGGCCGCCCCGCTCGAGGCGAACGGTCAGTCCCTCGCCGCCGACGCCAGCGGTTCGATCTCCGCGCTGCGCATCGACGACACCACGACGTACTTCACGCCGCAGCCCACCGCGACCATCGACGCCCCGACGTCCGTGCGCGTGTCGCAGACCCTCACCGGATTCCAGGTGACGGGTGCAGGCTTCGCCCCGAACGAGTCCGTCGCGGCGACCGTCACGCAGGGCGGCGAGACCTACTCGATCCGCACCAACGCTTCGGTGGCGGACGACGAGGGCGACATCGTCGTCGTGGTGGTCCTGCCCGAGGGCGCCGTGAGCGCCGGCGCGTACACCGCCACGCTCGAAGGCCGGTCCTCGAGCCAGACCGCTTCGGCCGATGGCACCTTCGTCGCCGACCCGGCCGCTGCCGGTGACCCGGGCACGGCACCGGTCGCCGTCCCGGTGCCCGGAACGGCGAACTTCACGGGCTGATCTTGCCGATCCTCCCGACCGAGCCACGGCGGCGTGCGACTGTGATCGCCGCCGCCGTGGCCGTCGTCTGTGCGGGGGCCGTCGCGTTCGTCGCGCTCGGTCCCCTGTCAGCAGCGCCCGCCCCGACACCGACCCGGTCCGTCGCGGCACCGACGCCGACCCCCACGACGACACCGGAGCCGACCCGGTCGGCAGCACCCGTCGACGCGGTCGACGCCCCGGCCAGCACCACCGTCGCCGCCGTGACCGGCGCGTCCGTCCCGGTCAGCGCGAGCGCGGGCGGCACGGCGACACAGACCCTCGAGAACCCGCAGGCGTCCGGTGCCCCGCTCGTCTTCCGGGTCGTCGACCAGCAGGACGGCTGGGCGGAGGTGCAGCTCGCACAGCGCCCGAACGGCAGCACCGGATGGGTGCCGACCAGCGCCGTCACCCTGACCGAGGACCCGTACGCGATCGTCGTCACCCGCTCGACGAAGACGCTCGACCTGTACAAGGACGGCAAGGTCGTCGACAGCTACCCCGTCGCCACCGGCACCGGCGGCACCCCGTCGCCGACTGGCCGGTTCGCGCTGACCGAGCTGCTCGCGCCGACGAACGAGGGCTACGGCCCGTACGCGTACGGCACGACGGCGTTCTCGGACGTGCTCAACTCGTTCGGCGGCGGCCCCGGCCAGATCGGGCTGCACGGCACGGAGGACACGTCGAGCATCGGCACCGCCGCCTCGCACGGCTGCATCCGCATGCACAACGCCGACATCACCGCGCTGGCGGAGCGCCTGCCGCTCGGCACGCCGTTCCAGGTGCGCTGACGTTCCAGGTGCGCTGACGTTCCAGGTGCGCTGACAGGCGGCCTGGAGGCACGGCGTGCGCCCGGCAGTGGGCGCCACCGTCTCAGGTGGTGACGTCCAGGGCGACGGCGACCAGCGCCTCCAGGACGGTGCGCACCACGGGACGGACGGCACGGTCGGGGCGGACCAGTGCCTCGATGCGGCGTCCGGCACGGACGTCGGCGAGTTCCGCCAGGTGGAAGCGCCCGGCGGCCCGCGTGCCCGACGTGTACCGCGGGACGAGTGCGATGCCGTGACCGGACGCCACCAGGTTCTCGATGACCGGCAGGTGGATCGTGCGGAACGCGACGCTCGGCGGGGTGTCCGTCGCCGCGGCCATCGCGTGCAGCACGCGGTCGATCGGGTAGCCCTCCGGCACGCCGATCCAGCGTTCCCCGACGACCTCGTCGATGCCCACGCGTGCGCGGCCGGCCAGGGCGTGCCCGGGCGGCAGGGCGACGTCGAGGGGTTCGCGGAGCAGCGGCACGGTGTCGACCGATCCCTGGTCGGCCGGGCGGACGCCGTCGGACCGGTGCCCGACGACCACGTCGTGGTCGGCCGCGAGCGGTGCGAACTCCCCCTCGCTGACGTCCACGTCGACCAGGGTCAGCGCGATGCCCGGGTGTGCCTGCATCCGGGTGAGCACGCCGGGCAGCAGCAGTTCCGCCGCCGACGGGAAGATCGCCAGCGACACCGGTCCGGTCGTGCCGCCGAGGTGCTCCTGCCAGGCGGCGTCCACCCGCGCGATGGCGGTCGCGACCCCGGACGCCAGGCCCGCGAGCACTTCGCCGTGCGGGGTCAGCCGGACGCCGCGCCCGACGCGCTCGACCAGCGGGACCCCGACCTGCCGCTGCAGCGTCTGCAACTGCTGGGAGACGGCGCTCGGTGTGCGGTGGGTGGCCTCGGCGACCGCCGTGACGCTGCCGCGCTCGGCGAGCTCCCGCAGGACTGCCAGCAGCTGCACGTCGAAGTCGACCATGCAGGGAGCCTACATCGTCGTTCTCGCAGGATTCGATGGACCTACAACGTCGTGCCGGGGACGATGAGGAGCATGACCACCCGAGACCGCCTGCTTGCCGTCGTCGTCGCCGTGGTCTGGGGACTGAACTTCCCCGCGACGGCGCTCGCGCTCGAGCACTTCCCACCGTTCCTGCTCGCAGCGCTGCGGTTCACGATCCTGGCGGTCCCGACGCTGCTGTTCGTGCCGCGGCCGCGGATCCCGTTCGGGCGACTGCTGCTCGTCGGCCTCGGGCTCGGGGTGCTGCAGTTCTCGTTCCTGTACCTCAGCATGGCGTCCGGCATGCCGTCGGGGCTGGCCTCGCTCGTGCTGCAGGCATCCGCGCCGTTCACGGTGGTGCTGGCCGGGGTGTTCCTGCGCGAGCGGCTGACCGGCCGGCAGGTCGTCGGGGTCACCGTCGCCGTGGCCGCCCTCGCCGCGATCGCCCTGCACCGCTCCCAGACCGCCGCGCTGCTGCCCGTCGTGCTCGCGCTGTGCGGTGCGCTCGGGTGGGCGATCGGCAACGTCGCGACCCGGCGCGCGGGGGCCGCGAACCCGCTGCACCTGACCCTGTGGTGGTCCGTCGTGCCGCCGGTCCCGATGGTCGTGCTGTCACTCGTGGTCGAGGGACCGGAGCGCATCGGTACCGCTCTGGGCACCGCGTTCACGGCGGCGGCGCTGCCCGCCGACCTCGGCCTGCTCTACATCGTGGTCGTCGCGACCCTGGTGGGGTACGGCATCTGGTCGCGGCTGCTGGCGGCCTACCCCTCGAGCACGGTCGCGCCGTTCTCGATGCTCGTGCCCGTGGTCGGGGTGCTCGCGTCGTGGGCGGCCTTCGGCGAGGTGCCCGACCTGGTCGAGGTGCTCGCCGGCGCGGTCGTCGTGGCCGCCGTGCTGTGGTCGTCGCGACCGGCGGGGGACCGCGGACCGCGGCCGGCCCTCGCCGACGAGGTCGCACGAAGTGCCGCTGCCGTGTCGCCGAGGTCGCACGACGTGCCGCCCGGTCCGCTCGCGAGCGGCAGTCCGCGCGATCTCGACCCGGCGCTCAGCCCCGGTGCTGGCGACGCTCCGCGATGATCCCGGCGAGCGCCCCGCGCAGGTGCGGGTACCGGAACTCGTAGCCGGCCTGGGTCAACCGGGTCGGCACCACCCACCGGCTCTTCAGCACGAGTTCGGTCTCGGTGCGGATCGCGAACGACCCGAGCTCGAGCATCCACCGCCAGGTCGGCACCCCGAACCGGCGCCCGACGGCGTCGCGGAGGGTCGCCATCACGGTGCGGTTGTCGGACGGGTTCGGGCTCGAGATGTTCACCGGCCCCTCGATCTCCGGGTGGTCGCGGAGGAACCGGATCGACCCCAGGACGTCGGCGATGTGCACCCAGCTGAAGCGCTGCCGACCGTGCGTGGGCCGGTGGTGGTGGTACGTGCCGCTGCGGAGCCGGGAGCGCGTCGGTACCCACGGCCCGTCGTACTGCGGCCCGCCGAGGCCCGCCTGCGCGAGCCGGAGGAGCGGCAGCAGGGCGCTGCCGTCGCCGAACACGATCGCCATCCGCAGCGCCACGCGACGGGTGCCGGGCAGGTCGGCGCCGAAGAAGGCGTCCTCCCACGCGCGGGCGACGGAGACCGAGAACCCCTCGCCGATCTCCCCCGTCGCTTCGTCCTGTGGGCGGTCGTCGGCGTGCCGGTAGATCGTCGCGGTCGAGGCGTTCATCCACAGCGGCGTCGGGTGCTCGGACGTCCGGATGGCCTCGGCGAGCTCGAGCGTGGTGTCCACCCGCGAGCGCATGATCTCCGCACGGTTGCGTCGGCCGTACCGGCAGTTGACGCTCTTGCCCGCCATGTTCACGACCATCGCGGCGCCGTCGACGAGTTCCCGGATGCGCATGGTGTTGCCCCACACGGCGTCGCCGGTCCGGCCGACGGTGACGACCCGGTACCCCTCTTCGGTGAAGGCGTCCCGCAGGTACCGCCCCACGAAGCCGCTCGCTCCCGCGACCACGACGCGGCCCTTCTGGTCGCTCATCTCATCCCCGTTCTGTGTCCGGCGCGATCTCGTACCGGAACGCCCCCTCGTACCGGTACAGCGTGCCGAGCACCGGCGCCGCGAGCACCAGGGACACGCGCTGCAGGTCGGCTTCGTCATCGAATCGTTCTGTGAGCGTCACACGCGGGCTCAGGGCGGCCGGGAGGCGCAGATCGCGTCCCAGCGCACGGAACGTCACGCGCGTGGAGACCAGGCGCAGGGCGCCCGCGTCGGGACCGTCCGCGTCGACCTGCGCCCGGAGCCGGGCGCTGACGCGCCCGTGGCGACCGAGGTGGTCGACCAGGCCGTCCGGTTCGGCGGTGATGGCGTCCACCATCGTGCGGCTCCCGGAGCGGAACCGGAAGGTGCGGTGCGCGCGGACGGCGACCCGGGCCTCCAGGCTGACCCCTGACCCGCGGCGGACGCGAGTCGGCCGGTTCTCGACCGTGAACGGGACGTCCCGCTCCCAGACCGGGAACATGACGGAGTCGCGGGCGAACACCGCGAGCACCGGCCAGAGCCACCGACGTGGAGTGCCGACGACGTCGAAGACGCCCTCGCCGCGGCCGACGTGCCCGGGCGGGACGGGGCCGAAGTACGTGCGGAGCCGCTGGTGCAGCCGGGCCAGCACGTCCGGCGGTGTGGACAGCTCGTAGGGCGACCGGGTCACGTCCCGATCCTGGCATGTCGTCGGTGCCGATCCCTACGATGTGGCACATGGGTCACGACCACGGAGCAGGGCACGCGTCCGAGCGCGCACTGCTCATCGCGTTCTGCATCTCGGCGGGCATCCTGCTCGCCGAGGTCGTCGGCGCCGTGGTCACGGGTTCACTCGCGCTGCTCGTCGATGCCGGGCACATGGTCGTCGACACCGGCGGACTCGGCATCGGGCTGGTCGCGACGCGGCTCGCCCGCCGGTCCCCGACCGCGCAGCGCACCTGGGGCTTCCAGCGGGCCGAGGTCCTCGGGGCCACGGCACAGGCCGCGATCCTGCTCGCCGTCGGGGTCTACGTGATCATCTCGGCGGTGCAGCGGCTGTTCGTGCCGGAGGAGATCCACTCCGGGCCGCTGCTCGTCTTCGGCATCGTCGGCCTCGTCGGCAACCTGGTGGCCTACGCGGTGCTGCTGCGGGCCTCGGGCGAGGGGTTCACCTCGCGCGCCGCCCGGCTCGAGGTCCTCAACGACACCCTCGGCTCGGTCGCCGTCATCATCGCCGCGATCGTGCTCATGCTGACCGGGTGGGAGCGGGCGGACTCCGTCGCCGCGATCCTGATCGGCCTGCTCATCCTGCCGCGGGCGATCCGGCTGCTGCGCGAGACCGCGAACGTGCTGCTCGAGTCGACGCCGCCGGGGCTCGACCTCGACGACGTGCGTGGTCACATCCTCGAGCTCGACCACGTCATCGCGGTGCACGACCTGCACGCGACTCTCGTGGCGACCGGGGTGCCGAACCTGACCGCGCACGTGGTCGTCGACGACCACTGCTTCTCGACGGCGCACGCCCCGGCGATCCTCGACGAGCTGCAGCGGTGCGTGGCGGAGCACTTCGACGTGCCGGTGGAGCACTCGACGTTCCAGTTGGAGCCGGTGTCGCACCGGCGGCACGAGTACGAGGTGCACGCGTAGGGTCCGCGCGCGGGCGTGCGGGCGTGCGGGCGTCGCGATCGGGGGCGCTGCGGCGGGGGTGGCGACGCCGAACGACAGAGTCGACGTCGTACGACGACGACATTGACGCTTCGTGCACACGCGGACTGTTGCGTGGCACCGGTTGCGACAGGGCCGATGTCGTACGACAACGGTGGTGTCGTACGGCGTCAGTGGGCAGCGCCCCGCCCGCCCGCGTCAGCAGTCGTCGGTGCGCGTGGGGTACGCCGTGATCACCCGGTCGGTGGTGGCCGAGACGATCACCTTGACCCAGGGCTCGTCGTCGGGGCGTGCGCCGTCGTCGAACCGGACGGGTGCGGCGTAGCAGACCTTGCCGTCGCCGGCGTCGAGCGGGAACCCGGGGCGCGGGTCCTCGAGCGCCGTCTGCACCGCCGTGAGCATGGCGTCGTCCCAGTCGCGCGAGCCGTGCCCGGTGACGACGTCCTGCCAGTCGGCGGTGTGCCGCACCCGGATGTGCTCGTAGCCCTGGGCAGCGGTGCCGCACTGCAGGGTGACGCGGCCCAGGGCCTCGGTCTCGTACTGCGCGACGGCCGCCTGGCTCGTGGTGTCGCACCGGCCGAGCGCGGTGCTGCCGGGCATGTCCGGCCCGGTGCGGGTGATGGTGACGGTGCCGTCACCGGCGGCCGTCGGCACGTCGCTCGGCGTCCGTGAGGCCGAGCCGGCACCGATGGTCGGGTCGTCCGCGCCCTGCCGTGCCGTCAGGAACAACCCGCCGGCGAGGAGACCGGCGGCGACCACGGCCGCGACGCCGGTGATCACGGGACGGTTGCGGTTCCGGGGCACGCGCCCAGTATGCCGGGAGTTCGACCGCACGACGGAACCAGGTACCGGACACGGCACCGCGCGATCGCGTGGTTCGGTGTCCGGAACCTGGTTCCGGGCGGACGGGAGGCCCACCAGGCGTCAGGCGCGCGCGGCCAGTCGGGTGCCGGCGATGACGGCCAGGACGGCGACGAGCACCACGTACCCGATCAGGACGGGGAGCGTCGGGATCACCAGCAGCGCTGCCCCGACGGCCACGACCGGCACGGTGAGCCCGGCGTAGGCGATGAGGAACGTGGCGGCGAGCACGCCGCCTCGACGCTCCGGGCCGACGAGTGCTGCGGCGCTGCCGATCGCGGCGCGGAACAGCAGGCCGACGCCGGCTCCAGCGACGACCCCGCCGCCGATGAACCCGGCGACCTGCAACAGGACCGCGGCGACGGCGAGGACGACCAGCCCGATGACCAGGAGCACCATGCCGAGCCGGATCTGCGCACGCTGCGACAGTCGGGCGAAGACGATCTGCGACAGCGCGCTCGCGGCGAAGACCCCGAAGGTCGTGGCTCCGGCGGCCAGGCGGTCGGTGACGTGGAAGGTGGTGCCGAGGAAGCTCGGCGCGACCGAGGTGAAGAGGCCCTGCACGGCGAGCGCGGCGAACGCCGCTGCCCCGGCGGCCCAGAACGCGGCACCCTGCCCCTCCGGCGCCTGCATGCGCTGCGGGCGGTAGGCCACGGGCTGCTCGGGACGGTCGACCGTCTCCGGTGCGGCCAGCACGAGCACGAACGCGACGGCCAGCGCGATCACGAACACCACGTACGGGACCATGAGCGGCTGCCCGACGAACTCGGCGAGTGCTCCGCCGACCAGGGCGCCGAGCGACAGGCCACCGAGGTTCACCGCCCCGGCAGCGACGCTCGCGCCCTTCGCGGAGTCGCTCGACCCGGTGGCACGGACCCGGAGCTCACCGAGGTGTGCCGTCGCGGTCGCCGTCAGCGTCCCGACGCCGAGGCCGGTCACGAGCCGGGCGACGATGAGGCCGGTGACGTCGTTCCAGAGCAGGAACAGCACGGCGGCGACGAGTTCGAGGGCGATCGACACCAGGATGAGCGGACGGCGTCCGTGCACGTCGCTGAGGTGTCCCGCCAGGTACAGCGACCCGACGACCCCGACCCCGTACGCCGCGAAGATCACCGTCGTGGTGAAGGTCGGGAAGCCGTCGCGGGCCTGGTAGATGACGTAGAGAGGTGCGGGGACGGTCGCGAAGGCCATCACCGCGAGGAAGGCGAAGGCGACGACCCAGAAGCCGAAACCGTGGCGCCGACGGGTGTGGACACGGCGTCCGCGCGGCGCGACGACACGGTCGCTCGCGGATGCGGGAGCGGCGGTGGTGGCGGGGACGGTGCCCGTCGGGGTGTCGGTGACGGTTGACATGCTCCGATGATCGCGCTCGCGGTGCATCGAGTCCAACGGATGCGCTTGATGTGCACGATCGATCTGCTCGATACTCGGACGATGGAGACCCGACTGCTCGAACAGTTCGTCACCGTCGCCGCCGAGGGCAGCGTCACCCGGGCCGCGGAACGGCTCTGGGCCGCGCAGTCCACGGTGTCCGCGGGCATCGCCTCGCTCGAGCGCAGCTTCGGCGTGCGGCTCTTCGACCGCACCGGCCGACAGCTCGTGCTGACCCCCGCCGGCGAGGACCTGCTCCCCCACGCCCGCGCGGTCCTCGAGTCCCTCGACCGGATGCGCGACCTGGCCACCGCCGACGACGCCGACCTGCGGGGCCGGGTGCGGCTCGGCATCTTCACGAGCATGGACATCGTCGACCTGACGGGCGTGCTGCAGCGGTTCCGGCGGCAGCACCCGCTCGTCGCCGTGGAGCTGATGACCTCACCGTCGGGGACGACCGGCCTCGTGCAGGACCTGGTCGCCGGGCGGCTCGACATCGCCTACACGGGCCTGCCCACCGTGCCCGCCGGCGTCGTCGTGGAGCCGCTGCGGGAGATGCCGTTCCGGGTCTTCACCGCGTCGGACCACCCGCTCGCCGGCCGGTCGTCGGCGTCGCTCGCCGAACTCGCCGACGAGCCCTTCGTCGACACGGCGCACGGGTTCGGCAACCGGATCATCCTCGACGGAGCACTCGAGCGGCTCGGCATCCGTCGGCGCATCGTCGCGGAGATGAACGACATGCCCGCCGTGATCCGGTTCGCCTCGGCCGGGCTCGGCGTCGGGGTCGTGCCGGACTCAGGGGTGCGGTACGACGGGGCGGTGCTCGACCTGGAGGACGAGGTCGACCCGCTCCGCATCGGCCTGGCGGTCCGGACGTCCCCGGAGCCGAGCCGCGCGGTCCGGACGCTGGCGCGCGACATCGTGGCGGCGCGGGTCGGGTGACGCGGGTCGCGTTCACTGTGCTTCGTGAGCAGGAACGGTCGCGTCACGGTGCGCGAGGCGACCGTTCCTGCTCACGATCTGACCACCGACGGACTGGAGGCACGGGTCGGGTCCGCCACGTGCCTCCAGGCCGTCAGTCCCCCCAGATCTCCCCGACGACGGCGTCCAGCAGCCCGTCGGTCGGGAAGTTCGCCTGCCGGATCACGATGAACGTGTCGTCGCGCAGGAAGAAGGTGGAGACCTGGTCCACCGGGGCAGCCTCGGCCGGGACGGACGACTGGCACACCCGCCCGCCGTCGCGGTCCTCGCACTCCAGCGGACTGGTGGCGAGCACGTCCGCGGCCCCGGGCCCGGCCGTCCCGACGGTCATGGTGAGCCCACTGACGTCGGCTCTGGGATCGGCCCACGTGCAGATGATCTTCGACTCGCCGTTCGCCCAGGTGACGTCCTCACCATCGCCGCCGGCCGTCCCGTCCTTCGCCTTCGAGATCTCGGTCAGCGGAGTCTCCCCGAAGAGCCGGGCGTAGTCCTCTGCCGGGACCATGTCGCGGCACGTCGCCGGGATCGTCGCCGCGGCGGGGGTCGGTGTCGACGTCGGGGTGGGCTTCGGCACCGGGGCACCCGTGATCGGGGCGGAGCTCGGCGTCGTGGAGGACGGCGCGGGCTCGGGCTGCTGGGTCTGGGTGGGAGCGGCGACCGGGTCGGCGTTCTGCTGCGACAGGGTCAGGGCGACCGCACCGGTCGCGGTGCCGACGGCGAGCAGCGCGACGACACCGATGACGATCCCGGACCGCCCCCGACGACGCTTCGGGAGCGGGGTGGCACGTTCGAGGACGTTCTGCTTCATCGAGACGAGCATGCGCTGCAGGTCGTCTCCCTGCGGAGGCTCAGTGTTCATCGTGCATCACCACCTTCTTGAGTCGTCGACGGTTGCGGGACACCCGCTGGGTGACCGCGCCGACCGTGAGTCCGAGGAGTTCGGCGGCCTCGGCGTACGAGTGCCCCTCGAGCAGGCAGAGCTCGCAGATGCGGCGGTCGAGGTCCGGGAGCGCGGCGATCTCGGCGCGGACCCAGCGCAGGGTCTCGCGGGCCTCGTCGTGGTCGGCGGGCGAAGCGAGGTGCTCCGGCAGCTCGTCCGTGCGGCGCCGGGCCTGCTTGCGCCCGGTGTTGAAGGCGTGGTTGCGGCACACGACGAGCAGCCACGGCAGCACCGTGTCCGCCGGCAGCTCGAGGGTCGCGGCACGCTGCCAGAGCGTCAGGAACGCGTCCTGCACGATCTCCTCGACGTCGGACCGGTCGTCGACCAGCGCCCACGCGTAGCGGGTGAGGGTGGCGGCGTACCGGTCGAACGCCCGGGCGAGCGCGCCGGTGTCCCCCTGTGCCATCGCACGGACGAGTCCTTCGTCCGTGTCGGTGCCGGTCGTCACGTCCACATCCCACCTCCTTCACTCAGAGGTGTCGGCGGGACCCGCGATCCTGACAGGACCGTGGCGGATTCGTGATCTCGGGCGTGTCCGCCCGGAGAGGTCAGCCGTCAGACGTCAGCCGTCAGTGGAAGTCGTCGCCGTCGCCCTCGCCCGGCGTCTTGTGCCCGCCGAGCATGTCGTTGTCGTCCTGCTCGCTCGACGAGGCGAGCTGCAGCATCGCGAGCACGACGACGACCACGATGAACGCGACGCCGAGGAAGATCACGGCCAGCTGCAGTTCCCGCGTCGAGAACAGCACGACGAGCCCGGTGAACACCGCGATGATCGCGGAGATCCCGAGGAGCTCGACCGGGCGCAGACGGTCACGACGGCTGGGGGTGGTCATGCGTGTGGTGCTCCGTCCGGGGCGACGGCCGGCGTGGCCGTGCCCCACTTGTGCGAGAGGCCGGCGATCACGTGGAAGACGGCCGTGATGGCGAGGTACGCGCCGAGCAGGCCGACGAGCACGATCGAGGCGTCGAGGGTGCCGGTGACCTGCTCCACGCCACCGAGCTGCTGGGAGTAGTCCGGCGGCGTGATGAGGAAGGCGACCGCGAGCAGCAGCGTGAGGCCGCCGATCGTGGTCCAGTCGCGAGCGAAGGGCGAGCGTCGCCGGGCACGGAGCCCCTGCGACAGCTCGAGGGCCCCGGTCAGCACCGCGAACGCGACGATGACCGTGATGAAGGCCGGCAGCCCGAACCCGTTGCACGTGAACGCGGCGACGGCGGCGAGCAGGGTGATGACGGCCTGCAGCACGGTCGTGCGACGCGATCGACCGTCGAGGGGCAGTCGGGAGATCCCGCCGAACAGGAGCACGAGCCCCTCGACCAGGGCGAAGCCGCCGAACAGCAGGAGACCGTAGCCCGCGGCGTGGTTGGTCGAGAAGGTGATCACCATCGCGACGACCGCTGCGGGGACCGCCCGGAGGATCGGGATCGGCCAGTACCGCGCGCGTTGGGTCGCGTCTTCCACGGTGGTGGCGTCGTCCACGGTGTCGGACACGAGACCTCTTTCGGGCATGCGGATCGTGGATCCGATCCTACCGCCGGTGGGGTGGACGCCCGACCGGAGCGGACTCGACCCCCTGTGGACGTCCACAACCCGTGCACCGGGACGACACCGCCGTCCGGTGCCGTCCCGGCGGTGTCAGGGCTGCTGCGGGTCGTCGGTCGGCGCGTTCCGACGAGCACGACGTCGGGCGAGCCACCAGCACACGGACCCGGCGGCGGCGGCCAGGGCAGCGAGCGCAGCCGCGAGCCCGAGACCTTCGGTGCCGGTGTAGGCGAGGGCTCCGACGGGGGCAGCCGCCCGACGGTCGGCCGCGGGGCCACCGGCTCCGCCGCCGTCGTCGACGCCGGTACCGTCGTCGCCTCCGGAGCCGTCGCCACCGGAGCCGTCACCGTCGTCCGGAGCCGGCCCGGTCGTCGGCACGGGGCCGCTCGTCGGCACGGGGCTCGGCGCGGGCCCCTCGTCGTCCGGACCCACGACGATCGCGACGCCGGTGGACGGGTCGCCGCCGTCCGCGTCGGTCGGCGAGGTCGCCGTCGCCACGTTCACCACGTCGGAGCCGTCCCCCTCGTACGCGGGGTCGAGCTCGGCGCGGATCCGGAAGTCCAGGGTCTCGCCCACCTCGAGCGACACGTCGGAGCTGCAGGTCACCCGCTGCCCCTCGGCCGTGCACCCGTCGTCGGAGCCCACGAACCGCATGGCCTGGGGCAGGTCGTCGACCGCCCCGACCTGCTGCGCCACGGACGGCCCCCGGTTCCGGGCCGTCACGAGGTACTCGACCTCGTCACCGGGCCGCACGGTCGACGGCGACACCGACTTGTCCGTCTCGACGTCGGCGGCGATCACCGGTGCCGTGACGGTGGTGGTCGCCAGCGAGGCGTTGTCGGCCTCGTTCGTGTCGGACAACGAGGTCGGCGGGGCGATGGTCGCCACGCTCTCCAGCGCTCCGGACGTGCCCTCGGCCACCCGGCCCTCGATCGAGACGACGGCGGAACCCCCTCGGGGCAACGACAGGTCGGTCGCGACGTCACCGGTGCCCGACCCGGTCGCGCAGGCGGAGCCGTCCGCGGCCGTGCAGGTCCAGGTGACGTCCTCGACGCCGTCGGGCACGTCGACCTGCAGCGGGCTCGGGTCGGCGGCGTTCGGGCCGGGGTTCCGCGCCGTCACGGTGTAGCGGAGCGGTTCGCCCGCCGTCGCGGTCGCGGGCAGGTCGTGCTCGACGGACAGGTCCGCCGGCTTCCAGACCCGGAGTGCGTCGACCTCGTGCTTGTCGACGTGGCTGCCGGTGGCCCCGGCGAACCCGAGGCGCAGCGTGCTCGGCAGCGCGGCCTGCCCCTCGCCGTGCAGCGGAACAGAGTCGAGCACGGTGCGCATGGTCGAGCCGACCTGCAGCCGGACGGAGACCGCGAGCCCGCCGTCGTCGTCGGGCAGCAGGGTGATCCGGACCGTCCGGGGCGTGGAACCGGCCGTCACGGTGCCACCGGGTGCCGCGGCACCGGCGACGTAGCGGTAGCCCTCGGTCCCGTTGCCGGAGCCCCGGACCACCACGTGGTCGGGCTGTGCTCCGGGACCGGACCCGTTGATGCGTGACGAGAAGTTGCCGTAGTGGTCGATCGCGACGGCCGCGAAGCCCCCGGGGACGCCCGGCAGGTCGCACTCCCGGCCCCCTCCCTCGGTCGCTTCCTTGCGGCAGGCGTACCCGAGACCGGCGCCGAAGGACCCGACGCCCTGCGCTGCGGCGCCGTCGGCCAGGTACAGCAGCAGGCCGTCGGCACCGGGGTCGTCCTTCTCGGTGTGCATCGCGTACGTGAACTCGATCTCGAGCCCGGTGTCCGACGGGAACGTGTCGTTCGTCGACCACGCCCCCGCCTGGTTCCGGATGTCGTCGGTGAGCCGCAGTCGGCCGCCGGACACCGCGGCGTCACCGTGCAGGGCACCGCCGGACGCACTGGAGAACTGGTTGACGTACGGGAAGTCGAGGGCGGCCGCACTCGACCCGGACGGCAGGACCGAGGGTGCCGCGAGCACGCCGATCGCGGTCAGGGTGGCGCACGCCGCGGCGAGACGGCGGACGACCCGCGAGCGGAACGACCGCCGGTCGAGGGAAGGTGCCGGGGCAGGAGCTGGAGCTGGAGCAGTGGGATCTGTCATGCCCCGATGCTCGCGACCGGGACGTCACCCCCGGACGGCGGCGGGACGATCTGTGGAACGCCCCCACGGGCCTCCCGGCTGTGGAGGACGAACGGCGCAAGCGGACCGCTCAGGCCAGCCACACCGTCGTCTCACCCGGCAGCAGCCCCGGTGCGACCCCATCGAGCGGCCCGGACGCGACGACGACGGTCCCGGCCGGCAGGGGCACCGGTGCGGTGCCGAAGTTCGTGACCGACCGCCAGCCGTCGTGCCGCGCGAACGCCACGACCTCCGAGCCGGACTCCAGCCACGTCAGCGCCTCCCCCTGCTGCAGGCGACGGCGGGCGGCCAGCGCCCGGCGGTACAGCGACAGGGTCGACTCGGGATCGCCGTCCTCGGCCTCGACCGAGGACTCCCCGAAGTCCTGCGGCTGCGGCAGGTGCGGTGCGACGTCCCCGAAGCCGAACGACGGCCCGGAGCGCGTCCACGGGATCGGCACGCGGCAGCCGTCCCGGCCCTTCACGGTGTGCCCGGTGCGGAGCCACTTCGGGTCCTGCAGCAGGTCGCGCGGGATCGCGGCGGCCTCGTGCAACCCGAGCTCCTCGCCCTGGTAGACGTACGACGACCCGGGCAGCGCCAGCATCAGCAGCGTCGCCGCTCGGGCCCGACGGAGCCCCCGTGCGCGGTCGAGCTCCGGCGTCGTGCCGTCCGTCATGAGCCAGGCGTCGGTGTCGGTGCCGTCCGGCAGGCCGTAGCGGGTGGGGTGCCGCACGACGTCGTGGTTCGACAGCACCCAGGTGCTCGAGGCACCGGACTGCTCCGAGGCGGCCAGGTTCCGCTCGATGATCCGACGGAACACATCGGGCTCGAACGGGGCCTCAAGCAGGTCGAAGTTGAAGGCCTGCCCGAGCTCCGTCGGCCGGGCGTACAGGACACGGCGGGGTGCCGGAGCCCATGCCTCGGCGACCGCGGCACGGGGCGGGTCGTACTCGTCGAGCACCCGGCGCCAGGTGGCGAAGATCTCGTGCACCTCGTCGCGGTCGTACAGCGGGTCGGAGCCGTCGAGCGGCAGCTCCTGCTCGTTCGACGGCCGGTACGGGGTCGACAGGTCCTTCGCCAGCCCGTGCGCGACGTCCACACGGAAGCCGTCCACGCCCCGGTCCGACCAGAAGCGCAGGGTGTCCTCGAAGTCGGCGCGGACCTCGGGGTTCGACCAGTCCAGGTCGGGCTGCTCGGGGGCGAACAGGTGCAGGTACCACTGCCCGTCCGGAACCCGGGTCCACGCGCTGCCGCCGAAGTTCGACACCCAGTCGCTCGGCGGCAGTTCCCCGGAGGCGCCAGAGCCCTCACGGAACACGTACCGCGCCCGCTCGGCCGACCCCGGAGAGGACGCCAGCGCAGCCCGGAACCACTCGTGCTGGTCCGAGGTGTGGTTCGGCACGATGTCGACGATGACCTTGAGGTCGTGCTCGTGTGCGGCGCGGACCAGGGCGTCCAGGTCGTCGAGGGACCCGAGCTTCGGGTCGACGGCGCGGTAGTCGGCGACGTCGTAGCCTCCGTCGGCCAGGGGCGACGGGAAGAACGGGGAGAGCCACAGGGCATCGACGCCGAGCGACGCCAGGTACGGCACCCGGCTCGTGATGCCCGCGACGTCACCGAGCCCGTCGCCGTCCGTGTCGGCGAAGCTGCGTGGGTAGACCTGGTAGACGACGGCATCGCGCCACCAGGTCGGGTCGGTGGTTCGTGGCGTGCTGGCCGGGGTGCGAAGCGTGGTCACGACGCCACCGTACTCAGCGGACCGGGAATAGCGCCCCCTACGATCGCATTGGTTGTCGCTGACACCTTTCCGTCCAGCAACAACATCCCGCAACAGAAGGAGCTCCATGACGAACGTCCTCGTCCTCGTCGGCAGCCTGCGCGCCGACTCCATCAACCGCAAGCTCGCCGAGGCCGCCGCGCACCACGCGCCGGAGGGCATCGAGCTGCACACCTTCGACGGCATCGTCGACCTGCCGTTCTACAACGAGGACATCGACGGCGACACCCCGCCCGCCGCTGCCGTCGCCTTCCGGGACGCGATCGCTACCTCGGACGCCGTCCTGCTGATCACCCCCGAGTACAACGGCACCATCCCCGCCGTCCTGAAGAACGCGCTCGACTGGGGTTCGCGTCCGTTCGGCGCCTCGCCGCTGTCCGGCAAGCCCCTCGCCGTGATCGGCTCGGCGTTCGGCCAGTACGGCGGCGTCTGGGCCCACGACGACGCCCGCAAGGCCGCCGGCATCGCCGGCGCGAAGGTCCTGGAGGACGTCAAGGTCGCCATCCCGCAGTCGGTCGTCCGCTTCGCGGAGACGCACCCGCGTGAGGACGCCGAGGTCACGACGCTCGTGCAGGGCGCGCTCACCGCGCTCGCCGAGGCCGCAGCCGGCACGGACGAGCAGGCAGCCGCGTAACGCGACGAACCACCGGACAGGAGGCCCGTGGCGACCCCGCCACGGGCCTCCTGTCCGTCCGGTGCGGACGCAACGGTCGTTGCGAACGCATCGGACGGCGCGGACGCACCGGTCGTGGCAGAACCCGGGAGTTCACTAGACGGCCGAGATACGAGACGGGTTACCCTGAACGCCATGTCGACGCAGGAGATCACCGAGGCGTCCGGGTACTGGTTCCCGGACGACGACGCGACCCAACGCGGGGTCGCGGTGCTGAACGCCCTGCGCCGGTACCGATCCGCCGAGACGGCCATGCGCCGTCGCACCCGTGACTCGATGGGCATGGGCGAGACCGACCTGCTCGCCGTGCGCTTCCTGCTGCAGGCGCAGCGCTCCGGCACCGCCGTGAGCCCGAAGGACCTCGCCGCGTACCTCAAGATCTCGTCGGCCTCGACGACCATCCTCATCGACCGCCTGGTCAAGTCGAACCACGTCCGCCGCGATCCGCACCCCACCGACCGCCGGGCCCTCGTCATCACGCCGACGACCGAGACCGACGACGAGGTCCGCGCCACGCTCGGCGTGATGCACCGCCGGATGATGTCGATCGCCGAGGGGCTCCCCGCGTCCGAGGCGCGGATCGTCGCCGGCTTCCTGGAGCAGATGCGCGACGCCGTCGACCAGGTCGACCCCGCGCCGTCGCACTGAGCGACGCTGCACCGGACGACCTCGGGGGACGCTGCCTCCGAGCGCACTGAGAGCGCGCACTGCGGCACCGCGTAGACCGGAACGGTCACACCGACGCGAAAGGAGCCACAACCATGCACGCTTCGGACAAGATGGCCAAGAACCTCCAGGCGGTCCTCGTGGACCTCATCGACCTGCACCTGCAGGGCAAGCAGGCCCACTGGAACATCCTGGGCACCAACTTCCGCGACCTCCACCTGCAGCTCGACGAGATCGTCGACGCAGCTCGAGAGTTCGCCGACGACACCGCCGAGCGCATGCGTGCGCTGTACCTCGTGCCGGACGGCCGCTCGGCGACCGTCTCCGCGGGCAGCCACCTCGACGCGTTCCCCTCGGGCGAGATCACCACGCACGACGCCATCGACCAGGTCACGCTCCGGCTGTACCAGGCGACGGGCACCATGCGCGACGTCCACGACGAGGTCGACGACGAGGACCCGACGACCGCGGACCTGCTCCACGGCTTCATCGAGCGCCTCGAGCAGCTCGCGTGGATGGTCTCCGCCGAGAACCGCGCGCCCAGCACCCCGCTGGCCTCCGCGACCACGCCCGCCGTCGCCGACGCGTCGGCACACGCGTAGGGGCCCGGGTGGACCTCGGTATCCAGGGCAAGACCGCACTCGTCTTCGGCGGCGACTCCGGCATCGGCTGGAACACGGCGCGCATCCTCCTGGCAGAGGGTGCGACCGTGGTCGTCACCGACATCGACCAGAGCCGTCTGGACACCAGTGCGGACCAGCTCGAGGCGCCGCTCGGCAAGCTGCACGCCTTCGCCGCCGACGTGCGGAGCGCCGAGAGCCTCGCCGCCCTGCACGACAAGGTGCGTGAAGCGGTCGGCGAGATCGACATCCTGGTGCAGTCGTCGGGCGTCACCGGCGCCCAGGGCATGTTCCACGAGATCGACGAGGCCGGCTGGGCGGAGACGCTCGACATCGACCTGATGGGGCCGGTGCGGATCACGCGCGAGTTCATCGGCGACCTGCGACAGGGCGGCTGGGGACGCATCGTCTACCTGGTGTCCGAGGACGCCTCGCAGCCGTACGACGACGAGCTGCCCTACTGCGCCGCCAAGGCCGGGGTGCTCTCGTTCGCGAAGGGCCTGTCGCGCTCCTACGCCTCCGAGGGCCTGCTGGTGAACACGGTCTCCCCCGCGTTCATCCACACGCCGATGACCGACGCGATGATGGACAAGCGGGCCAAGCAGCGCGGGACCTCGTTCGACGAGGCCATCGGCAGCTTCCTCGAAGAGGAGCGGCCGTACATGGAGCTCAAGCGCCGCGGCGAGCCGGAAGAGGTCGCGAACGTCGTGGCCTTCCTGTGCTCGGACCTCGCCAGCTTCGTGAACGGCGCCAACTACCGGGTCGACTCCGGCTCGGTCGCCACGATCTGATCGTGGCACCACAGCACCGCCAGGAGGCGTCATGACCGACTTCCGCTACCTCATCGTCGGCGGCGGGATGGTCGCCGACGCCGCTGCCCGCGGCATCCGCGAGCTCGACACCGACGGGTCGATCGGCATCCTCAGCGAGGACGTCGACCCGCCCTACGCCCGGCCCGCGCTGTCGAAGAAGCTCTGGACCGACCCGGACTTCAGCTGGGACGACAAGGTCGACCTGCACACCGAGGAGACCGGAGCGCAGTTCGTCCTGGGAACCGCGGTCACCGCGATCGACCGTGCCGCGAAGACCGTCACGACGGCCGACGGCGCGACCCACGGCTACGAGCGACTCCTGCTCGCGACCGGCGGGAAGCCCCGCGGGCTGCCGGGGCTGTCCCCGTCGGCACGCGTGCTCGACTACCGCAGCGCGTCGGACTACCGCCGGCTGCGTGAACTCGCGGACGCCGGAGCGCACGTCGCCGTCGTGGGCGGCGGGTACATCGGCCAGGAGATCACGGCGGGGATCGTGCAGAACGGTGCACGCGTCACGCTGGTCGACCCGGACGAGGTCGTCGGCGGACGGATGTTCCCGGACGACCTGGCCCGGGCGTTCCAGCAGCGCTTCGTCGACCACGGCGTCGAGCTCCGCACCGGCCGCCGGGTGTCCGAGGGCACCGAGACGGCCGACGGCGTGCGGCTGACGCTCGACGACGGCTCCGTGGTCGAGGCCGACGCGGTCGTCGCCGGACTCGGCATCGAACCCGCGACGCAGCTCGCCGCCGACGCCGGACTGACCGTCCGCGACGGCATCGTGGTGACCTCGACGCTGCTCACCGACGACGACTCCGTGTTCGCCGCCGGTGACGTCGCCGAGTACCCGGACCGGATCCTCGGCACCCGCCGGGTGGAGCACGTCGACAACGCCCAGCAGCAGGGTCGGCAGGCCGGCCGCAACCTGGCCGACGCCGACGAGACCTACGACCACACGCCGATGTTCTACTCCGACGTGTTCGACATGGGGTACGAGGCCGTTGGGCAGGTCAGCTCGAAGCTCCGCACGGTCGAGGACTGGCAGGACCCCACCGTGACCGGCGTCGTCTACTACCTGGACGACGACGACACGGTCCGGGGCGTGCTGCTCTGGAACGTGTGGGACAAGACCGACGAGGCCCGCAAGGTGCTCGCCGAGGCGAACGCGCTGACGCCCGACATGCTGCCGGGCCGCATCACACCCTGACCGCTCGCCCGTCGCGGTGGTCGCGAATGCCTGGAGGCCCGGTGCCGGTCCGTCGGACCGGCACCGGGCCTCCAGGCGGTCACCCGCAGATCGCGGCGGACGCTGGTCCGACCGTGGTCGCTACTTCGACGGCGCTGGCCACTTCGACCGTGCTCGCTACTTCGACTCCGGCGCGACTTCGTCGACGACCGCCCGGCGGTCCGCCGGGTCGACCGGCAGGTCGTCGCCGTCCGCCATCGCGACGGCGTGTGCGGACTTGGCCGCCTCGAGCGTCTCGTCGTCGTTCCGGGCCATCCCGAACAGCTCGATGAACCGCGACTTGACCAGCAACCAGGCGTCCCCCGGGCTGAGCCGCGCCAGGTCCGACGACGTCGAGTCGTCGCGCACCCGCTGCAGTGACGACACGCCCCGGTCGGGGATCCGGTGGTCGACGTGCGCCACGGCGAGCCGCGCGACCGCGTCGGCCTGCGCGTGCATGACCGAGTGTGCGCCGTCGACGACCTCGCGGAGGACCGCGTACGGGAACACCCGCGCCAGCCGACGGACCCAGTCCCGCGGCACCATCGCGTCGTGCTCACCGCGGACGATCAGGGTGCGGGCCTGCACGAGGGCGGCGCGCTCCTCGATCGGGAACGCGATCATCCGCGGCAGGACCTTCCGGAACCAGTGCCAGCCGCACAGTGCGTACGCCGTGATGCCGTGCCAGCGGACCGCGGCGGGCTCGTGCAGTGTCGACCGGAGGAACCGGAACGCCGACTGCCGCACCGTACGTGCCGACGAGTCGACCACCGGGCTGATGAGCACGAGGTCGGAGATCCCCGGACGGCGGGCGGCGACCTCGGTGACGACCTGGGTGCCCATCGAGTGCCCGACCAGGACCGGGTCCTGGAGCCCGAGGTCGTCGATGACCCGCTCGACCGCGTCGGCGTAGCGCTCGATCGAGACCTTCCCGCGGAACCGCGGGACGCCGGCGAAGCCCGGCAGGTCGAGCGCGTGCACGGGGCCGTTCTCGTTGAGGTGCGGGGCGAGCCGCTCGTAGTAGGTCGACGCGATGCCGAGCCCCGCGACGAGCACGAAGGCCCGCGCGCCCGGCTCACCGATCGAGCTCACCCGGACGTAGGTGCCGTCGAGCGCGACCCGGTCCACCTGCACCGTGACGTCGGCGTCCTCGGCCTGGGCGAGCTCGCCGGCCGGGTCCGGCCGCGGTGCCTGGCGTTCGTCGTCCACGTGGGTCTCCTCCGGTCGGGCGGTCGCCCAGGATACCCGGCCGCCGTCCGCGCGGGCGGCGACGACGTGCTCAGCCGCTGAAGGTGTTCGCGGGGAACCCGTGCACCGTCGTCGGCACCGCGAAGACCGCCCCGGACCGGGGCGCCTGCTCCAGGTCCTGCTCGGTGAGGTTCTCGCGGGCCGTCCCGACGAAGAGCGTCGACATGTCCGGGCCGCCGAACGCCACCGACGTCGGGTTGGCGACGGGGAGCTCCACCGTCTCCAGGTGCGAGCCGTCCGGCCCGTAGCGCTCGACGCGGGACCCGCCGTAGATCGCGCTCCAGAAGCAGCCCTCGTCGTCGCGGACCAGGCCGTCGTGCGCCTGACCGACGATGAACGGCTCGAGTTCGCCGAGCTCGCCGTCCGGGCCGTACGACCCCCGGAAGACCGTCGAGGCGCTGGTGTCGGTGACGTACATCGTGCTGCCGTCCTCCGACCACTCCATGCCGTTCGTCACGCCGAAGCCGCCGCGGAGCACCCGGTTCGTGCCGTCGGCCTCGATCGAGTAGAGCGCTGCGTCGGGCTCGCCGGTCGTCACGTTCATGCTGCCGACCAGGAACCGGCCGAACGGGTCGCACTTGCCCTCGTTGAACCGGTTGCCCGAGGTGCTGTGGGTGACGCGGGCGATCTCGCGCTCCACGGCACCCTGCTCGTCGGCCACCACGACGGTGTCGCCGAGGGCCGCGACGAACCCGCCGGAGGCCCGGGGCTGGAAGCTGGCCAGCGGGGGCGGCAGCGGCACGCTCGAGCGCACGGTGCCGTCGGCCTCGGCGGTGTTCAGGGTGCCGAGGGTGATGTCGGCCCACCGGAGCAGCTGCGCGGACGGGTCCCAGACGATGCTCTCGGCGAGGACCGCTCGGGCGTCGGCGAAGACGGTCGCGGGGCCGGTGGTGACGTTGGTGCTCATCGGCCCCGTCTACCGCGGGGGCGGTCCGTGCTCGCTCAGGCGTGCACGGCGGCGAGGTCGCGCGTGGCACGGCCGCGAGTTCACGTGCTCAGCGACACCTCGCGCCCCTTTCGGCCCGTGAGGTGTCGCCCAGCGCGAAAGTCCGCGGCGGCGCCGACGGGTCAGAGGCGGGCGAACCGCGCGCGGAAGAAGCTGTAGACGCCGAAGGCCAGGAACCCGATGCCGATCGCGACGAGGACGAACACCCCACCGGGCATGCTCCGCACCGCGTCGAACGCGGCGTCGAGGCCGGTGGCCTGGTCGGGGTCGCTCTGCAGCCCCGCGACGGCGATGAGCACGCCCACGATGACCACGGCGATCCCCTTGCCGACGTACCCGACGACGCCGAGCACGGTGACCACGCGGTCGAGCTGGCCCGACGGTCGCGTGATCTGCTTGCGGAACGACCGGCGGCAGCCGATCACCACGAGGCCGATGCCGACCGCGACGGCGATCGCCCCGGCCAGGACCAGCACGAACACCCCGCCCGGTGTCGCGAGGGTCTTCGCGGCGGCGCTCTGCGACGAACTGCTCGAGCTCGACCCGGCGCCGAGCGCGTACGAGGCCGACGAGTACGCGATCACGCCGTAGACCACGGCCTTCGCGACGTCCTTCAGCCGGGCGAGCCAGCCCCGTGTGGTGTCGGAACGGCCACCGACGATCGCCTCGACGACCAGGCGCACGGTGAGTGCGGCCGTGCCGACGGCGATCAGCCAGAGCAGGAACACCCCGCCGGGGACCGCGGCGATCTGCTGCAGCGCACCGGACTGGTCCGTCTCGCCACCGGAGGACGCGTTGCCGATGCCGAGCAGGATCGCCAGGTACCCGATCAGCAGGTGGACGATGCCGCTGCCGACGAACCCGGCGCGTGCCGTGACCTCGAACCAGCGGCTGTCGGCCGCCCGCCGGACCTGTCGTCCGGTTTCCTTCGCTGCGTGCTCCGCCGTGTCGCTCATCACGCACCAGCGTGCCCGACGCATGCCGTCCTGTCCGGGCCTCCCGTCCGCCACGTGGCGGACGGGAGGCCCGTGGCGGTGCCGCCACGGGCCTCCCGTCCGTCGGTGGGCGCGTCTCAGTCGCCCTTCACGTTGACGACCTGCCGCAGGGTGTGCCGGATCGACACGAGGTCCTCGGCGTCCGCCATGACCTGGTCGATCGGCTTGTAGGCCGCCGGGATCTCGTCGAGGAACGCGTCGGTGTCGCGGTACTCGATGCCGGCCATCGCCTCGCGCAGCTGCTCGTGGGTGAAGGTCCGCCGGGCAGCGCTCCGCGAGAACAGCCGACCCGCACCGTGCGGGGACGACTCGAGCGAGGGCTTGTTGCCGAGCCCCTCGACCACGTACGAGGCGGTGCCCATCGACCCCGGGATCAGGCCGGGCTGACCGGCCTTCGCCTGGATCGCACCCTTGCGCGAAACCCACACGGACTTGCCCCAGTGCGTCTCACGCTGCGTGAAGTTGTGGTGGCAGTTGATCCGCTCGCGCTCGTCGACGGGCGTACCGACGGCCTCGGACAGCTGCCGGACGACGCGGTCCATCATCTCCTCGCGGTTGAGCAGCGCGAAGTGCTGGGCCCACCGCAGCTCAGCGATGTACCGGTCGAACTCCGGCGTGCCCTCGACCAGGTACGCCAGGTCGGGGTCCGCCAGCTGGATCCACCAGCGCTCCATGGCCTTCTTGGCGACCTTGATGTGGCGCTGCGCGATCTTGTTGCCGACGCCCCGCGACCCGGAGTGCAGGAAGAGCCAGACCCGGTCCTGCTCGTCGAGGGAGACCTCGATGAAGTGGTTGCCGGACCCGAGCGTGCCGAGCTGGTTCCGCCAGCCGCCGTGCACGCCGTCCGGGTCGAACCCGGCGGTCTCGGCCATCGCCTCGAGCTCGGCGATCCGGGGTGCGGCGGTCGCCACGATCTTCCGGTTCGACGCACCGGCCGACAGCGGGATCGCGCGCTCGATCTGCTCGCGCAGCCCCTGCAGGTCGGCGGGCAGGTCGGTGGCGGTGAACTGCGTGCGGACCGCGATCATGCCGCAGCCGATGTCCACGCCGACGGCCGCCGGCATGATCGCGCCGAGGGTCGGGATGACCGACCCGACGGTGGCCCCGAGGCCCAGGTGTGCGTCGGGCATGAGGGCCAGGTGCGGGAACACGAACGGCATGCGCGCGGTCGTGCGGGCCTGCTGCTCGGTGTTGTCCTCGAGCATCGAGGCCCAGCTGAGCAATCGGTCGTTGATCTTCTTCATGGAGTCGTCTCGCTTTCGTGACGGTCGAGGTGACGGTCCGAGACGGTCGTACGCCGAGCCTCCTGGTCGTCGCCGGACGTGGCGGACGGAAGGAAGCGGTGCTGACGAACGCCCCGGGCCGGGTGGGCACGGGGCGTCGTGGGACGTCGCGTGCCTACGCGGGATAGCGGAGGGACCACTGCTGCTCGGGCAGCACGGCGGCCGCGGCGAGCTGGAGCTCGACGCGTTCCTCGTTGTGCTGCACGCTGCGCATGCGCGGTCCTTCCGGTGTGCCCGGGGCGGGCGGTCTGCCTGATCGGCAGGAGGACGACGCTAGTGCGACACGCCCGGGATGCGCAAGTCGCGTGGGCGTGTCGGCTGGGGTCCGGGGGTTCGCCGGCGGTTCTCCACAGGCGGGAGGCCCGGCGTGCGTTCTCCACGAGGGGTACGTCCGCCTGATGGTCGCCACCGGCGCCGGGGCAGGCTGGACGCATGACCGAGCGCACGCGAGACACCCCCGACGCGACCGAGAACGAGGAACGGACGAACGGGTACGTCCCGCTCCGTTCGTACGGCGCGATCGGCGACGGGCGGACGGTCGCCCTCATCGCGCTCGACGGCCGGATCGACTGGCTGCCGATCCCGTCGATGGACTCGCCGCCGGTGTTCGCGAGCATCGTCGACGCCGAGCACGGCGGACACGTCGCCCTGCGGCCCGTGGACGACCAGGCGCAGGTGTCCCGCGCCTACCTGCCGGGGACGAACGTGCTCGTGACGACGTGGACGACCCCGTCCGGCACCGCCACCGTGACCGACGCCATGGTCACCGGTGTGGCCGGACGCCTGCCGTGGGCCGAGATCGGTCGCTGCGTGCAGGGGGTCGAAGGGTCGGTCGAGATGGAGTGGGCGGTCGTGCCCGGCACGATCCTGAACACGGCGGAACCGCGCCGACTCGACACCGCGAACGGCACGGTGATCGGCATTGACGGCGTGACCATCGCGATCGTCGAGCAGGGCTTCGAACCGGTGCACGACGACGGCCCCCGGTTCTCGGGGCGGTTCACGACGACCGAGGGCTCGAAGTCGATCCTGACCATCGTCGGCACCTACGACGAGCCGATCTTCCTGCCCGAGCCGGAGCGCACCCTCGAAGGGGTCGACCGCACGATCGAGAACTGGTCGACCTGGTCGAAGGAGTTCAGCTACGACGGCCCCTGGTCGGACGCCGTCCAGCGCAGCGCCCTCGCCCTGAAGCTCCTGATCTTCGCCCCCACCGGCGCCATCGCCGCAGCCCCGACGACGAGCCTGCCCGAGGACCGCACCGGCGGGAAGAACTGGGACTACCGGTTCGCCTGGGTGCGCGACCTGGCGTACACGGTGCACGCGCTCACCCGCTTCGGCCTGCGCGAGGAGACGCACGCCGCCGTGTCGTGGGTGATGCGCACGATCGCCGAGCACGACGAGACGATGCCGATCTTCTACGGACTCGACGGGTCGAAGAGCGACTCCGTCGAGGAGCGCGACGTCCCGGGCTGGAACGGCATCGGGCCGGTCACGATCGGCAACCGCGCCGGTGACCAGCTGCAGCTCGGCGTCTGGGGCGACGTGTTCGAGATCATGCGCCAGTACGTCCGGGCCGGCAACGTGCTCGACCGCAAGACGGCGGCGGTGCTGCAGGAGCTGGCCGACGACGCGTGCCACCGTTGGCCGGAAGCAGACTCGGGCATGTGGGAGCTGCAGGAGGCGCAGCACTACACGACGAGCAAGATCGGCTGCTGGCAGGCGCTCGACGCCGCGGTCGAGCTGCACGACGCCGGGATGATCGACGGCCCGCGCGAGAAGTGGATCGAGAACCGCGAGCTCATCGAGGACTGGGTCGCCGAGAACGGGTGGAACGAGAAGCTCGGCCACTACGTCATGTACCCCGGCACCGACGCGCTCGACTGCTCGATCCTGCTGCACGCGATGTCGGCGTTCGACCGCGGACCGCGCATGGAGTCCACGATCCGGGCGATCGAGGAGCAGCTGCAGCACGGCCCGCTCGTGTACCGGTACTCGGGCATCCAGGACGAGGAATCGCCCTTCGTGGCGTGCTCGTTCTGGCTCGCTGCGGCGATGGCCTGCGTCGGACGCGTCGACGACGCGAAGCACTTGATGGACGACATGGTGGCTCAGGCGAACGACGTCGGCCTGTTCAGCGAGATGCTCAGCGCCGTCGACGGGGACTTCATGGGCAACATCCCCCAGGGGCTGTCGCACCTGGCCCTCATCCAGGCCGCGCTGACCATCGAAGAAGTCTCAGAGAAGTCCTGACGGGGCTGGACGAACCGTCGGGGGCGCGGGGCATCATGGTCTGACGATGAACGACGTCGATGCACGGATGGACCGGCTCCGCAGGGCGGCGCGCTACCGCTACCAGCAGCTCGTCGACCAGGAGATCGAGCGGGGGTCGCTCGACCCCGACGAGGTGCGGTCGGAACGTGAGGAACGTCGGCTGCTCAAGGCCGCCGACGTCGCCGCGCACGCCCGGGCCCAGATCGCGGAGGCCGAGCGCCGCGGGGTCTTCGAGGGCAACCCGTACCACGGCAAGCCACTGCCGGGACTCGACGGGCAGCACGACCCGGACTGGTGGATCAAGTCGAAGATCGAGCGTGAGGACATCCGGGGCATCGCGCCGCCGGCCCTGGCGCTGCGGACCGAGGACGCCGAACTCGACGACGCACTCGACGCGCTGTCGCTGGAGTCCGACGTGCGGGACGTGCTGGTGGACTTCAACGCGCGGGTGAAGGAGGCCCGGCGGCAGCTGCTCGGCGGGCCGCCGGTGGTGACGCCGATGCGCGACGTCGAGGCCGAGGTTCTGGCCTGGCGGGAGCGTCGCGAGGTGCGCATGGCCTCCGCTGCGCAGGCTGCGGAGCAGGCACGGCTCGAGGCGAAGCCGCGGCGGTGGTGGCGGCGCCGCTGAGCGGTGCCGCGGTGCCGCGGTGCGGCGGGGTCCGGGCGCGATTTCGCGCTGAGCGACAGACCACGCGAACGTGAGCAGGTGAGGTGTCGCCCAGCCCGTGACGACGGCGGCCGCCGGCCCGGCGTACCCACATGACGGACGGGAGGCCCGGTGCCAGCTGGCACTGGGCCTCCCGTCCCTCGTGTGCGTACGTTCTTTCCCATCGCGCGCGCGGTGGTTCGCAAGAACGGGCGTACCTGGTCGAAAGAACTGACCAGGTACGCCCGTTTCCGCCAGGTACACCCGGTTCTGCCCGGCGCCGGCCCGCGCGACGCAAGTCGGCCCGGACCGCGCTGCTGCGTGGTCCGGGCCGACTGGGGTGGTGCGGGGTGTTACTTGATCTGTGCGGTGATGGTGGCGGTGCCGACGAGGAGGCCGCGCTTGACGGCGTCGGTGCCGAAGGTCTTGTTCAGCAGGCCGGCGGCGTCTTCGCTGATGTGGACGGTGGTGCCGGTGAGGATGGCGTTGTCGCCCTCGAGCTGGAGGGGCTTGAGGGAGCCGCCGTGCAGCTCGAACAGGAACGCGTTGGCCGCGGCGACCTTGCCGTTGACGAGGACGTCGCCGTAGAGCTTGGACGAGCCGGGGTTCACGACGAAGTTCTCCAGCGTGACGGTGGTGTCGCCGGCCTTCAGGGTCAGACCCGAGTCGTCGTGGTTCAGCAGGCCCTGCACGTACGGGCGGTAGTTGCCATCCGGCGACCAGTAGGTGACCGACCCGGCGGTGATCGGGAACGACACCGACCCGTCAGCGAGGGTCGCGTCGCCGGAGACGCCGGGGGTGAGCTTGAGGGCGGTGAGGGCGTCGGTGAAGCCGGAGTCGAGCTTCACGGCGGTGGAGCCACCGAGGACCTCGGGGACCGAGGCGACGGGTGCGGGGATCTTCGACTCGGACGACGAGGACACCGTGTGCACGTTCGGGGTCGCGGCCTGGGCGGAGGAGATCCCGAACGCGGCACCGCCGAGGACGAGGGCGCCGGTCGTGGCGAGGGTGATGGAGGTCTTGAGGCTCTTACGCATCGTGATCAGTCCTTTGCTCTGGAGGCGCTCCGGCCGGTGGCCGAATGTGCACTGTGCACATACTGAGTACCGGCCAACTGTGACCGGAGAGCGCCCTGGGCTTTTGCCCTGTGCAAGTGATTCGGCACCCCCGCCCGAACGGTTTGGGACGAGTTTCCTGAGGTGCCGCAACCCGGTGTTTCGTACCGTGTACCCATGGCTCCAGCACACATCTCCACGACCGACCGGCTCCGGGCGGTCGACGCCTGGTGGCGCGCCGCCAACTACCTGACGGTCGGGCAGATCTACCTGCTGGACAACCCGCTGCTCAGCCGGCCGATCGAGCCCGACGACGTCAAGCCGCGGCTGCTCGGCCACTGGGGCACCTCCCCCGCACTGAACCTCGTGTACGCGCACTGCAACGCGCTGATCACGGAGACCGGTCGCGAGTTCCTGTACATCTGCGGCCCGGGGCACGGCGGTCCGGCGATGAACGCGAACGCCTGGCTGGACGGCACGTGGAACGAGCTGTACCAGGACGTCGACCTGCAGCGGTTCTTCCGCCAGTTCTCGTTCCCCGGCGGAATCCCCTCACACGCCGCCCCGGAGACCCCCGGCTCCATCAACGAGGGGGGTGAGCTCGGCTACTCGCTGTCGCACGCCTACGGTGCGGCGCTCGACAACCCGGACCTCGTCGTCGCGTGCGTGGTCGGTGACGGTGAGGCCGAGACCGGTCCGCTCGCCGGTTCGTGGCAGGCGCACACGTTCCTCGACCCGGTGTCCGACGGCGCCGTGCTGCCGATCCTCAACCTCAACGGCTGGAAGATCGCCAACCCGACCGTCCTGGCCCGCATCCCCGACGAGGACCTCACCGCGTACTTCCGCGGGCTCGGCTACGACCCGATCGTGGTCGACTCCCGCCGCGTCGACGACGACCCGTACGCGGTGCACGCCCTGTTCGACGGTGCCCTGCGACGCGCCCTCGCCGGCATCGACGACATCCAGGCCGCTGCCCGCGCCCAGGCCGCCCGCGCCGCCGCGGGGCAGCCCGCCGGTGCCGCGGACCTGCGTCCGCGCTGGCCGATGATCGTGCTGCGCACCCCGAAGGGCTGGACCGGCCCGAAGGAGGTCGACGGCGAGCAGGTCGAGGGGACCTTCCGGGCGCACCAGGTGCCGCTGCCCGCGGTCCGCGAGGACGACGGTCACCGCGCCCAGCTCGAGGAGTGGATGCGCTCGTACCGCCCCGAGGAGCTCTTCGACGAGGACGGCCACCCGGTCGGCATCATGACCACGATCCGCCCGACCGGTGACGTGCGGATGAGCGCCACCCCGCACGGCAACGGCGGTCGGCTGCGGACCGCGCTCGACCGGCCGCCGCTCGAGCCGTACGCGGTCGAGGCCGGTTCCACGGCGTCCGCCACGGGCACGCTCGGCCCCTGGCTCGCCGCACTCATCGAGAAGAACGCCTCGACCTTCCGGCTGTTCGGGCCGGACGAGACGATCTCGAACAAGCTCGACGCCGTCTTCGACGTGACCTCGCGCGTCTGGCGGGCCCAACGCGCCGCAGGCGACGAGCACCTCGCCGCACGCGGGCGGGTCACCGAGGTCCTGTCCGAGCACCTGCTCGAGGGCATGCTCGAGGGCTACGTGCTGTCCGGTCGGCACGGGATGCTCAACACCTACGAGGCGTTCGCCCACATCATCGACTCGATGGTCGGGCAGTACGCCAAGTGGCTGGAGTCCTCGACCGACATCGACTGGCGGGTGCCGGTGTCCAACCTGTCGCTCCTGCTCTCGTCGCACGTCTGGCGACAGGACCACAACGGGTTCTCCCACCAGGACCCCGGGTTCCTCGACGTCGTCGCGTCGAAGCAGCAGGACCTCGTCCGGATCAAGCTGCCGGCCGACGCCAACACGTTGCTCGCCGTCGCCGCGCACGCGATGGAGACCACGGACCGCATCGAGGTGATCGTCGCGGGCAAGCACCCGGAGCCGGTCTTCCTGTCCCTCGACGACGCAGTCGCGCACGCGCAGGCCGGACTCGGCGTGTGGGACTTCGCCGGAACGGAGCAGGCCGTCGGGAAGGTCGACGTCGTGCTCGCCTGCGCCGGTGACGTCCCCACGGTCGAGGCGATCGCCGCCACCGACATCATCCGGAAGCACGCTCCCGGCGTCGGGGTCCGCGTGCTCAACGTCGTCGACCTGCTGGCGCTCGGTGACCCGCGCAAGCACGAGCACCCGATCCCGGACGAGCAGTACGACGCGCTCTTCCTGCCCGGCACGCCCACGGTCTTCGCGTTCCACGGGTACCCGACCCTCGTGCACCAGCTGACGTACCGCCGGAACGGGCACGACGACCTGCACGTGCACGGGTTCCTCGAGCAAGGCACGACGACCTCACCGTTCGACATGCTCATGCGCAACGAGATGGACCGCTTCGCCCTGGCCCACGACGCCCTGACGCGGGTGGACGCCGAGGCGCACGCCGACCTGCTCACGAAGCTGTCCGAGGCGCGTGACGCCGCGCGGACGTTCGCGTACACGAAGGGCGAGGACCACCCGTCCCTCGCGGGGTGGGAGTTCGCGGGCTGGCCGCAGGACGAGCCCGCCAGCGGCGGGACCGGCGGCGACCCGGGTGCGGGCGAGACCGAGGCGGCCGCGCCCGGCAACTGACGCACTCCTCCACAGGCCTGGAGGCCCGGATCGCCCTCCACAGGACCGGTCACGCCCGCCGCGTGGCCGGTTCCGTGCTGCCAGGGTTCCGGCATGGACATCGGCTGGATCAGCGCGCTCGTGTCGGTCACGAGCGCGTCCGTCGCGCTGGGTGCGCTCGTCGCCTCGGTGCTCGACGGGCGCGCAGGACGGCGAAATGCAGAGTTCTCGGTGCACCGCGACCTGTGGTGGCAGCGTTGGTCGTGGGTCGCCGACAGGGCGACCTCGGACGACGAAGGACAGCGCGCGGCCGCCGGTGTGATGTCCGCTGCGCTGGTGACCCGCAGTTGGACGACCGCGGACGACCGCTGGGTCGGCCAGGCACTCGACGACCTGACCGCAGCGACGATCGAAGGAGCGAACGATGATCTCGAAGCTGAGTGACAAGGACTTCAAGCGCTGGCTCGACGGACGTGAACTGACGACGCCCGCACTGCTGGCGGACCCGCACTACGGGCCCATGATGCGGGCGAAGGGCGCCGAGGAAGAGCTCCGTCAGGCGCGCATCGAATGGCGCGAACGCCAGGAGCGCGCACGAGCGCGGAAGCTCAAGGACGAGGCGTCCTTCGGTGAGAGCTGAACCGATGCCCTGCGAGCCTGCCACGCTGGGACCGTGACCGAACTCGTCATCCCGGCCCCGAGCCTCCCGACCGTGCCCACGACGACGGGCGCGCGTTTCCCCGTCCGCCGTGTGTTCTGCGTCGGCCGGAACTACGCCGCGCACGCCCGCGAGATGGGCCACGACCCGGACCGCGAGCCGCCGTTCTTCTTCACCAAGCCGGCAGACGCGGTCGTGGTCGACGGCGCCGACACCCCGTACCCGCCGCTGACGCAGCAACTGGAGCACGAGGTCGAGCTCGTCGTCGCGATCGGCACCGGCGGCACGGACATCGCCGTCGCCGACGCCCTCGCACACGTCTGGGGGTACGCCGTCGGGATCGACCTCACCCGCCGCGACCTGCAGGCTGAGGCGAAGCGACTCGGGCGGCCGTGGGACACGGCCAAGGGCTTCGACGCTTCGGCACCGATCGGGGCGATCACCCCGGCGGCCGAGGTCGACCCGACCAGCGGCGCGATCGAGCTGACGGTGGACGGGGAACTCCGGCAGTCGGGCGACCTGGCCGACCAGATCTGGTCGGTCGCCGAGACGATCGCGGCCCTGTCACGGTCCGTGGCGCTCGCGCCCGGCGACCTCGTGATGACCGGCACCCCGGACGGCGTCGGCGTGCTGGAACGCGGCGCCGTGCTCGTCGGCACGATCGCCGGCGTCGGCGAGGTCCGGACCCGGATCGTCTGAAGCACGTGTCGGCGATGTGTCGACGGGCTGGGAGCATTCGCAGGCAGCACGGGTAAGTCTTGGGCATCGTCGCGGGTGGGGCCCGTGGCAGACACGGGGCGGCGCATCGCGACGGGGCGACGCGGACACCTCGGGACTGCCGGAGGTACGACCGTGCTGGAACACGACCTGCTCGCCACGTCCTGGACGTGGGCGGGCGACGAGAGCATCCGCGACCGCGTGCACGCCGTCGGCGCCGCCGGGTTCGCCGGCCTGTCGCTGTCCCTCGACGACCTGCACGAGGTCCGCGCGACGACGGGCTTCGCCGACCTGCGCCGCATGCTCGACGCCGCCGGCATCGTCTGGGTCCAGCTCGGACCGCTCGACCGGTGGTGGACGTGCACGAGCCGCACCCAGGACGAGGACGCCGACCGCGGGGTCGTGCTCGAGGCCGCGGCGACGCTGAGCGCCTGGCAGGTGGTGGCGCGCGCCGACACCTCGTTGCCCGGAGCCTCCCCCGCGACGATGGCCGACGACTGGGTCGTGCTCGCCGACCAGGCCGAGGCCGTCGGAGCGCAGCTCGTGCTCGAACCGGAACCGTGGTCGAACCTGCCCACGATCGAACGGGCCTCCCGCTTCGTCACCGCTGCCGGCCACCCCAACGGCGGCCTGCTCATCGACGCCATGCATGCGCTCCGCGGCGGTTCCACGCTCGCGTCGATCCGGCAGGGCGTCGCACCGGGGGCCCTCGCAGCCGTCGAGCTGAGCGACGGGCTGCTGCACACCCCGAGCGGGATGACCCTCGCCGAGGAGTCCCGGACGGCACGGTACCTGCCCGGCGCCGGAGCGTGGGACCTGCCCGGCTTCGTGCGGACCGTGCGCGAACTCGGGTTCGACGAGCCGTGGGGCGTCGAGGTCCGGACCCCCGCGCACCGGGCGATGCCCGTCCGCGATGCACTCCGGACAGCCGTGGCCGCCACCCGTGCGGTGCTCGACGCCGCCGACGCGTTCGGCTCCCCGGCCGCCCCGGCGATGCCCTCGACGCCCGCACCGACGTCTGCGGTGGACTTCGAGCCACCGCACACCGGCCGGCACGACCCGCCGCACGGAGCCCGCCGTCGGGACGCCGACACAGGGACGCCCGCGTAGGTTGCTGGGCATGACCGATCAGGCAGCACACGACGACGACCTGCTCCGCCGTTCCCAGGAGTCCATCGACGAGGCCAAGGCCGCCGCGGCCGAGGTGGTCGAGCCGGAAGAGGACGAGCTCATCGAGGAAGACGCGCCCGTGGCCGACCACGCGGTGCCCACCGACGGCCCCGCACCGGCGGCCTGACCCCGTCCTGATCCGACGGGATCCCCCGCACCGACGAGATCGCCGGGCGACCATCGAGGTCGCCCGGCGATTCTTCTTGCCGCTCGTGTGACGATCCGGTCGCTCGGCACGTCTCACCAGTGGACCCACCGGTCGCGCTTCGGCGAGCCCGGTGCGGGGCCTCGTGGTCGGTCTCCCTGAACCGGCTGGTCACGTGCCTCGGCGACGGTCCGTGCGCTCCCTGATCCAGCGTGCGGGCCGTCGGGTCTGTCCCGCCCGCCGGGCGGTCGGGACCTCAGACCGCCCCGGTCAGTCGTCGTCCTCGTCGGCGAGGAAGTCCGCGTACCGGACCTCGTTCTCCGTGGCGCCACTGCCCGGTTCGACGGTCCGCTGCGACAGGTCGTCCCCCGTGATCGCGACGCGTTCTGCAGCCGTGTAGGGCGGCAGGTACTTGCTCGAGTTCATGCTCAGAGCCCCCTTCGTCCCGGCGAACGTAACAGCCCATGACCGATTGTGGCCAGCGGTGCCGATACTGTCCCCCGCACAGGCACGGTACGGGGGACGGATGTTCGCCAGCGGCGGACCCCATGCGCACGCATGCGGAGCCGAGGCCGAAGAGCGGGTCAGGTCTCCCGCACGACGTCCTCCGGGTCCTTGTCCACCCGCCACCCGCGCCACGACGGCTGCCGGAGCCGTCCGTCGCCGGTCCACTCGGCGAACTCGACCTCGCCGACGCGCTTCGGCGTGACCCAGTGCGCATCTCGCGCGTCGGGTCGTGGGACGTCGACGAACGGCGGGGTCTTCCGTTCCAGCGGTGCGAGGACACCGGCGATCTCGTCGAGGTCGCGGTCACGGAACCCGGTGCCGACCTTGCCGACGTACTCCAGCCCGTCGGGGCCGGGCACTCCGAGCAACAGCGATCCGATCCCGCCGGCTCGCCGACCGCTGCCCGGTTTCCACCCGCCGACGACGACTTCCTGCGTGGCGTGGTGCTTGCGCTTCAGCCAGGCCTCGGATCGCCGGCCCTCGGCGTACTTCGACGACCGCTTCTTCGCGACGACGCCCTCGAGGCCCTGCTCGCGCGATGCAGCAAGCACCGCGTCGAGGTCGCCCTGCACCGCCGGCGGCACGTCGATCGCGCCGCCCGGTTCCACGACCGTCTCGAGTGCCTGCCGCCGGGCGTCGTAGCCGAGCCGCGTGAGCTCGTGCCCGTCCGCCTCGAGCACGTCGAACAGCAGGAACCGCACGGGCGTGGTCTCCTGCGCGCTCCGGACCTCGCGCGTCTTCGTCAGGCCCATGCGGTTCTGGAGCAGCTGGAACGAGGGTCGGCCACGATCGTCGACGGCCACGATCTCACCGTCGAACACGCCGTCCACGCCGGCCCGCTCGCCCAGTTCCTGCAGCTCGGGGTACTGGGCCGTCAGGTCGTTGTCGTTGCGGCTGCGCAGGGTCACGGATCCGTCGCGGACCGTCGCCAGCGCGCGCACGCCGTCCCACTTCATCTCGAAGGCCCAGTCGGCCGGGTCCAGCCGGGGCTCCCCCTTGACCAGGGTCGCCTGCATCGTCCGGCGCTCCGACGGTGGGGTCTCGGCGTCCGCGGTCCCGCTGATCCGTCGCTGCCCGGCGCGGTGCGCATCGCCGTGCCCGTCCGACGGCCGCTCCGACCGTCGCGCCACCGCCGGCCCGGCAGAGCCGCCGCCGTCCGCCAGCCGTTCGGGCTGTTCCTTCGTGCGGTGGATGAGCCAGTTCTTCTCGTCCCCGCCGCCACGGCCGCGGGTGTGCAACAGCGCGAGACGGCGAGCGCCGCCGGCCCGACCGTGCAGGGTGACGATGACCTCCTGCCCCTCGCGCCACTTCTCGAGCTCGTAGGTACCGTCGTCCCAGATGGTGACCGTGCCGCCGCCGTACTCGTCCTTCGGGATCGTGCCCTCGAACGACCCGTACTCGAGCGGGTGGTCCTCGGTCTGCACGGCCAGGTGGTTCTTGCCCGGGTCGGTCGGCTCGCCCTTCGGCAGGGCCCAGCTCACCAGCACCCCGTCGTGCTCGAGCCGGAAGTCGTAGTGATCGCGGGTGGCGTGGTGCTCCTGGATGACGAAGGTCGGTGTGCCGTCCTTCCGCACGGTGGGCGCTCCCTCGGGCACGGGCTCCGGCGTCTTCGAGGCGTCCCGCTTCGCCCGGTAGGCGGCGAGCCGGTCACGTGCGGGCTGCTCGGCGTCGTTCGCGCGCTCGGTCCGGTCGCTGTCCCAGTGACCGTGGTCGTCGCGCCCGACGGCCAGCGAGGCGGAGGCGACCGGGTGCAGGAAGTCCCCACGGGCCTCCAGGCGTTCGAGGACCTCGTCCAACGTGAGCTGCGCAAGCCCGCGTTCCTCGAACTCCTTCCAGGTGCGGGGCGCCGCGACCGTCGGCCGCTCGCGGCCGCGCAGCGAGTACGGGGCGATGGTCGTCTTGTTGCCGTTGTTCTGCGACCAGTCGACGAAGACCTTGCCCTTCCGCTCGGCACGGCTCATCGACGACAGCACCAGGTCCGGCAGGTCCGTCTCGAGGGCCTTGGTCAGCTCGTGGGCGACGTCGGAGACCTGCGCCGTCGTCGCCTTGCCGTCGAGGGCGGCGTACAGGTGGATGCCCTTGGAGCCGGACGTCACCGGGTACGGGTCGAGTCCCATGCCGTGCAGGATCTCGCGCGCGGCCACGGCGACCTCGACGCACTCGGGCAGCCCGACGCCGTCACCCGGGTCGAGGTCGAGGACGAGCCGGTCCGGGTTCTGCTGCGCGCCGCGTGGGCCGAACCGCCACTGCGGGACGTGCAGTTCGAGCGCGGCCTGCTGCGCCATCCACACCAGGGTCGGCAGGTCGTCGACGATCGGGTACTCGTTGTCGTGCTCCGAGTGGTGGATGGTGTGGTGCCGCACCCAGTCGGGGGCCGAGTCGGGCAGGTTCTTCTCGAAGAAGACCTTGCCCTCGACACCGTTGGCCCAGCGCTTCCGGGTCACCGGGCGGTCCTTGACGTGCGGGATCATCCACGGCGCGACCCGCTCGTAGTACTCGATCACCCGACCCTTGGTGGTGCCGGTCTCGGGGTAGAGCACCTTGTCGGTGTTCGTGAGCGCGAGCCGCCGGTCCCCGACCAGGACGACGGTCTTGCGCGAGGCGGGACTCACAGCGCCACCCCGGTCGCTCCCGCCACCGTCAGGGTCGTGCCGGACGTGTACGACGACTCGGGCCCGGCCAGGTAGACGTAGGCGCTGCCGAGCTCGACGGGCTGGGCGGGACGACCGAACGGGGTGTCCTGGCCGTACGCCGCGATCTCGTCGCCCGGGTAGCTGATCGGCTGCAGGGGCGTCCACACCGGCCCGGGCACCACCGTGTTGGCCCGGATGCCCTTGCTGGCGAGCTGCCGCGCGAGCCCGTTCGTGTAGGTGATGATCGCGGCCTTCGTCGCGGCGTAGTCGATCATGCGGTCCTGCGGCTGGTACGCGGACACGGAGCTGGTCGTGACGATCGAGCTGCCCGGTGCCATGTGCGGGACCGCGGCACGAACGAGCCAGAACAGCGAGTACAGGTTGACCTTCATCGTGCGGTCGAAGTCCTCGGTGCTCTGCTCGGTGACGTCTTCGTGCACCTGCTGGTGGCCCGCGACCAGCACGAGCGCGTCGAGGCCGCCGAGCTCGCTGACGGCGTCCTGCACCAGGACGTCGCAGAAGGCCTCGTCCGTCAGGTCGCCGGGCAGCAGCACGGCCTTGCGCCCGAGGTCACCGATGACGTCGCGGACCTGTTCGAGGTCCTCGCGCTCTTCGGGCAGGGCGTTCAGGGCCACGTCGGCCCCTTCCTTCGCCATCGCGATCGCCGCGGCGCGCCCGATGCCGGAGTCCGCGCCCGTGACGAGCACCCGGTACCCGCGCATCCGCCCGGTGCCCAGGTAGCTCGTCTCGCCGTGGTCGGGGGCGGGGTCCATCGCACTCGCCAGCCCGGACCCCTGCTGGGTCTGCGCGGGGAACGGCGGACGGGGGAACTGGTCGCGCGGGTCCTGCTTGTCGAGCTGGCTCATGGGCCCATCGTGCTCGCGCCGGCCTCGCGGCGGTCCAGCGAACCGGACATCCGTGGAACGATCCCCCGGACGGCCGACCTGTGGAGGAACCGACGGCTCCGGGCACGCACGCGTGCGGGCGGGCATCATGTGCGCATGAGGTCGATCTGGAAGGGCTCCATCGCGTTCGGGCTCGTCAACGTGCCCATCAAGGTCTACGCGGCCACCGAGACGCACGACGTGTCCCTGCACCAGGTCCACGACGAGGACAAGGGCCGCATCCGGTACAAGCGGGTGTGCGAGTTCGGCCACGAGGTCGAGTACGCGGACATCCAGCGCGCCTACGACGACGGCGACAAGACCGTGGTGCTCACCGCGGACGACTTCAAGCAGCTCCCCGAGGAGCAGTCGCACGAGGTCGAGGTGCTCGAGTTCGTCCCCGTCGAGCAGGTCGACCCGATGATGTTCGAGAAGACCTACTACCTGGAGCCCGACTCGCGCTCGCCGAAGGCGTACGTGCTGCTGCGCGAGACCCTGGCGAAGACCGACCGTCTGGCGATCGTGCAGTTCACCCTGCGGCAGAAGACCCGGCTCGGGGTGCTCCGGGTGCACGACGAGGTCATCCTGCTGCAGGGGCTGCTCTGGGGCGACGAGGTCCGCGCCGCCGACTTCAAGACGCTCGACACGACGGTGAAGGTCAGCGCCAACGAGTTGAAGATGTCGTCCTCGCTCGTCGAGAGCATGTCCACCGACTTCGACCCCGACCGCTACACCGACTCCTACCAGGAGGAACTGCAGCAGCTGATCGACGCCAAGCTCGAGGCAGGCGACGACATCGACACCGAGAAGACCTTCGGCGCGCAGGACGACGAGGACGACGACGAGGGCGGTGACGTGCTCGACCTGATGGCCGCCCTGCGTGCGTCCGTCGACAAGAAGCGGACAGGAGGCTCGGGGTCGCGTTCGTCATCGACCGCACGGTCGTCGTCCGGTTCCGGCTCGGGCACGTCCGGCTCCGGCACGTCCAGCTCCGGCAGGAAGGCGCCGGCGAAGAAGGCGCCCGCCAAGAAGGCCGCGGAGAGCACGACGGAGAAGGCCACCGCGAAGTCGGCGCCGAAGAAGGCCCCGGTCAAGAAGGCCCCGGCCAAGAAGCCCGCCGCCAAGAAGCAGGCGAGCTGACCGCTCAGGCCGCGGTCGACCCGCCGCCCGCCAGGCGCTCGAGCGTGGTGAACACCCCGGCGTACTGCTGGCGGAGCGTCGCCCACCCGGCGCCGGTGTCGATCGACTCCGGGTCCTCGACGGGCACCGCGTACCCGTACTGCGCCCGCGGGACCGGGTCACCCGGCAACCGGAGCTCCTGGGTGAACGCCCCGCTCGCGGCCTCGAAGGTCAGGGTGTGCGAAGCGATGTTCCGGCCCCAGTCCGCGGACGGCCACGACATGAACGCGACGTGCCGCATCCCCTCGGCGGGATCGGTCGCCGAGACGTAGCAGCCGTGGTGGTCCTCACCCGGGGACAGGATCGTGTACGTGCCGTTGTCCCGGTAGACGAGCAGGGCCTCGGCGAAGGGCTTCGGCGCGTACATCGCGGTGTAGCGCAGCGCGTGCACGAACTGCGGCCGCCCCAGCGGGACCGTCACGAACGCGCTGCGGACCGGCCCCTCGCTCGGTGGCGCCTCGCCCGGGGTCGACGCCGCTGCACCTGCCGGCAGGTGGGCGACGTAGAGCAGCTCGGCGTCCTCCGTGCCGGTGCTGCGGCCGTCGTGCACGATGCGCGGCTCCTCGACCAGGGCCTGCCCCGGCCCGACGACCCGAGTGGCCTCTTCGGTGACGTGCGTCAGCGCACCGCGCACCACGAGACCCGTCTGGCGTGCGTCGTGCTGGTGCCAGCCGGTCGACGCACCGGTCGGGAGCGTCAGCCGCCGCACCTCGTACGTGCCGCCGTCGGGCCCGTCGACGGTGGCGATGAGGGTGGTGGTGGGCTCGGGGTGGGGCATCGGGGTCCTCTCGGTGGTGCGTTCGCCAGATGATCGTCTTGCACCCGCCTGGGACGGTGGTCGAAGGACGACGCGGATCCGTTCAGCCGACGCGCGAGGCACGTGTCACGAGCCGGAAACACGGGTCCGCGACACTGGTCGGATGACTCCACAAGAGCCTGGGAGCCTGCAGTCGTCATCCGAGACCGCAGGCCCGCCCGTCACCGTCTCCGTCACCCGCCTGGTCGAACCCGACCGCATCCCCGAGGTCACCCGCTGGGTGCAGTCCGGGGTGAACCTGGCGAACCGCTACCCCGGCTTCCTCGGCTCGGGGTGGGTGCGTTCCACCGCGCAGTCCCGCGAGTGGCACATGCTCTACCGGTTCGCCGACCACGACTCCCTGGCGACGTGGGAGAACTCCGACGACCGGCTGCGGTGGCTCGACCTGGGCCGTGACCTGGTGGTGGAGTCCCGCGTCGAGAAGCGCACCGGCATCGAGGGGTGGTTCGACGTCCCGCAGGATGCCCCGGCCTCGAGCGCTCCCCCGCGGTGGAAGCAGTCCGTGAGCATCTGGCTCGGCTTCTTCCCGGTGAACCTCGCGTTCACGTACCTGACGGCCTGGCTCGTCCCCGCGTTCGCGCACGTCGCGATCCTGCCCCGGGTGCTCATCACGACCGTCGTGCTCACGCCGATCATGACGTTCTGGGTGCTGCCGTTCGTGACGAAGCTGATCCGTCCGTGGCTGCTCGCTCCGCCGAGGTCCGAGCGGGCCTAGCCGACGACCCCGAGCGGCACGGGCCCGTCGTGGCCGAGGGCGTCCCATCCGATCTGCAGCATGTGCGGCCGGGCCTCCGCCGCGGAAGCCTCGGTCTCGTACGTCAGCGCGAGCATCACGATCGCTCCGAACGCCCCGGAGACCCGTGCACGCCGGTCGAGCGGGGTGGCCGTGGCGTCGGCCATGTCGATGCCGAACACGTCGAGGAGCGTCGCTGCGACCGGTTCGAGCCGGACGCCGACGTCGTCCCCGCGTCGCAGGGTGAAGGCCGCGAGCGCGAGCTCAGCCCACCCCGGCCGGACGAGGGCGAGGTCGGCGATGCCCGCGAGCGCCGCGGCGTCGCGGGGCTCCCCCGCGGGGGCGGCGGTGGCAGCTGCCCGGATCGCCTCGGTCTGCGCGGTGCACTGCGCGAGCGCGGCCTCGACGAGCAGCTCCTTGCTCGTGAACCGGGCGAGGATGCCCGCCTTCGAGTAGCCGGCCTGGTCGGCGACGGCCTGCACGGCGGTGTCCTTGATGCCGCGTCGGGCGATGAGTCCGGCGGTGATGTCCAGGACACCCCCGTTGATCTCCTCGGCAGGGGGCCGAGCCCGGCGCGCAGGGCGGGTCACGCGCCGACCGCCGAAGCCCGCGCCGTCCGCAGTCGCCGTGTCCCCGCGACCAGCAGAGTGATCCCGGTCAGGAGCTCCCACGCGACGATCGTGTACACGGACGCACGCTCCCACACGCCGTCGGGGAGCACCTCGATCACCGTCGACGACGAGTCCACGACGAGCATCACGAGGGAGACGAGGCCGACGATCCCGAGCACGACGCTCGCGATCCGGTAGGCCGCCGGTGCCCGCAGCGCCCCGGACCCGATGCCGGCGGTGATCGCCACGAGGTTGCCGGTCGTGATCGCTGCCGCGGCGCCGAGCACGTGGAACACGATGGTGCCGCCGTCGGTGCTCGTCTGGCTACCGTGGAACGAGCCGACCAGGACCATCCCGACCAGGTGGACCACGGCGAGGACCGCGGTCGCCATCCGCGCACGGCGGGACGCGGCGCGGAACACCACGGCGGCGAGCACCGCTGCGATCCCGAACAGGACGCCCTGCCCGATGAACGTCGCGTTCATGAGCACGTGCAGCGGTGAGTCGATCGACCGCCCCTGGAACGTGCCGACGTCGGGGACCCCGAGGTCGGAGATGTAGTTCGTCGCGTAGCGGTAGCCGGGGAACGCCGACGCCGAGACGGCTTCGCCGACGAGCCAGCCGACTCCCGCGACCGTCCAGAGTGCGCCGGCGACGAGCGCACGGGGAGTGTCCGATTTGGTCATGTACTGACCATAACGGTCACTACTGGGAGTTGCCGAGCACCGACAACTGGTCGAGCCGCTCGAGGATCACGCCCTCGCGGAGCGCCCACGGGCAGATCTCCAGCGCCGGCAGGTCGAAGATGTCCAGGCACGCCTCGGCGACGAGTGCGCCCGGCACCACCTGGTGCGCCCGGCTCGGTGAGACACCGGGCAACGCCGCGAGCTCGTCGACCGACATCGTCAGCAGCTCCGGCAGCCGCTGCCGCAGCACCGCGCCGTCGAGCGCGCGCGGCACCAGGGGCCCGGCAGCGGACGGCGCGGCCCCGCAGATCCGGGCGATCGACCGGAACGTCTTCGACGTCGCCACGGCCCGGTCCGGGCGGCCCGAGCGGAGCAACCGTCCGGCGTCCCGGGCGATCTCCACACGGATCTCGTGCCGGATGCGGCGGACGTCGTCCTCGGTCGGGGTGCCGGCGGCGAAGTAGGAGCGCGCCAGACGTGCGGCGCCGATCGGCATCGACCACGCGACGTCCGGTGCCTCGTCGGCGCCGCCGGCGATCTCGAGCGAGCCACCGCCGATGTCGAAGACCGCCAGGCGACCGGCGGACCAGCCGAACCACCGGCGAACGGCCAGGAACGTCAACCGGGCCTCGTCGGAGCCGGACAGGACGGCCAGCTCGACCCCGGTGGAGGCCTCGACGTGGGCGAGCACGGCCTCGGAGTTGCCGGCGTCGCGCACCGCCGAGGTCGCGAACGCGAGCATGTCCTCGCACCCGCGCTCCTCGGCGACGCGGACGGCGTCGGCGACGAAGGTGGTCAGGGCGTCGATCCCCTGCTGGGTCACCGCGCCCGAGTCGTCCAGGTGCTCGGCCAGCCGCAGGGGCTGTTTGAACGAGGACGCCGGCAGCGGCGCAGCGCCGCCGTGGGCGTCCACCACGAGCAGGTGGCCGGTGTTGGACCCGATGTCGAGGACTCCCACGCGCATGGGGACAACGCTAACGGTCTGGAGGCCCGCCCTCCGCCCGCAGGAACGCCTCCAGCTCGGCGGTGGTCGGGTACGAGGCCTGTGCGCCCGGCTTGGTCGCGGCGTACGCCCCGACCCCCACCGCGAACCGAGCGGCGTCGACGAGGGCGTCCCCCGCCGCCAGACGCAGCGCCACCGCCCCCATGAAGGCGTCGCCGCAGCCCGTGGTGTCCACCGGCTCGACCCGCACGGCGTTGATCGACACCGGCTCGACACCCCCGTCGTGCACGACGCAGCCGGCACCACCGCGGGTGACGATCGACCGCCCGACGCCGTGGTCACCGAGCGCCGCGGCCTCGTGCTCGTTCACCAGCAGGACGTCGGTCAGCTCGAGGAGCTCGGCCGGCACGGTGCCGAACGGCGACAGGTTCGTGAGCACCGTGACCCCGGCGGCGTGCGCGGCCCGGGCGGCGGCGAGGACGACGTCGATCGACACCTCGAGGCAGAGGCCCAGCACCGCGGCGCCGGCGAAGGCGTCGGTCGGCACGTCTTCCGGCGTCAGTGTGCCGTTCGCCCCGGCGGAGATCACGATGGTGTTCTCGCCTGCGGCGTCGACCGTGATGACGGCGGTGCCGGTCGCGACGCCCTCACGGACGGCGACGTGCGTCGTGTCGACACCCGCAGCCGCGACGGAGTCGCGGAGCAGCGCACCGTTCCCGTCGTCGCCGACCGCACCGATCATGCGCACCGTGCCCCCGAGCCTCCCGGCAGCCACCGCCTGGTTGGCGGACTTGCCCCCGGGCAGGATCGCGAGGTCGGAGCCCTGCAGGGTCTCACCGGGCTGGGGGAAGCGCTCGGTGCGGACCACCAGGTCCGCGTTGAGCGACCCGACGACGACGATGCTCTCGGTCAACGGACGGTCTCCTTCTGCGGGGCGACGGACGTGGTCTCGGCGCTCTCCGGACGGGGGATGAGGAACGAGATCGCGAGTGCGACGGTCGTGATCGCGGCCCCGAGCAGCATGCCACCGGAGTACCCGGCGGTGCCCGCGGAACCGCCGACGCCGAGCGCGATCTGCAGCGCGGGCAGGACGGCGAAGCTGACCCCGGCGCCGAGGTTGAACGCACCGGCGTTCAGGCCGGGCAGGAACCCGGGGTTCGACTCCGGCGACAGCACGATGCCCAGGCCGTTCAGGATGATGTTCGCGATGCCGGCGTAGGTGATGCCGATCAGCAAGGTCGCGGTGACCAGGACCGGCAGGGAGTGCACCCCGACGAGCGCCATCAGGACGGTCGAGACGATGCTGCCGATCAGGCCGAAGCGCAGGACGGCGCGGTACCCGATGGTCGGGGCGAGGCGCCCGGCGAAGGGTCCGACGATCCAGCCGACCAGCGCGTACGGGGTCAGGAACACGAGCGAGGCCAGGTCAGCCTCCATGCCGAAGCCGGCGTCCCCGTTCTGCGCGAGCGAGGTGACCAGGCCGTTGACGACCGCGAAGACGCCCGTCATCGTCAGGAACGTCGTCGCCAGGAGCGCCCAGGTCGCCCGGCGCTGCAGGAACCGGGTCTCGACCAGGGGTTCCCGCACCCGCGACTCGACGGCCCAGAACACCGCGAAGGCGACGAGCGCGACGACGACGCCACCGACCACGAGCACGGGGTTCGCCGCGCCGAGCTTGCCGGCCTCGTTGAACGCCGTGAGCAGCGCACCGACGCTCACCACGAGGGGGACGACGCCGATCCAGTCCATCCGGGTGCCGGCCGAGGGCTTCGACTCGACGCCCCAGACGGCGACCAGGAACAGGGCGAGGACGGTGACGACGGCGATGACCCAGAAGATCCCGCGGAACCCGAAGTTCGTCGCGATCCAGCCGCCGGCCAGGGCGTCGACACCCGCGATGCCACCGTTCACCGCGGTGAGCAGGCCGAGGGCGGCACCGTAGCGCTTCGGGTCGCTGATCTCGTTGCGCAGGACGAGCAGGCAGATGGGGACGACCGGACCGGTGACGCCCTGGATGATGCGCCCGGCGAACAGCATCGGCACGTTCACCGCGAGCGCGGCGACGATGCTGCCGACGAGCATCACGGCGAGCATGCCGATCAGCACGCGCTTGCGGCCGACGATGTCGGACAGCCGCGGCAGGAACAGCGAGAACAGCGCCGCGAGCGTGAAGTACAGGGTCTGCGACAGCCCGATGGTGGCGTCGTCGGTGTTGAGCTCGCGCGCCATCGTGACGAGGGCGGGGCTGAGCATGCTCGCGTTCAGCTGGAACGCGATGCACGCGGCGAGGAGCGCGGCCGTGAGGGCGCCGATCGACTTCTTCGTCGAGGTGGTGGTCATGGGGGTTCAGCGCTCCGGGGTCGTGGTGATGCCGGCTTCGACGGCGTCGGCGGCGGCACGTGGGGTCCAGCCGGTGTCGGCCGTCTCGCCGATGCGCTCGAGGGCGTCGACGACGAGGTCCCAGAAGCGGCCGTGGTCGAGCTCCATCGCGGCGCTCGTGCGGCAGTCCTCGGGTGCGGGGGCGCGGAAGTCGGCGACGGTCATGCCGAGGGTCAGCGCGCCCTGGGTCTCGACGTGGATCGGGACCTTCACGGCGCGGACGATCGTGGGGTCGATGACGTACGCGACGGCACAGGGGTCGTGGACCGGCGGGGCGTCGAAGCCCTGGGCGTCCTTGTAGGTCTGGCCGAAGAAGTCGAGCAGCTCGCCGACGAACGCGGCGGGGGCGGTCCCGACGCCGGCGATGCGCGCGGCGACCTCGGGGGTGGCCAGGGCCTGGTGCGTCAGGTCGAGGCCGACCATCACGACGTCCCAGCCGGCCTCGAACACGATGGCCGCGGCCTCGGGGTCGATGACGATGTTGAACTCGGCGACCGGGCTCCAGTTGCCGACGTGCACGCCGCCGCCCATGAGCACGACCTGCTTGACGCGCTCGACGATACGGGGCTCCTTGCGGGCCGCGAGGGCGATGTTCGTCAGGCCCCCGGTCGGCACGAGGGTGACCGTGCCGGGCTCGTGGGCCATCACGGTGTCGATGATCAGGTCGACGGCGTGGCGCTCGTCGAGGTCGAACGACGGCTCGGGGAGCATCGGGCCGTCCAGGCCGCTCTCGCCGTGGATGTCCGGGGCGACCTCGATCTGACGCAGCAGCGGACGGGCGGCGCCGGCGGCGAACGGCACCCCGGTGATGCCGGCGATGCGGGCGACGGCCAGGGCGTTGCGGGTGACCTTCGGCAGGGTCTGGTTGCCGACGACGGTGGTCACCGCGAGCAGGTCGATGGCCGGGCTGCCGTGGGCGAGCAGGAGCGCCACGGCGTCGTCGTGGCCGGGATCGCAGTCGAGGATGATCTTCGCGGCGGGCTGGGTCGCATCGGGCACGCTGGGCGCTCCACTTCTTCGGGGAATCGAGGTGAGTGCTCGACGTGGTGGGGATCCACGAGCCGGCAGAGCGCTGGCGACGTGGCGCGTCAAGCGTTTGACATCGAAACACGTCAAACGCTTGACGTCAAGTTCGACCACCACGCTCGCTAGCATCGACGGGTGCCCTCCCCCGCCGTTCCGAGCCGTCGTGTGACCGCTGCAATGGTGGCCGAGCGTGCGGGCACGAGCATCGCCACGGTCTCCCTCGTCGTGAACGGCAAGGACCGCGGGCGGGTCTCCGCTCCCATCGCCGCACGGGTCCGCGATGCCGTGGACGACCTCGGCTACGTCGTCGACCACGCCGCGAGTTCGCTGGCGCGCGGCAGCGGCGACCTCGTCGTGTTCATCGCCCCCGACCTGTCGAACCCGTTCTTCGCCGAGGTCATCCGTGGCGTCCGCGACACCCTGGGCGACCGGTTCCAGCTCGTGCTCTCCGTCACCGAGCGGGGTGCGCAGCCCGTCGCGGCCGACGTCCGGCGCTTCGAACGGCTCCGGCCGGCCGGCATCCTGGTCGACGCACCGGCCGCCGACGAGCCGATGTCGGCGAGCGTCCCCGTGGTGCTGCTCGACGCCCCCGGCGGCCCCGAGGCCGTCAACTACGACCTCTCCACCGGCGTGCACGACCTCGTCGCCCACCTGCACGACCAGGGGCACCGGCACGTGGGCTACCTCGACGGCACCTCGAGGGCGGCGACGTTCGGCGTGCGCCGCGAACTGTTCGAGCAGGCCTGTGCGGAGGCCGGCATCACGGTCTCCGAGGTCACCGCCCGCGCCGACCTGACCGTGGAGGCCGCGGCCTCGGCCACCGAGCACGTCATCGAGGCCTGGCGGGACGACGACGTCACCGCCGTCGTCGCGGCCGCGGACACCCTGGCCTACGGAGTCCTGCGGGTCGCCGGCGCGCTCGGCATCGCCGTCCCCGGCGCACTCGCGGTCGCGGGCTTCGACGACCTGCCGTCGTCGTCGGTCACCGCGCCGGCGTTGACGAGCGTGGCGCTGCCCGGCGCCGACCTCGGTCGGGCTGCGGCACTGCGCCTCCTCGCGACACTCGACGGCACGGCCGCCGAGCCCGCGGCCCTGCCGACGCGGCTCGTGCCGCGCGCGAGCACCGGCGCGTAGCGCGCCGCGCCGGCGCCCGAGCCGGGCCCGCGAAAGCGACACATCTCGCACGTCCGAGGCGGCAGGTCCACGAAAGCGACAGTTCGACGCGGATGTTCCGCGGAGAACTGTCGCTTTCGCGAAGGAGGCGGGCTGGCCACGCGCCGTGGGCGCGGACGCGCCGGTCTGGAGGCCCGGTGCCAGCCCGCACCGCGCCTCCAGGGAGCGACGGGCGCGACCACCCCGCCAGGGCGACAGATCCTGCCGCCCACCGCCCGGCAGGACCGCGAAAGCGACAGATGTCCGCGGACATTCCGCGCAGATCTGTCGCTTTCGCGAGGCGGGCTACTGCTGCGTGCGGTCCGTCGGATGCGCCGCCGCGTGCTCCGCACGGGCCGCGCGCTGCGCGCGCTCGAGCTCGTCGGCCTCGTCGCCGCCGACGGCCTCGCCACGGGCGACCATGCCGGCCGTGTCGGAGAGCGTGATCTGCGGCAGGAACAGCGCGAGCAGGAACGCCACCGCGATGAAAGGCAGCAGGTACCAGAACACCGGTGCGAGCGAGTCGGCGTAGGCGTTCACCACACCGTCCTGCACCGCCGGCGGCAGGCCCGCGACGGTCGACGGGTCGATGCTCCCCGCCGACGACGCCGCATCGGTCGCCGACCCACCGGCACCGCGGAACACGTCGGTCAGCGACGTGGTGAGCCGCGCCGTGAAGAGCGCACCGAAGACGGCGGTGCCGAGGGAGGCGCCGACCTCGCGGAAGTAGTTGTTCGTCGAGGTCGCGGTCCCGACCTGCTCGGCGGGCACGGCGTTCTGCGCGACGAGGACGACCACCTGCATGATCAGGCCGAGCCCGGCACCGAAGACGAACAGGTACGCGCAGATCAGCCAGATCGGGGTGTCCGCCGCCAGCTGGGTCATCGCGAGCATCGCGATGGCCACCAGGACCGTGCCGACGATCGGGAACATCCGGTAGCGCCCGGTCTTGGTGATCAGGACACCCGAGGCGATCGAGGTGCCGATCAGGCCGGCCATCATCGGCAGCATCAGCAGGCCGGAGACCGCAGCCGAGGTACCCGAGGCCATCTGCAGGAACGTCGGGACGAAGCCGATCGCGGCGAACATGCCGATACCGAGCACGAGGCCGATGCCGGTGGCCAGCAGGAAGGTGCGGTTGCGGAAGAACGACAGCGGGAGCACGGGGTCCTGCGCACGGGACTCGACGAACACCAGGAGCGCTGCCGAGACGACGAGACCGGCGAACCAGGCCCAGGTCTCGGGGGCGTCCCAGCCGTGGTCCTTGCTGCCGCCGAACTCCGAGAAGAACACCAGGCACGTGGTCGCGGCGGACATGAACAGCACGCCGAGGACGTCGATGCGCTTCGTCGCCTTCTTGTTCGGCAGGGTCAGCGCGAACCACGCCACGAAGAACGCCGCGATGCCGACCGGGATGTTGATGTAGAACGCCCAGTTCCAGGTGAGGTGGTCCACGAAGAAGCCACCGAGCAGCGGGCCACCGATGGCGGACAGGCCGAAGATCGCACCGAGCGGGCCGAGGTACTTGCCGCGCTGCGAGGCCGGGACGATGTCCGCGATGATCGCCTGCGACAGGATCATCAGGCCACCGCCGCCGAGCCCCTGCATGGCGCGGAACGCCACGAGCTGCGTGAAGTCCGTGGCGAACGCGCACCCGGCCGACGCGATGGTGAACAGCGCGATGGCGATGAGGAACAGGTTGCGGCGACCGAGGACGTCGCCGAACTTGCCGTAGACGGGCATCACGATGGTGGAGGCGAGCAGGTACCCGGTCGTCAGCCAGGCCTGGTGCGCGACGCCACCGAGTTCGCCGACGATGGTCGGCATCGCGGTGGAGACGATGGTCTGGTCGAGGCTGGAGAGCAGCATCCCCGCGATCAGGGCGGAGAAGATGATCCAGATGCGACGCTGCGTCAGGAGCAGCGGGCCGTCGGAGCCTGGGCGGGCACGCTTGGTGGTGCCCGGCGCGGTGGCGCTCATGTGGTGTGTTCCCGTTCGGTCGTGGTGACCGCCCTGAGCAGGCGGAGGTTCTCGGTGAGCAGCTCGTCGAACGTCGGTCCGGTGGCCTCGTCGAAGGCGTCGTCGAAGTACGTCTCCGCGGTCACCTTCAGCAGCGCGGCCGCGGCCTCGGTCACCAGGCGCGCCCGACGGTCGCCGGGGTCGTCCCACCCGAACCGACGGCGCACGGCCACGGTGACCCGGGCGAGCTGCACGTCGGTCGCCGACAGGAACCGCGCGACGAGCGCCGGCTCCCGCTCGAAGACCCGACGCATCATGGCCTCGTCGGCACGGACGAACCCGACCCGGCCGAACTGGTCGATCGCCAGCGCGACGATCGACCCGAGGGGGTCGAGCTCGCCGGGGACGATCCCGCCCGCGGCGTAGGCGTCGATCGCCTCGACGTCGGCGTTGAGCTCGATGCCGAGCACGGCGTCGTCCTTCGACCCGAAGTGGTTGAAGAACGTGCGGCGCGACACCCCGACGGTCTCGCAGAGCTGCTCGATCGTGAAGCCGTGCAGCCCGTGTTCGACCGTCGTCCGACGTGCCTCGACGATCATGCGTCGGCGCAGCGCGCGGGTGCGTTCGGTGGTGCTCACCGAGCAAGAATTGCACTCTCGCTTCGAAAGTGCAATCTGGATCGGGTCGAGTCAGAGCGTCTTCTCGAAGCAGAACGACCACGGCATCGTCGCGGCGTAGGGCTCGTAGACGTCGATCTGGTCCCAGCCGGTCTTCCGGTAGAGCGCCACGGCGTCGGGCTGCTTGTCGCCCGTCTGCAGGATGAGCCGCGGGGCGCCGAGTTCACGGCCGACGCGCTCGCACTCGTCGAGCAGTGCGGTGGCCGCACCCTTGCCGCGCGCGGAGGCCAGCACGATGAGGCGCTTCAGTTCGACCTCGTCACCCAGACGCCGGACGGCGATGTGCCCGACCGGTTCGCCGGACTCGTCGAGAGCCAGGATCGACGTGACGACGGTCGACGGGTCGACGCTCAGCGCACGACCCCGCTCGGCGGTGACCGCCGGGTCCTCGCCGGCGTTCGCCGACCCGTAGCGCTCGTGCATCTCGTCGTCCATGCGGGCGCGGAGCACCACGCTGCGGGGGTCGTCCCAGGACACGCGTTCGATCGTGATCACGAACGTCGATCCTGGCACGGGCGAGCGACGACGCGGAAACCGAGGCGCCTGTCGGGCGCGACCGGCGCCGCCCGTCAGGCGCGACCGGCGCCGCCCGTCAGCCGAGCTGGCCGAGTGCCGCGATCGGGCCCTCGCCGGCGCGGAACGCTGCGAGCACGGCTGCCGCGTCGTCGTACACCTCGGCCGCCCCGGCACCGCGGAGCTCGTCACCGCCGATGCCGCCGGTCATCACGCCGACGCACTGCACCCCCACCTTGCCGGCGGACTCGACGTCCCACATGGCATCCCCGACCATCACGGCGTCGTCAGCGGAGACCCCGGCCTTGTCGAGCGCGACCCGGATGATGCCGGGGTCCGGCTTCGCCTGCTCGACGTCCTCGGAGCTGGTCTCGGCGGTGACCCACTCGCCCGCGTCGAGCAGGTCGCGCAGGCGGGCGAGTTCGGACTCGGGCGCACTGGTCGCCAGGACCACGGCGTGCCCGGCCTCGGCGACGGCCTGCAGGAGCTCGCGTGCACCCGGCAGCAGCCGGAGCCGCGGCATCTGCTCGGCGTAGTAGGCGGTGTGGAACTGCTTCGCGGTGTCGCGGGTCTCCTGGGACGCGTCCGGCAGCAGCGTCTCGAGCAGCTTCGCCGAGTCCATCCCGATCGCGCGGTGGATGCGCCAGGCGTCGACGGACTCCCCCGCCGCCAGGAACGCCCGCCACCACGCGTCGATGTGCGCGTAGTTCGAGTCGGCGAGGGTGCCGTCGATGTCGAAGAGGACTGCTGTCGTGGGTGCGTCGGCCATCCCACCATGCTGCTCGGGAGGCCCGGATCGCCTCCCAGCGGCCGCCCGCGTCCGTCAGACGGTGATCGTCTCCCCCGCCGGCAGGATCAGGACGGGCACCGGCCCGAGACCGTCCGGACCGAGGAAGCGCGCGGCGGACTGCTGGCCGAGTTCGCTCAGCATCGCCTCGTGGATCTGCACCGCTCGCTCGGGCGCCACGGCGCGCACGTAGTCGACGGCCTGGGCGGTGTTCGTCCACGGCCCGCTCGTCGGCAGCAGCAGGGTCGGCACCGGGACACCGGGCTCGAGGTACGCGTCGCCCGGGTGGAACACCGCGCCGTCCACCAGGTAGCCGACGTTCGCGGTGGAGGGGATGTCGGGGTGGATGACGGCGTGCTGCTCGCCGAAGACCCGGACGGAGAACGGTCCGACGGTGATCGTGTCGCCGGCGCGCACCGCTGCGACCCGCCCGTGGTGTTCGCCGAGCTGCTCGACGACGGTCTCCGGACCGCGGACGACGAGGTCCGGGTTCGCCGCGAGCCCCGCGCGCAGGGCGTCGATGTCGAAGTGGTCGGGGTGGTCGTGCGTGACGAGGACGCCCGCGGCGCCGCGGACGAGGTCGACGGCCTCGGGCGTGAACACCCCGGGGTCGATGACGAGGGTGACGCCGTCCTGCTCGAGGACGACGGTGGCGTGGTTGTACTTCGTCAACTCCATGCGAACAACTGTACAGCCGTGTTGTACTTCTGCGGCTGCCCAGAATGTGAGCGGTCGTTCAGTCGGCTCGGCGCGCGACCCGTTCGAACAGCTCGGGCAGACGGCGGAGCAGGGCACGCTCCTCGGCGTCGGTCTCCTCGCGGATCGCGTCGGCCAGCCAGTCGGTGCGGGCGTCCATGTCGCGGTGCAGGGCGGCTCGGCCGGCGTCCGTGATCCGGATCACCGACGCTCGACGGTCGGTGTCCGACGCCGTCCGGTCGACGTAGCCGAGGTCGGCCAGCTCGCCCACCGTGCGGGACTGCCCCTGGTGCTTCACGCCGCGGCGGCGCGCGAGTTCCGCGATCGTCATCGGGCCCTCGCGGTGCAGGAACCCGAGGGTGGTGGTGTGCGTCGCCGGCAGCGCGTCCGCCTCGCGTCGTGCGGCACGCACGACCCGGCCGATGGACTGTCGGAGCTCCGCAGCGAGCTCGTCGATCGGGTCCATGCCCGGAACGCTACCGCGTGACGGACCGGAGGCGCGGTGCCAGCTGGCACCGCGCCTCCTGTCCGTCACGGGGTTCCGCTCAGCTGCTGCGGACGTCGTCCGCCGCACCCTGCGCGTTGTCCTTGACGTCGGACGCGGCCCCCTGCGCCTCGCCCTTGACCGCCTGCGCGGCGTCCTGCGCGGTCCTGTTGAGGTCCTGCGCGTGCTCCTTCGCAACGTCGCCGAGCTGCGAGCCGACGTCCTTCGCCTGCTCCTTGACCTCGTCGACGAGCGGTGCCGCCTTGTCCTTCAGCTCACCGGCGAGCTCTTCTTCCTTCTCGGTGGTCGGCAGGAGCGACGACACGAGCCAACCGGCACCGAACGCGATGAGGCCGACGGCCAGGGGGTTGCCCTTCGCCTTCTCGACGCCCTTCTGCGCGACGTCCTTCGCCTGGCCGGTCGCGCCCGAGGCGGAACCGGAGGCGCTCGAGCGGGCCGACTGGGCCGCGCCCATCACGGACTCACGGACGTCATGGAACCGGCCCTTCACCTTCTCGCTCTGGCGGTGGGCGATGGACGACGGGCTGACCTTGTCGGCGAGGGCGTCGACGTCGGAGCCGAGTTCGCCGCGGGTGCGCTCGATGTCGGCGCGGATCTCGTCTGGGGTGCTCATGGCTTCCTCCCGGTGTTGGGCTTGAGTGTCTCGGGGACTTCCTTGGCGGTCTCGACCGTCTGCGGGGCGCCCTTGATCTCCTTGATCTCCTTGCGCCCGCGGACGGCCAGGATCGCGGCGACGATCGCGTAGACGACCGCGATGATCAGGGCGGACCAGGCGTTGCCGATCAGGTAACCGAGGCCCCACCACGCGGCGATCGACAGGAACAGCAGGGCGAACACGGCGGTGAGTCCGGCGCCGCCGAACATCCCGCCCGCCTTGCCGGCCTTCTTCGCGGAGTCGGTCAGCTCGGCCTTCGCGAGGGCGACCTCCTGCCGGAACAGGCTGGAGAGGTCACGCGACACGTCGGACAGCAGCTCACCGAGCGGTGTGGTCGCGGCGCGCTCCTCGGGCGTCGGTTCACCCAGGGGTGTCGCGCCGGGGACGGACTGGCTCATACGCCACTCCCCGATCCGGTGGTGCCGTCGCCGGCCTCCTTCTCGTGCTTGACCTCGGTCGCGAGCGCCTTGGTCAGGCGTCCGGCGAGCAGGCCAGCACCGGCGGCGATCGCGATGAAGGTGCCGGGGCGCTTCGCGGCGAAGGTCTTCACCTCGTCGAGCAGCGAGCCCGGGTCGCGGTTCTCGAGGAACCCGGCGGCCGAGGTCGCGCGGCCCGACAGGTCCCGGACGACCTTCGAGGCGACGCCCTGCTCGTCGTCGTTCTCGGCCATGCGACCGAGCTGCTCGCCGAGGGAGCGGAGTCCGCCGGCAGCGCGCTGCTGCTGCTCGCCGGCCTGCTGCTTGAGGTTCTCGGACGCCTGGCCGTAGAGCTGCTTGGCGTGGTCGGTCGCCTCGGAGGCGACCTTCGACGCCTGCTCCTTGGCGGTGCCCGCGACGTTCGCGGCCTTGTCCTTGGCGTCGCCGGCGACGTCCTGCGCGGCACCCTTGGCCGCGTCGGCCTTGCCGGAGCCGCTGCCCGAGTCACTACCGGAGCCGCTGGCGCTGCCGGCGCTGCCGGAGCTGCCGGCGGATGCGGCGGACGGGACGGCGGGGAGCTGCTCGTCGGCCGGGACGGCGTCGAGGGGTGCGTCGAACGGCACCTCGGCGGCGCTGTCGCCGTACGGGTCGTACGTCTGGGGCGCACCGGGGTCGGTGGGTCGCGCGGCGGGGGTACCACTGGCGTACGACGGCACCGTCACGCCGGGGGCGACCTCGTGCCCCTCGGAGGCTGCGGTGCGGTCGTGGATGGGCGTCCCGGAGTCGTTCCCGGGTGGGTTCGTGGTCATGGTCGGCCTTCCGGTTGTCGTCGTCCCCGGCGTGCACCGGGGGCGTTTCGCAACGAACGTGCGCCGTGCCCTCTTGGGCCGGTCCCAGGATCACCGGGAAACGCGGTCCGGCAATCCGCACAGGCGACAGCCGGTTGGATCGACGGGTGCTCCGTGTCTCGGTCGTGATCCCCGTGCGGGACGACGCCGTGCACCTGCGGCGGTGCCTCGCCGCCCTCGCGGCCCAGACCCGGCCGGCCGACGAGGTCGTCGTGGTCGACAACGGCAGCACCGACGACAGCGCGGCGATCGCCCGGGACGCCGGTGCGGTCGTGCTCACGGAGCCGGTGCGCGGGATCGCCCGGGCCTCGGCGCGCGGCTACGACCGTGCGTCCGGCGACGTCGTCGTGCGGCTCGACGCCGACTCCGTCCCGCCGCCGTCCTGGATCGCCGACGCGGTCCGGCTGCTCACCGACCCCGAGGTCGTCGCGGTCACCGGTCCGGGACGGCCCCGCAACGGTGGCGCCGTGGTGCGCCGACTGTGGAACGCCGTGTACATGGGCCCGTACTTCGTCCTGATGTGGAGCGCGCTCGGGCGTCCGCCGCTGTTCGGGTCTGCCATGGCGATGCGCCGGTCGACCTGGGCCGCGGTCGGTGGGCGAGCGCACCGCGACGACGCCGAGGTGCACGACGACGTCGACCTGAGCATGCAGCTCGACCCGGCCTGGCGGGTGGTGGCCGACCCCGTGCTCACCGTGCAGGTGTCCGCGCGACCGTTGGCGGGCCTCCCGTCCGTCTGGGTGCGGACCCGACGCGCCTTCCACACGTTCCGCGTGAACGGCCGGCGGGCCAACCCGGTGCGCCGGTGGGCGCGACGGTTGCGCTCCGGGTCACGATCGCGGCGGTGGTGGCGCAGCCGCTGACCGACGGGGTCAGGGGACAACGAATCGGTGACGGTCTCAGCCACCTCGGACCTCGGTCGGTACGTTCGTGAGCGAAGGTCACGACCTGACGCGACCGGACGAAGGGGAACCATGCGCCACACGATCACGCTCGCTGCCCTGGTGGCTGCGGGCCTCGCCCTGACCGGCTGCGCCCAGGCCGGACCGGCCGGACCCGCGAGCGACACCGCGACCACCGCTGCCGACCCGACGACGGCACCGAGCCCGACCGACACCACGACCGCTCCGAGCCCCACCGACACCGGGGCCCCGAGCGACGAGACCGTCACCGTCCCGGCCAGCTGCACCGACCTGATCACCCCTGGCAAGTGGGACAAGGCGTTCGCATCGGCACCGCTCAACGACCCGTCGGTCGTCGGCGACCCGATCGCGATCCCGAAGAGCTCGTTCACCCCGGCGCTGCAGAGCGACGGCAAGCGCCTGTACTGCGTGTGGCGGGAGCCGCAGGCCGACATCTCGTACCTGTCCATCGCGGTCGACGCCGTCGACCCGGCCGCGGCCCGCGACGCGCTCGAGCAGCTCTCGGCGAAGGGCTACGACTGCGGCGACGAGTCCGACGGGTACCTGTGCCAGAAGGTCTCGAAGAACTCGCAGTACCCGGTCACGGACGGCGACACGTACTTCACGCGGGGTGACCTCGGCATCCACATCCAGCAGTCGAACATCGAGACGACGGATCTGCTCGACGACGTCGTGGCGAACGTCTTCACGGACTGACGCAGCGGGTCACCGGGCGGGTCGAGACCGCACGTGCGCCCGCTCACCCTGCGGCCCGTACAGGCACAGCACCTCGGTGACGGAGTCGGTCACGTTGCCCATCCAGTGCGGGGTGTGGGTGTCGAACTCGGCGACCTCACCGGGTCCGAGGTCGAGGTCGTGCTCCCCCAGCACGAGGCGGAGCCGTCCGGACAGCACGTAGAGCCACTCGTAGCCCTCGTGCGTCTTGAGCGACGGCTCCCCACCCGGGGTGTTCGGCGGGAACAGCTGCTTGAAGGAGCGCACCCCGCCGGTCCGCTTCGTCAGCGGCACGACCACGCGGCCGCCGTGCACCTCGGGCTTCATGTGCACGCGCGGGTCGCCGGTCTGCGGTGCGCCGACCAGGTCGTCGAGGGGCACCTGGTACGCCCGGGCGAGGGGCAGCAGCAGTTCCAGCGTGGGCTTCCGCTGGCCGGACTCGAGCCGCGACAGGGTGCTCACCGAGACCCCCGTCTGCTCGGACAGCGCGGCGAGCGTGACGTCGCGGTGGGCACGCAGCGCGCGCAGGCGGGGGCCGACCCCGTCGACGACCTCGGCCGTCGTGCGCGGGGCGGTCGTGTCCTGCTTGCCGTGTCCCATGACGGCCATGTTGCCACACCGGCAAACTTCGTTGCTGTTCACGCTCGATCCGCCGCATGATCAGCGCATGCCTGAACACTTCGACGTCATCGTCATCGGCGGCTCGGCCGCCGGCCTCTCCGCCGCCCTCATCCTCGGCCGTTCGCGGCGCTCGGTGCTCGTCGTCGACTCCGGCGAGCCCCGCAACGCCCCGGCGGCCGGCGCGCACAACTACCTCGGCCACGAGGGCGTCGCGCCCGCCGAGCTGGTCCGCATCGGTCGCGACGAGGTCGCCGCCTACGGCGTCCAGGTCACGGCCGGGAGGATCGTGGCCACGTCCGCCGCGACCGGTGACGGTCACGACCCGGTCGGCTTCTCGGTCACGCTGGACTCCGGCGCGATCGTCACGGCGCGAAGGCTGGTCGTCGCCTCCGGCGCCGTGGACGTCCTGCCGGAGGTCCCGGGCCTGGCCGAGCAGTGGGGGCGCGGGGTCGTGCACTGCCCGTTCTGCCACGGGTGGGAGATCCGTGACCAGCGGATCGGGGTCCTCGTCACGACGCCGAACGGCGCACACCACGCGCTCATGTTCCGGGCGCTGAGCGATCGGGTGACCGCGTTCCTGACCGATCCGGCCCTGATGGACGACACCGCCCTGGCCGGTTTGGCCGCCCGCGGCGTCTCGGTCGTCGAGGGTCCCGTCGCCGCCGTGGTCTCCGAGGGTGACCGGCTGACCGGGGTCCGGCTCGGCGACGGGTCGTACGTCGAGCTCGATGCCCTGGCCACGGCGAGCCGGCCCGAGGCGCGGGTGGACTTCCTGTCCGGGCTCGGCCTCGCCGCCACCGACCAGTTCATGGGCGACCACCGGTTCGCGACGGCGCTGACCGTGGACGCCGCCGGGCAGACCGCCGTGCGCGGGGTCTACGCAGCCGGCAACGTGACGGCCCCGATGGCGACGGTCATCGCGTCGGCGGCGGCCGGCACCCAGACGGGCGCGGCGGTGCACGGCGACCTGGTGCAGGCCGACCTGGCGGCGGCGCTGGCCGGGGTCAGTGCGGCCGATGTTTCGCGCTGAGCGACAGTTCGCGGGGCCGGGCGGGCGTGGAGTGTCGGTGAGCGCGAAACCCGGGCTCGGTCAGTCGACGCGGTAGCCAGCCTGTGCGGCCAGCAGCGGCGCGAGCGTGTACAGCTGGTCGGCGCCGATCGTGGCCCCGCGGAACCCCTCGAGCCGCTCGACCCGATCGAGGTCCGCTCCACGCAGGTCCACGTGGTCGATGCGGGTGTTCGACCCCTCGGCGGCGCGGATGCTGCTGCCGTCGAACGACACCCGCAGCAGCTTCGCGTCGGCGATGTCGAGCTCGTCGATGACGCAGTCGCGGAACACCACGTCGGTGATCGTCGAGCCGCGGAGGTTCACGAACCCGAACTTCATGCCGACGAACTCGACGCCGTTCAGCCCGGAGTCGTACAGCTCCGCCGAGCCGACGCGCCCGCCGGAGACCCGGACCTCGCGCCACGTGCTGCTCGACGCCCGCAGGATCGGGGCGTCGAGCGAGTCGATGATCGAGTCACGGACCCGGAGCCCACGGAAGTCCGCGTCGTCGCCCCGGAACGTGTCGATGACGCACTCCTCGATCTCCAGGTCGGGCAGTCGCTCGCCGGCCAGGTCGAGGACGTCGATGCGCTTGCCCTCGATGCGGTCACCCGTCAGGACGTCACCGGGTGCTGGCACCCAGTCCTCGAGGTTCGTCGGTTCGGTCAGGGTGATGCGCGGGGCGTCGGTGCCGGAGGAGCGTGCCATGACCCCAGTCTGGCGGTGACCGCCGACCCGCGGGTCACGACCCGGGTCGGGTGAGGACGCTGTCCAGCCGGTAGTCCTTCGCCGGTCCGCGCGCTTCCCACCGCACCGTCCAGCGGTCTTCGTCGCCGTCGAAGGCACCCGTGTAGTCGTCCGGAGCGCAGGCGTGGGCGACGCTCGTGCCCCAGACCCAGTCGTGGAACACCCGACCGTCGGAGAAGTGCACGGTCCAGCCGCCGGTACTCGTCCGCCGCAGGGCCAGGGTCCGTGACACCGGGGTCGTCCGGCCGTCGAAGGTCATCACGCCCGACTCGTCCCAGCGCACCTCGCCGTCACCGACACGGGTCAGGGTGGTGGTCCCGGTGACGATCCCCGTGGCACCGGCGCGGTGGTCGCGCACGGAGCGGTGCAGGTCCCACACCCCGAGCAGGTCCGTCGGCAGCAGCACCCGACCACTCTACGTCCGGGTCAGCGAACCCCGCGGGGTGGCGGGTTCACGTCGTCCTCGGGCTGGACACTCCTGGGGATCAGGGCCCGGAGCCCCACGACGACGGCACCGCCGACCGACGCCGCGAGGATGCCGAGCGCGATGCCGCCGGTGGAACCCTGGCCGTAGTTGGACCACGGCAGACCGACTGCCCACTGCACCGCAGGTCCGACCACCAGCAGGGCGCCCGTCGGCGCCACCACGACGATGAACTTCCGCGCACTGCTCCACTCGGGTCGCAGCAGGGTGATCGCTCCCACCAAGGCCGCGATCGACGCCGCCCCGTAGACCCAGGACGAGCCGGACAGGCGCCAACCGTCGAAGGCGAGCCAGTCCTGGACACCCTGCACGGTTCGCTCCCACGCGTGCGCCCGCTCCGTGCGCCCGGAGACGATGGGCAGCGGCCACCCGATGACCGCGAGCACCCCGGTCACCGCGGAGACGACGCCCAGGACCCGCGACCAGAAGCGCGGTCCGACAGCGGGCTCGACGTCGAAGTCGGGGATGCTCAACCGCGCAGGGCCTCGGCCCGCGCGGCTCGACGCTCGTCGTCGGTGATGACCCCGCGGGCGTGCAGCTCGTCGAGTTCGAGGAGCCGCTGTTCCGGCGAGCTCCGACGGGCACCGTGCGGGCGCCGACTGCGGACGACCGCGATGCACACGGCGACGATGACCGCGACGACGATGAGCGCCATCAGCAGGGTCCAGACGAGGTCGTAGACCGGCGGGATCAGGGGGTTGTGCACTTCTTCGGAGGCCATCATCGTGCGCGCAGCGCTTCGGCTCGGGCGCTGCGGTGCTCCTCGTCGGAGATCACGCCGCGGGCGTGCAGGTCGTCGAGTTCGGCGAGCCGCTGTTCGAGCGGCTTGTCCGGTGCGAACGTGCGGCTCTGCATCGCCTGGTACGCGATGTCCTCCTGCATCGTGAGCGGGTTCTGACCACGGTCGGCCATCCGCTTGCCGCGGTAGAGCGACAGGATGACGATCGTCAGGGTCGTGAGGATCGCCAACGCGGCGACGACCCCGAACGCGATGCCGAACCAGCCGTCGAACAGATCGGGCATCCCCGACTCCCCCGGACCCTCGAGCTCACTGAACGCGGACCAACTGAGCACCATCGCGCTCCCCCTTCTCACAACGACGAGCGAAGCGTAGCGCGAGACGGCGAACACGAGCGGACGTTCCTTCCCAGAACGCCCGCGATGGAACGTGGAACCGGGCGTACCTGGTCGGGACTTTCGACCCGGTACGCCCGAAATCACCCGGTACGCCCGATTCGACTCGGCAGCGCGAGCCCCACTCAGCCAGCGCGCCACGCACCACCCCGGCCTCCCCCGGCCCGCTCAGCCGCGCAGCGGCCCCGATCCCGGAACTTTCGCACCGTCCGCGAAGCCGGCCACGAGTGCACGCAACGCTTCTTCGGAGGTGTGTCGGGCCTCCCATCCGAGCACCGACCGGGCACGGTCGGTCCGCATGATCGGCACGCCGGCGGCGATGTCGATCCACCCGGCGTCCGTCGGCTGCAACCGCAGCCGCCACGTCACCGTCACGATCCCGCGGAGCAACCGCAGCGGGATCCGGACGGCGCCGAGCATGCCGAAGGCCCGGGCCAGTCGCGGCGGGTTGAGCACGGGCGAGGCCGCGATGTTGAACGCCCCCGCTGCCCGTCGGTCGACCGCTCGCCAGTAGGCGTCGGCAACGTCGTCGGCGTGCACGGCCTGGAACACGAACGGGTACGGCAGCGGCAGCACGAGCCAGCGGATCCACCGCACGATCGACATCGGCACGAGGTGTCCGAGGAACAGCCCCCGGATCTCGGCGGCGGCGTCCCGCTGGAAGATCAGTCCCGGGCGCAGCCGGGTGACGGTCACCGAGGGGTGTTCGGCCTCGAACGCGTCCATCGCGGCCTCGTTGGCGGCCTTGTGGATCGAGTACGTCGCCGTCGGGATCCCGTCCGTCGGCCAGCTCTCGTCCACGGGGATGCGCTTGCCGTCGACGTCCACCCCGCGGTAAGCACCGACCGAGGACGCGAGGACGACCTGGGGCACCTCGGCCCGCGCCACGGCCGCCAGGACGTTCGCCGTGCCGGTCACGTTCGTGCGGTGCTGCGCGGGGATGTCGTGCGTCGGTTGCAGGGCCCACGCCAGGTGGACGACGGCGTCGGCACCCTGGAACACGGAGGCGAGCTGGTCCACGGCGTCCGCGGCGCCGACGTCGACGGCGTGCCAGACGGCGGCGTCGTACGGCTCGGCGCGCAGGTCCGGCAGCCGCCGGGCGACACCGACGATCTGGACGTCGGCGGCGTCACCGGCGGCGTGACGGCCGGTGTCACCGCTGGCGCCATCACGGCCGGTGGCCCCGTCGCCGTCAGCGCGCACGGCCGCGAGCCGACGGAGCACCGCCGTCCCGACGTTGCCGGTCGCACCGACGACGACGACGCGCATCAGGCCGCGGCCATCGCGGGGTCGAGCACGACCTTGACGCAGTCGTCCTGCTTCTTCTGGAAGACCTCGTACATGTGCGGGGCATCCTCGAGCGAGACGCGGTGGGTGGTCAGGTCGAGCGTGCCGAGCGGGTCCGACGGGTCCGAGACGAGCGGCATGATGTCGTCGATCCAGCGCTTCACGTTGCACTGGCCCTCGCGGATGGTGATCTGCTTGTCGAACAGCGTCATCATCGGCATCGGGTCGGCCATGCCGCCGTAGACACCGCTCAGCGAGACGGTGCCGCCGCGGCGGACCAGGTCGATGGCAGCGTGCACGGCCGCCAGTCGGTCGACACCGGCGGTCTCGATCGCCTTCTGCGCGAGCTTGTCGGGCAGCAGGCCGGCGGCGCGCTGGGCGAAGCCCGCCAGCGGGTTGCCGTGGGCCTCCATGCCGACGGCGTCGACGACCCCGTCGGGGCCGCGGCCGTCGGTCAGGTCGACGAGCTCGGGCACCAGGTCCTTCGTCAGGTCGAACACCTCGGCACCGTGCTTCGCCCCCAGGTCGCGGCGGACCTGCTCGGGGTCGACGGCGAGCACGCGGTAGCCGAGGTGCTTGCCGATGCGGGCGGCGAACTGGCCGACCGGGCCGAGACCGAGCACGGCGAGCGTGCCGCCCTCGGGCACCTGGGCGTACTGCACGGCCTGCCACGCAGTCGGCAGGATGTCGCTCAGGAACAGCCAGCGGTCGTCGGGGGTGCCGTCGTCCGGCACGACGATGGGGCCGTAGTCGGCGTGCGGCACGCGCAGGTACTCCGCCTGGCCACCGGGGACCTGGCCGTACATCTTCGTGTAGCCGAACAGCGAGGCACCGGTGCCGTACTCGGTCACCTGGGTGGTCTCGCACTGCGACTGCAGGCCGTGCTGGCACATCCAGCAGTGGCCGCAGGAGATGTTGAAGGGGATGACGACCCGGTCGCCGACCTTCAAGTTCGTGACGCCGGATCCGACCTCTTCCACGATGCCCATCGGCTCGTGGCCGAGGACGTCGCCGCGGTCGATGTACGGGCCGAGCACGCGGTACAGGTGCAGGTCGGAGCCGCAGATCGCCGTGGAGGTGATCCGCACGATCGCGTCGGTCGGCTCCTGGATGGTCGGGTCGGGGACGGTCTCGACGGACACCTTCTCGGTGCCCTGGTAGGTCAGTGCGCGCACGTTGCGTTCCTCTCGTGGTCGCTTCGAGCCTGCCTGGAGGCACGACTCGCGTTCCCCTCCTCGGTACGCGCCCGCCCCGTGGACGCTCCCAGCCCCGCGTCCCCCTCGCGCACGTCGGCGCGGGTGGGCAGCCGTGGCCGCGACCTCAGGTGAGGACGGCCGCGAGGACCCGCTCGTGCTCGTCACGGCGCCCCGGTCCGCCGCTGCCGGCGAGCATGATGAGCGCCTTCCACAGCGCCCAGCCCCGGGCGCGCGCCCATGTGTCGTCGTCCAGGTCGACCGCCTGCCGGAACACCCGTCGCGCCGGGCCGTCCAGCATCGTCCACGCGAGCACGAGGTCGCACGCCGGGTCGCCCACGCCGCACGTGCCGAAGTCGATCACCGCGCACAGCCGCCCGGTGTCGTCGACGAGCAGGTTGCCCGGGGCGACGTCGCCGTGGAACCAGACGGCCGGCGCCTCCCACCGGCTGGCGAGGGCCTCGGCCCAGACCGCTTCGCACGCGCCGCGGTCGACGACGGTGCCGCCGGTCCTGCCGCTGCCGCCGCCGAGCGTGTCGAGCGCCGTCCGCACCTCGGCGTCGTACACGGACGGGTGCTCCCCGCGGTGGAACGAGTGCGCGCCGGCGGTGGGGCCGCCCGTCGCCGGGACGCTCCGGAGCTGCCGGAGCACGGCACCGACCTCGGCAGCGAAGCGCTCGTGGTCGAGGTCGTCGACCTGCACGGCGGGCACCCCGTCGAGCCACCGCCGCACCGACCACGGGAACGGGTACCCCTGGCCCGGTTCCCCGAGCGCCACGGGCTCCGGGACCGCGACGTCCAGCCGCCGGGCGAGGTACGGCAGGACGTCCTGCTCCTTCTCGACCGCGGCCACGTAGCCGGCCGCGCTCGGCAGTCGCACCGACAGGGCGTCCCCGAGCCGGTAGGTGCGGTTGTCCCAGCCCTGGTGGTCGACCTCGCGCACGGGCAGGTCGGCCCAGTCGGGGAACTGCTCCGCGACGAGTCGTTCGACGAGTCCGGCGTCGATCCGGGGCACCTCGGTGTGCATGCCCGCAGCCTAGGCGTCGGACCGGCACGGCGGTGGGGCCGGTGCACGCCGGGGGCCAGCAGCGGGGCGGACCCGCACCGGGCCTCCCGGCCGTCGCCTCAGGCGGGTTCTGCCAGGGCGAGCAAGGCGTCGCGCGCGACCGCGAGCTCCCGCTCGTCCAGGTAGGGCGGCATGCCGACCGCGGCCGCGAGGCCCTCGGCCGCGTGCCGGACCACCAGTGCGCGGTCCTCGGGCAGGCCGTCGCGTGCGAACAGCGTCCGCCAGTGCTCGGCGTCGGCGGCGACGGCCGCGGCGATCCCCGGGACGGCCATCAGACCGGGCCAGTGCGACGACGGTGCGAACAGGTCCATCGCCTGCTCGCTGCCGCCGCAGAGCGTCCGGACGTAGGCGCGCAGGACCTTGCCCGGTCGGTTCTCGGCGAGGTCCACGTGCTGCATGACCTCGTCCGTGAACGCGGCCAACCCGTGCTCGACGACCGCGAGCAGGAGTTCGTCCTTCGACGGGAAGTGGTGCAGCAGCCCGCTCTTCGAGACGCCGGCTTCGGTCGCGATCTCGGCGACGCTCACCCGCGTACCGCGCTCGGCGAGCAATCGGCGTGCGGACTCGAGCACGGCCTGCCGCGTGCGCTCGCGGTCGCGGGAGCCGTCGGTGCCGGTGCCGGGGCCCGTGCTGCGGTCAGTGGTCATGCGGTCCATCCTGCCGGTTCGGGATGACCCGGAGCGCGACCACGGCGGCGACCGCGAGCAGCACCGCGGCGCAGACGGAGGCGAGTTGCATGCCACCGGTGAACGCTTCACGGGCGTGCTCGAGCACCGGCGACCCCGGTTGCAGTACCTGGCTCGCCGACGCCAACGACTCCCGTACCCGGTCCGCGACCCCCGAACCCAGGCTGTCGCCCGTGAGGTCGAGGTTCGACCGGTAGAACGCGGTCTGCAGCGACCCGAGCACCGCGATGCCGAGCGCGACGCCGAGCTCGTACCCGGTCTCCGAGATCGCCGAGGCGGCGCCCGCACGCTCCCGCGGAGCCGCGGCGACGACCGCGTCCGTCGCCAGCGTCATCGACACCCCGACGCCGAGGCCGACCACGGCGAGCGCGATGGCGATCCCCCAGTACGTCGGCAGCCCCTCGGCGAAGGCGAGTCCGGCCATGCCGACCGCGGCGACCGCCAGCCCGAGGCCGATGGAGCGACCGGGGCCGACGCGACGGGAGAGCAGGCCGATCACGGCGATGACCGCGATGGACGCCAGGGTGGCCGGCAGCTCCGCGGCTCCGGCGAGCAGCGGGGTGAACCCGCGCACCAGCTGCAGGTACTGCGAGAAGAAGAACAGCAGACCGCTCAGCGCGAAGACGGACAGCGAGTTCGCGACCACCGCACCGGAGAACGCCGGGATCCGGAACAGCTGCAGGTCGATGAGCGGCGTGGTCAGGCGTTTCTGCCGCCGGACGAACCACCAGCCCGACGCGAGCCCGAGCAACGCGGTCGCCGGCACCGTCCAGTCGAACCCGTGCCCGGCGACGTGCTTCACGGCGTAGACCAGCGGCACGATCGCGAGCACCGAGAGCACCGCGGAGAGCAGGTCGATCGGGGTCCGGGCGCCGCCGCGGGACTCCGGCAGCAGGAACGCCCCGGCGACGACGATCACCGCGATGACGGGGATGTTGATGAGGAACACCGATCCCCACCAGAAGTGTTCCAGCAGCGCCCCGCCGACGAGTGGTCCGGCCGCGGCACCACCGGTCGCGCCCGCGGACCACACCGCGATGGCGGTGGTGCGCTGCCGCGGGTCGCGGAAGATCGTGCGCACCAGCGACAGCGTCGAGGGCATCAGGGTGGCGCCGGCGACGCCGAGGAGTGCCCGTGCGGCGATGAGCAGCTCCGGGCTCGAGGCGAAGGCCGCAGCGGCCGATGCCAGTCCGAACGCGACGGAGCCGAGGAGCAGCAGGCGCTTCCGACCGATCCGATCGGCGACGTTGCCCATCGTGACGAGCAACCCGGCGAGTGCGAACGAGTAGACGTCGCCGATCCAGAGCACCTGGGTCGCGGTCGGGTCGAGGTCGGCGGTCAGGGACGGCACCGCCAGGGCCAGCACGGTGCCGTCGATCGCCAGGAGCACCACGGCCAGGGTGAGGACGCCGAGGGACGCCCACTCACGGACGGAGGCGCGGTGGGTCGGGGTGGTGCTGGTCGTGGTCATCGGTCGACCGTAACCGACCATTTGGTCGGTTGGGCAGACTGCACAGTCGGTTCACAGCACAGCACAGCGCCGCTCGGTCAGCCCCGCAGCCGGTCACGCTCCCCTGGCGGCAGGTGCTCGGTCGCCGTCCGGCGAGCGGCCGGGCTGAGGAACCGGCCGCTCTGCTCGAGGAACGCGACGAGCGCCGCCTCGGACGCCCGCTTCCCCGTCTCGCGCAGGACCAACCCGAGCGCCGACTGCACCGTCTCGCTGCGCTCCCGCACCAGGCGACCGGCGATCCCGAGCGGCACCTCGGCGTCGCCCTGCTTCACGAACGCCAAGGTCGCCACGACCGCGATCCGGCGGACCATCGCGACGTCGGACTTCGCTAGCGCGAACAGCGGGCCGGTCGAAGCGCCCAGCAACGGTGCGCCGACGAGTTCCTCGGCCGCAAGGTCGACGAGCACCGGGTCCTCGAACCGCTCGGCCTTCGCAGCGGACAGGTACTCGTCGGTGAGCTCCGGGTCGGGGTGCGCCCGCATCGCCTGCACGAGCAGCAGGACGGCGACGAGCTTCGCTCCGTCGTCCTCGCTCCAGAGCAGCGCCGAACGTTCGCCCTCGTCGAGGTCGTGGAACTGCCGCGCGACCCTCCGCGCCGCAGCGACGTCACCGGTGGTGCGGGCGAACGCCGCCAGCACGGCTTCCGCGTCGCGCCCTGCCTGGAGGCCCGTCACGCGACCTCCCCGTCGCTCGCGTCGTTCTGTGGTGCCGTCCGACGCCCGCGGCTGAGCACGATGACCGCGACGACCACCAGGAACGCCGCGAACAGCCAGGTGCCGACCTGCGGGTCGACCAGGCGCGCCAGCACGGCGCCACCCGGCGAGCAGACGGCGGCGGTGATGCCGACCGTCAGCCCGACCCGCAGGTCGACCGCGCGACGCCGCAGGTTCGCGACCGTCCCGGACAGCGACGTCGGCACCATCGTGAGGAGTGACGTGCCCTTCGCCAGCAGGTCGCCGGCGCCGAGCACGACCTCGAGCCCCGGCACGATGACGACCCCGCCGCCGACCCCGACGAGCCCGGACAGCACCCCCGACAGCAGCCCGAGCAGCAGCAGGACGACCGCCTCGACGGCCCCGAAGTGCACCTCGCCGCCGCGGGTCGGCACCGTGGTGAACAGCGACACCAGCACGACGGCGATGAACCCGACGAAGATCCACGGCAGCGCGCGGAGGGGCAGGGCACGGAGGAGCCGGGCACCGATCGGGGCGCCGATGACGCTGCCGACCGCCAGGGTCAGGGCCGCGAGCCAGTGCACCTCGCCCTGCACGGCGTAGGTGACCGCGCCGACGACGGCCGCGGGGGCGATCGCCACGAGCGAGGTGGCCGAGGCCCGACGCTGGTCCATCTGCGCGAAGGCCATGAGCGCCGGCACCACGATGACCCCACCGCCGACGCCGAACAGCCCGGACAGGACGCCCGCCAGGACCCCGATCGCCACCAACACGAGCACCGTTCCGCCGCGCTTCCTCATCCCGCCCAGGCTATCCGCGCCGCGGGTTACGACACAGCGAGCGCCGCCGGCTCGCCTTCGTGCACGAGCTGGTGCACCCGCTGGTACGAGACGCCGAGGACGACCGCGATGTCCCGCAGGGTCAGGCCGTCGTCCTTCAGCGAGACTGCGATGGCCCTGCGGAGCGAGAGCGCGCGGGCCTCCTTCACCTCGGCCTCGGCGCGCAGCGCGGTGGCCTCTTCGAGCGAGCGCGCCAGGGCTGGTTCGAGCACGGCACGGATGACCACGGTGACGTCGTCCTGATCGACCTCGGCGACGAAGGCGATCGCTTCACGCTGGGCATCGGCAGCGAGGTCGAGCCGACGGACCTGCGAGATCGCGCCGGGGAACTGGTCGTTCTGCACGATCCACCAGTTGCCCTCGCGATGCGCACGTGACGTGTAGGTCATCGCCACCACCCCTTCCCGAGCTCTTGCTCGAACTGCTTGAAGAACGCCCGAGCGGTGCCGTCGGCGATCTCGGAGTGCCGTCCGACGGTGCTCCGAGTCGACCCGACGACGATGCCGGTGTGGTTCGTGAGTTCCACTTCCCGGTACTCGAGGCCGGCCGCTCGTGCCGCGATCCTGATGCGCTTGAGCACGGCTTGACGTTTCACAGCCTATGTCTACTGCCCTTGATCCATCAAGGCAAGCGACATAGACAAGCCTGGATACCGTCCCCCTCGCACCGTGCGAGGGGGCCCGCACTTGGAGTGCAGAGATGGTCGGGTGCCCGAAGGCGACCCGACCATTTCTGCTCACGAAGCGAACGCCGAACCCCGCGCCCGCCCCGCGCGACCCCGTCCGAACCCCGCGCCCCCGCCTCAGCGGAAGTGCATGTTCTTCAGCGGGTCGACGAGGGTGCCGTTCCGCCGCGTCTCGACGTGCACGTGCGGCCCCGTGGACTGCCCGGTGTTGCCGGACTTCGCGATCTCGGTGCCGAGCTTCACGATCTGCCCCTGCTTCACCTCGATCTTGCTGAGGTGCGCCGTCAGCACCGCCGTCATGCCGTACGTGACGACGATGTAGTTGCCGTAGGCCGCGTCGTTCGCGATGGTCTTGGTGACCGTCCCCGTCCCGGAGCCGTACACGGCCGTCCCGACCGGCACCGGGGCGTCGGTGCCCTGGTGGTAGCGCGGGACGTGCCCGGCGCCGCGGTCGTCGCCGTACCGGCCGGTGATCTTCGTGCCGTTGACGGGCCAGGCCAGGCCGGTGACCGGTCGGCTCGACCAGACGCGGGTGTCCTTCGCGCCGTAGAGCACGACGTTGCCGTCGACCTGGACGAGCAGGTTGCCCGACCCGGCGGTGCTGGTGCGCGAGCTCCAGAGCGCGACCTTCTTGCGTGAGGCGTCACGGGTCCAGATGACGAAGTTGCCCTTGGCCTGCAGCTCGGCCCAGGCGCCCGGGTGCCCGCCGGTGCGCGACTGCCAGACGACGCGACCGCTGACCTTCTGCACCAGGTTGCCGTCGGTGCGCATGTTGAGGATGCGCGTGTTCGAGGTGTCGGATCGCAGCACGGTGCCGCCCAGGATGGTGTTCCCCGACGGGACGCGGTCCTGGTAGCCGTTCCAGCTCACGACGACGGTCTTGCCGGCGAGCAGCGCCATCGTGCCGTCGGCGCGCACCTTCAGTGCGGTCGAGTTCACGGTGCCGGCCGAGGCCCAGCGGGCCACACGCTTGCCGTTCTTGGTGATGTCGAGGGCGCGGTTCTTGCCGACCACGGCGATCGCGCCGGAGTTGCCGGCGGTGTTCGACGCCCACAGCACGCGGTTGCCGATGCCGTACTCGACCAGGTTGCCGTCGCCCTGCATGATGAGCTTGAACTGGCCGTTCGGCGACGTGACCTGGTCGCCGGGCAGGATCTTGGTGCCGGCCGGGGCCGAGCCGACCCAGACCGCAGAGGCCGCTGCCGGTTCGGCTGTCGCCACGAGCGCCCCCGCCGCCAGGGCCAGTGCCGTCACGGCGCCGGCGATGCGTGGGAGTCGGCGCGCACGTGCGACGGTCGACGGAGTGGTGGTCATGGATCCCCTGCCCTGGAACCGACCGTGCGAGCGCGCGGTCGTTCGGCGCTCGCCCTGCACGAGTCGCCGAACGATGTTCGCTTTTCTGCGCGGGGTGCACAACCCCTTGGACGGGGGGGTGTACAGCACGGGAGTATTCGCCGCGGGACAGGATGGGACCATGTCGACGCCGAACCCCGCCTTCGTCCCGCCCGCTGCGCAGACCACCCGTCCGGACCTGCGGGGCACGTTCGGGATGGCGGCCTCGACGCACTGGATCGCGACGGCGACCGCCCAGTCGGTGCTCGAGCGCGGCGGCAACGCGTTCGACGCGGCCGTCGCCGGTGCCTTCGTCCTGCAGGTCGTGGAGCCCCACCTGAACGGCCCCGGGGGCGACCTGACGGCGGTCTTCGCGACGGCAGTCAACCCCGTGCCGACGGTGCTGGTCGGTCAGGGTCCCGCCCCCGAGGGCGCGACCCCGGAGCACTACCGCGCCGAGGGGCTCGACCTGGTCCCCGGCTCCGGCGCGCTGGCCGCGACCGTCCCCGGCGCCGTCGACGCCTGGCTGCTCCTGCTCCGCGACCACGGCACCTGGGATCTGGCCGACGTACTCGCCCCCGCGATCGGGTACGCCCGCGACGGCCACCCGGTCGCACCTGCGGCGGTCCGGACGATCACCGCCGTGCGCGGCCTGTTCGAGCAGCACTGGCCCACCTCCGCCTCGCAGTGGCTGCCGGGAGGCGCGGTGCCGGTCCCCGGGGACCTGGTGCGCAACGAGGCACTCGCCGCAGTGCTCGACCGGCTGGTCGAGGCGGGTGCCGGCGCCGGCAGCCGGACCGGCCGCATCGATGCGGCCCGGTCCGAGTGGGCGGAGGGGTCCGTCGCCGAGGCGATCGACCGGTTCGTCCGCGAACCGCACCGGCACGCGTCGGGCACCGACCACGCCGGGGTCATCCGGGCCTCCGACCTGGCGGCGTTCCGGGCGTCGTACGAACCCGCGACGACTGCCGAGTTCCGCGGCTGCACGATCGCCAAGACCGGACCGTGGGGCCAGGGTCCGGCGCTGCTCCAGACCCTGCGGCTGCTCGAACCGCTCGACGACGCCCTGCTCGACCCGTCGACCGAGCTCGGCGCGCACACGATCGTCGAGGCGCAGAAGCTCGCCCTCGCCGACCGCGAGGCGTTCTACGGCGACGGCGAGGTCCCGATGGACGTCCTGCTCTCCGACGCCTACGCCGACGAGCGCCGCGCACTGATCGGCGAGCGGGCCTCGGCGGACTTCCGACCCGGCACGATCGCCGGGGTCGAGCACGCGCTGCCGCCGGTCCGGACCTCGTACGATTCCGCCGGTTCGGTGGGGGTGGGCGAGCCGACCGTGCAGGTCGCCCGCGACGCCGAAGCCGACGCCGAGGTCCCGCCCGCCGCTCCGCTCGAGGACCGCGGCGAGCCGTTCGTCACCCCCGACGGCGAGACCCGCGGCGACACGTGCCACATCGACGTCGTGGACCGCTGGGGCAACATCGTCAGCGCGACGCCGTCCGGCGGGTGGCTGCAGTCGTCGCCGACGATCCCCGAGCTCGGGTTCTGCCTCGGCACCCGCCTGCAGATGACCTGGCTCGAACCGGGCACGGCCTCGACACTGCGACCCGGCGAGCGCCCCCGCACCACGCTGACCCCGACCCTGGTGCTCCGGGACGGGCAGCCGGTCGCCGCACTCGGTTCCCCCGGCGGTGACCAGCAGGACCAGTGGCAGCTGCTGTTCCTGCTGCGCTGGATCGTCGGCGGCTACTCCCCGCAGCAGGCCATCGACGCACCGGCGCTGCACACCACGTCGTTCCCGGGTTCGTTCTGGCCGCGCACGTGGGAGCCCGCGGGTCTGGTCGTCGAGGACCGCCTGGGCGACGAGGTCATCGCTGCGCTCGAGGCCCGCGGACACGTCGTGACCCGCGGCGGTGACTGGAGCTTGGGCCGGCTGTCGTGCGTCACCCGCGACCCGGACACGGGGATCCTCGGCGCTGCCGCGAACCCCCGCGGCGCGCAGGGCTACGCCGCGGGACGCTAGAGCGTCGGGACGACCACCGCGCGACCCGAGAGCTCGCCGGCCTCGAGCTTCCGGTACGCCTCGAGCGCGTCGGACAGCGCGTAGCGCTCGACGTCGGGGACGATCTGCCCGGCGCGGTACATCGCGACGACCTCGTGCAGGTCCTCGATGGTGCCCCAGTAGGTGTTCGTGATCGTCGACTCGTACGGCGTCGCGAAGAAGTTCCACTCGGTGGTGCCGCCGGCGATCCCGACGACGGTGAACCGACCGCCGACCGCCATCGAGGCCTGCGCGACCTTGATCGTGGGGGTGGCACCGACGAAGTCGAAGGCCGCGTCGACGCCACGTCCGCCGGTGATCTCGCGGATGCGCTCGGCCTGGTCCGGGCCGCCGGGGACGGTGATCGCGCCCCGGGCGGCGGCGCGGTCCATCGCGTCCTGCTTCATGTCGGTCGCGATGACCGTGGCACCGGTGAGCGCCGTGAGGATCTGCACGGCGATCTGCCCGAGGCCGCCCAGCCCGACGACGAGCGCGAAGCGACCGCCACCAGCCAGGTTCGGCAGGGAGTTCTTGATCGCGTGGTACGGCGTGAGCGCGGCGTCGCTGAGCGGTGCGGCGGCGACCGGGTCGGCGTCGCCGAGCGGCACGAGGTTCCGCGCCGGGACGCTCACGTACTCCGCCATGCCGCCGTCGCGCCCGAGGCCGATCCCCATGTACGGGTTCGTCGCGGCGTTCTCGCAGTAGGTGTCCTGCCCCTTCGAGCAGTACGAGCAGTGCCCGCAGCCGACCGGCCCGTAGACCAGGTAGGCGTCGCCCTCGGCGAAGCCGGTGACCCCGTCGCCGACGGCCTCGACCCAACCGGAGTTCTCGTGGCCGAGCACGAACGCGGGCGCCTGGGCTCCCGGCTGCCCCTCCTGGAACTCGCGGTACACGGCGACGTCCGAGTGGCAGGCACCGGCGCCGGCGACCTTGAGCAGGACCTCACCCGGCCCGGGTGCGGGCTTCGGGACCTCGGTCAGGGACGGGAAGGTCTGGTACTGCTCGAACACGACGGCGCGCATGGGGTTCTCCTTTGATCGCCCTTCACGCTACACCTGTCGTCGAGGACGACATGTGTCGTCCAGTTGCCTCGGGACCACGCCCTCCCGCGAACAGTCCGCGGTCGAACCGTGCCCCACCGGGGCGCGACGACCGCGCCACCATGACACCCAGCACGACCGCGCCGAGCGGTCCGGTGAAGACGAGGAGCAGGATCCACAGCCCAGCGTGGTCCCGGTCGTGCAGTCGCCGCACGAGCAGCGACCACCGGGGCACGATGGTCAGGATCGTCGGGACGAGCAGCACCAGGTCCCACGCGTCCGGCCGGAGATCGCGGTCGCCGGCCCCCCAACCGAACCACCCGTCCTGCCCGCGGTCGATCAGGTGGAACGAGACCCGCGGCGAGGGGACGACTCCGAACGGGTCGACGTACATCTCCCACCGCCCTGCGGTCCCGTGCACGCCGACGACCCAGAGCGCGACCCCGACCAGCGCGAGCTCGAGCGCGATCACCCACCAGAACTCCGAGCGACTCGCCCGCCCGTGGAACCGCCACCCCTGCGTCCAGAACCGGAGCCAGGCGACCACCGGGTTCGTCACGACGGCCGGCCCCTGCTCGAGTACGGACTCGCGGAAGCCTCTCATGTCGCTGTCCCCCATGTGCCAGATCGTAGGGCAGACCTGCGTCTTCGCCGTGAGCCCGTTGCGAGAACGGTCGTTCTCCGATTGACTCAGGAGCGGCGGTCCCGCTCGGGGCCGCTCCCCCACACGAAAGGAGCGGGCATGCCCACTCGCACCGCACGCACCGCCTGGAACGGCGGCCTCGAGGACGGTTCCGGCCAGGTCGAACTCTCGAGCTCGAAGGTCGGCACGTACGACGTCTCGTTCCCGAAGCGCACCGCCGAGGACGCCGGGGGCACCACGAGCCCCGAGGAGCTCATCGCCGCCGCACACTCGGCCTGCTACGCCATGCAGTTCTCCGCGGTCCTCGGCGAGGCCGGCGGCACGGTCGAGGCCCTCGACGTCAAGGCCGACGTCTCGCTCGGCCCGGATCCGGCCGGCGGCTTCCGCCTCACCGGCATCGTCCTGACCGTCAGCGGCGAGGTCTCCGGCATCGACGAGGCCGCCTTCCTCAAGGCCGCCGAGGACGCCAAGGCGACCTGCCCCGTCAGCAAGGCGCTGACCGGCGTCGAGATCACGCTGCACGCGACCTTCGAGCAGTAGCGAACGCAGCGCAGTAGGCGCGGGACGCAGGAGCGTCACCACCTGACGGACGGGAGGTCCGTGGCGACCCCGCCACGGACCTCCCGTCCGTCGTCCACCTACGCTGGGTGCCGTGCCCCGCTTCCTCGCCACCCCGACCCTCGTCGCCCTCTGGCTCGGCCTGCTGGCCGTCGTCGTCGGGATCGTGTTCGTGCTGACGGCTCCGACGTTCACGTTCGGCTTCGTCGCCTTCGCCCCGCTGTCCGACTACGCGTTCGTCGCCAATGGCCGACCGTGGCAGCTGACCGCCGGACCGGTCCTCGTGCTGGTGGGCGCGGTCGTCGCGGCGTTCGCCCTCGGTCGTCTGAGCACGCGCCGCCGGGGCTGATCCGAAGGCGTCCAGCGGACGTCCGGACTCGGCCGCCGTCGACTGGCACCATGGCGTGATGGCCGAGCAGCACCCCCCGGGCCCGCACAAGCCGGGCCGCCCACCCCGGCCACGACGCCGCAGTCTCGCGCAGCACGACCTGCGCGACGCACGAGCCCGCCTGCGCGGGACGATCTACGAGCACGTCGAGCCCGACGCCAAGGGGCGCGACCAGTACACGGCGACCCAGATCGTCGACTTCTGCCTCGACCTGGCCGAGGTCATGCTCGCCTCCGGTGCCGACACCCGCAGCGTCGAGACGGCCGTCGTCGCGGTCTCGACGAAGTGGAACCTCGCGCCGCTCGACCTCGACTTCTCCGGCAGCTCGGTGACCATCCAGTACGCCCCGGCCGACGTCCCGCCGCTCGTCAAGGTCCGCACCGTGCGGTCGGACGGCTCCGACCTCGACAAGCTCGCGCGTGCGAACCAGATCGTCGACGACCTGATCCACGACGACCGCGACATGACCTCGGCGGTGAGCGCCCTGGTCGCCGTCCTGCGACTCCCGCCGCGGTGGCCGATGTGGCTGTCCGACGTCGGCCTGTCGATCCTCGGCATCTCGATCGCCGTGCAGGCCGGCGGCGGATGGCGCGCGGGACTCGGGGCGTTCGTGCTGATGCTCGGGATCATCGTCTCCGGACGCTGGCTGACCGACCGGGGGTACCCGCAGTTCTTCGTGTCCGGGGCGCAGGGCGCCGTGGCGTCGGCGATCGGCACACTGGCCATCTGGGCCGGCGTGCTGAACGCGAACGGTGCGGCGACGATGGTCGCGGCACTCGTGGTGCTCCTGCTGCCACACCCGTCCCTGGTGACCTGGGCCCAGGACGCCATCTCGGGGTTCCGGGCGATGGCCGTGGCCCGGGCGTTCTACATCGGGCTGGTCATCGCGGCGATCGTCGTCGGGGTGCCGGCCGGGATCGCGATGACGCACTGGCTGCGGATCGAGGTCGACCCGTCCGGCATCGTGACGCAGACCCTGCCGCTCTGGGCGTCGCTGTCACTGACCGTGGTGTCGGCGGGCGCGAACTGCTTCGTGCAGCAGGCGAGCGCCCGGGTGATCCCGGTCGCCGTGGTGTTCTCGGTCGCCGCCGGTGCCGCGCTGTGGGCGCTGCGGCAGGCCGGGCTGCCGCTCCTCGGGGCGACGTTCCTGGCGGCGGTGCTGCTCGGGGTGCTCTCGACCTACGCGGCCGTCCGGATGCGCACGGCCGTGGCGGCGATCGCGGTGCCGGCGTTCTGCGGGGCGCTGCTGCCCGGTGTCGCCGTGTCGAACGCCCTGCTGAACTTCATGTCCGGGTCGTCGAGCGCCGCGCTCGACTTCGTGGCGGCGGTGTCCGTGGCGCTCGGGATCGGCGCGGGCCTGGTGCTCGGCGGGCTCTTCGCGACGCCCGGCGCCCGTCGAGCGCTCCGCCGGACGCGTCGGGTCGTCGTGCACTCGGTCCACAACGACACCACGGCGCTGCGCGTCATCCGTGACAGCGGGTACGACCCCGGCGACGGTTCGGTGCCCCGCGGGTCGCGCTCGAGCGGCACTTCGTGAGCAGAAGAGGTCGGGTGCGACGCACGCACCCGACCTCTTCTGCTCACCGAGTGGGCGTACCGCGCTCAGCCGGCGTCGGACACCGCGCTCGACACCGCGGTCGGGGCGTCGTACTCGCCGTCCGGGATCGCGCGGAGCGCCTCGAGGACGTCGTCCGGGGCGCCCTCCTGTTCGGCCGTCGAGACCACGTCGTCCTTGGACGCCGGGTAGTCGATGCCGCTCAGGTACTTCTGGACCTGGATGGGGTTCGGTGCTGCCATGTCGGTTCCTTCCGTCGGTTGCGACTCCCGGAGTACCCGCGGGGCGCTGCACGACGGCGCGGGGAACGCGCTCCGCGGACGAACCGCCGGTCAGATCTCCCAGCTGCCCGAGTCGTCGTCGTCCCACATCGCCAGACGGCGGGCGGCCTGCGGCTCGTACCGCTCCATCCAGCCGCGCTCGAGCCGGGCGACCGCGCGGTCGAACGCCGCCACCAGGTCGAGCTCGGCACGCAGCAGGGCCTGCAGCTGCAGCCCCTCGTACAGGGCGATGAGCTGCTCGGCACCGCGGCGGGGGTCCATCGTGTGCGGGGCACGGCCGATCGCGACGTCGTGCTCCAGGCCGCGCTTGATCTGCGCGAAGAAGAGCTGGTACCGCGACCGTAGGTAGGTCGCCATCGGGTGCGCCGGGTTGCCCGCGACGGACAGCAGGGCGACGAGCAGGCGCATCAGGGCCGGGTCCTCGGCGTTCGAGGCGACGATGGCGCGGAGCAGGTCCACGGTCGAGCCGTCACCGACCTCGTGCGTGACCTCGTCCATCCGGGCACCGTTCCAGCGGTCCAGTGCGGCGAGGACCAGGCCGTCCCACGACGGGAAGTGCTGCTCCAGCTCGGCGACGCTGATGCCCATCCGCTCGGCGACCTGCAGGGGCCGGGCCTCGTGGAAGGGGATGTCCCGGAGCAGGTCGACGGTGGCACCCACGATCGTGATCCGCAGGTGCAGCGTTGCCGCCGCGGCCGCAGCGGCCTGCGTGTCGGCGCTGGTGTGTTCGAGCATCGTGCCCTCCGTCGTCCCCGGACGTCCTGTCCGTGTCACCCCGGGTCCGGGGTACCTCCATCCAAACGCAGAACGGGGGACACCAGAATCCCCGGTACGGGTGTCGGCACAAGGGGGGACAGACCCCGACGTCGAGCCGGTTCGCGGCCGTCCGTGCGACCATGCGGGCATGACCCCGAACGACCCCACTGCCCAGGGACTCGCGACCATGGCCTCGACCGGCTTCGAGTTCGGCGGCGACCCCGAACAGGTGGCGCACGACGTCCGGGCCATGTGGGAGCAGCTCGGACGGCCCGCCGGTGCGTTCGAAGCGGCGGCCCGGGCCATCGCCGTGCTGCCCCAGCGCCCCGAGGTGCCGATCGCCGACCAGGCCCGCCGTCGCGCGTTCGAGCACGCGATCGGCATCAACCCCGTCGAGGTCGAGCTGGCCGCCGCGATGTCGGCGCGCGAGCTCCTCGAGCGGATGGCGCGCGCCGTCAGCTGCTGACGCGACCAGGCGCCCTGGACCCGACCACACGGACGACGGGAGGCGCGGTACCCACCGGCACCGCGCCTCCCGTCAGAGCCCCGTCAGGAGCAGGCGCCCTACGGCGTCGGCATCCCACCGTCGACGTGCAGCGTCTCGCCCACGACGTACGACGACTCACCACTCGCCAGGAACACGTAGGCCGGCGCGAGCTCGGCCGGCTGGCCCCAGCGGCCCAGGTAGGTCTGCTCGCCCGCGCTCGGCAGCGCCTCCGGCGGCTGGCCGCCGGCCGGCTGCAGCGGCGTCCAGATCGGGCCCGGGGCGACCGCGTTGACGCGGATCCCCTTCGGCGCGAGCTGCGCGGCCAAGCCCTTCGCCATGTTGTTCACGGTCGCCTTCGTGGCCGCGTAGTGCACCAGGTGCGGCGACGGGGCGTACGCCTGGATCGACGTCGTGTTGATGATCGTGGAGCCGGGCTGCAGGTGCGGCACGGCCGCCTTCGTGATCCGGAACGTCGCGTACGCGTTGGTCTTGAAGGTCTCGTCGAACTCCTCGTCGGAGATCTTGGTGATGTCGTCGACGTTCTGCTGCTTGCCGGCGTTGTTCACCAGGATGTCGAGGCCACCGAGCTGCTCGACCGCGTCGGCGACGAGCTGCTCGCAGACCTGGAGCGAGGTGATGTCGCCCGGCAGTGCGACGGCCTTGCGGCCGGCTGCCTCGATGAGCGCGACGATGCGGTCGGCGTCCTCCTGCTCCTCGGGCAGGTACGAGATCGCGACGTCCGCACCCTCGCGGGCGTAGGCGATGGCCACGGCGGCGCCGATGCCGGAGTCGCCACCGGTGACGAGTGCCTTGCGGCCGGTCAGACGACCCGAACCGCGGTAGGTGTCCTCACCGTGGTCGGCGGGGACGTTCTGCGCCATCTCCGCGTCGGTGCCGGCACCCTCGAGGTACTGCTCGTCGGGCTTCTTGTCGGCGTACATCTTCGTGGGGTCCTGCATCACGTACTGGTCAGGCCCGGTCTGGTCGTTCTGCTGGTCCGTCATGTCGCCGACGGTACGCAGGGGGTCGCTGCGGGCCGTCCAGGAGGCTGTCCCCCGTTGCGCGGAGCGGCCTGCGCCCGTCGGCCGGTCCGCTCCAGGGCCGCAGGTGCGTGATCCTCGTTTGTCACGGTCCGGTGACGGGCAGGCTCCGATTCGGTAACACCTGTCGTTCTGTTCCGATCGAGGCCCTACCGTCGAACGGTGACTCCTCGGACCCTGCTGGCGCTCGGCGCCGCCGTGCTGGCCTTCTCGGCCGGTGCGCTCGCGTTCGACGGCACCACCGGGCTCGGGGCAGACGTGGCCGTGGCCGCCGAGACCTCGCACGACGCCGCTCCGGTGCACGTGACGAAGGCGGAGCTCCGCCGGGTGGACTCGATCGAACTCGACGCCGAAGCCCTGGTGCTCCGGGACGGGGACGACACCGTGGTCGAGTCCTCGATGCGCGACTCCGGTCTGACCGTGAGCGTCCTGAACCGTCTGCTCGGCACACCGTCCCGCACGCAGACGGCCGAGGGCGACGGCGGGGCGTGCTTCCCCGCGGGCACCACCTACACCTGGGGCGGCGCCATCCGCGTCGCAGCGCTGACGACCGACGCGGCGGCCGGCAACGCCGTCGAGATCCGGGTGCTGCGCGACTCGGTCCGCAGCGTGCTCGGCCGGCAGATCGAGCTGACCGGCCCGGGCGGTGTCCGGGTGGGCGACGACATCGCGGACGAGATCGCCGACGCTCCCGGCTCGGAGCGGGTGTCCTACGGGTCGGACGACTCGCGCGCCTGGCAGCTCCTGCTCCGCGAGGGGTGGGCGGACCGGCACGACGAGGACGACGACGACGAGTCGAGCGAGCACTCCGACGACGCCGGCACGAACGGCGTCTCCGCCCTGACGAACGAGACGACCGTCACGGTGCTCGGTTCACCGATGCCCGTCCACGCGCAGCGGAGCTGCTGACAGCAAGCAGAGCGCGGAGCTGCTGACAGCGAGCAGAGCGCGCAGCTGCTGACAGCTCCTGGCCTGTCCGGGACGTCAGACCCGCAGTGTCGCGATCACCGGGAAGTGGTCGCTGGCGAACCAGGTCTCGGGGCCGTCGTGGTCGATCACGATGCGATCCACGGCGCTGACGTCGCGGGTGAGCACCCAGTCGATCCGCTCGCCCGAGTCGACCGGCGGCTGCCAGTCGTTGAACGTGGCGGTGCGGTCGGCGGGGTCTCCCGCGGCGAGCCAGGCGTCGGCGAACCCGGCCTCGGCGAACACCCGCGAGGCCGTCCCGCTGCCCGCGGGTTCGTTGCAGTCCCCCGCGAACACGACCGGGCCGGTGGTGCCCGCCAGTCGTTCGGCGATGAGCGCGGCACTCCGGCCTCGGACCTCGTCGCCGTGCGCACCGGGCTCGTGGTCCAGGTGCGTGGTGAGCAGGGTGAACGCGGGCCCCTCGGCGTCGAGGAACCGGGCGTGGTTCGCGATCCGCGGGTACAGGCTGCCCCAGGTGTTCGAGACGGGTTCGTCCGGGGTGTCCGACAGCCAGAACGACCCCTCGTCGGATGGCCGGAACCGGTCGCGGCGGTAGAAGACGGACGCGTGTTCGCCGGCGTCACCGCCCTCGCGCCCCTGTCCGACGTCGGCGTGGTCCGGCAGGCCGGCACGCAGGTCGTCCATCTGGTGCGCGAAGGCCTCCTGCACGCACAGCAGGTCGGGGTCGTGCCGGCGGATCAGGTCGAGCACGACCGGCAGGCGGGCCGGCCAGTCGTGCGCGGGGTCCGGGTTCTTGATGTTGTAGGTCATCAGGACGATCGGGCGTGCGGCGCTGGTCACACCGTGAACCTACCGATCGGTTGCCCGGCGGGTTCCCATCAGTTGATGCAGGTGCCCTCGGTGCCGTAGTTGTGCACGTCGGTCGACTTGGCCGTCGGCTCCTTCGCGGGCTTCTTCGTCGGCTTCGTGCCGGTGCTCGAACCGCCGGTCGACGGCGTCGAGGCCCCGGCGCTCGGCTCGGTCGCGATCGGCTTCGCGGTCTTGCCGTCGGTGCCGAGCACGAGCGTGACACCGGTGACCGCACTGGTGCGGACGGCGACGGCACCGGGCACTACGGATGCGATGGCCTTCGCCTGCGACTCCTGACCGGCGGGGTACTGCACCTGGGTGGTCTTCGTCGTCGCGGACGAGCCGGCCGGGGCGACCTGGAAGCCGCGGGCGGTCAGCACCTGCCCCGCAGCCGTCGCGGCGCCCTCGACCCCGCTGCCGTTCAGCACGGTGACCGAGGTGTTCGCCGGCTGTGCGCGGCCGGCCTTCGTGTACGCCTCGGGTTCGCCGACCAGGCCCTGCACGAACGCGGGCAGGCCGACGGTGTCGACCTCGACGATCGACAGGGCGGAGCCGTTCACGTAGATCGTCGGCGTGCCGAGCGTCGGGATCGTGGCGGACTGGATGTTGCCGGGCCGCAGGTTGCGCATCTGTGACGCCAGGTCGATGAGGTCGGTGTCGGTCTGGATCGATCCGCCGACGGCCTTGAGGATGTTCCCCATCTTCACCGGGTTGAGCAGCGTCCCCGCCGACGTGACCTTCCGGGCCTCCTGCGACAGGAAGTACTGCTGGCGGACGTTGCGGTCGAGGTCGCCGTTGGGCAGGCCGTGGCGCTGTCGCACGAAGGACAGCGCCTCCTTCGCGTTGAGCGAGGACTTGCCTGCCGGCAGGTCGACGCCGGAGTACGGGTCGCTGGTGGCCTGGTTGAGGCAGACGTCGACCGGGCCGAGTTCCTTGACGACCTGGTAGAAGCCGAGCAGCGAGACGCGGACGTAGTGGTCGATCTGCAGACCGCTCAGGTTCTCGATCGTCTTGATGAGCATCTTCGCACCGCCGGTGTCGCCACCGCCGTTGAGCGTGCCGTAGTAGAAGGCGCTGTTGAGCTTGCCCTTGCCGACGTCCGGGATGTCGACGTACGAGTCGCGGGGGAACGAGATCATCGTCGCCTGGCTGCCGTCGGCGTTGATGTGCAGGACGATCATCGTGTCGGTGTTCGTCGCACCGCCGTCCGACGTCGTGCTGAGTTCCGCCATCTGCTCGGGGGTGGCGTTCTCCGGCCGGTGGTCGTCCCCGACGAGCAGGATGTTCTGCGCCTTGCCGTCGACGTCGTCCTTCGTGTCCTTCTTGCCGGTGATCGCGTTGACGATCGTGACGCCGTCGGACAGCTGGTTGTACGCGTACCCCGCGTACCCGACGCCCAGCAGGAGGGCCATCGTGAGCACCCCCGCGACGGCCGGGAACACGACGCCTGCGCGTCGCTTCTGGCGCCCGTGGCGCGGCGTCGCAGCACCGCGGTCTGCGGGCTCGGTCGTCTGCTCGGGTTCGTTGCTCACCGGGAAACCATAACCGCCGCGCGGGGAACGGACATGGGATGCGCCTGGAAGGTCACCCCGTACCCGCCGTCACCCCGTGACGGACTGGAGGCCCGTGGCGGGGTCGCCACGGGCCTCCAGTCCGCCCCTTGGTCGCGCTCGGCGCGCTAGTCGCGCGACGGGAGCAGGTGGATCGCCTCCATGGCGAGTTCGGCAGCGATGGGGTCCTTCGCGACGACGGCGTCCTTGAGCTTCGTCAGCTCGGGCAGGATCACGTCGGCCGGCAGGAGCTCGGCGAGCTCCGGCACGCGGAGCTTGAATGACAGCCCGTCCGTCGTCGAGTTGCAGAGCTGCACGAGCGAGGGGTTGCCGCACGCGTCCGCCCACATGGCGTAGATGCCGGCTCCGTCGCGCGCCACCTGCTCCTGCTCGTCGGCGCTCACCCGCGCGTGCACGTCGTCGAGCATCTTCACGATCTTCTTGCGCTGCGCGTCCGTGAACCGGGGCACCGCGAGCCGCACGACGCCGCCGTAGATCACGCCGAGGGTGCGGTACGCGTCGAGGAGTTCCCCCTTCGTCGGCGCCGCGACCCGGGTGTAGCGGTTCGGCGCCATCTCGATGAGGCCAGCCCGGGCGAGCTCGGCGAGGGCTTCGCGGATCGGCGTCCGGGAGACACCGAGCCAGGCGATCAGGTCGTCGTCGTTGAGCCGTTCCCCGGGCTCGAGCGTGCCGTCCATGATGGCGTCGCGGATCTTGTCCTGCACCGTGTCACGGAGGAGCTTGCGCTCGGCAGCGGGCTGCGTCGAGGGAACTGGCATGGACCCAGCGTGTCACATGTCAGGGTTCGTGCGCGAGAGGCGCGACGGCCACCAGGCGCGGTGCCCGAGGTCGTAGGCCAGCGCCGGGACGAGCAGCGAGCGGACCACGATCGTGTCGAGCAGGACGCCGAACGCGACGACGAACGCGATCTGCACGAGGAACAGGATCGGGATCACGCCGAGGGCGGCGAACGTGGCGGCGAGCACGACGCCCGCCGACGTGATCACCCCACCGGTCACGCCGAGTCCGCGCAGGACGCCCTCGCGTGGACCGTGCCGCAGCGCCTCCTCGCGCACTCGTGTCATGAGGAAGATGTTGTAGTCGACGCCGAGTGCCACCAGGAACACGAACGAGTACAGCGGCACGCTCGGGTCCGCGCCCGGGAAGTGGAACACGTGGTCGAACACGAGCGCTCCGACACCGAGGGCCGCCGCGAAGGACACGATCACGCTGCCGATCAGCACGAGCGGTGCGACGATGCTGCGGAGCAGGAGCATCAGGATCAGCAGGATCACGACGAGCACCACGGGGATGATCAGCGTGCGGTCACGGATGCCGGTGTCGTTCGTGTCGACCGCCGTCGCGGTGACGCCACCGACGATCGCTCCCGGGTCGACCCGTTCGACGGCGGTGCGGAGGTCGCGCACGGTCTGCTCGGCGGCGTCCGAGTCGGCGGCGTCGGACAGCGTCGCCTCGAGCAGGACGTCACCACGGGAGACGGTCGGCGTGCTGCTGCCGGCGGCGTCCCCGGTCACGGGGACGGTCCCGGCGGGGCTGTCCTTCGCTGCGGCGACGACACCGTCGACCCCGTCCACCGCGGTGATCGCGTCGACGAGCTGGTCGAGGTCACGCTCCGCGCCGATGACCTGCGCGGGGCTGCCGGAGCCACCCGGGAAGTGGTCGGCCAGCACGTCCTGTCCGTCGCGCGCCTGCGACGACCCGATGATCAGGTCGCTCTGCGGCACCCCGTCCGCCTTGAGTCCGAACAGGCCGGCACCCATCGCGAGCAGGCCGACCGTGCAGACGATCCACACCACCCGGGACCGACGGGCGACGAGCCGGCCGACGCGCGCCCAGATGCCGCGGGCGTCCGGACCGGTGAGCACGGGGTGGGCGCTGCCGAATACGGGACGCAGCGGCCAGAACGCCGCGCGGCGGAACGCGAGCAGCAGCGCGGGCAGGAGTGTCAGGGCGGCGAGCAGGCTGAACGCGATGCCGATGGCCGCGACGGGGCCGAGCGCCTTGTTCGAGTTGAGGTCGGAGAGCAGCAGGCAGAGCACCCCGACGATCACCGTGCCGCCCGAGGCCAGGATCGGCTCGAGGCTCCCCCGCAGGGCGGCCTTCGTCGCGTCCCAGCCGGTGCGGTGGTCGCGCAGGGCCTCACGGAAGCGCGAGGTGTACAGGAGCGCGTAGTCCGTCGCCGCGCCGATCACCAGGATCGACAGGATGCCCTGCACCTGCCCGTTGACCGTCACGATGTCGGCCTTGGCGAGCCACCAGACCACGAGGATCGAGGCGCACAGGGCGAACGTGGCGGTCCCGAGCACGAGGACGGGCAGCAGGGGTGATCGGTAGACGATGATCAGGATCACGAACACCGCGGCGAGCGCCACCCCGAGCAGCAGCCCGTCGATGCCGGCGAAGGCCTCGGTCAGGTCCGCGGTGAACCCGGCCGGGCCGGTGACGTAGCCGCTGACACCGGACGGCAGTGCGTCGTCGACGTCGGCGCGGATGGCCTCGACCGCATCTCCGGTCTCGGCGTCCTGCGTGAGCGTGGCGACGATCTCGACCGCGTCGCCGTCCTCGCTCGGGATCACCGGGCTGACGGCATCGACGTCGTCGCGGTCGGACAGCGTCGTGGCGAGTGTCTTCGCGTCGGCGAGGTCGGTCGACGTCAGGCCGCCGTCGCGCTCGAGGACGATGATCGCGGGCGCCCCCGACTCGTCGCGGAACTCGGAGGACCGTTCCTGCACCTTCGTGGCGTCGGCCGAGGCGGGCAGGAACGAGGTCTGGTCGTTGGTGGAGACCTCGGAGATCTTGCCGAAGAAGGGACCGCCGACCGAGGCGATGCCGAGCCAGACCACGATGACGAGCGCGGGGAGGACGATGCGGAGGAAGCGGGACACGTCGGTGAGCGTACACCGATCGTCAGCATGCTGATTACTTGACGGTCGAGCGCTCCTGGCGACCATAGAATCACGGCATGCAGGACACGAGCGAGCAGTGGCCCCTCGGGCGCCTGCTGTCCGCGGCTGCACGGTCCGTCGAGCGGGACTGGGACGAACGACTCCGCGCCATCGGGCTCTCGCACGCCGCGGTCGTCGCGATCGACATCCTCATCCGGACCGGTCCGACCGGCGCGGACACCATCGCCCGGACGGCCCGGGTCCAGCCGCAGACGATGTCCCGCACGCTCGAGCGGATGGAGCGGGACGGTCTGGTCGAGCGCGCCCCGCACCCTGCCGATCGTCGGCGCCGCGTCGTGAGCGTGACGCCCGCCGGCCGGTCAGCGTGGGAGACCGCGCGGCACATCGAGCGCGAGGTCCTGCCGGAGGACCCGGCGCTCCGATCGGCGCTGGGCGATTTGCTCGGCAAGGCGCAGTCCGAGTGAAACACTGTTCCTGAAATACCACATGCGATAACATCCCGTGGTCGGTCCGTGCCGACCTGACCACAGGAGCCCGCATGTCCGAACGCCGAGCCGCCCGCGCGGCCGTTGCACACGCCCACCGCACCGCCAGCCGCAACAGACGGCGTCGGCCGTTCCTCGTCGCGCTGATCACGACGCTCGGCTCGCTCGTCGGCGTCGCCCTGGTCGTCGCCGTCGTCGCGAGTGTGTTCGTCGGCGGACTCGCTCGGAGCTTCGACGCCGGGCGCGAGACCATCACGAACCCGTTCCCGAGCGGCACCCGACCGACGCCGACGTCAGGTGAGAACGTCCTGCTCATCGGTTCCGACTCCCGGGCGCAGGGCAACCCCGATGGTGGCCCTTCGACGTCCGGCGGGCGTTCGGACACCCTGATGCTGGCGCACGTCCCTGCCGATCGACAGCACGTCTACCTGATGTCGATCATGCGGGACTCCTGGGTCGAGGTCCCCGGGCACGGCCGCGCCAAGATGAACGCCGCGTACGCCTGGGGCGGGGTACCCCTGACCGTGCAGACCGTCGAGCAGCTCCTGGACGTCCGGGTCGACCACGTCGCCGAGATCGACTTCACCGGGTTCGAGGACATGACCGATGCCCTCGGCGGCGTGACCGTGTCCTCCCCGCAGGCCTTCTCGACCACCCACCACGACTTCGTGGCGGGGACGAACCGCCTCGACGGCGCCGACGCACTCGCCTTCGTGCGGGAGCGTCACGCGTTCGCCGACGCCGACCACACCCGGGTCCGCAACCAGCAGGCGTTCATGCGCGGCGTCGTGGACGGGCTGCTGTCCCGCGGCACCGTCACCAACCCCGGGCGCATCCAGGACTTCGTCGCCGCGACCAGTGAGCACCTGTCGGTCGACGCGGGCTTCACGTTCGCTCGGATGGCGGAACTCGGGTGGTCGCTCCGCGCGGTCCGGGCCGACGACCTCGTGACCTTCACGGTGCCGACGGCGGGCTCCGGGACGTCACCGGACGGACAGTCGATCGTGACGCTGAACCAGCTCGCGGTCGGGTCCCTGTCCCAGGCGCTCCGGTCCGACGACGTCGCCGGTTGGCTCGCGGACAACCCGCAGTAGCCCGGCTCCGCACGCACGACGACGCCCCACGACTCGAGGTCGTGGGGCGTCGTCGTGTTCGGTCTGCGGAGAGATCAGGCGGGGAGCTGGAGCTCCTGGCCGGCGTAGATCAGGTTCGCGTCGTCGATGGTCGACGTGTTCGCGGCCCAGAGCTGCTTCCAGCCGCCGTCGATCCCGAGCTTCGTCGCGATCGTGTCGAGCGTGTCGCCCGAGGCGATCGTGTACGTCTTGCCGCTCGTCTTGACCGGGGCGGGCTTGCTCGGCGTCGTCGCTGCCGGGGCGGGCGTCGACTCGGTCGTGCTCGGCGCGGCCGGCTGCGGGGCGGCCTGCTCGGCGGGAGCCGGTGCCGGAGCGGCGGGCTGCGGGGCAGCCTGCTGTGCGGGCGCCGGAGCCGGTGCGGGGGCCGGAGCCGCCGCGGCGGGCGCTGCACCGCTGGTGCCGCTCAGCCCGAGCTGGGCGGAGCAGGCGGGCCATGCGCCCCAGCCCTGCGAGGCGAGGACGCGCTCGGCGACGGCGATCTGGGCCTCGCGGCTGGCGGAGGCGGGGTTGCCCGCGCCACCGTTGGCCTGCCAGGTACCGAGGTTGAACTGCAGGCCGCCGTAGTAGCCGTTGCCGGTGTTGATGGCCCAGTTGCCGCCGGACTCGCACTGCGCGAGCTGGTCCCAGGTCGAACCGGACGCTGCGTTCGCGGGGGTTGCCGCGAGGCCGACACCGGTCGCGGCGATGCCGGCGAACGCCAGGCCACCGACGATGGTGCGGGTACGGGAAAGCTTCTTCATGTGATTGCTCCACCGGGGTCACGAGCCGCATCTGTTGCGGAATCCACTGCCCACCCCGACCGATCGCGGTCAGTTGTGGGGGTGCGCCACCGGGGGCAGTGGTCATCGGGCCGGCGGCACCTCGGTCGGCAACCATAGGAAACTCTTGACCGTTATCAAACCGAGACAAACGGTTCTACCCGTGCATGCTATGTACCCCGCCCCAGAACCTGAACGGCTCGATGCCCATGGCCATGGTGATCGAGGCGTACCCGGGTACGTGTCCTTGGCAATTCCCTGGCAATGCCGATCGGCGGTCGGGATCAGGCGCGCGTGAGCAGGGTCACGGCCTCGAGGTGGCCGGTCTGCGGGAACATGTCGAGCACCCTGGCCCGCCGCAGCCGGAACGACGGCATGCGTGCCAGGTCCTTCGCCAGGGTCACCGGGTTGCAGCTCGAGTAGACGACGTGCTGGACGTCCGACTCCTCGAGCCAGGTCGACAACCGCTCCCCGATCCCGCGACGCGGAGGGTTCACGACGACGAGCTCGGGGACCGCGTCCGGACGGGCCCGGAGGGCGTGCTCGGTCGCGTCGTCGGCGGCGAACCGGAGGCCCTCGAGGCCGGCCTCGCGAGCGGACTGCTTGGCGGAGCGGATCGCCTCGGCGCTCGTCTCGATGCCGGTCACCACGCGGCCGGGACGGGCAGCGTGCAGCGCGAACCCGCCGACGCCGCAGTACAGGTCCCACATCGACGCCGGGTCGAGCTCGTCGATCCAGGCCGTCGCCTGCGCGTACAGCTCGGTCGCGACACCGGTGTTCGTCTGGAAGAAGCTCTGCGGCCGCAGGTGCATCGTGATCCCGCCGAGCCGCATCGGCAGGGTCTCCTGCTCGGTCAGCACGATCTCGCGGTCGCCTTCGGTGACGGCCTTGTGCTCGGGCAGCAGGTTGGCGGTCACCACGGCCGCGTTCGGCAGTGCGGCACGCAGGGCGTCGAGATGCTGGCGGAGCCGCGGGAGCTGCCCCTCGGAACGCAGCACGAACCGGATCATCAGCTCGCCGTCGGGCGACTCGGTGACCAGGACGTACTTGAGCTCGCCCCGGCGCGCGGCGACGTCGTACGGGATCAGCCCGGCGGTCGAGACGAACTCGGCCAGCACGGGCAACGCGTGCCGGATGCCGGGCGTGCAGATCCCGCAGTGCCGCAGGTCCACCCCGCGCTGCCGGTGATCGAGGATGCCGACGGTGGGGTGCTGGACGGTCCCGCCCACGACCATCTTCGCCTTGTTCCGGTACCCCGACTCCGGGCTCGTGATCGCGGGCGACCAGGAGACCGCTCCGGGGCCCCCGGCGGCCTCGACCGCGGCGTGCAGGAGCTCGCGCGTGCGGAGTTCCTTGTCGAGGACCTGGTCGGCGTAGGGCTGGCCCATGAGCGTGCACGACCGGCACACCCCGCGGTCGAAGTAGTCGCACTGCATGGCCGAGTCAGGATACGGCAGCGTCCCGCGTCGTCGTGGCGATCCGGTACACCGACGTCGTCGCGGTCAGGAACAGCGTCGTGCCGTCGTCGCCGCCGAAGCACAGGTTCGACGTCACCTCGGGGACCGCCACCTCACCGATCCGCTCGCCGGACGGGTCGAACACGACGACGCCGCGGTGCGAGGACGACCAGACGTTGCCGTGCACGTCGACCCGGATGCCGTCCGGCGCACCCTCTCCGGGCTCGAGCCGCGCGAACACCCGGCCGTTCTTCAGCAGGTCGCCTCGGCGGTCGTAGGCGCGGATGACCGGCTCGTCGCCCGACGAACTCGCGATGTACAGCACCCGCTCGTCGGGGTCGAAGGCCAGGCCGTTCGGCTCGTCCAGGTCGGTCGCCACTGGTCGCAGGTCCTCGCCCGCCGGGCCACACCGGAACACCCAGTGGTCGCCGTACTCACGCAAGCCAGGATGTCCCTCACGCGGCTGGGTGATGCCGTAGGCGGGGTCGGTGAACCAGACGCCGCCGTCCCGCGCGACCACCACGTCGTTCGGGGAGTTGAACCGGCCCCCGTCCCACGTGTCGACGATCGACGTGACGACGCCGTCGCGGTCCCGCTCGACCCGACGCAGCCCGTGCGAGCACTGCACGACGCTGCCGTCCCGGTCGAGCGTCCGGCCGTTGGTGAACTCGACGCCCTCGGCGTACGTGGAGGTCTCGCCGGAGTTGGCGTGCCACTGCAGGATGCGGTCGCCCGGGATGTCGGACCACCGCAGCGTGCGCGTCGACGGGATCCAGCAGGGCCCCTCGGCCCAGGTGCTGCCGGTGGCGATGCGCTCGAGCGCGGCGGGGTCCGGTACGAGGTCGTCGAGCAGCACGGGTTCTCCTTCGAACGGGCTGCCCAGCCTACGTTCGTCAGGCCGCGGCCGCAGCCTCGCTCCGGCGTCGCACGGCCTTCTCGATCGCGGAGATCGCGAGGCCGAGCAGGATCGACGCCACGACCGCGAGGGTCGTGACCAGGAAGGGCTGCTCGCGGCTCCAGCGCCCCGTGGCCGAGGCGATGCCGACGCAGTACGCGGCCCACACGACGTCGGCGAGCACACAGCTGAGCAGGAACCGCCGGAGGTCGAGCCCGCTGTCCGCGCCGACCAGGTTCGTCGTCAACCGACCCATCGGGATGAAGCGTCCGAGCACCGCGATGCGCCCGGGAGCGGCACGGTAGCGGCCGTCGATGGCGTCCCGGGCCGCGCGGACCTTCGGACGCGCGAACCACGACCTCGAGCCGAGGTCGACCGACCGCGCCAGGTGGTAGAGCCCGAGGTCGCCGAGGACCATCCCGATCGACGCCGCGACGACGAGGAAGAGGACCGGCAGGAGACCGCCGTCACCGCCCACCAGGAGCGTGCCGATCGCGACGACGAGTGCCTGGCTGGGCAGGAAGACCGCGACGCTGCCCACGGCGAGCACGAGGCCGACCACGAAGAACGCCCACGGGGTGCCGACGAGCTGGACGACCAGGTCCTGTGCTGCGTCCACGACTCACCCTCCACGGGCACCGGAGGGGCGCGCCGGGGTCCATCCTCGCAGGTCCGGCGCGCTCCGCTCACGTGCGGTCGACGATCGCCTGCATGGTCGAGGCCGCGTCGTCCGGGCGGCCGTCGAGGACGGCGTCGGCGAGTGCCAGGTGGAGGCCGACGTCGTGCCGGTCCGGGCGGATGCTCCCGCGTTCGCGCAGTACCTGGCCGACCACCTGGTGCAGGCGTCGGTACAGGGCGTTGCCGGACAGGTCGAGCACGAGCGCGTGGAACCGCACGTCCGCGGCCACGAAGTCGGGGCGGTCGTCGCGGGTCGCGGCGGCGGCGAGTTCGTCCGCGGTGGTGCGGAGGGCCTCCCGTCGGTCCGCGCACTCGTCGAGCGCCGCTCGCCGGGCCGCTGCGGCAGCGGCGGCAGGTTCGACCGCCGCGCGCAGCTCGCGGAGCTCGGCCGCCACGCGGTCACCGTCGGGGCCCCGCAGACGCCACCGCACCACACGCGGGTCCAGGACGTCCCACTCCCGCACGTCGAGGACGGTCACGCCGACCCGGCGCCGCGCGCTGAGCAGGCCGAGCGCGACGAGGACGCGGACGGCCTCGCGGACGATGCTGCGACTGGCACCCGTCCAGGTCACCAGGTCGTCGACGCTCCGGCGGCTGCCCACGGCGACCGCACCGGAGACGACGGCGGCACCGACCTGGTCGAGGACCCGTTCGAAGGTGCTCGTCACCGCTGCGAGACCGGCGACAGCACGAGCTCGTCGATGCGCACGTGTGCCGGCGACCCGAGCACGAAGGCGACCGTCCGCCCGATGTCCTCCGGTTGGAGCATGCGCTGCCGTGCGGCCGCGTCGGGGACCTCCGGCCGCTGGTCGAGGAAGTCCGTCGCGACGTCACCCGGGCACAGGTGTGTGGCACGGACGCCGTGCTCGGCCTCCTGCTGGTTGAGCGTCCGGACGACCGACGCGAGCGCGGACTTGCTCGCCGAGTACGCGACACCCGCCCCGGGCTGGAAGGACCACCCGGCGTACGACGACACGACCACGACCACGCCGCCGGCCGCGCGGAGTGCCGGCAGCGCGGCGTCCACCAGCGAGACGACGGCGGTGAGGTTCGTGTCCACGATCGCGCGGAAGTCGGTCAGCGACTGGTCGTCCCACCGGCGCCTCGGGGCGTTGAGCCCGGCCGCCAGCACGAGCCCGTCGAGCCGCCCGTGCCGCTCGAGCACGGTGTCCCGCGCGGCTGCGACGGCGTCGGGGTCGTTCGCGTCGAGGGGCAGGACGTCCGCGGTTCCCCCGGCGCCGCGGACGGTGCGGGCGACCTGCTCGAGCCGGTCGGCACGGCGCCCGCTGAGGACCACCCTCCAGCCGTCCCGCGCCGCTGCCTCGGCGCTCGCGGCCCCCATACCGCTGCCCCCACCCGTGACCCAGAGCACACGCTGATCCGTCATGCTCGAATAGTATGCCTATTCAAGGCACCGACGACGGGAGCAACGATGCACCTCGACCTGACCGACCGCGTGGTGGTCGTGACCGGCGCAGCGCGCGGGATCGGCCGCACGCTCGCCGACCGCTTCGTCAGCGAGGGGAGCCGCGTCGTCGCGCTCGACCTGGCCTTCGAGCCGGACTTCCCGCTCGACCACGTCGTGTGCAACGTCGCCGACCCGCGGTCGGTGCGCGAGGCCGTGGACGAGGTCGTCCGGCGGCACGGCACGATCGACGTGCTGGTGAACAACGCCGGCATCAACGTCACGGGCACGGTCGCCGAACTGGAGTGGGACGCCTGGCGCCGCTGCATGGACGTCAACCTCGGCGGCACGTTCCTGATGAGCCAAGCCGTGGCTCCGGTGATGCAGGCGGCCGGGTGCGGTCGGATCATCAACGCCGCATCGTTCGCGGCGATCGTGCCCAGCGTCGGGAGCGCGGCCTACGCGGCGTCGAAGGCCGCGGTCGTCTCGTTCACCCGGGTGCTCGCATCGGAGCTCGGACCGTGGGGCATCACTGTCAACGCCTACGCGCCGGGCATGGTCCCGACAGCGATGAACGGCTTCGCGACGATGCCGGCCGAGGCGCAGGACCGCCTGCTCGACACCCTGTCGCTCCGTCGGTGGGAGACGCCGGACGACGTGGCCGACCTGCTCGTCTTCGTGGCGAGCGACGCTTCCGGGTACATCACCGGGACCCTGCTCGACGTCTCCGGCGGCAAGCTCGCGACCCAGATCCCCGCCCGCGCGCACGGCCGGACCTGAGCGGACTGCTGTCCGGCCGCACAGGTTCTCCACATGGCCCTCTCCGTAGGCTGTGAAAGCCCAGTGAGCCGGACTGCCGCCCGACCCCGAGGAGGTGCCCGATGGTCCTCGTCCTCGTCGCGTTCGCGATCGTCGCCCTGATCGTCCCCGCTCTGACCCCCGTCCTCGGCCGCCGCGCGTTCTACGTGGCGGCCCTCGCCCCCGCCGCGGCGGCGGTGCTGACGATCGCCCAGACCGACGCCGCCCTGCACGGCAGCGTCGTCGAACGGCACCAGTGGGTCCCCCAGCTCGACCTCGACGTCACGCTGCGGATGGACGCCCTGTCGTGGGTGCTCGCCCTCGTGGTGTCGATCGTCGGCGCGTTGGTGCTGGTCTACTGCGCCTCGTACTTCGAGCGGGACGAACCCGGGCTCGGTCGGTTCGCCGGGGTCCTGACCGCCTTCGCCGGCTCGATGTACGGGCTCGTGATCGCCGACGACGTCATCGTGCTGTTCGTCCTGTGGGAAGCCACGACGGTCTTCTCCTACCTGCTCATCGGGCACGACGCCGCGAAGCGTGCCAGTCGCGCCGCCGCCATGCAGGCGCTCGTGGTCACCACCGCGGGTGGTCTGGCGATGCTCGCGGGCCTCGTGATGCTCTCGGTCACGGCCGGCACGACCTCGCTGTCCGCGATCGTCGCCGATCCCCCGAGCGGCACGGTCGTCTCGGTGTCGGTGGTCCTGGTGCTGCTCGGGGCGCTCACGAAGTCGGCGATCGTGCCGTTCCACTTCTGGCTCCCCGCCGCGATGGCCGCACCGACCCCGGTCAGCGCGTACCTGCACGCCGCCGCGATGGTGAAGGCCGGCATCTACCTGGTGGCCCGGCTCGCCCCCGCGTTCGCGCTGCTCGACGGCTGGCGCGAGACGATCACGCTGCTCGGCGTCGCCGGGATGCTCGTCGGTGGGTACCGGGCCCTGCGGCAGACCGACCTCAAGCTCCTGCTCGCCTACGGCACCGTGGCCCAGCTCGGGTTCCTCGTGCTCGCCGCCGGCTGGGGTGCCCCCGCGGTCGCCCTCGGTGGGGTCGCGCTCCTCGTGGCCCACGCCGCCTTCAAGTCGACGCTCTTCCTGGTCGTCGGCGCGATCGACCACGTCACCGGCACGCGTGACCTCGGTCGGCTCAGCGGGCTCGGCCGCGCCCGCCCGTGGCTGGCGGTCGTCGCGGTGCTCGCGCTGCTGTCGATGGCCGGGATCCCGCCGACGATCGGCTTCGTCGCGAAGGAAGCCGTGCTGACCGGCTTCACCGAGTCCCTGCACGGCCCCGACGCCGGCTGGGCCTGGTTCGCCCTCGTCGGTGTGACGCTCGGCTCGGTGCTCACCGTGGCGTACTCGCTCCGCTTCTTCTGGGGAGCGTTCGCCCGCAAGCCCGGCGTCGCGACCACCGAGCCGCACGCCCTGCACGGCCTGGGTGTGGTGCCGTCGATCCTGGCACTGACCGGCGTGGCCCTCGGCCTGCTGACCCCGGTGGTCGCGCACGGCATCGAGCCCGCGGCGACGGTGGCCTCGCTCCCCGGCGAGGAAGTCCCGCACCTCGCGCTCTGGCACGGCCTCGAACCCGCACTCGGCCTGTCCGCGATCACCCTGGTCGGCGGCCTCGCACTGTTCGCCCTGCGCCGTCCGGTCGAAGCGCTCCAGCACCGGCTCGCCGGGTTCCCGAGCGCCGCGGGCACGTACCGGCACGGCATGCGACTGCTCGACCGCGGAGCGACCGGACTCACCGCGAGCCTGCAGCGCGGCTCGCTCCCCTACTACCTGACGGTGATCCTGTCGGTCTTCGTCGCCGGGGCGCTCGCCAACCTGGTGCTCGGCGGGCCGTGGGAGTTCCACGTCCGGTTCGCCGACTCGTGGGGCCAGATCCCTGTGATGATCGTGATGTCGATCGCGGGCATCGCGGTGCTCACGGCGAAGACCCGGTTCGCCGCAGCGGTCCTGGTCGGCGTCACCGGCTACGGCCTCTCGGTGCTGTTCGTCCTGCACGGCGCCGTCGACCTCGCCCTGACGCAGCTCGTGGTCGAGACGGTCACCCTGATCGCCTTCGTCCTGGTGCTCCGACGACTGCCCCCGCGCATCGCCACGACCAACCCGTCGCGGTTCCGGGTCGTGCGGGCGCTCTTCGCCGGGCTGGCGGGGCTGACGCTGGCGATCGTCGTCGTCGTTGCTGCCTCGGCCCGCACGGCCCGCCCCCTCTGGCCCGACCTGCCCGCACTGACGAGCTCGTTCGGGCACGGTCTGAACGTCGTGAACGTCGCCCTCGTCGACCTGCGCGGCTGGGACACCCTCGGTGAGCTCACGGTCGTGGTCGCCGCGGCCACCGGCGTCGCGAGCCTGATCTTCGTGAACTCGCGCGAGGACACCCTGCCCCGGCTGCGCGACCTGCCCGAGACCCTGACCGCGAACGGCGAGCGCACCGACGGCGAGCCCCGCGCCTGGCTGCCGACGAGCGCCGCGATCCCGACCGGCCGTTCGGCACTGCTCGACGTGGTCGTCCGCCTGCTGTTCCACGGTCTCATCGTGCTGTCGGTGTACCTGCTGTTCGCCGGGCACAACTCGGCCGGTGGCGGGTTCGCGGGTGGCCTGGTCGCCGGCATCGCGCTCGCGGCCCGCTACCTGGCCGGCGGCCCGGCCGAACTCGGTGCAGCGGCTCCGGTGCGTGCCGGTCGTCTGCTCGGCCTGGGGGTCGCGACGGCAGCCATCACCGCGATCGTGCCGCTGTTCTTCGGTCGCGAAGCCCTGTACTCCGAGTTCTTCGAGGCCACGGTCCCGATCCTCGGGCACGTCGAGTTCGTCACCGCCACGTTCTTCGACATCGGCGTGTACCTGGTCGTCGTCGGCCTGGTGCTCGACGTCCTCCGCAGTCTCGGTGCCGAGGTCGACCGGCAGCGCCTCGAGGACGCCTCGACCCCCACCCGCGACACCACCGAGGGGTCCGTCAGCGATGCCCTCGATGCCCCCACCCCGGAAGGGAGCGCCACGTGACCGTCACCCTCGTCCTCGTGATCGCCATGGCGGTGCTGTTCTCGTGCGGCGTCTACCTGCTGCTCGAACGTTCCCTGACCCGGATGCTCCTCGGCTTCCTGCTGCTCGGCAACTCGCTCAACCTGCTGTTGCTGGTGATGTCCGGGGCCGCGGGCGACCCGCCGATCGGCAAGAGCGCCGAGGGCATCACCGACCCGCTCCCCCAGGCGTTCGCCCTGACCGCGATCGTGATCACCTTCGCCGTCAGCGCGTTCCTGCTGGCCCTGATCCACCGGTCGTGGCAGCTGTCCCGCGCCGACGAGGTCGAGGTCGACGAGGCCGACGCCGCCATCGGCCGCGACCGCGACGAGGCGGCCGACGAGGACCCGGAGACCACCACCGACGCAGAACAGGAGGCGACCCGATGACCTGGCTCGTCCCGCTCCTCGTCCTCGTCCCGCTGCTCGGTGCCGCGGTCGCGCTCGGACTCCTCCGCCACCAGAAGCTCCAGCGTGCGATCACCGTCGTGGTGCTCGTCGTGGCCCTGGCTGTCGCCGCCACGCTCATGGTCCTGGTCGACCGGCACGGCACGATCGTGGTGCAGGTCGGCGGCTGGGACGCCCCCTACGGCATCTCGCTCGTCGTCGACCGGCTCAGCGCGCTGCTGCTCACGGTGAGCGCGAGCGTCTTGCTGCTCGTCCTGCTCTTCTCGATCGGGCAGGGCCTGGCCGCCGACGACGAGGACGCCCCGGTCACGATCTTCTACCCGACGTACCTGGTGCTCGCCGCCGGTGTGCTCGACTCGTTCATCGCCGGTGACCTGTTCAACCTGTACGTCGCGTTCGAGATGCTGCTGGTGGCGAGCTACGTGCTCATCACGCTGGGTGGCAGCGAACAGCGCGTCCGGGCCGGCACGACGTACATCGTCACGAGCCTGATCGCGTCGGCGATCTTCCTCGCCGCCATCGGGCTGGTCTACGGCGCCACCGGCACGGTGAACATCGCCCAGATCAGCGAGCGCGTCGCCGACCTGCCGGAGCACGTCCAGCTGCTCCTGCACACGATGCTGCTGATCGGGTTCGGCATCAAGGCGGCCGTGTTCCCGCTGGCGTTCTGGCTGCCGGACTCGTACCCGACGGCCCCGGCGCCGGTCACCGCGGTCTTCGCGGGCCTGCTGACGAAGGTCGGCATCTACGCGATCATCCGGCTCGAGACGGTGATCTTCCCACGACCACAGCTCAACGAGGTGCTGCTCGTCGTCGCCGCACTGACGATGGTGGTCGGGGTGCTCGGCGCGGTGTCGCAGACCGACGTGAAACGGCTGCTGTCCTTCACGCTGATCAGCCACATCGGCTTCATGGTGATGGGCGTCGGACTCGGCACCGTCGCGGGGACGGCGGCAGCGGTGTTCTACACGGTGCACCACATCGTCGTGCAGACCACGCTGTTCCTGGTGTCCGGCCTGATGGAACGCGTCGGCGGGACGACCTCGACCCGGTCGCTCGGCGGACTGCTGAAGGCCGCACCGCTGCTGGCCGCCCTGTACCTGATCCCCGCGTTCAACCTGGGTGGCATCCCGCCGTTCTCCGGCTTCATCGGCAAGCTCGGCCTGTTCCGCGCCGCCGCCGAGGACGGCTCCCCGATGGCCTACGTCACCATCGGCGCAGGCGTCGTCACATCGCTGCTCACCCTGTACGCGCTCATGCGGGTCTGGGACGCCGCCTTCTGGCGGCCGAAGCCGGCGGCCGAGGCCGCCGCCCCGCACACGACGAGCGCGGAACCGCACGCCCACCTGCGGTCGCCGGAACCGGCTCCCCTGACCGTCTCCGAGGAGACGGGCGAGGCGTACCACCCGGGAGGCTCGGTGACGGTCACCGACGCACCGCACGCGGCCACCGCCTCCAGTCCGACCACCGGCGCGACCGAGGCGGTCGGCGAGGCTCCCGAGAAGGTGCGCCTGCCGCGCATGCTCGTCGGCGTGACGACCGTCGCGGTGCTCGGGTCCGTCGCCCTGACGGTCGTCGCCGGCCCGCTCTACGGCTACGCGACCCGCGCAGCGGAGTCGCTGGAGTCGCCCGACCGCTACGTGCAGGCCGTGCTCGGAGGTGAGCGATGACCGACGTCCGCCGCATCTCGAACGCCAGGCGGATCGCGCTGGCGTGGCGCTACGACGTGCCCCTCGTCGCGGGACTCACCGTGCTCTGGGCGCTGCTCTGGGGATCGTGGACCCCGCTGACGCTGCTGTGCGGCATCGTCGTGGCGCTCCTCGTCACCCAGGCGCTGCCGCTCCCGCCGGTCCCCCTGTCCGCACGGTTCTCGATCGTCCACGTGCTGCGGTTCCTGGTGGTGTGGTCCGGGCTCGTCGTCGTGGCGTCCTTCCGGGTCGCCTGGGTCGCGTTCCGTCCTCGCGGTGTGCGGCGGAGCTCGATCACGCTCGTGCAGCTGCACTCGACCTCCGAGATGACCTTCACGCTGGCCACCCTCGCGATCTCGCTCGTGCCCGGCTCGTACGTCGCCGACGTGGACCTGCGGCGCCGTCGCCTGCTGCTCCACGTACTCGACACCGAGCGCCACGAGCAGGTCGAGGACGAACGCCGCGTCGCACTCCGGATCGAGGCCATGGTCATCCGCGCACTGGGATCCAAGCAGGACGTCTCCGAGCTGTCCGGGCCCCTGCCGGAGGTGACCCGATGAGCCCCGTCGTCGTCGTGATGGGCATCGCCGTCGCGCTCGTGCTCGCGCTCCTCGGGGCGACGTTCGCCCTCGCGGTGTTCCGCATCGTGCGCGGCCCGACCATCCTCGACCGCATGATCGGCTCCGACATGGTGCTGACCACCGTGCTCGTGGTGATCGCCGCCGCGATGGTCATCCGCCAGGACCTGACCGGCATCCCCGTGCTCGTGGTGATCTCGGCGACGAGCGTCTTCGCCACGGTCGCCGTCGCCCGGGCCGTCACGCCCTCGGCCGACCCGTCCGACGAGGGGCTGACCGTCACCACCCCCGAGCGCGCCGAGGAGGACAAGTCGTGATCGAGATCATCGAGTCGTTCGTCGACGACGCCGGCATCCGGGCGTGGATCGCCATCGGGCTGCTGCTCGTCGGGTCGCTGCTGTCGCTCGGCGCCGGGGTCGGCATCGTCCGGTTCCCGGACCCGCTCGTCCGCCTGCACGCCATGGCGAAGCCGCAGGTGCTCGGGCTCGCACTCGCGCTGGCCGCCATCGTGGTCGCGGTGTGGACGTGGACGGCGTTCTGGGTCGTGCTGCCGATCATGGTGTTCCAGCTGTTCCTGGTGCCCGTGTCGACGCACATGATCGCCCGCGCCGGCCTGCGCGCCGACGACTACCGGCACGAGGACCTGCTCGTCGACGACACGGAGTCCTGACGCACCGATCTGACGGACCGGAGGCCCGTGGCGGCGTCGCCACGGGCCTCCGGTCCGTCAGGTGGTCACGTTCGCGGTCAGGCGGTCGCGACCCGGCGCGGGAGCAGCAGGTTGCCGACCGCGGCGACCACGACGATCGCGGCGGAGACCGCCGGCAACAGCATCGCTGCGGCGGTGCCGTGGTGCTCGGCGACGTCCCCGGTGATGGCGGATGCGATCGACTGCCCGACGATCACGGCCGACCCGAGGATCGTCATCGTGGTCGCGGACCGGCCGACCGGTGAGCGGTCTGAACCGAGGCTGTACTGGGCGACCAGCGTCGGCCCGATCCCGATGCCCATGATCGCGAGGACGACGCCCGCGGCGACGACGGAGTCGGCGCTGGCGAACGCGACCGCACCGGCGAGGAGCACGACGCCGAAGACGAGCCAGCGCCACCCGAGGCCGAAGGCCCGGGGGAATGCCGCCGACCCGAGTGCCAGCCCGGCGGACCCGATGCCCATCAGGCCGTAGAGCAGGCCGGCCTGCGAGGCCTCGCCGTGGGTCTCCATGAACGCCGTCAGCGAGGTGAGCGTCGAGCCGAAGAACAGGCCGATGCCGAGGATGCCGACCACCACGACCACGAGCCGCGGACGCAGGAGCTGCCGTGCGGGTGCCTGCGTCGACTCCGCGTGCTGGCCGACCACGAGCTTGCCGGTCGGGTGGAGCGCGAACGCCGTGACGAACACGAACGTCAGGACCGAGGCGCCGGCGACGGCCACCCACGGGGCGATCGCGCTGGCGAGGATGCCGACCAGGAACGGGCCGATGATGAACACGGTCTCGTCGGCGGCGGACTCGTAGGCCATCGTGCCGCTGAGGGTCTTCTCGCGCCGCGCCGGGGCCATCCGCTGCCGGATGATCGCGACGAGCCGGGTGCGGGACATCGGGGCGACCTGCGGGGCCGAGGCACCGATGCAGAACGCGACCGCGAGGACGGCGAGGTCGGGCGCGGTGCCGCCGACGACGAACGGGAAGAACCCGAGCAGCGCCGCGTTCACCAGTCCGACGGGGACGAGCACCGCCCGCTGGCCGTAGCGGTCGGCCGCGGCGCCGACCATCGGGCCGAAGATCGCGGAGCCGATGCCGACGGCGGCGGAGTTGATGCCGCCGAGGGCGACGGAGTCACGGGCGGCGACGACGAGGGTCAGGACGCCGACCACCATCATCGCGAACGGGAGCCGGGCGATGAACGCCACGGGGAAGTACCAGCGTCCGGCGAGGGAGACGAGTGAGCGGTCCGGAGCGGGCGGGGCGTCGGTTGAGCGGGTCTGGAGCATCGGGGTTGTGCCTTCTCGGCCCGCCCGGTTCGGTGGCGGCGGACCCATCGGGTGCCGCCGTTGTCCGCCGGGATGCCGGCGGCCGGTAGATACACACTGCGTGTTGTCGAACGCTGTCGATGGTACCAACCGGCCGCCGCGCCCCGGAGGAGTTCGCTCCGGGCGCCGTCCCGGCGGTCAGCCGCGGCGCGGTCGCAGACCGTCGCCTGCGGCGCCGTCAGCCGACAGGTCGTGACCGGTCGGCGCGCGACCCGCGACGTGTCTTGACCAGTCGGCGCATGCCGGCCACGCGACGAAACGCGACCGGACGACGGACGGGAGGCGCGTGGCGGCGTGCCCCGTGCCTCCCGGCCGCCGCGCCCCGCGCCCAGGGCCCCGCAGCGGTCACGACAACCCGCCGGCCGTGCGCGGTGCGGTCGCAGACCGTCGCCTGCGGCGCGGCCAGCCGACGGTTCGTGACCGGTCGCCGGGCGACCCGCGACGTGTCGCGACCAGCCGACGGGGCCAGCCGAGCAACGAGATCCGACCGGCCGAGGGACTGGTGCGGCGTGGGGCTCGGGTCAGGAGACCTCGCCCGCGCGGGCTCCCGCCCACAGGTCGACGTCGGTGATGCCGACCGAGTGCTCGTCGATGACGCGGAGCTCCTCGTCGGTGAACGACGTGTTCGACAGCGCGGCGACGTTGTCCTCGAGCTGCGACACCCGGGACGCACCGATGACGAGTGAGGTCACCCGCTCGTCGCGGAGTGCCCAGGCGAGGGCGAGCTGCGCGAGGGACTGTCCGCGCGCGGCCGCGACGTCGTTCAGGGCGCGGAGGTGCTCGACGACCTCGGGCGTGATGCTCGACGCATCGAGGGACTTGCCCGCTGCCGCGCGGGAGTCCTCGGGGACACCGTTCAGGTACTTGCCGGTCAGCAGCCCCTGCGCCAGCGCGGTGAAGCCGATCACGCCGAAGCCGAGCTCGCCGGCGGCGTCGAGCAGCCCCTCGGTCTCGATCCAGCGGTTGAGCATCGAGTACGAGGGCTGGTGGATCAGGAGCGGGGTGCCGAGGTCGCGGAGGATCTCGGCCGCCTGCCGGCTGCGCTCGGCGTCGTACGACGAGATGCCGACGTACAGCGCCTTGCCCTGCTGGACCGCGGTGTGCAGGGCGCCCATCGTCTCCTCGAGCGGGGTCGAGGCGTCGAGACGGTGCGAGTAGAAGACGTCGACGTAGTCCAGGCCTGTGCGCTGCAGGGACTGGTCGAGCGAGGCGAGCACGTACTTGCGCGAGCCGCCGCCCTGCCCGTACGGCCCCGGCCACATGTCCCAGCCGGCCTTCGTCGAGATGACCAGCTCGTCGCGGTAGGGCCGGAAGTCCTCGCGCATCAGGCGGCCGAAGTTCACCTCGGCGGCACCGTACGGCGGGCCGTAGTTGTTCGCGAGGTCGTGGTGGGTGATCCCGAGGTCGAACGCCCGGCGGCTGATGGCGCGCTGGTTCTCGAAGGGCATGTCGTCCCCGAAGTTGTGCCAGTACCCCAGGGAGAGCAGCGGCAGGTCGAGGCCCGAGCGGCCGGTCCGGCGGTACGTCATCGAGTCGTAGCGGTCGTCACTGGCGATGTAGGTCATGGGACGAGCCTGGCACTCGTTCGGGCTCTGCCCTCGCATGCTTCGCTTCGCGGACCCATGATGGGTGCACGAGACCACGAGGAGACGACGATGGCACGGACGACGAAGACCGAGACCACCTTCACCGACGAGGAGCGCGCGGCGATGCAGGAGCACGCCGCAGAGGTCAAGCGTGCTCGCGGCACGAAGGGCACCAAGGCCGAGAAGGCAGCGGCCGACGCCGCTGCGGTCGAGGCGAAGATCGCCGAGATGCCCCAGCCGGACCGGGGGCTGGCCGAGCGCATCCACCGCCTCGCGCTCGAGGTCGCCCCCGAGCTCGCGCCGAAGCTCTGGTACGGCATGCCCGCCTACGCGCGGGACGGCAAGGCGGTGTTCTTCTTCCAGGACGCCGCGAAGTTCAAGGCCCGCTACGCGACGCTCGGGTTCCAGGACTCGGCCGCGCTCGACGACGGCACGTTCTGGCCGACGTCGTGGGCGATCAGCCCCGAGTTCTCCGAGGCCGACGAGGCACGGGTGGCCGACCTGATCCGTCGCGCGGTCGGCTGACGGTGCTCGGGCTGGGCGCCGCTCCCGTCTTCGCCCTGCTGTTCCTGGTGCTGTACGTCCTGGGGCGGCGACGGGACCCTCGGATGCTCCGCAACGGGGTGTTCCTGACGGCGGCCGTGCTGTTCGGGCTCGGGACGGTCGTGGCCGTGCTGACCAGAGTGGTCCCCGGGTTCAGCCTGCTCGTCGCCGTGGTGCTGCTGCTCGTGCCGCTCGCCGTGGTGGTGCTCGGCGTCGCCCTGGTCGCGAACGGCCTGCAGATGCTCCGTGCCGAGGGGCGCAGCGTCGGCAACCTGCTGTCGCTCGCCGCCGGGGTGGCGGTGTTCGTGCTGCCGGCGGTCGCCATCGCCCTGCTCGTCTCGGGCAGCGGCGAGGGCTTCACACTGTGGGACGGCACGAAGATCGCGGTCGCCGTCCTGATGGTGTTCGTCTGCGGGTACTTCGCGCTGTCGCTGGTCGCGTTCGCCCTGTACTCCGTGGTCTACGGGCGGACGCGGCACGGCATCGTCCCCGACACGATCGTGGTCCTCGGCTCCGGGCTCGTGCACGGCGAGGTCCCGCCCCTGCTGCAGAGCCGGCTCGACCGGGCGCTCGGCGTCTACCGGGCCGAACGGGCGGCCGGACGCCGACCGCTCCTCGTGCCGTCCGGCGGACAGGGCGACGACGAGCCCCGCCCCGAGGGCACCGCGATGGCCGAGTACCTGGTGGCGCACGGTGCCGACGCGGACGACGTCGTCGCGGAGACCGCGTCGCGGAACACCCGCGAGAACCTGCGGTTCTCGCGGGACGTGCAGACGGCCGCCGGCCGGGACGGCCAGATGGTCGTGGTCACGAACAACTACCACGTGCTGCGGGCGGCGACCCTGGCCCGCCGCCTCGATCTGCCCGCTCAGGTCGTCGGCGCCCGCACGGCGGCGTACTACGTCCCGAGTGCGTTCCTGCGGGAGTTCGCCGCGGTGATCGTCGAGCACCGCTGGCTCAACGTGGTCGCCTGCACGCCGTTCGTGCTGTTCACCGGGTTCCTGCTCTGGGAGTCGTTCCAGCAGTAGGATCTCCACCATGGTCGAGATCCCGGCGCCGCGGCCGACCGACCTGCTGCCCATCGGCGAGATCGTCCGCCGCACCGGCGTCGCCGCCTCGGCCCTGCACTTCTACGAGCGCAAGGGCCTGATCCACCCGGAGCGCACCGACGGCGGCACACGGATGTACCCCCGGCACGTCGAACGGCGGATCGCGATCATCCAGGTGGCCAAACGCCTCGGCATCCCGCTCAGCGAGGTCGCCGAGCAGTTCGAGGCCCTGCCCGCCGACCGGATGCCCTCGCTGCGCGACTGGAACCGGTTGAACGAGCGGTGGCGCGCACGACTGCGGGCCCGCCAGCTCGAGCTCGAGCGCCTGCAGCAGGAGATGACGCAGTGCATCGGCTGCGGGTGCGTCTCGCTCGGAGCGTGTTCGGTCGTGAACCCGGGTGACGCCCTGGGCGACGAGGGGCACGGCGCGCGTCGCCTGCTGCCGATCCAGGACGATGCGGCCGACGATGCCGCCGCCGCCGACGCTGTCGCCTAGCCCGCGCGCAGTCCGTCGTCGATCCGCTGCAGCAGCTCCAGCGCCTCGACCGCACCCCGCTCGTCGCCACCGAGGGCCGTGCGGAGCTTGCCCGACCAGTGCCGGTAGAGCCGGTCGACGCTCTCCTGGGCCAGGGCGGTCGAGTGCAGCTGCACGGTCCGGGCATCGGCCGGGTCCTGGCGCCGCTCGACCATGCCCTTCGCCACGAGCGACCGGAGCGCGACGCTGAGGTTGCTGCGCTGCAGGGCCGTGGCCTCGGCGGTGGCACTGGGCGAGGTGCCGGGGTTGCGGTTGATCCACCGCATCACGAGCGCCTCGGTGCCGGTCAGCGGCACGATGTCGAGGGTCTCCGAGCCGTGCGGGTCGATGTCACGCGCGATCCGGAGCAGGACGTCCGCGAACTCGGCGAGGACGTGGTCGGACACGGCGGAGTGCATGACCGTACTGTACCGATCTCCGGCGATGAGTTATGCTTTCATAACAATGACCACGGACACCGGAACCATCCGCGCGACGATCGCGACACCCACGACCAAGCAGCAGGGCATCACGACCGCGCTGCTCCTGGTGCTCGGCCTGCTCAGTGCCGTCGCCCCCTTCGCCACCGACCTCTACCTGCCGGCGTTCCCGCAGATGACCACCGAGCTCGGGGCGAGCGCCACCGCCGTCCAGCTCACCCTCACCGCGTTCCTGGTGGGCGTGACCGCGGGCCAGCTCGTGTTCGGTCCGCTGTCCGACCGGTTCGGCCGCGTGCCGCCGCTCATCGCCGGTGCCGCGGTGTGCGTGCTCGCGAGCATCGCTGCGGTGCTCGCGCCGAACATCGGCGTGCTCATCGCGGCCCGCCTGCTGCAGGGCCTCGGCGGTGCGGCCGGCATGGTGATCAGCCGTGCGGTCATCTCCGACCTGGCGACCGGCAAGTCCGCCGCCCGCGCGTTCTCGCTCATGATGATCGTCGGCGGGGTCGCCCCGGTCGTCGCACCGCTGCTCGGCGGCCTGCTCACCGGTCCGATCGGCTGGCGCGGCCTGCTCTCGATCGTGCTCGGCCTGTCGGTCGTCATGCTCATCGCGGTCCTCGCCGTGATCCGCGAGACCCACCTGAAGGAACACCGCGACGCTTTGCGCGAGGAACGCCGTGGCTCCGGCTCGGCACTGCGTGCCCTGCGCTCCCGCACGTTCCTCGGGTACACCGCCGTGTTCGGCTTCGCGTTCGCCGTGATGATGGCCTACATCTCCGCGTCGCCGTTCCTCTACCAGGACATGATCGGCTTCGGCACGGTCGGCTACGGCCTGGCCTTCGGGCTGAACGCCCTGGCACTGATGGGCGTCAGCATCCTGTCCGCCAAGCTCACCGCGACCCGTTCGGTCACGGGCGTGCTGTCGCTCGGCATCGTGCTGGTGCTCGCCTCGACCGTGGCGTTCGCGCTGCTCGTCGTCTCCGGGGCGCCGGTCATCTGGCTCGCCGTGCCGCTGTTCACCGCGGTCGGCTCGCTCGGTCTGGTGCTCGGCAACGCCACGGCACTCGCCCTCGGTGCCGTGCCCTCGGCCGCCGGCAGCGCCTCGGCCGTGCTCGGTGCCCTGCAGTTCGGGCTCGCGGCGCTCGTGTCCCCGCTCGTCAGCATCGGCGGCTCGGACACCGCGGTGCCGCTGGCGATCGTGATGCTCGCCGCCGCCGTGGTGGCCGTCGTGGCGCTGCTCGCGGCGCGGGGCCGGACCAGCCGGACCAGCACGCTCCGCTGACCCGGACCAGCGCCGCCCGCTGACCCGGAACGACACCGCCCGCTGACGTGGAACGACACTGTCGACGTCGTACGACATCGACAGTGTCGTTCCGCGTCGACCAGACCACCTGTGACCGCCCCGCCCCCAGCCCAACCAGCCGGCGTCAGCCCCGCCCCGGCCGCAGGAACGGCACCCGCGGCATGAGCCAGTCGACCCACACCACCCGCACCCCCGGCGCCACGGCGAGCGCCCACAGGATCGACGCAGCGGCGTCGGTCGGGTAGTGCACCGCGTCGATCGACACCGCGAAGAACACGACCACGATGGCCACGACCCCGAGCATCAGGGCGAGCCGGTGCCACCGCGTCTCGCGGAGCAGCCAGATCAGGGCGATGACGAACGCCGTGATGTAGACCGTGTGCCCGCTCGGGTACCCGGGGTCGGGCTGCACGGGGAACGGGTGCGGCAGCACGGCCACGTCGGGCCGGGCGCGGTGCACGATCTCCTTCACGATCGCGGACGGCACCCACGTGATCGCGATGGTGCCGCCGAACGCCAGGGCCGGTCGCAGATCTCGCGTGCGCCACCAGATCACGGCGACGGCGACGACCGTGATCCCGATCGCCGGTGCCGGACTGATCACGTGGTAGACCGCCGTGCTGAACGCACCGATGAACCCGGTGTGCAGCGCGTTGAGGGCCTTGGAGAGCCCGAGGTCCACGGTGCCGAGGGTGAACCCGACGATGGTGATGACCACGACCGCGATGACGGCGATCGCCACCGAGACGAGCGGGTACGGCGAGCGCTCGAGGATCCCGTACGCGGCGGGCTCCCGTCGGCGGGGACGGAGGAGCGGCGCGTCGTCGGTCATCCCGCCATCGTCGCAGCACGACCCCGGCATCCCAGGGCGAGTGAGCCTCACAAAACTCCGAAAGCGTTCAGCGCGGCGGTCGGGAGTAGACAGGACGCATGCCAACCGTTGCCGAGAACATCGTCGCCACCCTCCGCGCCAACGACATCCACCGGGTCTACGGCCTGCCCGGGGACTCCCTGAACGGCTTCACCGACGCCCTGCGCAAGGACGGCACGATGCGGTGGGAGCACGTCCGGCACGAGGAGGCGGCCGCGTTCGCCGCCTCTGCCGAGGCCGCCCTGACCGGTGACCTGACCGTCTGCGCCGGCAGCTGCGGGCCCGGCAACCTGCACCTGATCAACGGCCTGTACGACGCGAACCGTTCGCGGGTGCCGGTGCTGGCGATCGCCGCCCACATCCCCACGGCGGAGATCGGCTCCGGATACTTCCAGGAGACGCACCCGCAGGAGCTGTTCCGCGAGTGCTCCGTCTACGTCGAGTACGTCGCCGACCCCGTCCAGATGCCCCGCCTGCTCGAGATCGCGATGCGCGAGGCGATCGAGAAGCGCGGCGTCGCCGTGCTCGTGATCCCGGGCGACGTGCTGCTCGCCGAGGCGAAGGACGACCGCACCACCCGCATCGAGCGGGCCACCCCGCGCATCGTGCCGAGCGAGGCCGAGCTGCAGCGCACCGCCGACCTGCTGAACGGTGCCGACCGGATCACGATCCTGGCCGGAGCCGGCGTCGCGGACGCCCACGACGAGGTCGTCGCCCTGGCCGAGCGACTGCAGGCCCCGATCGTGCACGCGCTGCGCGGCAAGGAGTACATCGAGTACGACAACCCGTACGACGTCGGCATGACGGGGCTGCTCGGCTTCGCCTCCGGCTACCGCGCGATGGAGGACGCCGACGTCGTGCTGATGCTCGGCACGGACTTCCCGTACCAGCAGTTCTTCCCGGCCAAGGCGAAGCACGTGCAGGTCGACATCCGCGGCTCGCAGCTCGGCCGACGGCACCCCGTCGACATCGGGCTGGTCGGCACCGTCAAGGACACCGCCCTCGCCCTCATCCCACTGCTGACCGGCTCGCACCCGACGAAGCACCTCGAGGACTCCCTGAAGCACTACCGGAAGACCCGCGAGAAGCTCGACGACCTGGCGGTCCCCGCCGGGAAGAAGAAGCCCCTGCACCCGCAGTACGTCGCCCGGGTGCTCGACCGGCTCGCCGCGGAGGACGCCGTCTTCATCCCCGACGTCGGCTCCCCCGTCGTCTGGGCCTCGCGCTACCTCACCATGAACGGCAAGCGCCGGCTGATCGGCTCGTTCGTGCACGGCACGATGGCGAACGCCGTCCCGCAGGCGATCGGTGCGCAGACCGCGTTCCCGGACCGGCAGGTGATCGCCCTGGCCGGTGACGGCGGGCTGACGATGCTCCTCGGTGAGCTCATCACGATCGTGCAGAACAAGCTGCCGGTGAAGATCGTCGTGTTCGACAACTCGTCGCTCAACTTCGTCGAGCTCGAGATGAAGGCCGCCGGCTTCGTGAACTACGGCACCGAGCTGCAGAACCCGGACTTCGCCGCCGTCGCCGAGGCGATCGGCATCAAGGGGTTCCACGTCGACGTGTCCGACGACTTCGAGGACGCGATGGCCGCCGCGCTCGCGCACGACGGCCCGGCGCTCGTGTCGGTCCGCGCGAACCGCCAGGAACTCTCCATGCCCCCGGCGGTGACGCTCGAGCAGGCGAAGGGCTTCACGCTCTACGCCATCCGCACGGTGCTGTCGGGTCGCGGTGACGAGCTGCTGGACCTCGCGTCCACCAACGCACGCCAGCTGCTGTAGACGCGAGCGGATGACGGCCTGGAGGCCCGTGGCGGCGCCGCCACGGGCCTCCAGGCCGTCACGGCGTCACCACCCGAGCGTCTGGCCGTCCTCCAGGAACACGCCGGTGGGGCCCTCCGGGCCCGCGCTCGCGGCGGCCGCGATCGTCGCAGCGCTGACCTCGACGGGGCGACCGTGCGGGTTCGGCATGCCACCGAACTCGGTGGCCGTGTAACCGGGCTCGATCGCGACGAAGTGCACCTCGGGCACGACGCGCGCGTACTGCACCGTCAGCATCGAGACGGCGGCCTTGGACGCGCCGTAGACCACGGCCGGCACGCTGAACGCCGGCTTCGACGGGTCGTGGGTGGCGGTGAAGGAGCCGAGCGCGCTCGACAGGTTCACCACGATCGGGTTCGCGGAGCGACGCAGGAGCGGCAGCGCGGCCTCGGTCGCGCGGATCGTGCCGACGGCGTTCGTGTCGAAGACCGCGAGCGCCTCGGGCCCGCTCTGCCCCCAGACGGCGATGCCGGCGTTGTTGACCAGCACGTCGAGTCCGCCGTTCGCGTCGACGTGGGCGAAGGCCGCGGCGACCGAGTCGTCGTCGCGGACGTCGAGCTGGACGGAGCGGGCGCCGATCTCGGCGGCGACCGCGGCGCCCTGGTCGGCGTCGCGGGCCCCGATCCAGACGGTGTGGCCCGTTTCGACGAGCTGGCGGGCGGTTTCCTTGCCGAGGCCGCGGGTGGCCCCGGTGATGAGTGTCGTTGTCATGGTTCCAGCGTCGTGCTCGGCGGCGACCGCAGGGAGTCGCCCGGTTGTCGTAGGACCGGCAGGGCCAGGACCCGGTCGACCGTCGCGCGCAGACTGGGAACATGGCGGACACGGACTTCGGGCACACCCTGCGGCGACTGCGCGACCACGTCTCCCCCGAGGCGGCGGGAGTGGTCGTCGGGTCGCGTCGGCGTGCGTCCGGTCTGCGCCGAGAGGAACTGGCCGGGCTCGCAGGGATCTCCGCCGACTACCTGACCCGGCTCGAGCAGGGGCGGGCGACCACGCCGTCCGCCCAGGTCGTCGAGGCGCTCGCGAGGGCGCTGCGGGTCGCTGATGCCGACCGCGAGCTGCTCTACCGGCTCGCCGGGCACGCGCTCCCCGGTGCCGACGTGGTCCCGTCGCGAATCCCGCCGAGCGTGCAGCGACTGCTCGACCGGCTGGCGGACACCCCGGTCGCGGTCCTCGACGCCGCGGGGAACCTGCTCGTCGCCAACGCCCCGTACGACGCACTGATGGGGCCGATCGGCGCGCTGCGCGGGAACGACCGGAACACCGCGTGGCGGCACCTGGTCGGATCCGGCAGCCGAGCCGTGCACACGCCGGAGGAGCAGGCGGCGTTCGAGGCGAACCTGGTGGCGGGGCTCCGGATGACCGCGGCGCGCTACCCGCTCGACCGCCAGCTGCAGCAGCTCGTGCGGGACCTTCGGGCGGCGAGCCCGCGGTTCGTCGAGCTGTGGGACTCGGGTGCGACCGCGCTCGGCGAGACCGCCCGCCGGAAGGTGATCGACCACCCGGACGTCGGGCTGATCACGCTCGACTGCGACACCCTGGTCGTCGGGCCCGAGGACCTGCGGATCCTGGCGTACACGGCCGAGCCCGGGTCGGTGGACGCGGAGCGGCTGGCGCTGGCGATCGTGGTGGGGACGCAGTCGTTGGTGGAGTGAGGCGGGGGCAGGCGATTTCTGTGTGCCTCGCACAACCAAAGTGTCCTCGAACCGCGCGACCACGTGGCGCGGGGGCGCTTTGGTTGTGCGCGACTCATTGGTTGGGCGCGGCTCGGCGCGGACTGACCTCGGCCGTTCACTGCGAGCCCGCCTGAACCCTTCGGAGAAGGCCCACAGGTCGCGCCCTTCGCCCTTGTCCGGCTCGGACACCGTCCATAGGCTCCCGCTGTCAGACGATCGTCTGACTCCAGAGTGGGACGAGGACGGGCATGAACGACGACACGCAGGTCAGCATGAACCGGGTGCACTGGGACGGTGGCGTGCCGCGCAGTGCGGTGGACGCGCTGCTGCACGACGGCGGGCTGGCGGTGGTCCCGACCAAGGTCGGCTACATCCTGATGACCTCGGACCGCGCGGGTCTGGAGCGCAAGTTCGACGCGAAGGAACGCAACCGCAACAAGCCGGGCGTCGTGCTCGTGAGCTCGCTCGAGATGCTCCGCAGCATCGCGCAGCTCACCCCCGAGATCGACGCCCTGTACCAGCGGTGCTGGGACGAGGACATCCTGCTCGGGTGCATCCTGCCCTGGAGTGACGAGGGCCGAGCGGCACTGCCGGCGGACGGCTCCGACGAACTCATGATGGACACCCGTGGCACGTCCTGCTTCGTCATCAAGTTCGGCGTCCCCGGTGAGCTCGCCGCCCGCGAACTCTGGACCGAGCACGGCAAGTTCGCCTTCGCGAGCTCGGCCAACCCGTCGGGCACCGGCAACCGTGGCGTGGTCGACGGCATCGGCGAGCGCATCGCCGAGCGCGCCGACGTGATCGTCGAGGCGGACGACTACGTCGCGTCCATCCAGCCGGAGCAGAGTGCCGAGACGCGGTACGAGCAGGGCGTCATGGTGTCGATGGTCGACAGCACGGGGACCCTGATCCCGCTGCAGGACGGACGCCGATCGGTCGTCCCCGCACCGACGCTGATCCGCAAGGGGCTCGACGTCGACCGGATCATGGGGCTGCTCGCGGACACGTTCACGAGCTGGGACTACCGGCAGGGTGAGTACTACTGAGCCCGCACGAGAGGACTTCCGTGGGCCGGAACCGCCTGTCGCGTGAGGACGCCTCGAGCCGCATCACCGCGTTCGTGTACGGCAACATCGTGATCCTCGGCACGATCGCACCCATGGTCCCGGACACCGCCGAGAGCGGTCGGGGGCTCTGGTACGTCCTCGCCACCGCGTTCTCGACCTTCCTCGCACACACCTTCGCCGAATCGGTCGGACGACGTGCGCGGAGCGACCACCGCCTCACCGGGGAGACCGTCCGCGCCGAGCTGCGAGATTCGCTGCCCATCCTCACCTCCGGTCTCCTGCCGGCTGCCGTCCTCGCCTACGCCTGGCTGACCGGCACGTCCGGGCTCGCGGCCGAGATCATCGCGATCGCGTACCTCGTGGTCCGGCTCGCCCTCCTCGGGCCCGTCGTGGCCAGACTCCGCGGGGAGAACCCGTCCCCGCGGACGTTCGTGGCCGGCCTCGTCCTCGCGCTCGTCGGTGTCGGCATCGCCCTGGTCAAAGCAGGTCCGGGCTTCTGAGGCGAGCGTGCGCGAGGCGCGGGAGCGCGGGAACCTCGACACCTCGCGTCGTCACGTGGGCTGACCGTCGGCGACGGCCGCGACGGCTTCGATCTCGACCAGCTGGTCGTCGTAGCCGAGCACCGTGACCCCGAGCAGGGTGCTCGGCACGTCGTGCGCGCCGAAGGCATCGCGCACCACCTGCCATGCGGCGACGAGGTCGGCCTGCCGTGAGGACGCCACGAGCACCCGGGTGCTCACGACGTCCTCGATGGACGCACCTGCGGCACGCAGCGCCTCCTGCATCGTCTCGATGCACCGGGCAGCCTGGCCCGCGTAGTCGCCGAGCGCGACGGTCGACCCGTCCGCGGCGAGCGGGCAGGCCCCGGCGAGGAACACGAGCCGCGTCCCGGCCGGCACGGTGGACGCGTACGCGTACTGCGCCGCGTCGCTCAGGACGTCGGACCGGATGAGACGGACTGCGCTGGCCATGCCCGTCATCCTGCCAGGGGGCCCGGAGCGTTCGGCGTCAGGCGCCCGCACCGCCGTCCACGGGGACGATCGCCCCGGTGACCATCGACGCGCGATCACTGAGCAGCCAGGCCGCGACCTCGGCGACCTCCTCGGGCTCGGCCATCCGACCGAGCGGCACCGTGGCGTTGATCTGGTCGACGATGCCCGGCGTCGCCGCCTCCCATGCGTCGATCATCTCGGTCGCGGTGCCGCCGGGGGTGATGCCGTTCACCCGGATGTGCGCCGGAGCCCAGGTGACGGCCGCGGTCTCGGTGATGCTGTTCAGCGCACGCTTCATCGCACCGTAGGCGGGCAGCGCCGGGTTGGCGCGGCGGCTGCCGATGCTGGAGGTGTTGACGATGGCGCCGCCTGCGCCGCGACGCATCAGTTCGGCTTCGGCATTCATCGCCACCCAGTGTCCGCGGAAGTTCACCGCGAACTGGGTGTCGATGTCCTCATCGCTGGTGGTGTCGAGCGGCCCGGGCTGCTGGATGGTCGCGCCGTTGTTGAAGGCCCCGTCGAGCCGACCGTGCAGCTCGTCGACGCGAGCCACCGCTGCACGGATGCTGGCGGGGTCGGCGAGGTCGAGTGCGACGGCATCGGCGGTGCCCCCAGCCGCTCGGACGTCGGCGACGACGGTGTCGAGTGCGTCGGTGCTGCGGGCGGCCAGGACGACCCGAGCCCCCTCCCGAGCGAAGAGTCGGGCGGCCGCCGCACCGATGCCGCGGCTCGCGCCGGTGATGAGGACGACCTTGTCGGACAGGAGGCCGATGGGACTGGTGGTGGTGTCGTTGTTCATGGGATCAGCGTCACGCCGGACCACCGACCGGATACAGGTACGAGCGGTACCAGGATCCGAGCCGCGAACCGGTGGAGACTCGTGCCATGGACAAGCCGGAACTCGCCGCGTTCCTCCGCTCTCGACGCGAACGCCTGCGCCCCGAGGACGTCGGGCTGCCGTCGGGGCCACGTCGTCGGACGCCGGGGCTCCGTCGTGAGGAAGTGGCGGTCCTCGCCCACATCTCCACGGAGTACTACGTCCGGCTCGAGCAGGGCCGCGCGCCCCGACCCTCCGCCGAGGTCCTCGCGGGCATCGCCGGGGCGCTCCTGCTCACCCCGGCGGAGTCCGACCACCTGCACGCACTGGCCGGCACGGCCGCACTGCAGCTGGGCCGGGTGCGCCGTGACGTCCGGCCGAGCATCCTCGCGCTCGTGGACCGGCTGCCGCAGACCGCTGCGATCGTCCTGTCCGCCACCTTCGACGTGCTCGCGTGGAACCCCCTCGCCGCAGCGCTCATGGAGGACTTTTCGGAGCTCGATCCGGCCGAGCGGAACCTGGCCCGGCGGGCGTTCCCCGCACACCCCGGGCCGGAGACTCCGCCGCCCTACGGGATCTCCGACGGCGCCGAGTTCCGGCGCCACGTCGTCATGCAGCTCCGAGCGGCTCGGACCCGGTACCCGGACGACCCCGCCGTGGGCGACCTGATCGAGGAGCTCGGTGCGGGCGACAGCGAGTTCGGGCGGCTCTGGGACCAGCACGACGTGCAGATGACACCCGTGCTCACCAAGACCTTCCGGCACCCGTCGGTCGGATCGGTCACGGTCGACTGCGACAGCCTCGCGCTCACCGACCGCGACCAGCACCTGGTGCTCTACACGGCCCCGGTCGGTTCACCCGACGCCGACGCCCTGGCCCTGCTCGGCGTGCTCGGAGCCGAACCCGTCAGCAGGTAGCGCAGCGTCAGGCGCAGTACTCGTACGGCAACATCGCGACCGACCCCACCCAGATCGCACCCACGGTGGTGCCGTCCGTCCCCAGCTGGAACGTCATGTAGCGTCCGTCGGCCTGCACGCTCCACATCGAGTACGGCCCCTGGTCCTCACCGTAGGTTCCGGTGTACTGCAGGTCCGGGTACGCGGAGCGCACCTCGGTCAGGGGCGCTCCGATGCCGATCCCGGCGTCGGTCTCGGGCGAGTTCGTCGTCACCGGGTCCGACCCCACCCCACCGATGGTCACCCCGGCGACCTTGCCGTCGCGGGGGATGACGATGAGGCCGGGGGTGTCGGACCGCTCCCAGAAGGTCGTCTCCGGGCTGGCCGGACACGCATCCGTACTCCGGGTGTATGCAGCAGCCAGGTCGTCGATCTCGCCCTGCACCGGACCATCGAGGGCGATCGGTCCGACCTCGTCGGTCGAGATGGTCCACGTCGCGGGGTCCGACAGGCTGAAGGCCGTGTCCGTCGCGGTCGGGGTCGCAGTTGGAGTCGCGTTGTCGGGGTCACCCGGCGCCTCCGGGGTCGCGGTCGCAGTCGCAGTCGCAGTCCGGGTCGGCGTCGCGGCCGGTGAGCCGGAACAGGCGGTCAGCGCCATCGCTGCGATGAGCCCGAGGGCCACCCCGGCGGTCCGGGCGGTGCCGTTCACGCTGCCCCCGCCGCACTGCGCCGCTGCCGGTCAGGCGGGAGCTGGGGGCCGGGTTGCTGCACGGTCCTCCAGCTGCCGATCCGCGGGTCGAGCCGGACGGCGTCCCCGCATTCGTCGCAGTGCGCCGCTCCCGCCTCGCCGAGCAGGATCTTCGCGCCGTCGTGGACGAACGGGTTCGGGTTGCCGGGCATCGTCTGTTTCCCTCCGTCGGCGGATGTCGAACGGTCCCCGCCCGCAGGCGGGGACCCGACCGGCGCGGGCTCCGGAGAGCCGCAGCGCCGGCCGACGACCCCCGCGCCGTTGCGATGGCCGATCCACCGTACGTCGAGCCTCCACGAAGAACGGAACCCCTCGTCCGCCATCGCAACCAGAGCGTTACACAGCTTCCGACGCAGCGATCAGTCGGCGTCCTCGACGTCGAACACGACGACCCGCGCACTCGCCGCGCCGATGAACTCGGCCACCGGCCGGTGCTCCGGGTGCGGCAGGTACCCGGCGAGCGCTGCACGATCGCGGAACCGGACGACGAGCATCCAGTGGAACCCGCCCTCCAGCCCCTCGGTACTCACGCTCGTGCCGGCCTGCACCGACTCGACCCCCTCAACCCGTGGCAGGTGCTCACGCGACAGGGCCGAGGCCTCGGACGACCGGTCCTCCCCGTCCCACTCGACCAGCACGGTGTGCGTCACTCCGGACACGTGGTCCCCTTCCTCGAACGCAAGAACTCGAAAACGCCAAAAGCCCAGAACGGCAGATCAGAACGCCGGCGTCCCGCCCGCGATCGTGATCGTCGACCCGGACTGGTAGCTCGACTCCGGGCTGACCAGGTGCACGTAGGCGGCACCGAGCTCAGCGGGCTGCCCGGGACGGCCGAACGGCGAGCTCTCACCGAAGTGCGACACCGTCTCGGCGTCGTCGGAACCCGGCTGCAGCGGCGTCCACACCGGCCCCGGTGCGACGGAGTTCACACGGATGCCCTTCGGCGCGAGCTGCTGCGCGACGGCCTCGGTGAAGAGCTTGATCGCGCCCTTCGACACGGCGTAGTCGATCTTGTCCGGCGAGGGCGTGGACGCCTGGATCGAGCCGGTCGTCACGATGGTCGACCCGGGCTCGAGGTGCGGCACGGCGGCCTTGGTCAGCCAGAACAGCGAGTAGATGTTGGTCTTGAAGGTGGAGTCGAACATCGACGTGTCGAGCGTGAGGATGTCCTCGTTGCTCTCCATGCGCCCCGCGACCATCACCAGGGTGTCGAGGCCGCCGAACTCGTCGACGCCCTTCTGCACCAGGTCCGTGCAGTACTGCTCGTCGGAGATGTCCCCGGGGAACAGCACGGCCCGTCGACCCTCGGACTCGAGCAGGTCGCGGACCTGTTCCGCGTCCTCCTGCTCGTCCGGCAGGTACGAGAGCACCAGGTCCGCACCTTCGCGCGACAGGGCGATGGCGGCGGCACGGCCGATGCCGGAATCGGCACCGGTGACGATGCCGCGGTACCCCTTCAGCCGTCCGAGCCCTGTGTAGCTCTCCTCGCCGTGGTCGGGCTTCGGGTCCATCTTCCACGCGGCGCCCGGCAGCGACTGCTCCTGCTTCGGGTACGGCGGTGCCGGGTAGAGGGTGTTCGGATCGCGCTTCTCGTACTGGCTCATGGCTCCACTGTCGTCGCGGCGCCCGCACGGGCGCTCAGCTGGTGGTTGACGGAGGCCGAACAGGCGAGCAACGCCCTGGAGACGGGTGGGGACGGACAGGAGGCGCGGTGCCAGCTGGCACCGCGCCTCCAGTCCGTCAGGTGGTTCAGACGCCGGCCGTGGTCTTGATCCAGGACGAGGCCTGCGACAGCAGAGCGTAGTTCGAGCCGGCCTTGGTGTTCGCGCCGGGGTCGGCACTGTCGCCGGTGGAGCAGACGGCGACGACCTTGCCGTTGACGAGCAGCGGGCCGCCCGAGTCGCCGTGGTTCGAGGCACCGGTCACGCCGGTGAGGTGCTGGGCACGACCGCCGAAGGCGTCGGTGCTCGCGCCGGTGAGCGAGACGGTGGCCTGGTACAGGCCGTCGGACTGGGTCGCGTTGGCACGCAGGCCGTAGCCCTGGATGGTGCCGGTGCCGCTCGACTTGGCCGTCGCGGTGAGGTCGAGGGGTGCGTAGGTGGACAGCGAGTAGGCGGTCCGCAGGTGCACGAGCGCGATGTCACCCGCCGGCGAGGCGCTGACGCGGTCGACGGCGACGGCCGTACCGCGGTTGAGGGTGGAGTTCGAGTGGTAGACGTTCATCGCACCGATGCCGTCGATGCAGTGCCGGGCGGTGAGGATCCACGAGGCGTTGAGCTGCTCGCCGGTGCAGTTGCTGACGTAGCCCGAGGGGATGCTCCCGCCGGAGGCTTCGAGCTGCACCGCCCACGAGGTGGTGGGGGCCTTCTCGCCGCCGACGACCTTCGTGCTGACGGGCAGCGCGGACGCGGGCGAAGCGGCGAACACGCCGGCGGTGATGACGGCGACCGCGGCGAACGCGGCTGCGATGGACTTCTTCATGACGACTCCTCTGTCGGTGAAGCACCTGCCAGTTGCTCTGTGCAACTGATGCGTCATCCTGACCCCCTGGCCAGGGGTCGCACCAGTCCGCACTTCGACGGACGCGGCTCCCGGAAGAGCCGTCGCGGGCTTGCTGGCGGTCGTCCGCTACGCGAACTGGCTGGGCCGTGCGCCATCCGTCTGGTCGTAGCGTCGAAGCATGACGACCAGTGACGCGATCAGCCTGCCGGATCGGTTGATGCCGGCTCTGGACCCAGACCTCGAGGTGCTCGACGCCATGGACCGGGTCATCGCGGCGTGCGTGGAGGGGACCTCGGCGACGGAAGCCGGGGTCGTGCTCGCGGACCGGTCCGGCGTGCTGCAGGTCGTCGCCTCGACGAGCGAGCGCAGCAGCGAGGCCGAGGAAGCGCAGCTCGGGACGGACGAGGGCTCGTGTCTCGACTGCTACCGGACCGGGAAGACCATCGACGTGCCCGACGTGTCGACCCACCATGCGGAGTGGCCGGCGTTCTCGGAGACGATGCGCGAACACGGGCTGCACGGCACGTTCGCCGAGCCGATCCGCCTGCGGGACCGGACCATCGGCTCGCTGTGCGTCTTCGCCGACCACACCCGCGGGCACAGTGACCAGGACGTCGTGCTGATGCAGCTGCTCGCCGACGCGGCTTCGGCTGCCCTCGTGCGACAGCGCGACCGCGGGGTGTCGACCACGATCGAGGAACAGGTCGAGGACGCGCTCGAGGCCCGGGAACTCCTCGAACAGGCCAAGGGTGCACTCGCGTACCGACGGGGCATCCGGATGGACGAGGCGTTCCAGATCCTGCGACGTGCTGCTGCCGGTGCGGGCCGCGGGATCCGGGCCATGGCGGAGGACGTCGTGCACCGGGGCGCCGACCTCGGCAGCACCGGCTAGGCCCGTCGGGTCCGCGGCCCGTCCGGCTCCGTCCGCAGCACCAGGCCGTGGTGGTCGGTGGTGAGCGTCACCGCGACCACCTCGCCGAACGCGTCGCCGTCGAGCTGCACACGCTCCGGGGTGTCGACGGTCAGCCGCAGCGTCCTCGCCCGCGTGTACCGGAGCGCACGTGATGCCGGCAGGACCCGGGCCAGGAGTCGCCCGAACCGGGTGCGCGCGAAGAAGCGGTTGAGCGTCAGGGCGTACCCGACCTTGGTCCAGCCGAACCACCCGGCCGGCCGGAACGCCACGGCGTCGAGGATGCCGTCGTCCGGTCGCGCCGCGGGGAGCAGCAGGATGCCCGCGGTCAGGGTGCCGCAGTTCCCGACGATGATCGTGTGGGCGCTCATGCTGCGGAGCGGGCCGTCGTCGATCCCGTAGTGCACCGGGATCTGCCGGTTGCCGATCACGGACCGGGCGATGGGATCCGAGTAGGCGACCCATCCGAACCGCTTCTTCACCCACGCGTTCGTGTCCGCGGCCATGCTCGCATCGAGCCCGATGCCGGTCATCACCAGGAACGCGTGCGACGTCGTGGTGCCCGCCGGGTCGGTCAGGTCGGCCAGCCCGACGTCGATCGGGCGGTCCGTCCCGCTGAAGCCCGCTCGAACCGATCGCACCAGGTCGCCGAGGGGCAGACCGAGGTTCCGCGCGAACAGGTTGCCGGTGCCGCTGGGGAGGAGCGCCACCGGCGTCCCGGTGCCGCGGAGTTCCGCGGCGACGACCCGGAGCGTGCCGTCGCCACCGGCGACGAGGACGACGCTCGGGTGGGCGTCGCGCGCGGCCCGGGCAGCCGCCCGTCCGTCGTCGTCAGCGCTCGTCTCGAACCAGAGCGACTCGGCCCATCCATGTGCGCGCTCCTCGGTGCGGAGCACGGCCCGGAGCCGGGCTGGGTCGATCTTGGTCGGGTTCACGACCACGGCGGCGCGCGGCGGGCCGGGTTCGTTCGGGGGCGTCGGCATGCGTTCGGTGCGGGGATTCCTGCTGGTGGTGCGCTTCGCCAGTGGCGGACTAGTTGGTCCGGCCGGCGTTGCGGGCCTTGTTGCCGCTGCGGCGGACGGCGCCGAAGACGATCGTGCCGAGCAGCAGGACGATGCCGATGATGCCGAGCCAGATCAGGCCCTGCAGGGCGAAGCCGACGATGGACAGGACTGCCCAGAGGACGACGAGGACGATGACGGTCTTCACGGTGGTGGTTCCTTCGGCGGGGTGTGGTGCGTGCGGGGTGGGGCGGGGTGGGGCGTGTCAGTGGATCCGGAGCTCGGACACCATCGGGCAGACGAAGGGGTCGCGGGCGCCGAGGCCGACGCGGTTGAGGTACCGGACGACGATGCCGTAGGAGCGCAGCAACGTGGTCTCGGTGTACGGCACGTCGAGGGTGTCGCAGTGGTCACGGACGAGCAGGCGGGCCTGCTTCAGCGCCGGACGCGGCATCGACGGGAACAGGTGGTGCTCGACCTGGTAGTTCAGGCCACCCATCAGGAACGACACCCACCAGCCGCCACGGATGTTGCGCGAGGTACGCACCTGGCGGGAGAAGAAGTCGACCTTCGCGTCGTGCGCGATCGTCGGCATGCCCTTGTGGTTCGGGGCGAACGAAGCGCCCATCATCACGCCGAACACGGCCAGCTGCACGCCGAGGAACGCACACGCCATCCCGAACGGCAGGAACCAGAACACCACCGTCAGGTAGATCGCGAACCGCGCCACCAGCAGGATGCCCTCCAGGACCCGCCCCCGGACGTCACTGCGCCCACCCGTCCCGCGGAGCACCGACATGACGGCGGCCCGGTGCAGGTTGATGCCCTCGAGCGTGAGCAACGGGAAGAACAACCAGCCCTGGTACTGCACGAACACCCGGAGCGGCCCGTTCTTGACGGCGGCGGCGTCCTCGGGCAGGAACCGGATCACGTCCGGGGCGATGTCCGGGTCCTTGCCGACGGTGTTCGGGTTGCCGTGGTGACGCGTGTGCTTGTTCATCCACCACGAGTAGCTGAGGCCCACCAGGAACGTCCCGACCCAGCGGCCAGCACGGTCGTTCCACTTCTGGGACGCGAACACCTGACGGTGCGCGGCCTCGTGCGACAGGAACGCGAACTGCGTGAACAGCACACCCAGCACACCGGCCACGATCAGCTGGAACCACGAGTCACCCAGGAACGCGAACGCGACCCAGCAGGCGGCCGTCGCCACGACGAGCGCGGAGAACAGCGCCCAGTAGAACCCCCGACGGCGCTCGAGCAGCCCGGCTTCCTTCACCTGCGCCAACAGCGCGGAGTAGGACGAGGTGCCGCCGGTCCGCGGCCCGGCCGGGGAGCCGGTCTTCCGGTAGCCGCCGGTGAGGGGTTTCGAGCTGGTCTCCCGCTGCGGGCTGGTACCGGCGTGCTGCGTGGTCATGGATTCCCTGGTCGTCATCGGAATGGAGGAACGTTCCGGCGGCCGGGGTCTGGGGCTGCTGGTCCAACGCTAGAGCCGCCGCGCTCCTCGGTGCAAGCCACAGGTCCGCGTGTCTGCTGCTCGACTACGGTTGTCCCGCCTGCTCGACGGAAGGACCGCTCCCCACATGACCGAGGTACGCGAAGCACGACTGGTCGAGACGTTCGTGACCCTCACCGACAGCTTGGTGGCGGACTACGACGTGGTCGACGTCCTGCAGACGCTGGTCGACCGGGCCGTCGAGCTGTTCGACGCCGCCGCGGGCGCCATCCACCTGCTCGACAAGCACGACGAGCTGCGGGTCGTCGCCTCGACGAGCGAGCGCAGCAGCTTCATCGGTCTGCTCCAGCTCAACGCCGGCGAGGGGCCCTGCATCACCGCCGTGACCACCGGCCGGTTGGTGACCTCGGAGAACGCGGACGACCTGCGGCAGCACTGGCCGCGGTTCGCCGAGGCATCGCGGGCTCGCGGCTACGCGGGGGTCCACGCCATCCCGCTCCGGCTGCGGGACACCACGGTCGGGTCGCTGAACCTGTTCCGCGAGACCGAGGGGGCGCTGAACGGAGCCGATGCCCGAGCCGCGCAGGCCCTCGCCGACGTCGCGACCATCAGCCTGTTGCAGCAACGGACCCTCGAGCACGCGACCCTCACCGCGGAGCAGCTCCAGCGTGCGCTCGACAGCCGGGTCGCCATCGAGCAGGCCAAGGGGTACCTCGCACGTGCGGCCGGGGTCGACGTCGAGGAGGCCTTCGGGATGATCCGTCGCTACGCACGTGCCACCCAGCGCTCGCTGAGCCAGGTCGCCGCCGCCGTGGCGCGCGACGACGTCCCGCTCGCTGACCTGATCGGGGCCGGAGCGTCCTGAGGGTTCGCTCGGGACGCTCCGGACCGCGCACGGCTACTTCGTCGTCGTGAAGGTGCCCCGGGCCCGCTGGTCCGAGCCGTAGCCACGCGCGTGCACCACGTGCGTGCCCGGCGCCAGCGCCGCCACGGCCTTCGTGATCTTCAGGCGGACCTTGCCGTCGGCGTTGGCCGTCGTGCGGGTGGCCCGACCGCCGTCGATGCTGACGGTGACCGACTCCCCGGCACGGAACCCCGTCGCCGAGATCGCGACCTTGGCACCCTTCCGGCTGCTCGTCGGCGTGACGGCGATGGCCGTGCTGGACGCCTGCGCCTCGGCACACGCGTCACCCGGCGTCCCGACCGCCGGAGCGGACGCGGTCGGCCGTCCGTTCACGCTGCGCACGCCGTCGTCCTCGCGGATGCGCATCGTGCCGACCGAGTCACCGATCACCGAACCGCCCTGGGTGTTGCTGAGGGTCATCGCGTAGTCCGACGTCCGCGAGAACGACGGGGTGCGGTCACCGTTCACCGAGACCGCGACCGTGCGGCAGACCTCGCCGGGCTGGAACGTGACGGGCTGCACCGCCGGGCGGATGCGCCCGTCGTACGCCTGGTCGAGGTCGAAGGACACCGTCGTGGCCTGCTCGGCAGGTCGGGAGAGCACGACCGCTGCCCGGACCACCGTGCGCGTGCGGCCCTCGTCGACGAACCGGTCCGCGATGCGTGCGGCGGGACGCTTCGTGACCACCGGGGTACCGAGGGTCGCAGCGGGCACGAGCGACAGGTCGCTCAGCAGGACCCCGCTGTTCTTCTGCGGGACGTCGATGGTCACCTCGCGCACCGACGTCAGGTCGATGCCGGTGAACGCGTCGAGGGGGATGCGCGCCTGCTGCAGGATCGTCTTGCGCGGGGCCATCCGGGTACCGGGGAGCAGCTGTCCGGCACGGCTGGTGTCGGACAGGCGTCGGGTCGCCACGGCACCGGTCGCGTCGCGGAGGGTGATCGAGACGTTCGCGTTCGTCGTCGCGGTGTCGTCCGGGGTGAGGCGGAGCGACAGCGCCTGGAACCCCGTGAAGTCACCGGCCGCCGGAGCCACCGGGACGTGCACCTGGCCGCCGGTCGCCGCCTTGGTGGGCGAGACGTGCAGGGCGGGGGTGGCCGGCACCGACGACGCCAGGTAAGCCGGGGTGTAGTCCGGGGCGTTGGACGAGATCGAGACGCACGCCGGCAGGATCTGCTTCGCGGGCAGGTTGTCGGTGCTCGCGCAGGTCTTCGCCGTCAGGGCACCGGTCGTGGTGATCGCCGGGTTCGCGGTGTCGAACAGGGCGAGGTCGCGCCGGCTCGCGCCGGGCTGGGAAGCGCTCACCCGGATGTCGGCCGCGCCCAGGGCGGCGGGCTGGCGGTTGGTGCCGTCGAACATCGGCAGGAACTGCTGCTCGCCGTCGAGCGCCAGGCGGAAGAAGCCGCTGATCAGGCTCGTGCCGATGGCGTACTGCCGGTCGGACGACAGCCGCGTGGTGTGTTTCGCCTTCGCACCGCAGACCGCGTCGGACTCGTCGTACCAGTCGTCCGACGACGCCTTCGCGTACTTGCCGGGCGTCCACGTCGTGTTGAAGAAGTTGTGGTTCGCACCCATCACCAGCACCGAGGAGCGCAGCACGTCGTCCCCGAAGGCGGTGCGGGAGTCGTCGTAGAAGTGCTGTCCCTGCAGGTCGGACACGTCGCCGTCGCAGTACGGCAGGACGACCGCCGTGTTGGTGTCCGGCAGGGTCATGCGCCCGAAGTCGGTCGGTGCCAGGGGCAGGACGGCACGGATGCCGAAGGGGTTCGTGCGCTGCGTGTTGAGCAGGGCCGCGCGGACCACGCCGTCCCCGCCGCGTGAGTGGCCCATGAGGCCGACGTCCTGCAGGTCGAGCTTGCCGGTGAGCAGCGGCGAGAGCCGGGGCTCCTGTCCGGCGTCCGCCCGCTGCAGCAGGCTGAGGTGGTCGAGGACGAGCTGCCCGCGGGCCACCGCTCCGCCGTCGTCCGAGTAGCTGCCGTCGAGGGCGTTGATCGCGTTCGCGGAGATCGACACGACGACGTTGCCGTGGCTCGCCAGCGCGGTCGCCGCCGCGTTGTAGCCGAGGTAGCTCGGGATGTCGGTCTGTCCCTTCCCGCACGGCCACGCCTTCGGGTTGTACGTGCCGCCGGAGCAGGCCTCGTGGCGGCCGTGCAGGAACACCACGACCGGGCGCTTGCCCGGGGCGTCCTTCGGCACGAAGACGGCGGCACGCATCTCGCCCTTGCGCCCGAAGCCCTTGATCGTCTCGGCTTCGTTGCCCAGGTCGTAGTCGGCCCGGGTGACCGCGTACTGGCCTGCGGACGCCGGGTCGTCGGTCAGCGGTGCCGGGGCTTCGCTCGGCGCGACCGTCTGCGGCGCGGTGGCGGCCTGCCGGTTGCCCTGCAGGTCGGTCTCGCCCGTCCAGCCAAGCTCGACGCTGCGGGCATCGGCGACCGCGGGGTCGGTCGTGGTGACCGTCAGCTGCCGCTGGTCGAGGCTCGTCTGCGCGACGCCGATGTCGGTGCCGTCCACGAGCAGGACGGGGGCCGCCGCCCGGAGCGGCAGGGGGTCGGCGAGGGTCAGGACGACGGTGTACCCGCCGTCGGTCGGCGTGACCGTCCAGTCGTCACCCTGCGCGACGGGCGTGCCCGGCGTCGTGATCGTGGTCGTCCCCGTCGCGGCGGTTGACCCGTCGCCCGGCGCGGCCGTGGCCGGCAACGCCGCGATCGTGCCGGAGACGGCGAGCGCCCCGGCGATGAGTGTCGAACACGCGATCTGCAGCGCGATGGTGGAACGGCGTCTCGGCGAACGGTTCACGTCGGATCTCCCCTGGTGCGACGGGCATGCGCCACCGCACGCTCCGTCGCCAACAGTAGGGAGCGCGCTGCTCGCCGCGGATCGTCCTGGAGGATGAGGTGGCGGCTCAGTACCTGAGGGTCCTCACGGGTGCGAGGGCCGGGTGCCGGGCGAGTAGTACCCCCGGCCCGGCACCGTGTGCCGGATGCCGCCGGCCGGGTCCGGCACGTCGCCGCCGTACCGCGGGATCACGTGCAGGTGGGCGTGGAACACCGTCTGCCCGGCTGCCGAGCCGTCGTTGAACCCGACGTTGTACCCGTCCGGTCGGTACCGGTCGTCGAGCACCAGCTTGAGTGCGCGGACGAGCCGCGTCATCGCGGCCACTTCGTCCGCGGTGGCCTCGAACCACGACACCACGTGACGCTTCGGGACGACCAGGCTGTGCCCGGGCGAGACCGGGTTCACGTCCAGCAGCGCGACGACCAGGTCGTCCTCGACGAGCCGGGAGGCCCGTGGCACGTCGTCGAAGACACAATCGGTCGGCATGCCCCCATGCAATCGGGCACGTGGACCGATCGCAAGGCCGGTGACGCATGCAGACGGCCCCGCGACCAGGGTCGCGGGGCCGTCGATCGTGCGGGTCGATCAGATGCGGCCGACGGTGCGGCGACGACGACGCAGCAGGACCATGAGCGTTGCACCCGCGGCGAGGAGTGCCGCGGCGATGCTCAGCGGGACGGTCGGGTCCGAGCCGGTGAACGCGAGCTCACCGGTGGGCTGGTCGGTTCCGCCGCCACCGCCACCGCCGGCGCCTGCTGGGCCGCTCGGGGTTGCGGTGGGCACCACTGCGGGTGCCGTCGGGGTGGGTGTCGCGGTGGGCACCGGTGCCGGGGCACGGACCGTGATGGTGACCGTCTGGGTGTCGTCCGGGCTGGTGCCGTTCGACGCCGTGATCGTCACGGTCGAGGTGCCCGGGGTTGTCGGGGTGCCGGAGATGACGCCGGTGGTGCTGTCGATCGTCAGGCCGTCGGGCAGGCCCGTGGCGGTGAACGTCGGGTTCGGGGTGCCGGTCGCGGTGACGGTGGACGAGTAGGGCACGTCCACGGTGCCGTCGGACGGGGTGCCCGAGGTGATGGTCGGCGACTCGGACGGCGTGCCCGGTGCGGGGCAGCCGTTGGAGGCCGTGATCGTGTTCGTGTCGAGGGTCACGGCGCCGGTGCGGGCCAGCAGGCGGCCCTGCACGGTCGCGCCGGTGGTGGCGGTCACGGACTGCTGCGCCAGGACGGTGCCCTGGAACTGGGCGCCGGTGCCGACGGTGGCGGAGCTGCCGACCTGCCAGAACACGTTGCACGAGCTGGCACCGCCGGTGATCACGATCTGGCTGGCGGACCCGATGGTCAGGGTCGACGCGGCCTGGAACACCCACACGGAGTTCGCGCTGCCGGCCAGGGTCAGCGCACCGTTGTTCGCCAGGGCGAGGGCGCCGCCGGAGTACACGCCGGGCGAGAGCGAGAGGCCGTTCAGCTCGGTGAGACCGGTCTGGGTCGGGGAGAGCGACGCGGCGACGTTGTACGCGGTGGTGGTGTCGCGCTGGGCCTGTGCCGCCGCGGCGTCGGTCTGGTGCGTGGTGCCGTTGACGACGCCGTTCGGTGCGCCGCCGAAGCCGGTGATGGACGTGCCCGGTGACAACCCGAGGTCGCCGTTGATCACGGAGGGGCCGGTGTTCGTGACCGCGCTCGCGCCGAGGACGCCGTAGGTCGATGCGGTTCCGAGGTTGACCGGACCGTCGATGACCGTGGCGGCGGATGCTCCGCCACCGGTTCCGAGGGTGATCAGCGCGGCGACGGCAGCCGCCGAGATGACGAGGATCGAGCCTCGTCGGGATTGGTGAGTGTGCACGGCCAGCCTCTGCCTGCAGGAGAGGCGAGGGGTCGTCGGCGACGAGCGCGCATTCTCGGAGACTCGAAGTATGCGCTTCCGCACAGCCAGGACCTAGGAATGTCTGCACATCCGGTCAAAGCCTGGCAATCGGCCCGGATCCCAGCCGGATCGGGGGACGCAGGCGCATGATCACCACAGGTTGACCGGCCGCTCTCACCAGCGGACGGGTAGGGAGTTCGGGTCTCCCGTCAGCCGGTGCGGCGCCGGTCCCGGGTAGGACCGGTCGCCCACCCCCGGACACACGGCGAAGGGCCCCGCGATCGGGATCGCGGGGCCCTTGCTGGTGCCGGGTGCTACTTGATGACGACCGTGATGGTCGGGCTGGTGCTCGTGGTGAGCTCCGAGGTCCCGGCGAAGACGGCGTGCAGGTTGTGCGTGCCCTTCTTCAGCGGGAGCTTCGACGTGACCACGCCGTTCTCCACCGTGACGGTGGCGAGGCGCTTCGAGCCCTGGTAGATCCGGGCGGTGCCGTCGACGCTGAAGCCGGTGGCCTTCACCTGGACGGTCGCCTTGCCGCCGCTGTACTTGATGGCGGTGCGGGACGGGGCCTTCTCGACGGTGACCGTCATGGCCTTCGCCGTCTTCGAGTTCGTTCCCGAGTACACCGGGTCCGCGTTGACGAACGAGGCCGTGACCGCGTGCTTGCCGATGGCGAGCGTCTTCGGCAGCGTCATGCTCGCCGCGCCGTCCTTGACCGGGGCGGTGCCGAGGACCTTGCTGCCGTCCTTGAACGTCACGGTGCCCTGCTGGGTACCGATGCCACCGGCGATGGTCGCGGTGACCGTGGCCGGCTTGGCGGTGCCGTAGGTCTGCTCGGCGGCCGACGCGGTGAGCGTGGTGGTCGTCGTCGGCAGCGTGGCGTGCAGGTTGAACTTGTCGACCGTCGAACCGATCGCAGCCGGGTCGGCCGTGGCCGTCGGCTGGAGGGTCACACCGCAGCTGTCCACCTTGCCGTGCTGCACCGCCGAGTTGAGCGTCGTGCAGTCGCTGGCGCGGATGTTCTCGACGGCGAGCTTGTCGTCGGTGACCGAGACCTTCACGAAGGTGCGGACGTGCTCCTGGTTCTCGACCGAGTTGGCGAAGTGCCGCTCACCCTTGGGGTCGAGCGGGTCCGCGCCGTAGCCCTGGGTGGCGTCCGGGGCGGTGAGGTCGTAGTACTTCGAGCCGGAGGCCGAGTTCGCCGTCATGTAGATGACGCCGCCGGGGCCGGAGAAGACCTCGGGAGCAGCGGGCTGCTCGTTGACGTTGGCCTTCTTGCCGTTCTTGATCGCGTAGCTGCGCGAGTAGGAGTGGTCGTGGCCCTGCAGGACGAGGTCGACACCCATGTCCGAGAACGAACGCGTGAAGTCGAACCGGCGCTGCTGGTTGTCACGGTCGTTCGCGTGGTCGGCCGGCGAGTAGATCGAGTGGTGGTAGACCAGCGTCGTCCACTTCGCGTCGTCGCCGTAGCGGTTGATGACGTCGCGCACGTAGTTCACGTGGGCAGCGTCCGAACCGGCCGCGTAGGCGTTCGAGTTGATGTCGATGAACAGGACGCCCTTGTACATGTACCAGTAGTCGCCACCCGAGTTCGCGGTGGTGTTGCCGCCCGGGTAGAAGTCCGGCACCTTGAGGGAGTTCGGCACCTGGTTGTGCTGCTCGTAGGCCTTGCCACCCACGTCGTGGTTGCCGATGGTCGAGGCCCACGGGTAACGCTTCAGCACGTCGCTGCTGTCCGCGAACGCGCCCCACTCGTACTCGTTGTTGGCGTGCTCGACCTGGTCGCCACCGGAGACCAGGAGCTCGGCGTCCGGCTCGGTCGACGTGGCGTACTTGAGCGTGTCCGCCCAGCCGGCACCGTCGTCGTCCGTGAAGCCGGACGAACCGATCTGCGGGTCACCGAAGAACAGGAAGTCGAAGTCGCCGGAGAAGCTCTTCGTGGTGAAGGTGTACGACGCGGACCAGGCCGAGCCGTCCGCCGCACCGACGTGGTACGTGTACGAGGTGTTCGGCTCGAGGGCCGAGATCGTCGCGTGCGCGTTGATGTAGCCCGATTCGGCGGCGATGCCCGGGATGCTCTTGGTGTTCGAGTCGGTCGCGCTCGAGTCGGCTGCGGTGTTCGCGGCCTCCGAGGCGGCGACCGTCTGCTTGGCGTCCGTGAAGACGCCGTCCGTCATGGACGCGGTCTTCTGGATCTCGAGCGACTGCGCGACGTTCGTGGGGAAGTACCACGAGGCGATGCGCTGGCTCTCGGTCGCGCCGACGCCGAGCAGGATGTGGATCGGGCCACCGGTCGAGATGTTGGTGGTGGGGGTGTTCGTCGCGGCGGTGGCGGCGTTCGTGCCGACCATCGAGGCACCGGCGATGAGCGCGGCCCCGAGGACGGCTCCGCAGACGCGGAGGGTGGTGGTTCTGCGCCGGGTAGTGGCGCCGGACAGGAGACTCATGTTGGTCCGTTTCTCAGACGTGGGATGGTGCAGCACGGAAGACTCTGCATGCACTGCAAAACGTCTTGGTAAACGCTGAGTGACGGTTCGTCGCTGTTCAGGAACGAACGCGACTCGTCAGCGGGTCCGTGGCGAGCGTCAGCCCGCCGCGAGCCGCTCGACGAACCAGATCATCCCCATCACGAACACACCGGCGGTCACGGCGCCCGTCACCCAGAGCGACACCCGGTGCGCCTTCCGCCGCAGCAGCGAGAGCGGCGGGAAGACGATGACGATGATCGCGAGCTGCACGGCCTCGATGCCGACGTTGAAGATGAGGAGCGAGACGAGCAGCTGCCACGAGAACGCCTCGTGGATACCGAGGGCCCCGGCGAACCCGAGCCCGTGGATGAGCCCGAAGGCGAAGACGACGGCCAGGCGGGTCCACCCGGCGCGGTCGAGCGAGAAGTGTCCGTGCTCACCGACCACCAGTTCGTCGGCCCGCGATCGACGACGCCAGAGCCGCCACAGGTACCAGCCGGCGACCGCGGCGATCGACAGGGCGATGAGCGGCTCGACGACGATCGCGGGCGGGCTCACCACACCGAGGGCGGCGAGGATGAACGTGATCGAGTGGGCGATCGTGAACGCGGACGCCGTGTAGACGACCTCGCGCAGGCGACGCGACCCGGCGATGAGCGCCACGAGGAACAGGATGTGGTCGATCCCGGTCAGCAGGTGCTCGGCGCCGAGGCGGAAGAACTCCCAGAAGCGCTCACCCGCCGACTGCTCGGTCGAGAACGTGCGCTGCGAGGCGTCGAGGGTGGCCGAACCCGTCCGGTCGTCGACGTCGTAGGTGACGATCGTCTTGGTGTCGCGCACGAAGGTCTCGTCGTCGGGGAACAGCTCCGACGACACCACGTGCCCGGACTGCGTCTCGGACGGTTCCGGGCAGGTGAAGTCCGCGGTCACGTGGGCGTACGGCACCTCGTCCTGCAGGTCGACCGTGACGGTGTCGTCGAGCGTGCCCGTGCAGGCCTGCCCGCCGGCTCCGGTCACCCGGAACCGGTCGAACACGTACTTCCCGATCGCGTCGGTGTGCGCCTCGGCAGCCGTCACCATCCCCGGGAAGTCCCCGTCGTCCCAGGCCCGCTGCCCCCGCTCGTGCAGCGCGTCGTCGTGCTCGCTCGTGGCCACCGAGACGAGCATCAGGTCGTACTCGAGCCCGAGCTTCGCCTGCACGACGGTCGGCTTCGTGGACGTGACGTCGGCGTGGACCACCGAGCTGAAGCCGTGCGCCGACGCCGGTGACGCCCCCGCGAGCACGCCGATCACGACCACCCCGAGCAGCACGAGCGCGGCGACGACGCGTGCGACGAGCGCGAACAGGGGGAAGGAGCGGGCAGGGCGGGCGCGCAGGAGCGCGGCGGTGGTTCCGGAGGGCACGCGCAGACGATCCGGCCCGCAGACGACCGGCAGGTGAACAACCGGTGACCAGCAACGGGACGGCGGTCGGACAGGTCCCCGGACCGGCCCGGCGCGGCTGTCGGGCGTGCTTGCATGGTGCCGTGATCCGCCCCGCCACCCGGACGACCGTCCTGTGTACCGCCGTCGCCCTCGCCACGGCCGGCACCGCTCTGCTGGCCGGCTGCTCCGGGGCGTCGGACAGCGCCACCGGCGGCACCGGCCCGACGGCGACCGCGTCGGCGCACGCCTCGGCGGGGGTCCTGGGCACCGGGTTCTCCGACCCCGACCAGCCGCCGGCGCCCGAGGCAACCATCCACCCGGAGCCCGGTTCCTGGTCCGGGGTGCACGCCCCCACCGGCTACGACGTCGTGCTCCTCTCCGACGCGGGGGACGCCGCCGACACCCCGACCCGGACATTGCTCGACGCCGTCGAGTCGTGGGCCGCGGACGAGGACGTCACCGTCACCCCCGTCTCGGCGAAGGGCCCCGACGACCGGATCGCCGCGGTCCTGCGCGCCGTCGACGCCGAGCCCGACCTGGTCATCACCGTCGGCAACCACATGGTCGACCCGCTCGCGGCGGTCTCACCGACCGCGCTCCACCAGCAGTTCCTGGTCGTCGGCGCCGAGATCGCGGAGCCGACGTCGAACGTCACGGCGGCGGACTGGACGGGCGGCGGGTTCCGCGGCGAAGGCCTCGGCCCGTCGAGCCACTACGACCCGGAGACCTTCACCGAGGACCGCGCGGCCCGCGGCCTGCGCGCCGGACTCGCCGCCGTGCTCCACGACCTACGCGGCATCGTCGTCTGGGTGCCCTGACCGGGCGGTCCCCCGCTACGCGGTCTCCGGCTCCAGCACGCGCGCTCGCACCTGCGCCGCTGCGCCGAGCGCCACGGCGTCGGAGCCGAGCGTCGACTGCGCGAGCCGGATCGTCGCCCCGCTGACCGGCGGTTCCGCGGCGATCGCCGCCGAGATGGCCGGTTCGAGCAGGTCCCAGGACCGTGCGATCCCGCCGCCGATCAGGACGGTGGTGACGTCGAGGATCCCCGCGGTCAGCAGTGCGGCACGGGCCAGGCCCCACCCCGCGGTGGCGAAGACGGCGACCGCGTCGGCGTCCCCGCCGCGGGCGGCGACGGCGACGTCCCGTGCCGAGAGCATCCGCCCGGAGCGTTCGGCGTAGCGGTCGGCGATGCCGCGCGCGCCCGCGATGGTCTCCAGGTGCCCGGTCTGCCCGCAGGTGCACCGGGCGTCGCCGAAGCCGGGGACGTGGCCGATCTCGCCGGCGGCTCCGCGCGGGCCGGCGAAGAGCCGTCCGTCGAGCACGAGCGCACCGCCGACGCCGGTGCCGAGGGTCATGCCGAGCACGTCGGACTCCCCCACGACCGCGCCGGTGGCGATCTCGCCGAGCAGGAACGCGTTCACGTCGTTGTCCAGCGTCGCGGGGACGCCGAGGGCGTCCGTCACCGCCCGGGTCACGCCGTAGCCGGCCCACCCGGTGAACGAGTTGCCGGTGACCAGGACGGTCCCCGTGGTCCGGTCGACGACGCCGGCCGCGCCCACCCCGACACCCGCCAAGGAGGCCCGGTGCGTGTCGAGCAGACCCGTCACGGCCCCGAGTGCCGCCGTCACGATCGCCGCCCCGCCCGCGTGGGCGGGCGTCGGCAGGTCGAGGCGGTCGATGACCTCGAGGTCGGGCGTGGTCAGGACGACCTTCGTGTTGGTGCCGCCGACGTCGACCCCGGCCAGGGCCCGGGTCACGCGGTCACCGCCGCGAGTGAGGCGAGGCGCTCCGTCCGACGCTGCCGTTGCAGCACGGGGTCGGGCACCGGCACCGCGGCGAGCAGGCGACGGGTGTAGTCGGTGGTGGGGTGCAGCAGCGTCGTGCCGGTGGTGCCCTGCTCCTCGACGACGCCCTGGCGCATCACGACGACGCGCTCGGCGAAGTGCTGCACGACGGCCAGGTCGTGCGAGACGAACAGGCACGCGAACCCCAGATCGTCCTGCAGCTCGCCGAGGACCTCGAGCACGGTCTCCTGCACGCTGACGTCGAGCGCCGACGTCGGTTCGTCGGCGACGAGCAACCGCGGTTCGAGCACCAGCGCCCGGGCGAGCGAGACCCGCTGGCGCTGCCCGCCGGAGAGCTCGCGCGGAGCACGGGACGCCAGGGTCCGCGGCAGCCGCACCGCGTCGAGCACCTCGTCGATGCGACGACGACGATCGGCCGAGGACATCCCGCGACGGTGCACGGCGAGGGGCTCCGCGATGCACTCGGCCACCGACATCCGGGCGTCGAGGGACGCCACCGGGTCCTGCAGCACGACGCCGATGCCGGAGCGGAGTGCACGGCGGTCACGGCCCTTCGCGGTCCGCAGGTCCTGCCCGAACAGCGACACCGTGCCGGACGTCGGCTTGATGAGCCCGAGCGCCACCCGGGCCGCGGTCGACTTGCCGGAGCCGGACTCGCCGACCAGGCCGACGGTCTCACCGGCGTGCACCGCGATGTCGATGCCCGCGAGCGCGTGGACGGCGCGCGCCCCGCGCCCGAACGTCACCGAGACGTCCCGCAGGTCGACCACCGGGGCCGCACCGGGCCTCCCGGCCGGCTCGGTCTCCGCGTCGGTGACGGGAGCCGACGGACGGTCCCCCGCCACGTTGAGCCGCGGCACCGCGGCGAGGAGCCGCTTGGTGTACTCGTGCTCGGGGCGGAGCAGGACGTCCTCGACGCCACCGGTCTCGACGATCTCGCCCTGGAGCATGACCGCGACCCGGTCGGCGAAGTCCGCGACGACACCCATGTTGTGCGTGACGAGCAGCACGCCGGTGCCGGTCTCGACGGCGAGCGCGCGGAGGAGCTCGAGGATCTCGGCCTGCACGGTCACGTCGAGGGCGGTGGTCGGCTCGTCCGCGATGAGGAGCTTCGGGGCGTTCGCGATCGCCATCGCGATGACCACGCGCTGGCGCTGCCCGCCCGACAGCTGGAACGGGAACGACCGGGTACGTGACTCGGGGTCGGGGATGCCGACGCGACGGAGCAGGTCGACGGCCTCGGCCGCGGCGGCGGACGCGGAGACGTCACGGTGGTTCCGGATCACCTCGGCGATCTGGGCACCGACGCGGGTGAGCGGGTCGAGGGCGGTCGCGGGCTCCTGGAAGACCATCGAGACGGTCGAGCCGCGCAGGGCCCGCAGCGCGGGTTCGGCGGCGCCGACGACCTCGTGTCCGGCGACGACGGCGCTGCCCGAGGCCGTCGCGTTGCCGGAGAGCAGGCCCATCGCCGCGAGGGCGACCGTCGACTTGCCGGAGCCGGACTCGCCGACCAGGGCGAGGGTCTCGCCGGGGGCGACCGACAGGGACACCCCCCGCACGGCGTCGACGGTGCCGGACTCGGTGCTGAAGGAGACGCCGAGGTCGGTCGTCCGCAGGATCGGTTCGTTGGTCATCAGCGGCCCCGTACGTCGAAGGCGTCCCGCAGTCCGTCGCCCACCGCGTTGAACGCGCAGACGACCAGGATCACGGCCAGACCCGGCGGCACGATGAGCCACCAGCGTCCGGAGTAGGCGGCGGTGAGACCCGCCGAGAGCATGCCGCCCCAGTCCGTCGCGGGCGGCTGCACGCCGAGCCCGAGGTACGAGACGTAGGCGACCAGCAGGATCGCGTCGGCGACCTGGAACGTCGCCGCGACGACGATCGTCGACACCGAGTTCGGCAGCAGGTGCTTACCGATGGCGCGGGCGTGCGAGCCGCCGATCGCGCGCAGGGTCAGGACGTAGTCGCGGTTCTTGAGCGTCAGGGTCTCGGCGCGGATCAGGCGGGACGGCACGAGCCAGGACACCAGGCCGAGGATGACGATGAGGCCGCCGACGCCGGGGTTCGTGATCGCCGAGATGACGAGCAGGATGAACAGGGCCGGGATCGCGATGCCGGCGTCGACGACGCGCATCATCAGCGCGTCGACCCAGCCGCCGACGTACCCGGCGACGGAACCCCACAGGGTGCCGACGACGGTGGCCAGGACCCCGGCGGCGATGCCCACCATCAGGGAGACCTTGCCGCCGTACATCAGGCGGCCGAGGACGTCGTGGCCGACGGCGTCGGTGCCGAGCCAGTGCGCGGCGCTCGGGCCCTGGTTGGCCTGCTCGAGCAGCGTGTGGGTCTGGTCGGTCGGGTACACGAACGGGCCGACGAAGCAGAACAGCACGATGACGACGATCAGGGCGAGGCCGATCACGGCGAGGGTGTTGCTCCGGAACCGGCGGGCGGCGAGCCGGAACCCGGTGGCCGCGACGGTGACGGGGGCGCCCGGGGCTTCGGGGGCCATCTGGACGGCGGTCATGCGCGGCTCGCCTTCACTCTGGGATCGATGAGGGACTGTGCGACGTCGGCGAGCAGGGTACCGATGACGGTCGCGATGGAGATGACGAGGACGCAGCCGAGCAGCGTCGGGTAGTCGGAGGACTGCGCGGCGTTCCAGAACAGCAGCCCCATGCCGGGGTAGTTGAACAGCTGCTCGGTCACCAGGGCGCCGCCGAACAGCACCGGCAGGTAGTACCCGAGCATCGCGACGACCGGGGTCAGCGAGTTCCGGAACACGTGCCGCCGCAGGATCGTCGCGGTCGAGGCGCCGCCGGCACGGGCGGTGCGGACGTAGTCCTCCTGCAGGTTCTCGAGCGTCGACGCGCGCATGTACCGACTGAACACCGCGATCATCGCGAGGGCTCCGGTCACCACGGGCAGCACGAGTCCGGCGGGGTCCTGGAACACCTCGGCCAGGGTGGTGCCGCTCGGTGCCTGGGACGGCAGCCACGGCAGCTGCTGGCTGAAGACGATGATCAGGACGAGGCCGAGGAAGAACGCGGGCGTCGAGTAGAAGACGAAGGCCAGGGCGGTGGCGGCGTAGTCGACCGCACCGTTGCGGCGGGCCGCCTGGAGCATCCCGACCGGGATCGCGACGACGAGTCCGAGCACCGCGGAGATGCCGGTGAGCACGAGGGTCTTCGGCAGGCGCTCGGCGATGAGCTGCGAGACCGGCTCGTTGAGCGTGTACGAGGTGCCGAGGTCGCCGGTGAGCAGGCGACCGAGGAACCGCAGGTACTGCACGGGCAGCGGCTGGTCGAGCCCCTGCGCCTGGTTGAACTGGGCGATCTGCGTGGGGGTCGCGGAGACGCCGAGCACGCCGCGGGCGGGGCCGCCGGGCAGCGCGTGCAGCAGGCAGAACACCACGACGGTGACGATGAGGATCACCGCGAGTGCCTGCAGGACGCGCCTGGTGAGGTAGAGAGCTGTGGTCATGCGGGTTCCGATGGTCGGTTCTTGCGTGAGCCGGGGCGGAGGCGCGGTGCGGGTCGGGCCCGCACCGCGCCTCCAGGCCGTGGTCGCGTCAGCGACCTACTTGGTCCACTTCCACTGGGCCGGGTGGAAGTTGGCGAGCGAGTCCTGGTCGAAGCCGGACAGGCCCTTCTTGACGACCGAGATCTGGTAGTCGGGGCTCGGCAGCCAGATCACCGGCAGGTCCTTCGCGACCGCGGCGCTGTAGTCCTGCACGGCGGTGGCGTCGGTCGAGGTGGTGGTCGCGTCGATCAGGGAGTCGACCTCCTTGTTCGAGTAGCTGCCGAAGTTCGCCGAACCGCCGGTCTGGAACAGCGACTCACCGGTCGGGTAGGCCGGGAAGTACCAGCTGCCCGCGGTGCCGAAGAACGACAGGTCCCAGTCGCAGCTGGCCTCGTCCGAGGTGCAGGTCGGGGTCTGCGACAGCACGCTCGACACCGGCGCGGTCTTGATGGTGAAGTCGATGCCGGTCTTCGCGAGCGAGGACTGGATCGCGCTCATCATGTTGTCGGTCACGGTCGAACCGGACTGCGACAGCACCTGCATCGAGAACTTCGTGCCCTCCTTGACACCCTCGCCGCACTGGCTGGCGGACGTGCCCGGGTCGGTGCAGACCATCGTGCCGCCCTGCTCCTCCCAGCCGTGGCTGGTCAGCAGGTCCTTGGCCTTCGAGGTGCTGAACGGGTACGGGTTCGACTTCTGCACGTCGGAGACGTAGTCGGACTCCTGTGCCTGCGGGATCGGACCGTAGGTCGAGGTGGCGGTGCCGTTGAAGACCACCTTCGACAGCGACGTCTGGTCGATCGACATCTGGACGGCCTGACGGGCGTACAGCTGCTTGAAGACGGCGCCCATGTCGGGGTTGTTGAAGTTGTACGGCATGTACGTGATGGCCCAGCCGGTCCACGGCTCGACCTCGTAGCCCTTCCCGGTGAAGGACGCCTTCTGGTCCATGTCGGTGGCGTTGATGTAGCCGTAGTCGACCTCGCCCGAGCGGACGGCGTTCACCTCGGCGTCGGCCGTGGTGAAGGGCAGCAGGTTCACCGTGGTGATCGACGGCTTCTCACCACCGTCGTACTTCTTGTTGGCCGTCAGGGTGACCTTGCCGGCCGTGGTGAAGGTCTTGACGCCGTAGGGGCCGGAGATGGTCTTCCACAGGTCGTCGGTGGCGTAGTCGGAGATCTTGCCGGCGGCGGTGTTGAGGTACTTCCACACCTGCTTCGCGCCGGCGGTGGTCTCGTCGGCGTCGGTCACCTTCGCGGTCGCGCTGGTCTTGTCCCACGCGTGCTGGGGCAGCGGGATGATGTGGCTCAGCTGGTTGGCGAGCATCCAGTCCGAGTTGTAGGCCTTGTCGAACGTGATGGTGAAGTGCGTGTCGTCGACGGCCTTGAACGACGTCCAGTTGTCCGGCGCCTTGCCCTTGGAGTACGAACCCCACTGGTCCTTGTTCGCCTTGATCAGGTTGAACCAGAACCCGACGTCACGGCTCGTGATCGCCTCGCCGTCCGACCAGTGCCGGTCGCCGAGCGTCATGGTCACGCTCTTGCCGTCGTCGGCGAACTTCGCGTCGGTGGCGACGGAGCCGGCCTTGTTCCACGCGATCTTGCCGGTGGAGCCGTCGTACGCGACGAGCGGCTCGTACAGCGACTGGGCGATGGAGCCGTTGTTCGTGTTGAGGTGCGCGGCGGTGCCGATCGGCAGGATCCAGTTCGGCGTGAAGTTGGCGGGGAGCGCGTAGTCGATCTCGTCGGTCGATCCCTGCGAGGCGTTGCCGCCTCCGGAACAGCCGGCGAGCAGCGCGCTCACGGCGATCGCAGCTCCGGTGAGGAGCGCCCAGCGACGGGGCTTGGACATGCGGTGTCTCCTTGTGCGAGGGACTTCGGGGAGGTGGAGCACGGGTGCCGAGCGGCACGAGGACAGTCAAGGACCAAAGCAATTGGAAAAACAAACATCTCGATGTAAAAACTGCGTTACTGCGGAACGGACGAAAGGGTGGACCGCTCGATCCGCCCCGTAGGCTCGCGGCAGAACGGACCACCGACCGGTGTTCCGCTCCCGTTCCGCCCGGATTGGAGAAAGTCGTGGCCGATCTCAGCGCCCGCGTCCTCGAGCTCGTCGCATCGGGGCAGGCCGCCAGCCGGACCGAGATCGCGAAGGTGCTCGGAGCCGCCCCCTCGACCGTCTCGCACGTCGTCGGCCAGCTCCTGGAGCACGGGATCCTCGCCGAGGAAGGCACCGACGTCTCGACCGGCGGGCGACCCCGCAAGGTACTCCGCATCGGCGGCGTCGACGAGTACGCGGTCGCCGCGGACGTCGGTGGCGGGCACGCGCGCATCGGCGTGGTCCTGCCTGGAGGCGCGCTCGAGTCGGTCGCGAACGTCCCGTTCGCGCTCTCCGACGGTCCGACCGCCGGGCTCCAGCGCCTGGCCGCGCTGCTCGAGCGGCTCGCCGACGACCGTGGTCGCGAAGGGCTGCGGGGCGTCGGGCTCAGCCTGCCCGGGCCCGTCGACGTCGTCGCCGGGGTCGTGGACCTGCCGAGCCGGATGCCGGGGTGGAACGGGTTCCCCGTGGCCGCGTGGCTGAGCGACCGGTTCGGCCTGCCGGCGATCGTCGACAACGACGCGAACTGCATGGCGGCGGGTGAGCAGACCGTCCAGGATCCCGCTCGACGCCAGACCATCACGATCAAGGCCGGCTCGGCGATCGGCGCGGGCATCGTCATCGACGGTCGGCTCTACCGGGGGTCGACCGGGGCGGCCGGGGACATCACGCACGTGCGGATCGACGCCGCCGGGGACACCCCGTGCTCGTGCGGCAACACCGGGTGCCTCGAGACGGTGGCGTCCGGGGCTGCCCTGGTCCGGATCCTGTCGAACGCGGGGGTCGACGTCGCCTCGACCGCCGACGTCGTCCGGCTCGCCTCGGACGCGCACCCCGAGGCCACCCGTGCCGTGCGGATGGCGGGCAAGTACCTGGGCGAGGTGCTCGCCGCCAACGTGAACTTCTTCAACCCGGACGCCGTCTACCTGGGCGGCATCCTGTCGACCCTCGACCCGTTCATCGCCGCCGTGCGGAGCCAGCTCTACGAGAGCTGCCACCCGTTGATGACCCAACACCTGGCCATCGAGCCGGTGTCGCTCGGTGCCGATGCCGGGCTCGTCGGCGCCGGCCAGTTCGCCCTGCAGCGGGGTCTCGCCGCCTCGCTCGAGGAGCTCTCCGCGCCCATCCCCCAGTCCACCACCAGGAACAGGAGCGTCCGTGTCTGAGACCGGTCCCGTCACCCCCGCCGCCCCCGCCAGCACCGCTGGTGCCCGTCGCCCGGTCATCGCCATCGCCGGGCTCGCCATCGAGACGTCGACGTTCACGCCGACCCGGACCCACGCCCCCGCGTTCCACCCGGACCGCGGCGACGAGGCCGTCGCCCGGTACCCGTTCCTGGCGACCATGGCCGACCGGGCGGACTTCCGCGGGGCGCTCATCGGGCACGCGCTGCCCGGCGGGATCGTCGACCGGGCGTCGTACGAAGCCCTGGCCGACGAGATCGTGGAGCGGTTGGGTGCGATGGGTCCGGTCGACGGCCTCTGGTACGACATCCACGGTGCGATGGTGGTCGAGGGGCTCGACGACGCCGAGACGGACCTGCTCGGCCGCATCCGCGCGGTCGTCGGCCCCGACGTCATCGTCTCCGCGTCGATGGACCTGCACGGCAACGTCACGCGTGAGCTCGCCCACCAGGTCGACCTCGTCACCTGCTACCGGATGGCACCGCACGAGGACACCCTCGAGACGAAGGAGCGTGCCGTCCGGAACCTCGTCGACGTGCTCACCGAACGCCCGGTCGGTGCGCAGCGACCCGTGAAGGCGTGGATCCCGATCCCCGTCCTGCTGCCCGGCGAGCAGACCTCGACCCGTCTCGAGCCGGCGAAGTCCCTGTACGCGCAGGTCCCGCTCGTCGAGCAGACCGAGGGCGTGCTCGACGCCGCGATCTGGGTCGGGTACGCCTGGGCCGACCAGCCCCGCGACCAGGCCGTCACCGTCGTCACCGGGTGGGACGAGGCAGCCGTCGCCGCCGGTGCCGAGCGACTCGCGGCGGCGTTCTGGGACGTCCGCGAGGACTTCGTGTTCGTCGCCCCCACCGGCACGTTCGAGGAGTGCCTCGACGCCGCGCTCGCCCCGGGCGCCGCGAAGCCGTACTTCGTCTCGGACTCGGGCGACAACCCCACGGCCGGCGGCTCCGGGGACATGACCTGGGGCCTGACGCAGGTGCTCGCCCGCCCGGAGTTCCAGGACCCGTCCGGCCCGACCGTCATCTACGCGAGCGTGCCCGGACCGGCCGCGGTCGCCGCGGCGGTGGAGGCCGGCGTCGGTGCGACGATCACCGTGACCGCCGGCGCGTCGGTGGACCACGTGCATGCCGGCCCGATCACGATGACCGGGCGGGTGCACGCGATCAAGCACGGCGACCGGGACGCCGAGACCGAGGTCGTGCTGCAGGTCGGCAGCGTCTTCGCGATCCTGACGAAGCTGCGGAAGCCGTACCACCACGAGCACGACTTCACCGACCTCGACCTGACGCCGCGGCAGGCGGACGTCGTCATCGTGAAGATCGGGTACCTCGAACCGGAGCTGTTCGACATGTCCGCCGACTGGATGCTCGCGCTCACCCCGGGCGGTGTCGACCAGGACCTGCTGCGCCTCGGGCACCACAGGATCGAGCGGCCGATGTTCCCCTACGATCGAGTGTTCCCGACGGCACCGGACCTCCGCGCCCGCATCGTCCCCGCCTCCAACGAACCGCTCGGAGCCCCTGCATGAGCACCACCGCCGCACTCGAGATCGCCGTGACCTCTCCGGCTGGTGCGATCACCGCGCGGGACGGCGGCGCCGACCGCGTCGAACTCTGCGTCGGGCTCGAGCTCGGCGGGCTCACCCCCTCGCAGGCACTGGTCGAGACGACCCACGAGACCGGGATCCCGGCGCACGCGCTGGTCCGCTGCCGCCCGGGCGGGTTCGTGCACTCCCCCGACGAGGTCGAGCTCATGGTGCGCGAGGTCCGCACGGTCCTGCGCTCCGGGGCCGCCGGTGTCGTGGTCGGTGCCCTGCGCCCCGACCGGACCCTGGACGAGGACGCCCTCCGCCGCTTCGTGGACGCCGCCCGCTCGGTCAGCGCCACCGCCGAGGTCACCCTGCACCGCGCGATCGACCACGCGACCGACCCCGTCGCCGCTGCCGCGTCGCTCGCGGCGCTCGGGTTCACCCGCGTCCTGACCTCGGGCGCCGCCCCCACCGCGGTCGCCGGTGCCGAGACGATCGCCCGCATGGTCGAGGCCGCCGGGCCGGTGCAGGTGATGGCCGGCGCCGGGGTCACCCCCGCCGACGTCCGCGCACTGCTCGCCACCGGTGCCGCCGCCGTGCACCTGTCGGCCAAGCGTCCGGCCGCGGACAGCACGCACACCGGGGTGCCGATGGGCGCCGGGGACGACGGCTCCGCGCACTTCGTCACCGACGCCGAGGTCGTCGCGGCCGCGCGGCGCGCGCTCGACGCCTGACCCGCTCGCCGTCACACGGGAATGGCGGCCGTCGGAACCCGCTTGACGCCCCCATGACATCGTCAGCAGCGCGCCGCGGGTGGCTCAGCGTCACGTCCGTCGCACTCGGGTCGTTCGTGCTCGTCCTGTCCGAGTTCCTGCCCATCGGGCTGCTCCCCGCCATCGCCGACGACCTGGACGTCGGCATCGGCACCGCCGGCCTGATGGTCGTCGCCACCGGACTCGTCGGCGCCGTCGCGGCACCGGTCGTCACCGTCCTGACCTCGCGGCTCGACCGCCGGGTGGTGCTCGTGTCCCTGACCGTGCTGCTCGTGGTCGCCGACGGCCTCGCCGCGATCGCACCCTCGTTCTGGGTGCTGCTGATCGCACGGATGCTGCTCGGTGTCGGCATCGGGGGCTTCTGGGCCATCGGCGCCGGGATCGCCGGGCGACTCGTCCGGCCGGAGCTGACGATCCGCGCGACCTCGCTCATCACGGCCGGCGTCTCCGTCGCGACCGTCGTGAGCCTGCCGCTCGGCGCCCTGGTGTCGTCGCTCGCCAGCTGGCGCCTCGGCTTCGTGATCGGTGGGGCGCTCGGCCTCGTCGCGCTCGTCCTGCAACTGGCGATGCTGCCGCGGATCCCCGCGCAGCAGCGGGTGCGGTTCGCGACGCTCGGGTCGCTGCTCCGCGTGCCCCGCGCCCGGGTCGGGCTCATCGCCGCAGCCTTCGTCTTCGCGGCCCAGTTCGCCGCGTACACCTACATCGCGCCGTACCTGCAGCAGCTCGTCGGCGTCGGCCCGGACACCGTGACGATCGCGCTGCTGGTGTTCGGCGTCGCGGGCATCGTCGGGAACTTCGCCGCGGGCTTCACGCTCGACCGCAGTGTCCTCGGCACCATCGGGGCGTCGAAGTTCGTGCTCGCGGCGGCCGTCGTGCTGCTGCCGCTGCTCGCCCACTCCGTCGTGGGGGTCTTCGTGCTGCTCGTCGTGTGGGGTCTGGTGTGGGGTGCGCTGCCACTCGGGATGCAGACGTGGATGTCGACGGCGTCGCCAGCTGGGTCCGAGACCGGGCTCGCGCTCTTCGTCACGACGATCCAGCTCGCGATCGCCGCCGGTTCGGTGCTCGGTGGTGCCGCGGTGTCGTCGTTCGGTCTGGCTGCTGACTTCTGGCTGGCCGGCGGGGTCGCGATCGTCGGTGCCGTCGTGCTCGTCGCGATGGGGCTGCGGAAGTCGAGCGCCGTGCCGGCGGTCGAGCCGGTCGCGGCCGACCCGACGCCGACCGTCCCGGTGGCCGTCGCGTGCCCCTGACCGCCGTTCCGGGGCCCACAAAACACCGGTGTTCGTGCTCTGAACACGCGAGAACCGCGGTTCAACGGGTGAACACCGGTGTTCAGCGGAATCGACCCGACGGACGCGGGGTCAGGTCAGGGTGACGATGCGGTCGGCTGCGGCGATGGCTGCCGGGTCGTGGGCCGCGTGCACGACCACGACCCCGGCCGCGGCCTCGTCGGCGAGCGCCGCCACCACGAGCGCCGCAGACTCGGTATCCACGCCGGCGGTCGGTTCGTCGACCAGCAGCACCCCGGCCCGCTGGGCCAGCCCGAGCGCGACGAGCGTACGCTGACGCTGCCCGCCCGAGAGCTCCTCGACCGGCCGGTCGGCCAGGTCCGTGATCGCCATCCGCTCGAGCTGCGCGTCGACGATCGCCCGGTCGGCGCGTCCGAGCGGCCGACACCACGCGCGGTGCCGCCACCGCCCCATCGTGACGGCCGCGCGGACGGTGAGCGGGAGCGTGGTCGGCGGCACGGACTGGGTCACGTAGGCGACGCCGTCGGACGGGAGGCCCGTCACCCGCCCGGCGGTCGGCCGCACGACGTCCGCGACCACGTCGAGCAGCGTCGACTTGCCGGATCCGTTCGGTCCGGTGAGCGCGGTCACGACCCCGGCGGGGAACGTCACGTCGAGCATGTCGAGGACGGTCCGGTCGCCGAGGACGGCCGTCACCCGGTCCAGGTGGACGGCGGATCGGGGCGCGGCGGGGTCGGTCGGCTCGGTCGCAGGCACCTGAGCACGCTATCAGTATCGATACTCGTTTTCATGTAGCGTCTCGGATCGTGACCTGGCTGACCGATCCGTTCTCCGTCGACTTCATGGTGCGCGCCCTGGTCGGCGGCTCCCTGGCGGCGGTCCTCTGCGCCGTGGTCGGCACGTGGGTGCTGGTCCGGGGCATGGCGTTCCTGGGCGAGGCGCTCTCGCACGGCATGCTGCCCGGCGTCGCGATCGCCACCCTGACCGGGATCCCGCCGGTGCTCGGTGCCGCGGTGAGTGCGGGCGTGATGGTGCTCGGTGTCGGGGCACTGCGTCGTCGTGCCCGACTGTCGTACGACACCTCGATCGGCCTGCTCTTCGTCGGGATGCTCGCACTCGGCGTGATCATCGTCTCGTCCTCGCGGTCGTTCGCCACCGATGTCACCGCGATCCTGTTCGGCGACGTCCTCGCCGTAACCCGGGCCGACGTCGGCGGCCTCGCGATCGCCGCAGCCGTGGCCCTGGCCGTCGCCGTGGCGTTCCACCGGCCCTTCACCGCACTGGCGTTCGACACCCGGAAGGCCACGACGCTCGGACTGCACCCACGCCTGGCCGAGGTCGTGCTCATCGGGCTCGTCACCCTGGCGGTCGTCGCCTCGTACCGGGCCGTCGGCACCCTGCTCGTCGTGGGCCTGCTGCTCGCGCCGGCGGCCGCCGCCCGCGCGTGGACCCGGCACGTGGCCTCGACGATGCTCCTCGGCGCCGGCATCGGTGCCGCCGCCGTGCTCGTCGGGCTGCTCGTGTCCTGGCACGCCGGCACCGCCGCCGGCGCGAGCATCGCCGCGGTCGCCGTCGGCGGCGTCGTGGTCTCGCGCGCCCTGGCCGCCGTCGTCCTGCGGCACACACCGATCCCCACACCGGCGCGCGTGGCCGCGCCGGCAGCACCACGATCCGCCGCACCGTCTCGAGAGGGAGCATGAAGCACTCGACCACCAGCCGCGCCCCCGCGCGCCTCCTGTCCACCATCGGCCTCGCCACCGGCCTGGCCCTCACCGTCAGCGCCTGTTCCACGGACACCCCGTCGGCCGACGGCTCGACCGGCACCGCCCGTCCCCACGGTTACGTGGCGGGAGCGAGCGAGTCCCAGGAACCCCAGGTGCGCCTCCTGGCCGTGTCGGCATCCGGCGCGACCGCACTGCACGACCTGCTCACCGAGGAGACCACCGAACTCGACGACGTGGACGCACCGGAGCACTCGGCGACCGACGGCCGGTTCCTCGTGACCAGCGACACCGACCGCACGACGATCGTCGACGGCGGGTCCTGGACCGTCGACCACGGCGACCACACGCACTACTACGCCGCCGAGCCGCGGGTCGTGGGCACGATCGACGGCGGTGGCCGGGTCGAGGTGCACTCGTCCGAGACCATGACGACGATCACCTGGCCGGACCGCGCCGAGGCCGTCGTGCTCGACCGCGAGGCGCTGGGCCAGGGCGAGGTCGACGAGACCGCACGGATCGACGCGAGCGTCCTGCTACCGATGGGCGAGCAGCTCGTGGCAGCCGACGGCGACACGGTCCGCGTGCTCGACCCGGACGGCGAGGCGACCGACTCCGCCGACACCGCACAGACCTGCACCGACCCCGCCGGCGGGATCGTCACCCGCGCCGGTGCCGTCGTGGGCTGCGCCGACGGAGCGGTCGTGGTGGACGACGCCGGCGAGGCCTCGTTCGTCGCCCTGCCCGACGGCGCCGAGCGTCCGACGGCCTTCGCCGCCCGCGCCGGCCGGCCCACCGTCGCCGGACTGGCCGGCACCACCGGGTTCTGGTTGCTCGACGTGCGACAGGGCTCCTGGCGGCTCGTGCCGACCGATCGGCCCCTGCGCGCCGTGGTCGCGGTGGACGACGAGGACGAGCACGTGGTCGGGGTCGACGACTCCGGGCGGGTGGTCGTCGTGACCGCCTCGACGGGGAAGGTGGCCACGACGAAGGCGCTCATCGACACCGGCGTAGACGGCCCCGCGCCGATGCTGCAGCTCGACGCCCAGCGCGCCTACGTGGCCGACCCTTCGGACGGCACCGTGCACGAGATCGACTTCGCCGACGGCGCCCGGGTCGCCCGCACGATCGAGCTCCCCGTCGCCCCCGTCGCCTTCGCCGAGGTCGGACTGTGACGGGCACCAGGGCCCTGATCGCGGGCCTGGTCGCCGCAGCCGTCGCCCTCGTCGCCACGGGGTGCACCACCGCCGGCTCCGACCGACCCCTCGTCGCGGTGACGACGACCATCCTCGGCGACGTCGTCAGCGAAGTCGTCGGGGACCAGGCCGACGTCATGGTCCTCATGCCCCCGGGCGCCGACCCCCACTCGTTCGAGGTCTCCGCGCAGGAAGCCGCACGACTGCGGAGCGCCGACCTGGTGGTCGAGAACGGGCTCGGGCTCGAAGAAGGGGTCGCCCGTCACGTCGCGGCGGCAGCCGAGGACGGCGTGCCGGTCTCCACCGCCGGGGACGCGTTCGACCCGCTGGAGTGGACCACCGAGGACGACAGCGGCCCCGACCCGCACTTCTGGACCGACCCCGCCCGGATGGTCGACGTGGTCGAGGCCCTCGACCAGGACCTGCGCGACGCCGGCATCGAGCCGACCGGCACCGATGCCTACCTGGACGAGCTCCGCGACCTGGACGACACGATGACGGCGGCGTTCCGGACCGTGCCCGAGGAACGCCGGGCGCTCGTCACGAACCACCACGTGTTCGGCTACCTGGCCGACCACTACGGGTTCCGGGTCGTCGGGGCGGTGATCCCGAGCGGGACCACGCTGGCCTCCCCGAGCGCCGCAGACCTGCGCGACCTGGCCGATGCCATCGACGAGGCGGGGGTCCGGACGATCTTCGCCGACGCCTCGCAGCCCGCGCGACTGGCCGAGGTGCTCGCGGACGAGGTCGACCTGCACGTCGAGATCCGCCCGCTGGCGACGGAGTCCCTCACCGCGGACGGCGACGCCTCCACCTACCTCGGCATGATGCGCTCGAACACCGAGGCCATCGTCGACGGCTTGTCGACTGGTAATTGAGAATGAGAATCAATACAGTGAGCGACATGACGAACACGAAGACGCTCCGGGCCGCGTGGCCCGCCGCCCTGCTCGGCGCGGCCGCCCTGGCCCTGACCGGGTGCGCCACGAACACCGACGCCGGGTCCGACACCACTGCGACCCCGAAGGCCGACGGGACCCGCATCACCCTGACCTACGACGGCGGCCTGCTCGTCCTCGACCAGGACCTGCAGGTGGTGGCCGACGACGCGATCGACGGCTTCACCCGGGTCAACCCCGCCGGTGACGGACGCCACGTGCTCGTCACCGTGCCCGAGGGCTTCCGGGTCCTCGACACCCAGGCCGACCCGGCCCTGACCGACGCGGTGTTCCCCGCCGACACCGGCGGCCACGCGGTCGTCCACGGTGACCGCACCGCTCTGTTCGCCGACGGTACCGGGGACGTGACGACGTTCGACCACACCGAGCTCGACGGTGCCGACCTGCCCAAGGTCGAGACGACGAAGTCCGAGGCCGCCCACCACGGCGTCGCGATCGAGCTCGAGGACGGCACGCTCCTGACGACCATCGGCACCGAGGAGAGCCGCTCCGGCGTGCGCGCCCTGGACGCCGACGGTGAGGAGATCACCCGGTCCGAGGAGTGCCCCGACGTGCACGGCGAGGGTGCGGTCAAGGGTGAGGTCGCGGTGTTCGGCTGCACCGACGGCGCACTGGTCTACGACAACGGCGCGTTCGAGAAGATCGACGCCCCGACCGAGTACGGCCGCACCGGCAACCTGTTCACCACCGAGGACTCGTCCGTCGCGGTCGGCGACTACAACGACGACCCCGACAGCGAGGGCTACCTGCTCGACCAGATCGCCCTGATCGACGCGGCCTCGGGGAAGTACACCGTCGCGGACATGCCCGACGGCGTCGGCTTCACGTTCCGCGACCTGGCCCGCGGCCCCGGTGACGAGGCCGTCGTGCTCGGCGACGACGGTGCCCTGCACACCTTCGACGAGACGACCGGCGAGCAGCTGGAGTCGTACCCGGTGATCGACGCGTGGGAGGGCCCGGCCGAGTGGCAGGACGCCCACCCGGCCCTGAAGGTCGAGGGTGACATCGCCTACGTCACCGACCCCGCCGAGCAGAAGATCCACGCGGTCGACCTGACCACCGGGAAGGTCATCGCCTCGAGCGACGAGCTGCCGGGCGTGCCCAACGAGATCGCGGTCGCGTAGCGACGAGCAAGACGAGCGCGCTGCGAGCGCGCGACGGGGTCCGGAACACGACCCCGAGACGGACAGGAGGCCCGTGGCGATCCCGCCACGGGCCTCCTGTCCGCTGTCAGCGCGTGGACCGCGCGACGTCAGCCGCCGTCCGTCAGCCCTTGACCGGGATCGACTGCGCCTTGAGCGCCGCGATGGTCTTCGACTGCCCGGACTCGAGCGCCTCGCTCAGGGTGCCCGAGCCGGACGCCGCCTGCCCGAAGCCGTCGGACACGTCCGAGTAGGTCTGCGTCATCGTCGGACCCCAGGTGAAGGGCTGGATGTCCTTCGCCGCGGTCGCGAACTCCTCGTAGATCTTCTGGCCACCGTAGAAGTCGAGCCCCTCGGTCAGGGCCGGCAGGTCGGCGCCGGTGGTCGAGGCCGGGTACAGGTTGGCCTCCTTGTTCAGTGCGGACAGCGCCTCGGTCGAGGTGTTCAGCCAGACCAGGAACTTCGACGCCTCGGCCGGGTGCTTGCTGCCCGCGAAGACGACGTTCGACGAACCGCCCCAGGCGGCCGACTTGGTCTCGCCGGACTTCCACTGCGGCATCGGGGCGACGGCCCACTTGCCCGAGGTCGACGGCGCACCGCTCGAGATGGTGTTCGCACCCCAGACCGCGGAGACCCAGGTCCAGTCCTTGCCGCTGTCGTAGGCGTTGTTCCACTGGTCGGTGAAGCTCGGCAGGGTGTTGACGAGCTTCTTGTCGATCAGGTCCTGCCAGTAGTCGGCGACCTTCTTCGACGCGGCGTCGTCCAGGTTGACCTTCCAGTCCTGGCCCGAGTTCTCGAACCACTGGCCACCGGCCTGCGAGACGAGCCCGGCGAACTGGTTGACGTCCCCCTTGGCGAAGTTGGTGATGTTGCCGCCGAGCTTCTTGATCTTCACGGCGTCCTCGGCGTACTCCTCCCACGTCTTCGGGGCGTCGAGGCCGGCCTTCTCGAACAGGTCCTTGCGGTAGTACAGCGCCATCGGACCGGAGTCCTGCGGCACGGCGTAGACCGACTTCGACTCACCGAAGGTGACCTGGTTCCACAGGCCGTCGGAGAAGTCCTTCTTCGCGTCGCTGATGCCGGCGCACGCGCCGATGTCCTCGAGGCCGCCCTGCACGCGGAACGCCGGCAGGGTGTCGTACTCGACCTGGCCGATGTCCGGCGCCTGCTTGGCCTTCAGCTGGTTGAAGAAGTTCTGGTAGGTGCCGCTGTTGCCGTTCGCGACGATCGAGACCTTGACCTGGATGTCCGGGTTGGCCTTGTTCCAGATCGCGACGACCTTGTCCATGTTCGGCACCCAGGTCGTGAAGTCGAGGGTGACCTTGCCGTCCGAGGGCTTGCAGCTGGCGGCCGCGGTGTCGGATCCACCGCCGCTGCTGCTGCCACCGGTGCTGCAGCCGGCGAGGGCCACGGTGGCGGCCACGGCGATCGCGGCGACGCTGAGGAACTTCGTTGTCTTCATGCTGTTTCCGTTCGGATGTGGTGTGGGGAGAGCTGGTGCGGGAAGGGGTGCGGGTCGAGGGGCTACTTCAGGCCGCCGGAGCCGAGGCCGGAGCGCCAGAAGCGCTGCAGGCTCAGGAAGGCGATGAGCAGCGGGATGATCGAGACGAACGACCCGATGAGCACGAGGGTGCGCAGGTCCGGGTACTGGTTCACGCTCGAGTTCCACGTGTAGAGGCCGAGGGTGACGGGGAACAGCGACGAGTCGCGGAGCATCACGAGCGGCAGGAAGAAGTTGTTCCACACGGCGACGAACTGGAACAGGAAGATCGTCACGAGCGCGGGCGACATGAGGCGCACGGCCACGGTGAAGAACGTCCGGACCTCGCCGGAACCGTCGATGCGGGCCGCTTCGATGATCTCGTCGGGCACGCTCGACGCCGCGAACAGCCGTGACAGGTAGACGCCGAACGGGCTGACGATGCTCGGCAGGAACACCGACCAGAACGTGTCGGTCAGGTCGACCTGGCTGAAGATGAGGAACAGCGGCAGGGCCAGGGCGGTCGCCGGCACGAGCACGCCGCCGAGGAACACGTTGAACAGGACCTCGCGGCCGCGGAACCGGTACTTGGCCAGGGCGTACCCGCACATCGCGGAGAGCACGGTGCCGAGCAGGCCGGCGACCCCGGCGTAGGCGATGCTGTTCAGGAGCCAGCGCAGGTAGATGCCGTCCTGCCGCGTGAACAGTTCGACGAGGTTGCCGAAGAAGTCCTGCACCGAGGTGGCGCTGAACCACAGCGAGAACGTCGAGTTGAAGTTCGCCGCGGTCTTGGTGGACGAGACCAGCAGCCAGAAGATCGGCAGCAGGAAGTAGAGGGTGAAGACCCCCATCACGATCATCGCGGCGCTGCGCGAGATGACGCTCTCACGGGGACCGCGCGCTCCGCGCTGGTGCGGACGGGAGGCCCGGTTCGGCTCGAGCGGTCGGCCGACGTCGCGGACGAGGTCACCTTGGGACGGGGCGTTGACGGTCATTCGGCGGCCTTCCGCTGGGTCAGTCGGAGGAACCCGATCGACAGGACGAACGTGGCGACGGCGAGGACGACCGAGAACGCCGCGGCGAGGTTGAAGTTCGGCACCGAGGACGTCGAGTAGACGAGCATGTTCGGCGTGAACGTCGACGAGATGGTCGAGGTGAACTGGCGGAACACGGTCGGCTCGGTCAGCAGCTGCAGCGTGCCGATGACGGAGAACACCGCGGTGAGGACGATGGCCGGCACCACGAGCGGGATCTTGATCGACAGGGCGATCCGGAGCTGGGACGCACCGTCGAGCTTCGCCGCCTCGTACACCTCGGCGGGGATCGCGAGGAGCGACGAGTAGATGATGAGCATGTTGTAGCCGACGTAGACCCAGGTCACGACGTTGGCCACGGCCCACAGCACGGTGCTGCCGCCGAGCAGGTCGACCCGCGAGGTCACCGCGGAGAACGGCGACAGGTCGGGGGCGTAGAGGTAGCCCCACATGATCGCGGCGATGACGCCGGGCACCGCGTACGGCGCGAAGAACGCCAGGCGGAAGAACCGCTTGCCGCGCAGCAGCGGGGAGTCGAGCAGCAGGGCGAACAGGAGCGCGAGCCCGAGCATCACCGGCACCTGCACGACACCGAACAGCAGCACGCGGAGCACCGAGCTCCAGAACTCGCCGTCCTGGAACACCAGGGCGTACTGGCTCAGGCCGCCGAAGACCTGCGTCGGGGCGCCGAACGTGCCCTGCCGCTCGATCTTCTGCAGCGACTCCCACACGGCGTAGAGGATGGGGACCAGGTAGAACGCCGTGAACAGGACGGCGAACGGCAGGACGAAGATCGCGATGGCCCGGCGGTAGCGGAACCCGCCGCCCCGGCGTCGTCGGGTCGCGCTGGGCGACTGTGCGGTGGTGGTCATGAGCGGTTCCTGTCGGTGCGGATGATCTGGGTCCCGCCGGGGGCGATGGCGGTGGTCCCGGTGACGGGGCGGTCGGCGACGAGCTCGTGGCCGGCCTCGTGGTGCTCGACGGTGCGGTCGGAGTGGTTCAGCAGGAAGACCCACTCGTGGGTGTCGTCCCGGCGACGGACGACCTCGAGTCCGGGGCGGACTGCGGGGTCGGCGCGCACCCCGGCCTCGTCGAGGACGCGGTGGACGAACCCGCCCAGCGCACCGGTGTCGAGCACCGTGGACGTGTACCAGGCGGTCCCGGCGCCGTGCTCGTTGCGGGTGACGGCCGGACGGCCGGCGAGCGAGCCCTCGGCGTAGTCGACGACGCTCGTCGCACCGAGCAGCTCGACCGGTTCCGACCAGACGCTGCCGGTCGTGCCGTCGGACAGCGCGATCGTGGCGTCGGCGGCGAGCGGGAGGAACTCGTCCACCCGCACGCCGAGCAGGTCGCGGAAGGCGCCCGGGTAGCCGCCGGTGCGGACCCGGTCGCGCTCGTCGACGATGCCGCTGAAGCAGCTGACGATCGCGTGTCCGCCGCCGGCGACGTGGTCGGCGATGACGGCCGCGTGCTCGTCGCGCACCAGGTACAGCTCGGGGACGACGACGAGCGCGTACCCGTCGAGCGGTGCCCCGGGGGCGACGACGTCGACGGTCACGCCGAGGTCCCAGAGCGCGGCGTGGAACGCGTGGACCTGCTCCAGGTAGCGGAGCGCGGTGCTGGGGTGGGCCTCCAGGTCGGCCGCCCACTGGTTCTCCCAGCTGAAGACGAGCGCGACGTCGGCGACCACGCGGGACCCGCGCAGTTCGCCGAGCCGCTCGACCAGGGTGCCGAGCGCGACCACGTCGTGCCAGGTCCCCGACTCGGTGCCGGCGTGCGGCAGCAGCGCGGAGTGGAACTTCTCGCTGCCCTGCACGGATGCGCGCCACTGGAAGAAGCAGACCCCGTCGGCGCCGCGGGCGATGTGCGCCGCGGTGTTCCGGAGCATCTCCCCCGGGGCCTTCGCGACGTTGTGCGGCTGCCAGTTCACGGCACCCGTCGAGTGCTCCATGAGCAGCCAGGGGGCACCGCCGGCCAGGCCTCGCGTGGTGTCGGCGGCGAAGGCGAGCTCGACGTGCGGCCGGGGCAGGCGGTGGTCCAGGTAGTGGTCGTTCGCGATGACGTCCATGTCGCCGGCCCACGACCAGTAGTCGAGCGCCGTGATGTGCGCGGCGACCATGAAGTTCGTCGTGACGGGCTTGTCGCTCAGCTCGCGCAGGACGGCGGCCTCGGCACGGTGGTGGCCGAGGAGCTCGTCGGACGAGAACCGGTCGAAGTCGATGGTCTGCGCCGGGTTCGTGAACGACAGCGTCGCGCGGGGCGGCAGCACCTGCTCCCACGCCGAGTAGCGCTGGCTCCAGAACGAGGTGCCCCACGCGGCGTTGAGCGCGTCGACCGTGCCGTACCGGGCCTGCAACCAGCCGCGGAACGCCTGGGCGGACACGTCGCAGTAGCAGTGTGCGTTGTGGCAGCCGAGCTCGTTCGACACGTGCCAGAGCCGCACGGCGGGGTGGTCGCCGTAGCGCTCGGCGGTGGCGCGGACCAGGGCGAGGGCGTGCTCGCGGTAGATCGGCGAGCTCGGGCAGAACGCCTGGCGGCCACCGGGCCAGCGGGTGGTGCCGTCGGCGACGACGGGCAGGACCTCGGGGTACCGGGTGGTGAGCCACGGCGGGGTCGAGGCGGTGCCGGTGCCCAGGTCGACCCCGATGCCCGCGCCGTGCAGCAGCTCGATGACGGTGTCGAGCGCGGCGAAGTCGTACTCGCCCTGCCGCGGTTCGACGTGCGACCAGCCGAAGACGTTGATCGCGACGAGGTTCACGCCGGCCTCGCGCATGAGCCGGACGTCCTCGACCCACACCTCGGGGTCCCACTGCTCGGGGTTGTAGTCGCACCCGAACGCGAGGCCCGTCGAGCCGAGGCCGAGCGCGCCGGTGGCGGTCGTCGGCAGGGTGGTGGTCGTCACGGGGATCCTCGCTGATCGGGACGACCCCGGCCGCCTCGGTCGCGTGCGACCCCTTCGACGGCGAAGGCCACCCAGTGTTCTGGGAGCGCTCCCAGTCCACACCGGGCGATCGGGGCCGGATGTTTCTGGGAGCGCTCCCAGATCAAACACCAGCGGCTGCACCCTGTCAACTGCGAGGCGTTCCGAGGGCTCCTCAGTGGCGGATATGGTTGCCCCATGTCCGAGGTCCGATCCGCTCGTCAGCGCGCCACGATCCAGGACGTCGCCGACGAAGCGGGGATGTCGCGCGGCACCGTCTCACGGGTGCTCAACGACGAGCCGTACGTGTCGCCGAAGGCGCGCGAGGCCGTGCAGGACGCCGTCCGACGCGTCGGCTACGTGCGCAGCGCCGCCGCCCGCAGCCTGGTCACCCGGCGGTCCGGGGCGATCGCGCTCATCGTCCACGAACCCTCGGTCGTGGTGCTCGACGACCCCAACATCGGCAACATCCTGATCGGCACGAACGCCGTCCTGTCCGACGCCGACCAGCAGCTCGTCACGATCATGGTCGACTCCGCCCGCGACAGCGAGCGCGTGGTCGAGTACCTGCGCGGCGGGTTCGTCGACGGAGCCATCGTGCTGTCCGCCCGCGACGGCGACCCGATCACCGGCGCGATCGAGGAGATCGGCATGCCCGCGTGCTTCGTCGGGCACCCGTCCGACGCCGCGAACATCTCGTACATCGGCATCGACAACCGCGCCGCCGCCGAGCAGATCACCCGGCGCCTGGTCGACACCGGTCGACGCCGGATCGGGATGCTGGCGTCGGGACTCGACCGTGACTCCGGCCAGGACCGTCTGGCGGGGTTCACCGCGGCACTCGGCGAGCGCTTCGACTCCGACCTCGTCGCCCGGAACCCCCTGTTCAGCTACACCGCCGGCGCCGAGGGCATGCGCGAGCTGCTCGAGCGAGCCCCGGACATCGACGGGGTGTTCGCCGCGTCGGATGCGGTCGCGGCCGGTGCGATGGACGTCCTGCAGCGCAGCGGCCGGAGCGTGCCGGGTGACGTCGGAGTGGTCGGGTTCGACGACAGCGCCTGGGCGCTGCGGTGCGACCCGCAGCTGTCGACGGTGCGGCAGCCGGCGCGCCTGCTCGGCGAGCAGGCGGCGCACCAGGTCCTCGAGCAGATCGGCGGCACCGACGACGGTCCACGCGGTCTGCTGTTGCCGACGGAGGTCGTCTGGCGCGGGTCCGCGTAGCCGGCCGCAGAACGGACTGGAGGCCCGTGGCGGCGTCGCCACGGGCCTCCAGTCCGTCCGTGGGTGCGTCCCGCACCCGCTGGGTCAGCCCTGCGGCGGCGAGTAGAGCTGCAGGTCGTTGCCCTCGCTGTCCTTGAAGGGGATGATCTTGCCCCACGGGTGCTCGCTGATCTCGCCCTGGATGTCCGCACCGCGCTCCTTGAGCGCGGCGACCTCGTCCTCGATGCTGCCGTCCGGCTGGAACGACACGACGGCGCCGCCGTCGCTCGCCTGGCTGGCGGACTCGCGCCCGTTCAGGCCGATCATCAGGCCGCCGGCGTCGATCTCGCTCCAGTCGTCGGACTGGTCCTTGACGGTGAGACCGAGCGTGTCGCGGTAGAACGCGACGGCGCGCTCCATGTCGCTGACCGGGACCCAGACTGCTGCGACTCCACTTGCCATGGTGTTTCCTCTCGTCGTGGTGTGCCGTGGACGGTAGGCAGCGCTCGTGCACGCCGGTACAGGGTCGGTGTCCCCCGGGGTCGGGTCACCCGGCGGCCGGACGCCACATGCTGATCGGGGTCGCCGCCCGGAACCCCGCGATCGGTGCGCCGTCCGCGAACCCGTGCCGTCGGTACAGCCGGCGGTTCACCGGGGTGGAGGACTCCAGGTACGCGCCGTCCGACGTCCGGTCCGCGCGCTCGAGTGCGTGGCCGAGCAGCAGTCCGCCGATGCCCCGACCACGTGCTGAAGCCGACACCCCGATCTCGGCGAGGTACCAGTGCGGGGTGACCGGTCGGGCGCGCTCCATGCGCCGCAGGTGCGCCACCGCACGGAGCGCTCCGCCGAGCCCCAGGGTCCGGAGGAACGCCGGCACCTGCCGCACGAAGGCCCGGACGCCTCCGGGCTGCCGACCGGGTGCCTGCCAGAAGGCGGCGCCGACCACGCGGTCACCGATCGTGGCGACGTCCACCCGACGGGCGGACGTCGGCACCGACCGGATGAGTGCGGCGAACAGCCGGGTCAGCACGGCGGGGCGGTCCTCGCCGGGTCGCGGCGGCCGGAACTCGGCGAGGACCGGGTCGGCGGCGAAGGCCTCGGCGAGGACGGCCGCGGCCGCCTCGAGCTCGGCGGGTCCTGCTGCTCGGACGACGGTCTCCATGCTGACTCCTCGGGTGCTCGATGATTTGGCCACGTGGCCGACTTCATCTTCGCGGCCGGTCCTGCACGCGCCCCGTACGCTTCCTGTGATGACCGAGGACCAGCAGTCGCGCGGGTACCGCAGCCGACAGGACCGCCGTGCGGAACTGCTCGACGCCGCGGCCCTGGTCGTGCGGGACGACGGCCTGCGCGGCCTCACCACCCGGGCCGTCGCCGCTCGCGCCGGCGTCGCCCACGGTGTCGTGCACTACGCCTTCGGCGCCCGGCGCAACCTGGTCGTCGCGCTGCTCGAACGGCAGGCGCGTGCGGTCCTGCCGCCGGTGCTCGCGGCCGCCGACGAGCACGACGACCTCGCCGCGGCGCTCGAGGCGGGGATCTCGGCGTACCTCGACCTGGTGCGGCGCGAGCCCGAGCGCTTCCGGGTGCTCGAGGCCCTCAGCGCGACGGCCCTCTCCCCGGACGGCGACGGGGACCTGCTCGACGCCGAACGACGGCTCTGGCGCGACGGCGTGGTCGCCGGGATCGAGCGCTGGACCGCACGGCACGGGGCGACGCCGTCCGAGCCGGTGCCCGTCGTCGCCGACGCCGTGATCACCCTGGTGGACGGGCTCGCCCGCGCCGCCTGGAGCGATCCGGACGGCACCGCGACCGCCCGATCGCGGGCGTTGCTGGTGCGCGGATTGACCACCGCGGTGACCGCCGCCGTGATCGCTGAGCACTGACCTGCAAACCGACCGGGGAAGCGCTCCGAATGTCATGTGTGCCGCACACTGCGGCGCATACAGAAAAGAGGGCTGATCATGACCAGCAGCGCAGCAACCGCACGCACCGCCTCCGGTTCGACGTGGACCCAGCGGGGCGCGTTCGTCTTCGGTGTCGTCTTCCTGATCGTCGGCATCGCCGGGTTCATCCCCGGACTCACCATGGACATGGGCTCGATGTCCATGGCCGGCCACGGCTCCATGGCCCTGCTCCTGGGCCTGTTCCAGGTGTCCGTCCTGCACAACATCGTGCACCTGCTCTTCGGCATCGTCGGGCTGCTCGCCGCCCGCCGTGCAGCCTCCGCACGCCTGTACCTCGTCGCCGGCGGCATCGTCTACGCGGTGCTCTTCGTCTACGGGCTCTTCACCGCGGGCATGGCCGGTGGCGCGAACTTCGTGCCGCTCAACAGCGCCGACAACGTCCTGCACGCGTTCCTCGCGGTCGCGATGATCGTGCTCGGCTTCGTCCTGCCGCGGATCGGGACGCGCACCGCGCGCTGAACCGCAGCACACACCGGACGGGAGGCCCGTGGCGACACCGCCACGGGCCTCCCGTCCGTCGTCAGGGGCGTCCGTCGTCCGCGTCGACGACACCCGGGGTCGGGGTCGTGCCCGTGAAGGCGTCGCGCATCGTGCCGACACCGCGCTGCGGGTGGGCGCGGTCCAGGTACTTCGCCCGCGACTCCTTGCGCGGTTCCGGATCGGTGCGCATCGCCCGGTTCCGGTCCTGCTGCAGCGCGCTGTCCACCTCGCCCTCGCGGTTGAACGACCACATGAGCATCGGGTCGCCGACCGGCAGGTCGTGTGCGGGCTGCGAACCCATCGGGGTGCTGTGCCAGGTGTGCCAGGTCTTGCCGTACGAGTTCACCAGGTGCCCCATCAGCTCGGTCTCCACCGCGATCGGCAGGCCCGGAGCGACGAGTTCACCGGAGAACACCTCGTGGTTGTGCGGGTGCCACGACGCCTGCTCGTCCTCGGGCAGGGAGTCGAACAGCCGCTCGGACACGATGTACTCGATGCCGATCAGGTTCGCGTCGGCGGTGTTGCCGTCGAAGAGCACGCACTGCAGCACCTCGGCGTTCACCACCTTGCAGAAGTGGTGCGCCTCCATCTGCACGTCGGGCTCGCCCTTCACGCAGTGGAACCCGACCACGTAGACGTCGAAGCCCCGCAGCGGCGCCGAGGTCTGCAGCACGGCGGCGCCGCGGTCGAGCAGGGCGAGCTCGAAGCCGCCGGGCTCTCCGGGTGGGGTGACACCGGTCTTCCGGTCGTGCACGGTGGGGTTCAGGGGCATGGGGGGGGGCGTCCTTCCGTCCGTTCGAGGTGGGCGCCATGCAACCCGGAACGCCCTTCCTGACGTCGGAGGTCAGGTAACGACTTTGCATCGAAGTTTGATGTTCTACATATTTTGCAAGTTCTCGGCCAGGCTCGACGTTCATGAATACCTCCGTCAAGAGCGCCCTCGTAGCTGCCGCCACCATCTCCCTGTTGCTCGCCAGCGGTACCGCAGCCGAAGCGACGCAACCGCGCGAACCTCGAGCCGCGTGGGGGTACTACAACAAGGTGGTCAACAAGTCGAAGAAGTCCCACCACACCGGTTCGCAGATCCTCGCATCCTGCGGGTCCCGCACGTCCTCGATGAACTGCGGCCTCACGAAGGGCCGCGCAGCAACACGAACGATCGGTCTGGAGTTCGGTGCGACGAGGAAGTGGGCCGCGGGCAAGCTCAACTTCAGCGCTTCCCGCACACAGAGCGTCTCGGTGACCTGCAGCAGGCAGCGTGTCCCCAAGGGACGGATGCTCGTCGCCTACCCGGTCGGGAACCGCTACAAGTACAAGATCGAGAAGCACATGACCGGCGCTGGGAAGGACTACGTCACAGGTCGTTCCGGCTGGTTGTACGCCTTCAACCCGGGCAGTGCACGCGTGACGTGCGACATCATCCGGTACCGCTGAACATGTCCGCCCTGCGCCTGAGTATCAGCGCGGTCAGCATTGCCGTCGGCGCCTTGCTGCTGGCGGGATGTTCCACAGCAGGTCACCCGGCCCGTGCGGATGTCACGGTCGGGATGACGGTCACCGAAGCCGGTGCCCTCATCCCGGACGGTGACGCGTTCGTCTGGTACGACCTGTCTCCACAGGTGCTCCATCGCCCGGCGACACTGTCTCAAGCCGACGGAGCGGACGGCGTCATCGTCGCCGTCTGCGATGGGAGTGGCCACGGGGACGTCGCGGTCGGGGTTGTTCCGGAGAGGGACTTCGACGGCGCAGTGAGCACCGCTGCCCGCAAGGAGGAGTACCGGCACTTCCTCCCCGAGTGCGCGCAAGCCCGAGGACACTCGGGTTCCCCACCGTGACCGTGGCTGAACCCGACCGGCGTACTGTCCGCTGCATGCCCGCACTCATCGACACGTTCACCCTGTCCAACGGTCTGCACATCCCGAAGATCGGCTTCGGCACCTGGCAGATCCCGTCCGGCTCCGACGCGTACGACGCCACGAAGACCGCTCTCGACCTCGGCTACCGCCACATCGACACCGCCTTGGCGTACGGCAACGAGGCGAGCGTCGGCGAGGCCGTCCGCGACAGCGGCATCCCCCGCGACGAACTCTTCATCACCACGAAGCTGCCGGCCGAGATCAAGACGGCCTCGGGCGCCCGCGACGCCTTCGAGGAGTCGAGCCGCAACCTCGACCTCGGACACGTCGACCTGTACCTGATCCACGCGCCGTGGCCCTGGAGCGACATGGGCTCCGACCACCGAGACGGCAACGTCGAGGTGTGGAAGGTCTTGGAGGAGCTCTACGACGCCGGCCGCACCAAGAGCATCGGCGTCTCGAACTTCGCCGTCACCGACCTCGAGGACCTGCTCGGCCGCACGGACGTCGTCCCGCACGCCAACCAGATCCGCTGGTTCATCGGCAACACCCAGGACGAGACGACCGCCTTCGACCGCGAGCACGACATCCTGACCGAGGGGTACTCCCCGCTCGCCACCGGAGGCCTGCTCGAGAACGAGCAGATCGCCGAGATCGCGGCGAAGTACGACAAGACCGTCGCCCAGGTCGCCATCCGCTACCTGCTCGAGAAGGACGTCCTGCCGCTGCCGAAGTCCACGACCCCGTCGCGCATCGCCGAGAACGCCGACGTCGACTTCGTGCTCGCCGCCGAGGACGTGGCCGCGCTCGACGCGCTCGAGGACACCGCGAGCTGACGCGGCCCCACCCCGCACGGGAGGCGCGGTGCCGACTGGCACCGCGCCTCCGGTCCGTACACGGCCGAGTCACGGGCGAGGCTCCGCCACCGTGCGGACGCACCGTGATCTCGGCTACGAAGTGCCGGTCCTCGTGCTCGAGGTTGTCGTCGGGGGGCGTCCGTGACCGTCACGGCGATGCCGGTGTCGAGAAGGATGTCGGCGCGGGTTCCTTAGCCTTCGTCGCCCGGGGTGGCGTGGAGCGTTTAGCGCCCCTTCACCGGGCATTTTTGCGGGACAGGTATACGGAAATACCCCTGGTCAGGCGGCAGTAGACAACGGACGGCGTCGAAGGTGACAGCTGTCGTCTAGCGGTGATCCATCGGCTATCGGACAAGCAGACGCGACCGGTTCAGCGATTGTTGGGACCTATCCACTTGTGCGTGCCGGTGCGACGAGGGCGTAGTCAACAGAAGCCTTGCGGCACGACTCCTTCAGTGATGGCCATGAACGACGGCGTGGCCCAGGCCGCGGCTGATCATCCACCGGTTGACGGGGGTAGTCACGATGAACGCGACAACGAGGGCGAACGCGAGGGAGCCCCAGAACAGCCAGTCGCTCAGCTGTGCGTCCATCGCGCCGGGGACAGCGACGATGACGGTGTTGTCGATGATCTCCATCACCGCGATCGACACCGTGTCGGCGGCGAGGGCGACCTTGAACGCGGCGGAGAAGGTCAGGCCCGAGCGGATGACACCGCGCATCGTGAGGGCGTAGCCGAAGATGAACGCGAGCACGATCGACAGGATGATCGTGCCGGTGTTGTGCAGGCCGGTTGCGGTGCCGATGACCATGCCGAGGACTTCACCGATTGCGCAGCCGGTGAGGCAGTGCAGCGTCGCTTGCGCGGCCATTGACCAGGTTGTCGTCCCGCGACTCCCGCTGTGCTCGGTCATGTTGTGGTGCTCGTGCGCGTCCATGGTGCTCCTCGTCAGTCGCTGTCAACGTCTCGTTCTGGTACCCCCTGGGGGTACCCTAGACGTCTAACGCCGATCCCTGTGATGTGTTCCCAAGTCGATCCGTGTGGCCGTGAATCCGCTCCGCCGGTTGCTTCCGCTTGAGCTGCTGTCGCACCATGGACTCCGCACCCCTGACCCGTCGGACTCACGAAAGCCGCATGCTCCTCACCGCCAACGCTCCGCATCGTCGCCTGCTGCTGCAGGTCACGGCGACGTTGGCGTTGCTGCTGTTGATCGGATTCACGGTGCTGATGCACAGCATGCTCGGCCACACCACCGGCTCCGAGCACGCGATGACCACGGCGTCGAGCGCCATGAGTGCGGAGCACGCCCACAGCGCACCCACCGGCCACGCTGAGCACGCCGCTGCACCGGCCGGCACCGTCATGACGGCGTTGAGCGATGCCGGCTGTGACGGCGGCCTGTGTGCACTGATGTGTTCGCTGATGGGGATGGCGTGCGCGCTGACGATCGCCCTGTTCGCGTGGGCGCTGCTGCGCGCCCGGAACGGCGGGGTCCTCTACGTCCTGGCGCGGCTACTCGCGCTGGTTGACCGGGTGGCGCGCCGCGTCGCGACACCGAAACCGCCGTCACTGACGGCGTTGCAGATCATCCGCATCTGATTCCTTCCCGCGGGATCCCCCACCTCGGGAGTTCCCGCATGCCCGGAAACCCCGGGTAGGCACACGCCTGCCTGGATCACCTGACGCATCCACGGGAACGGAAACCTCTAATGCACACCACCACGCGGGCCCTCGCGGCCGCCGCCGCACTCACCATCGGCCTCACCCTCGCCGGCTGCTCGACCAACAGCACCGGATCTTCCGACAACTCGTCCTCGTCGACGTCGGCGGCGTCGGCGCACAACGACCAGGACGTGATGTTCACGCAGGGGATGCTGCCGCATCACCAGCAGGCGATCGAGATGAGCGACATGCTCCTCGATAAGGGCTCCGACGTTGACGCCGATGTTGTCACCCTCGCCAAGCAGATCAAGGCGGAGCAGGCGCCGGAGATCAAGACGATGACCGGCTGGCTGAAGGCCTGGGGTGAGCCCACGGAGGCCTCGAGCATGTCCGGGATGGATCACTCCTCGATGTCGGGCGGGATGATGTCCGACTCCGACATGGACGCCCTCGACAAGGCCTCCGCTGCTGACGCGGGGAAGCTCTACCTCGAGCAGATGGTCCAGCACCACACCAGCGCCGTCGACATGGCCAAGACCGAAGTCGACAAGGGCAAGAACTCCGACGCGATCGCCCTGGCGAAGTCGATCGTGTCGAGCCAGACCGAGCAGATCACCCAGATGAAGGACATGCTCGCGTCGATGTGACCCCGGCGCGGGTCGCGGCGGTGCCCCCCTTCACTGCCGCGGCCCGCGACCGGCCCCTTCTTCTTTTCACGCTTGACTCCGGTCGAGCCCCTCTTCCTTCGGTCCGTCCGGACCGTCCTCGTTCTTGGAGCATGCCTGTGCCCCCGCACCACCCCCAGACACTCACTCCCACCCCGCTGACCCGCCGGGAAGCTCTCGCCGCGGAACGCGCCGCAGCGAGCATCCACCCCCGCCGTACCAGCACGGCGGCCCGAGCTGGCGTCCACCCAGTCGCCGTCAGGCCGCTGCCGGCCCCGTCCGGTCCCGCGTCACCGTCCCGTGGCCGCACGTTGCGGTCCCGTGCGCTGGCAGCGATCCCCGTCACCGGAGCCACCGCAGCGATGGCGCTGTTCGCCGCAGCAGCACTACCCGCCCAAGCCACCACCGGGCCGGTCTCCACGGTGCCCGGCATCAGCCCGGTCACCACGGGGCAGAGCTTCACCGCTGCCGGCGTGACCATCTCGGCTGACCGGGACGGGTACACCGTCACCAAGCCCGCACCGAAACCGACCATCACCACCACCAAGCCCGCCAGCACGGCGACCGCAGCCGACAGCGAAGCGGCCACACCGACTGCCGCGACCGGTGCGATCGTGAACACCGGGGCGGGCGACATCCGCTGGCCCGTCGCCGGCGCCATCCGGATCAGCTCACCCTTCGGCGCACGCAGCGCCCCGTGCGCGACATGCTCGTCCATGCATCAGGGCGCGGACATCACCCCCGGCGCCGGCACCCCGATCGGCGCCGTCGCCGCCGGCACCGTCCGCGTCTCCGGCACGCACCCGGAGTACGGCCAGTACGTCATCATCGACCACCAGATCGACGGGCAGACCATCTCCACCCTCTACGCGCACATGATCTTCGGCTCATCCCCACTGCGCGCCGGGCAGCAGGTCGCCGTGGGACAGCTCGTCGGCCTCGTCGGGAACACCGGCGCCAGCACCGGCGCGCACCTGCACCTGCAAGTGATGCTCGGCGGCGTAACACCAGTCGACCCGATCGCCTGGCTTACTGCGAACGCGGGCCGCAGCGTGTGAGTGTCAGCGCCCGAACTTCCCGGTCGTGCGCTTGGACTCCCACCGGTCGAGTTGGTGCAGTTCGGTACGAGAGTGGCCAACAGCCGCCATGGCCTCCTTGATCCGCGCGATTGAGAGCTCTTCAGCGGCCGCGCGTCCGAGCAGTGCCGGCATCATCTCGTCGGTCTGTCCGTTCCGATCCCACCCGTTGTTGCCGATGAAGTGCAAGGTTTCGAGGAGGTCATGCTGCGCCTTAGTGAAACCGATCCAGGACAAGCCTGCGGGAGGTGGGGTCATGCCTTGATTCTGCTACCTGACCTTCGTCCGATAGTCGATCAGCTACCGAGGCGAGATCACGACACGGAGCGGTGCGGAAACGACGACACCGAGATCCGGTTCTGGTCCTCGAGCGTCCGGTTGACGATCGCCTACCGGACGGTGGCGGCCTCGATTACCTCGGCGGTGGCCGCGATGATCGCTGGGTCACTCGTGGAAGTCGCGTCGATGACCAACGGGTCTTCCTCCACCGGTGCTTCGAAGCTCGCGCCGTGTTCTGCGAGCACCGCGTCTGTGACGTCGGGCCGCACCTGCTTTTCCCTGTTGGCTAGGACTCGTTGACGCTGCAGCTCCGGGCTGACCTGTACCCACACCAGCACGAAGGGAACCCCTGCCGCTGATGCGGTCGCCCGCCACTCATCACGGATGAAGCGCGGCGACCCAGTGTCATCAACGACGACGTGGCGGCCAGCGGCAAGGAGCCCACCGGCACGCTCGTGCGCGATCCGGTTCGTGGTCGCCCACTCCTCCAACGGAATGCCCTGCCCTCCGTGAAGACCGCGATCCTCGTTGATCCGGTCGAGGGTCAGCAACTCGGCATCTAACGCATGGGACAACCCGGCAGCGAACGTGCTCTTTCCCGAGAACGACAACCCACACGTCAGCACCAGCGCCATGCTCCGGACACTACAACTGTCGATGCCGGTGAGCGCGACGAAGCTAAGTGGGTACGCCCGCGCGTACCGTTCTTAGGTGCCCGATAGGCGATCGTCTACCGATCGCTGGAACGGCGCTCGACTCGAGCTCGACGTCGCTCGTCACGCCTCGCCCGCCACTCGGCGTCCTGCTGGTCCTGTAGCGGGCTTCGACTCATGCTCCCGCTGGCGGCGAGGAAGATGAGCACGGCGACGACAACCAGGACTACCGGCACGAGCAACTGCAGAATCAACATTGCTACCCCTATCGATCGGTCGTGCCACTCCAGATGTGGGTGGAGCTTAGCGAGCCGTTGGTGACAGAGGTGCCGTCCGGTTGCCTATCAGCTATCGGGACAAGTTCGCCCGGCTTCTTCAAGGTTGCGGCAGGACTCCGCCGAAGGAATCGCGCCCCTTCCGGACCTCCCCCGGCAGCTCAAAGTCGAGGTCGTTTGCAGCTGCTGCGCGTAGCAGTTCGGCACGCGTCCAGTACACCGCCTGCATGAGGTCGTGCAGCTTCGAGACGACTGCGTGACGGACCGTGGCGTCCGTCGTGACGTCGTCGAGTCGTTTCAGTGCGTCGGGCGTCTCGTGCAGAAGTCGGCCATAGATGTAGTCCATCGCGATCTGGTCGTTGCCGTGCATCTGGCCAGCGTTCTCGCCGTTATCACCGAGCACTCGGCCGGAGTACATGTGGGCGCCAACGAGATCTCCGTTCTTCACTCTCGCATTGACGAAGCGCTTCAGCCCATCGAGCTCTGCGCGGCGGTGCGCGCCGACCGACTGTCGCAGCAGTGAGACGACCGTCGGAAGATAGCTGTCCTCCTTCATCGCGAAGAAGACGCGGCAGCGGGCCGCATTGGCCTGCAAGACATCGTCGTCGAGGTCAGGTACGCCGAGATCGAGGCCGACGATCTGTACTCGGTCGGTGCCGGGGATGGGCTGTACCCGGAAGCGCATCTCCCACCCTTGCGCGTCCATCGGGCGTGCGTCGAATATCCGCCCCTTCAGCACCCAATCGGCGCGCGCGAGGAACTTCAGCATCCGCGCCCTTCGAACGTCCGCCGTGGGTGCCCCTGTTCTCTGTGCCACGCGGTGATCCTCACACGGTCCACCGACGCCTCGAGCGGCCGCCTCACTCCGGGTCAAAGAACCGTCCGTCAGCCGATCGTCAAACGAGGTGGCGTTCGACCCGATCTCTCCCTCAGAACCAGCGCAGAATGAACTGCTCGAGTACGTTCCGCATCACTCCTACCGCTCCGGGCGCCGGTTCCCCAGAGTCGCGTCCGACGCTCTTGAGGAGCGCACTCTGCGCAGCCTCGTATTCGCCGCGTTCGATGTCGGTGAACGAGTCCGGGGCTACGGTCCGACTCGCGCTGACGGCTTCCAGCCGACGGAAGCCGTAGCGGAGGCCGACTGGCCGCGGCGCAGCCTGGATCAGCTGCAGCAGATGCGCGTGCGAGTAATTCTCCGAGCAGCGAGCAGCACGACCGATGAAGTCGGTGAGGCCCAAGAGCCCTGCTTCGGTTGAGACGATCCGGACCTGAACGAGTCGAGCGCGACTGCAAAGGTCGTACAAGACAGCTTCATCCATTGCGATCCCTCCTCAACCTGGCCGCAAGCTTGCCACGAAGGGCCATTCTGGTGCTCCAAGCGAGGAGCGCTTCCGGTGGAGGATCGGCTACCGGGACGCGATCACGACACAGAGCGAGGCTGCTCACAGTTCGACGCCCGCGTGTCGCGTGTCCCCCGAAATTGTCGGAGATCCCGCTCGAGGACCGCCATCTCGCACCCACTCGGCCGCCAGCTCGTCGACGTTGACGATCTGATGAAGCTGGCTTAGAGATCCAGACGATGGGCCTTTGCGAGCACATCCGCTTGACGGTTCTTCCCGTGCCGGCGATGGAAGGGGATGAGGACGCGCATCGGGGGCTGGTTCGACCGGTAGACGTTGCTGTCGGGTCCGGTGTAGAGCCCGCCACCCGGGCCGGTGTACAACCCACCGCCAGGCCCGGTGTACAACCCACCGCCAACGCCCGTGTAGGCACCGCCACCGACACCGGTATAGGCACCGCCGCCAACGCCCGTGTAGGCACCGCCGCCAACGCCCGTGTAGGCACCGCCGCCAACGCCGGCGTACAGACCGCCCCCAACGCCGGTGTAGAGCCCACCGCCGATGCCGGTGTAGCGGTTGCGAGGCCACGTGTTTGTGGTCATGAGAGCACGCCTTGTACGAAGTGACAAGTACTCGGAACAGTAGTGGCAGGGTCCGACGTTCACCATGGATACCTGTAGCAGGGACGTACTCCCGACCCGCTGTTGCGCGCCTCGCTGCGCGATCACTTCCAACCAGTAGCCAAAGCGTCCGGTGGCCGATCGGCTATCGAGACGGCCAGTAATGAGCAGGTGGGTACGCTTCGCGGGTGACGAACTTGACCGGAAGCCGTGTTCTTTTGCGTCCCTGGACGGCCGATGACGCTGCGTTCGTGTTTGACATGTACGCACGGTGGGACGTTCAGCGCTACCTCGGGCACGAGCCCAAAGTCATGGAGAACATCGACGCAGCTCACGCCTTGATCGGTCGTCTCCGCGCACGCAGCGGCCCGGTGCTGGGGTACTGGGCGGTCGAAGCCACTGCAACTGGTACACCCGTCGGCACGGTCATGTTGCAACCCATCAGGCTCTCGGGAACGCGTGAACCCTCCGCCGAGGTCGAGATCGGCTGGCACTTCCATCCAGATGCGTGGGGCCACGGATACGCAACCGAGGCGGCGCAGCTGCTGCTGCGGCACGCTTCAGCATCCGGGCTCGACCGGATCATCGCGGTTGCCCACGTCGAGAACGCTGCGTCGCGCCGAGTCTGTCTGCGTCTCGGGCTGACGAGCCAGGGACGGACGACTCGTTACTACGACGCGGAATACGAGTTGTTCGAATCGGGCTCGCTTCGCACCGACCGATCCTCAACCGGGACCGCATACGGTCCAACACGGATCACCCGTTAGAGGAAAACTGCCATCCTTCAGCGCGAGCGAGCGCGAAGAAGTTCAACGTGTCGACCTGATGTTCGGTGGCGACGTTGGGGATCCTCTGGTTGTGATCTTGAACGTTGTCGCCAGCGCGGCGTTCCTCGGTGACGATCGTTCGGCCCCCAGCCGCCGCGTGTGCGATCAGCCATGGATCGGCAGCGTTGGCAGTGCCTTGCACCCAGCCGGGGTGCGCAGTGCTGATCGCGTCAACGATCGGAATTTCCTCAGCTGTGATCTCGCAGACGAACCCGGTCTCGTTCTTCGCCCAGCTGTGCAGCTGGTCGCCGCCGCGGGCAAGTTCGTCGAGGACTTCCCGACAGATGCACGCGTGCCGGGCGTCGATGAGCGCTTCAAGTTCAGCCCAGGGGCCGGGGAAGATGTCGCGCGGGTAGTGCCGGTTGAGCAGGATGAGGATGTTCGTGTCGAGGGTGTAGTCGGTCACTGGCTACCTCGTCGTTGGTACTCCTGCTCGAGCTTCTCGACCGTGGGGATCTTCGCGCCGAGCATGTAGCTGGCCTCGAGGTAGTCAACGCGGTTCTGATGCAGGGCTCGCATCACCCGGCCGACATAGGTCGGACCGAGGTCGCGGTATCGCAGCGTCGCGTACGGCGGGTGGCCGTCGGCGGCGCTGAGCTGGTCGCGTTCGCGCTGCCAAACGTCATCGGACTCCTGCCGCACCTGTTCCAGGTCCACCGTCTCGATCAGCTGCAGGCTGTGCAGGCGGATCGCGGCCGCGAGCGTGCTCACCCCGTACGTGCTGACGACCTGGCGCACCATGTCGGCCCGACCGCCGCGCGTGACGCGGCGGCGCACGTCCGAGGCGGGCATCAGGACCTCGGCTGCAAACGCATTACAGAGGGACTCTTCACGGCCGTCTTCTTGCTCAACACACACACCGCTGGACCGGTTGCTGAGGTGGCCTAGCTCGTGGAACAGGGTGAAGATCTTCCCGTTCGCGGCGTCGGCGCCGTTGACGAGGATGATCGGGTACTGCTCGTGAAACACGGACAGCCCCCGGTAGGTGCTGCGCGGCACACCGGTGCTCTGGAACACCAGCACCCCAAGCGCCTCGAGAGCCTCCCTCCACCGGTTGAACCCCTCCCCCGGCGTCCGCGGTTTGCCTTCCGGGAGGACGGCGAGCAGCTGCCGCCGGAGCGCGGCTGCGGCAGCAGCGAGGGTGCGGCGTTCGAACGGCTCGAGTCGGAGCTGCGCAGCGGGCGGACCGTCGAGTTCGAGGGTGGTGTCGCGGTACTGCTCGGCACGTTTAGTCTCGCGCCGCACCACGCTTGGGACGGTGCCGGCGGTTGCGCCGCGGAAGTCGACCACGGCGGGCACCCCGGTAGACGCCGGCGGGTCGGTGAGGAAAAACGCGATCGTGCGTTCGAGATGGTGCGCCACCTTCCGCAGCTGCGGAAGGGTAGGAGCGACGTCACCGGCCTCCCACTGCTCCACCTGCGTCGGCTTCACGGCAGCGCTCCGGGCGAGCTCTTCGGCGCTGATACCCATCGCGGTGCGGGCCCACTCGAGGGTCACCCCACGTATGGGCACGCGCACGCTCATGTCAACTCCGGAGGGATTCTGTGTGGGTCGATCCTGCCATGACACTAGCGACCACGACTGTCGACGGCAGGGATGAGCTGCGGAGGGAGTCCAGCACACAAGTGGGTAGGACAATCTTCCCGCGAATGACGTGTCCGAAAGCCGATCGGCTATAGGGCACCGAGACCAGCGCTCCTGTGTCCGTCGACGACGTGATCCACCTCGCAGTCGACCCTGTCTCGAAACCGAGCTGGAGTGAACGGCATCAGCTCCTCGGGAGCGTGTGGCGGCGAGTTCGGTTCACGACCGTCATCGGATCGACAGATCGATCGCGACGACACCGAGCACGAAGATCAGGACGATGACCACGAGGCCGATCGTGGGTATCAGCACCTGTCGCCGCACCGTGGGAGCACCGGACGCCCCGATGACCCAGGTCGTGATCGCGACGACGAGTGCGAGGAGCGGCACGAGGAACTGTGCGGTCTCCCCGACGACGTACGAACACCGCACCGTCTCGTCGGAGCCACACGGCGTGTACTGCAGGTGCGCGGCGAGCATCCCCGGCAGCGAGCCGATCGCCACGAACACCTCGAGGAAGACGAGGAAACAGAACGCGAGTCCGAGCAGCCACCAACCACGTGGACGGCGCTGGACTTCGTCGATGGATGACCGCTTCATGTGAGGCTGACCGTACCGCAGGGGTGACACGGAGCACGGACTCGTAGGGTCGAGTCGTACCGACCGCACACCCGGGTGGGTCCGTGCCCCACAGCGGACCTGACGACGGGAACAGATCGTCCCTGTTGCCGGTTGCACCACACGGTGTCGCAGCCAGTGACACGAGAGCCCAGGAGGCCACCATGACCACCACCGAGACCGCCATCCTCGCCGGCGGATGCTTCTGGGGAGCGCAGCAGCTCCTCCGTCGTCGTCCCGGCATCGTCAGCACCCGCGTCGGCTACTCCGGCGGCGACGTGCCGAACGCGACGTACCGCAACCACGGCGACCACGCCGAGTCGGTCGAGATCGTCTTCGACCCGTCCCAGATCTCGTACCGGGACCTGCTGGAGTTCTTCTTCCAGATCCACGACCCGTCGACGAAGGACCGCCAGGGCAACGACATCGGTCGCAGCTACCGTTCGGCCATCTTCTACACGACCGACGAGCAGAAGCAGGTCGCACTCGACACCATCGCGGACGTCGACGCGTCGGGCATCTGGCCCGGCAAGGTCGTCACCGAGGTCACCGCGGCCGGCCCGTTCTGGGAGGCCGAGGACGAGCACCAGGACTACCTCGAGAAGAACCCGCACGGCTACACCTGCCACTTCGTGCGTCCGGGCTGGAAGCTCCCGCACCGCGACGAGGCGACCGCGGCCGTCTGACCTGACGACCGCCGCGGATCAGCGCGATCCGCCGAGCAGTTCCAACCAGTCCCCGGGAAGGCGATCCGCCGGCCCGGGGACTGCCTGCGTCACGGGGTGGCTGGTGGGGGCAGCGAGCTCGAGCCCCTCGGAACGGGTGTCGTCGCGGTAGTCCCACGCCCAGGTCTCGCCGGGCTCGTAGCTCTGGATGACCGCGTGCCCGGTCTCCTCCCAGTGCCGCGTCGCGTGCGTGTTGAGGGAGTCGTCGCAGCAGCCGACGTGGCCGCACGCCGCGCAGCGGCGCAGGTGCACCCACCACGAGCCGGTCGCGTCGCACTCGACGCACCCGTCTCCGCTCGGTGCGATCTCGGGGTGGATCATCTCGGCCTGGTCCGTCATGGCCCCATCATGCCTGTGAAGGGCCACATGCGGTCGGGAGGCACGGGGCGGGCCCGCACCGCGCCTCCAGGCCGTCATCGGGTCGCGTCCAGGGCGAGGCGTGGGGCGGTCGTGCGGGTGGCCGGGCCAGGATGGCCCTGGGGCCGACAGCCGATCGGCTCGCAGAGGGAGGACACCGTGGACACAGCGCCGTACTCGCAGCCGTTGCGGGAGTACATCGAACAGCTGCGGACCGAGGGGTACAGCGTCGCGGACGGTCAGACGGCCGACCCGGAGCTGATCGACCCGCACGGCAACCCGGTGCTCACCTGGCAGGACGACTACCCGTACTCGGAGCGCCTGCCGCGGGACGAGTACGAGTACCAGAAGTACCTGCTGCAGATCGAGCTGCTGAAGTGCCAGTACTGGCTCGAGGACACCGGCCAGAAGGTCGTGGTGCTCTTCGAGGGGCGTGACGCCGCGGGCAAGGGCGGCACGATCAAGCGGTTCACGGAGCACCTCAACCCCCGGACCTCGCGGGTCGTCGCGCTGAGCAAGCCGACCGAGCGCGAGCGCGGTGAGTGGTACTTCCAGCGCTACGTGCAGCACCTGCCGGCCGCCGGTGAGATGGTCCTGTTCGACCGCTCCTGGTACAACCGTGCCGGCGTCGAACGGGTGATGGGGTTCTGCAGCGACGACGAGTACGAGTCGTTCATGACCCAGGTGCCGCAGTTCGAGCGGATGCTCGTCGACTCCGGCATCCACCTGACGAAGTTCTGGTTCTCGGTGACCCGGCGCGAGCAGCGGACCCGGTTCGCGATGCGACAGCTCGACCCGGTGCGACGGTGGAAGCTGTCCGACATCGACCTGCTGTCGCTCGACCGGTGGGAGGACTACACCGAGGCGAAGACGGCGATGTTCACCCGGACGAGCAAGCGCTACGCGCCGTGGACGATCGTGCGGTCGAACGACAAGAAGCGCGCGCGGCTCAACGCGATGCGGTACTTCCTGACGCAGTTCGACTACCCGGACAAGGCCGCCGACGTCATCGGCAAGCCGGACCCGCTCATCGTCCGCCGCGGCAAGCGGGACGTGGACGTCGAGTGACCCCCCGGTGATCCCCCACCGCTGATCCGCCCGCCGACTCGGAACATTTACACGCCGGGGCCTGCCGTCACGCACTCGAAACAGACGGGCAACGGCGCCGACACAGGGCCGCAAGACACTTGTCGCACTACCTGTCACCCGACAGGTACTCCGCGAAAGGTCTGCAGTCATGCGTTCTCCGCAAGCACCGCTCCACGCACCGCGCGCCACGTCCGACGTCGACACCCAGGGGCTCGCCCGCCTCGGCTACGAGCAGGAACTCCACCGCGGGGTCGGCTCGTTCTCCTCCTTCGCGGCGGGCTTCTCCTTCGTCTCGATCCTCACCACGGTCTTCCAGCTGTTCGGACTCGGCTTCGGGCTGGGCGGTGCTGCGTTCTTCTGGGCGTGGCCGCTCGTCTTCGGTGGCCAGCTGCTCGTCGCGCTGAACTTCGCGCAGCTCGCGGCCCGCTGGCCGATCTCCGGCGCGATCTTCCAGTGGTCGAGCCGCCTGGCCGGAGCCCGCTTCGGCTGGTTCACCGGCTGGACGATGATCATCGGCCAGATCCTCACCGTCGCGGTGGCGGCCATCGCCGTGCAGGCCGTGCTCCCCGCGATCTGGGACGGGTTCCAGGTCGTCGGCGGTCCGGGCGCGGACCCGTCCGTCGCGTCGCCGACCGGTGCCGCGAACGCGGTGGTCCTCGGGCTGGTGATGCTCGCCGTGACGACGATCGTGAACATCACGAGCGTCCGGCTGATGGCCCGCGTGACGAGCTTCGGCGTGCTCATCGAGATCATCGGCGTCGTCGTGCTCATCGGCGCCCTGTTCCTGCTGCCGCACCGCAGCGCCTCCGTGGTGTTCACGACCACCGGGTCGACGAGCACCGAGCCGTACGTGTGGGCGTTCCTGGCCTCCTCGCTGATGGCCGCGTACGTGATGGTCGGCTTCGACTCGGCCGGTGAGCTCGCCGAGGAGACCCACAACCCGCGCCGGACCACCCCGAAGACGATCGTCCGGGCGCTCACGGTCTCCGGCCTCGGCGGCGGGCTGCTCATCATCGGCGCCCTCGTCGCCGCCCCGAGCCTGACCGACGGCAAGCTCGCCACGCAGGGACTCGCCTGGGTGATCACCTCGACCCTCGGCGACGTCTTCGGTCGACTCCTGCTCTGCACCGTCGCCGTCGCGGTCTTCGCCTGCACCCTCGCCGTGCAGACCGCCGGTGCCCGGATGGTCTACTCGATGGCCCGCGAGAAGGCGCTGCCCTTCCACCGCACCCTGGCCCGCGTCTCGCCCCGCACCGGCACCCCGATCGCCGCGTCGATCGTCGTCGGGGTCGGCGCCGGGCTGGCCCTCGCCGTCAACATCGGGCAGTCCGCGATCTTCACCGCCCTGTCGAGCCTGTGCATCGCGATGCTCTACCTGGCCTACCTCGGCGTCACCGGGCCGCTGCTGGTCCAGCGGATCAAGCTCCGTCGTACCGGGCTGCCGACCGGGGTCGACGAGGACGGCAAGCCGCTGTTCACCCTCGGTCGCTGGGGCATCCCGCTGAACGCCCTGGCCGTGGCGTTCCAGATCGGCATGGCGATCAACCTCATCTGGCCCCGGCCGGAGATCTACGACCTGACCGGCACCTCGTGGTGGCTGCAGTACAGCGCCCTGCTGTTCATCGGCGGCGTGCTGCTCGTCGGCTGGGCGTGGTCGAGCTGGCGGCACCGCACACACGGGCCGATCACCCTGGCCGAGGTCCCCACCACCGCGGCGGTGCCCGTCCCCTCAGCCGCGACTGCGGCGAGCCCGACCGCCGCCTCCGTCGAAGCCTGATCCGGAAGGAACCCCATGCGCGACCTCCACCAGACCGACAGCGTGCTCGCCTCCCGGTCCGACGCACGTGCCCAGGCCGGCTCGCAGTCCGAGTACATGCCGTACCTGCCGGCGTCGTCGTCACCGTTCGCCCCCCATGGCGTCGACCCCGCTCAGCTCGTCTGGGCCGAGACGGTGGCGCCGGGGGGGTACACGCACAAGGTGCTGGCCCGCGGGTCACGGCTGCGGTTCGACGACCCTACGGGTCAGGCCTGCGCCAACGTCCTGGTGTTCAACGCGCTCGAACCGTGGGAACGGCTCAACGTCGCCGACACCCAGAAGATCCCGTGGCAGGCGTACCTGGGCCAGGGTTCGCCCCTGCTGAGCGGGGACGGCCGAGCGCTCGCGACCGTGCTCGAGGACACCTCGGGGCACCACGACGCGTTCTGCGGCACCTCGACCGACGCCTGGAACGAGCGGAAGTACGGCGACGCGGCACCCGAGGGGCGCACCCCGAGCGGTCGGTCGCTGTTCGCGAAGGCCGCCGCCAAGCACGGGCTCACCAAGCGGGACCTGCCGCCGAGCATCTCGTTCTTCCAGGGCGTGCGGATCGACGCCGAGGGGGCGATGACCTTCACCGGTTCGGCCGGCGCGGGCACCCACGTCACGCTCGTCGCCGAGCTGCCGCTGCTCGTCCTGGTCGCGAACGTCGCGCACCCGATCGACCCGCGCCCGGACTACGCGGTCGGACCACTGCGGGTGCACGCATGGCGCGGGGCCCCGACGACCGCGGCCGACGAGCGGTTCACCGCGACGCCGGAACTCACCCGCGCCTACCTGAACTCGATCGACCACGCGGAAGCCCGAGGCCTGTGATGACCGACACGACGACCCACACCCCCACCTCCACCGTCCCGGTCGGAGCCGTCCACGACCCGGACGTCGCCCTCGACTGGAGCGAGTCCCTGGTGCCGGGCGCCGTGGTCCGCGACGACCGGGTCGCCCCGCTGGCGCCGTGGTCCGCCGTGGTCCGCGCCGGCGAGGTGCTCACCATCGTCGACGTCGGCGGCAACCAGAGCGCCGACTGCCTGCTCTACGACGCCCACGACCCCGACGAGCGGTACAGCGTGCCGGACACCCTCGCCGCACAGGGCAACGCGTACGTCCGGACCGGCACCGTCCTGATGTCGAACGAGGGCCGCCCGCTGATGACCGTCGTCGCGAACGAGATCGACCGGCAGGACACCATCGGCGGCGCGTGCTCGAAGGAGTCGAACACCCTGCGGTACGGGCACCACACCCAGTACCAGCACGGCTGCCGCGAGAACTTCCTGGCCGAGGCCGGCCGCCACGGACTCGGTGCCCGCGACATCGTGTCGAACCTCAACTGGTTCATGAACGTGCCGGTCGAGGCCGACGGCGCCCTCGGGATCGTCGACGGCATGAGCGCCCCCGGCAAGCGGGTCGCGATCCGTGCCGAGCGGGACGTGCTCGTCGTCGTCTCGAACTGCCCGCAGATGAACAACCCCTGCAACGACTTCTCCTGCACACCGCTGCGCATGATCGTGGTCCAGCCGTGACCGCCGCGCCCGACCCCACCGGGACCGCCACCGTGAACCAGACCCCCGCCCTCAGCACGGACACCGTCCTCGTCGCGAACCGCGGTGAGATCGCCCGTCGCATCATCCGCTCCGCGAAGGCGCTCGGCATGCGCACCGTCGCCGTCTACTCGGACGCCGACCGCGCGGCACCCCACGTCCGCGAGGCCGACACCGCCGTCCGGCTCGGTCCCGCACCCGCCCGCGACTCGTACCTGCGCATCGACGCGGTCGTGCAGGCCGCGAAGGACACCGGCGCCGGGCTGGTGCACCCCGGCTACGGGTTCCTGTCCGAGAACACCGAGTTCGCCCAGGCCTGCGAGGACGCCGGCATCCGGTTCGTCGGGCCGACCGCCGACCAGATCGTCCGGTTCGGCGCGAAGCACACCGCCCGCGAGCTGGCCGCCGCGGCAGGGGTCCCGATGCTCGCCGGCACCGGACTGCTCGCCAGCGTCGACGACGCCGTGGCCGAGGCCGAGCGCATCGGGCTGCCCGTCATGCTCAAGGCCACCGGGGGTGGCGGCGGGATCGGCATGCAGGCGTGCTCGACCCTCGACGAGGTCCGTGAGGCCTACACGAGCGTCGTCCGCCTGGCGACTGCGAACTTCGGGTCGGCCGGCATCTTCCTCGAACGACTCGTGCGGCCGGCCCGGCACGTCGAGGTCCAGCTCTTCGGCGACGGCGAGGGCCGCGTCGCGGTGATCGGCGACCGCGACTGCTCCCTGCAGCGCCGCAACCAGAAGGTCATCGAGGAGGCCCCGGCACCGGCGCTCCCCGAGCACGTCCGCGCCGAGCTGCACGCGTCCGCACGCCGCCTGGCCGAGAGCGTCGGGTACCGCAGCGCCGGCACCGTCGAGTTCGTCTACGACCCGGTGCGCGAAGAGGCGTCGTTCCTCGAGGTGAACACCCGCCTGCAGGTCGAGCACCCGGTCACGGAAGAGGTCTTCGGTGTCGACCTCGTCGAGCTCATGCTCCGCCTGGCCCGCGACGGTGCCGCCGGCATCGACCCCGACGTGTTCGACCGCACCTGGACCCCGAACGGCCACGCCGTCGAGGCCCGTGTCTACGCCGAGGACCCGGCGAAGGGCTCGCTGCCCTCCAGCGGCCTCGTCACCCAGGCCGTGTTCCCGAGCGCGACCACGGCATCCGGCGAGCGCACCGGCATCCGCGTCGACGGCTGGGTCGAGACCGGCTCCGAGGTGTCCGCGTTCTACGACCCGATGCTCGCCAAGGTGATCGCCACCGGGGAGACCCGCGACGACGCCCTCGACCTGCTGCGCGACGGGCTCGCGGCCACCCGCATCGACGGCATCGTCACGAACGCCGGGCTGCTCCGCGCGCTGACCGACGACCTCGAGCTCCGCACCGCCACGCACTCCACCTCGACGCTCGACGCGACCGAGGACCCGGACCCGCGCATCGACGTCGTCGCACCGGGCACCATGACGATGATCCAGGACCTGCCGGGCCGGGTCGGGTACTGGCAGGTGGGCGTCCCGCCGAGCGGCCCGTTCGACGCGGCGTCCTTCGCCGAGGCGAACCGCGCCGTGGGCAACCCGGAGGGTGCCCCCGCGCTCGAGGTCACCGCCACCGGCCCGACGCTCCGGTTCTCGGCCGCCGCGGTGGTCGCGCTCACGGGTTCGCCGGCGCCGGTCACCCTCGACGGTGAACCCGTGGCGCTGTGGGAGCCCGTCGAGGTCGGCGCCGGCCAGACCCTGGCGATCGGCACGGCACCCGGTCCGGGCCTCCGCACCTACCTGGCGGTCCGGGGCGGCTTCGACGTGCCGACGTACCTCGGCTCGACCGCGACCTTCACGCTCGGTGGCTTCGGCGGTCACGCCGGTCGGGCCCTGCTCGCCGGCGACGTCCTGCGCCCGGGCTCCCCGGACTCGGACGCCCCGCACCCGGCGTTCCCGTCCGGCACGCGTCTGGGCCTGGTGGGCGGTCCGACCCCGGCCGACCGCCGCACCGCGCTCACCGACGCGTGGGAGATCGCCGTCACCGAGGGGCCGCACGCGGCGCCGGACTTCTTCACCCGCGACGACCTCGACGTCTTCTACGCCACCGACTACGCCGTGCACCACAACTCGGCACGCACCGGCATCCGACTCATCGGCCCGCGGCCGGAGTGGGCACGGACCGACGGCGGCGAGGCCGGTCTGCACCCGTCGAACATCCACGACACCCCGTACGCCGTCGGTGCGATCGACTTCACCGGGGACACCCCGATCATCCTCGGCCCGGACGGGCCGTCGCTCGGCGGCTTCGTCTGCCCCGCCGTGGTCGCCAGCGGCGACCTGTGGAAGCTGGGCCAGCTCCGACCGGGTGACACGGTCCGGTTCGTCCCCGTCCGCGAAGCCGACGCCGCCGCGCTCGACGCGCACCGGGCCTCCAGGACGGTGCCGCGCACCGGAGGCGACGGCGACGACGGCGTGATCGCCCGCCTGGACACGACCGACGTGCGGCCGAGCGTCGCGTACCGACGCGACGGCGACGACAACGTGCTCGTCGAGTACGGCGACATGACCCTCGACATCGCGCTGCGGATGCGCGTGCACGCGCTCATGACGAAGCTGCAGGAGCACACGCCGAAGGGGATCCTCGACATCACGCCGGGCATCCGCTCCCTGCAGGTGCACACCGACGCCTCCGTGCTCAAGGCGCGCGACGTGGCGGGGCTGCTCCGCGAGCTCGAGGACGAGATCCCGCCGACCGACCAGCTCGTCGTGCCGTCACGCACCGTCAGGCTGCCGCTGTCGTGGGACGACCCGGCCACCCGCCTGGCGATCGAGCGGTACATGAACGGCGTCCGGAACGACGCCCCGTGGACGCCGTGGAACATCGAGTTCATCCGTCGCATCAACGGGCTCGAGAGCGTCGACGACGTCTTCCGCACCGTGTTCGACGCGAGCTACCTGGTGCTCGGCCTGGGCGACGTGTACCTCGGTGCCCCGGTCGCGACCCCGCTCGACCCCCGGCACCGCCTGGTCACGACGAAGTACAACCCGGCCCGCACCTGGACCGCCGAGAACTCCGTCGGCATCGGTGGCGCGTACCTGTGCATCTACGGCATGGAGGGTCCCGGCGGCTACCAGTTCGTCGGCCGCACCGTGCAGATCTGGAACCGGTTCCGCCGCGGCGGGCTGTTCCAGGAGAACCCGTGGGCGCTGCGGTTCTTCGACCGGATCGAGTGGTACCCGGTCGGTGCCGACGAACTGCTCGAGCTGCGCGCCGAGACGGACGCCGGACGGGGCTCGTTCGAGACCGTCGAGGGCGAGTTCTCGATCGCGTCCTACAACCGGTTCCTGGCCGACAACGCCGGGTCCATCGCGGACTTCCGAGCGCAGCAGGCGCAGGCGTTCGGCGAGGAGAAGGAGCGGTGGCGGGCATCGGGCGAGTTCGACGTCCGTGACGAACCGGCCGCCGTGGTGGCCGACGCCGTGACCGTGCCCGAGGGGTCGACCGCCGTGTACGCCCCCTTCACCTCGACCGTGTGGCAGGTGGACGTCCGCCCGGGTGACCGTGTGGACGAGGGGCAGAAGCTGCTGGCCGTGGAGGCGATGAAGATGGAGTCGATGGTGCACGCACCGGTGCCGGGCCACGTGCTCGAGGTGTACATCAAGCCGGGCGACCAGGTCGCGCCGGGCCAGGTCCTCGCCGCGATCGGAGCGGCAGCGTGAGCGGGATCGGCGTGGCGAGCGCCGGCCCGACCGCCGCCACCGCGGCCGCCACGACGTCCGCCGCGGCCCGCGTCCGCGACGCCTTCGCCCGCATCGACGCCGTCGACCGCCCCGAGGTCTGGATCACCCTGCGTGACCGCACCGACGTGCTGGCCGAGGCCCTCGCCGTGGACCCGTCCCTGCCCCTGGCCGGCCTGCTGTTCGCCGTGAAGGACAACATCGACGTCGCCGGCCTGCCCACCACCGCAGCCGCCCGCTCCTACGCCCACGACCCCGCCGCCGACGCCACCGCCGTCGCCCGGCTCCGCGCCGCCGGCGCCGTCGTCGTCGGCAAGACGAACCTCGACCAGTTCGCCACCGGCCTGGTCGGCACCCGGTCGCCGTTCGGTGCGGTCCGGAACGCCTGGGACCCGACGCGGATCTCCGGCGGGTCGTCGAGCGGTTCCGCCACGGCGGTCGCGCTGGGCATCGTCGACTTCGCGCTCGGCACCGACACCGCCGGGTCCGGCCGGGTGCCCGCCGCGCTCGGCAACCTGGTCGGGGTGAAGCCGACGAAGGGGCTCGTGCCGAACACGGGCGTCGTCCCCGCCTGCCGCTCGCAGGACTGCGTCACGGTGTTCGCCCGGTCGCTGGACCTGGCGCGCACGGCGGCCGAGCTGATGGCCGGTCCGGACGGCGTCGACCCCCTCGCGCGGCCCGACCTCGCCCTCGCCGACCTGCCGGCCGTCCCGCGCATCGCGGTGCCGCTGCCGTCGCAGCTCGAGGGACTCGCACCCGGCTGGGCCGAGGCGTTCGCCGCGGCCGTCGACCGGTTCCGTGCGCTCGGACACCAGGTGGTCGAGGTCGACATCGCACCCCTGCTCGACGCCGCGTCACTGCTCTACGACGGCGCGTTCGTCGCCGAGCGGTACGCGGCCGTCGGCGCCCACATCGAGGCCCACCGCGACGAGGTCGGTGCCGACCTCGACCCGTCGGTCGCCGCGATCGTGCTCGGTGGCGCACGACCGACCGCCGCGGAGCTCTTCGCCGACCAGGAACGGCTCGACGCGTTCGGGGCAGCGGGTCGCGCTGCACTCGAGGGCACGACCGCCCTGCTCACCCCGACGACGACGTGGCACCCGACGCTCGAGCAGGTCGCGGCCGATCCGATCGGCGCGAACAGCCGGATGGGTCGGTACACGAACTTCGCGAACCTGCTCGACATGGCCTCGCTCGCGGTGCCCGCCGGCTTCGTCGACGGCCTGCCCTTCGGCGTCATGCTCACCGGCCCGGCGTTCAGCGACCGGCGCCTGGCGGCGTTGGCCGCCGCGTTCGCCGCCCCGACCGTCGACCTGCTGGTCGTCGGGGCGCACCTGCGCGGGCAGCCGCTGAACGGACAGCTGGTCGCGTCCGGCGGATCGTTCGTCCGGGAGGCCCGCACCGCGTCCGACTACCGGCTGTACGCCCTCGACACGGTGCCGCCCAAGCCCGGGTTGGTCCGCGTGGGTCCGGTCGCGTCCGGCGCTGCTGCGCCTGGGTCGGGCTCGGGCTCGGGCTCGGGCTCGGGCATCGTCGGGGAGGTCTGGCGCCTGCCCGCCGCCGGCTTCGGCACCTTCGTCGCGGCCCTGCCGGCACCGATGGCGATCGGCACCGTGGCGCTCGACGACGGCACCGAGGTCACCGGGTTCCTGGTCGAGCCGTTCGCGGTCGAGGGCGCCGAGGACATCACCCACCACGGCGGCTGGCGCGCGTACCGGGAGCAGTCGTGACGGACACCGGCTGTCAGGATGGGGGCATGTCCCCCGACGACCGGCCCGTGCGCCCCGGCCGACCGCGGGTCGTGCCGAACGCCGACTCCGCGCTGAGCCCGCGCGACCAGATCCTCGACGCCGCCGCCGCGCTGTTCGTCGAGAACGGCATCAGCGCGACCTCGACCCGGGCGATCGCCGAACGGGTCGGGATCCGGCAGGCCTCGCTGTACTACCACTTCGCCGGCAAGGACGACATGCTCGTCGAGCTGCTCACGACCTCGGTGCGCCCGAGCCTCGAGCTGGTCCGCGGCCTCGAGCATCTCGTGCCGGAGTCGGCCTCGGCAGCCGGGGCCCTCGCCGCGCTGGTCGTCGCCGACGTGGACACCCTCGCCCGCACGCCGCACAACATCGGCACGCTCTACCTGCTGCCCGAGGTGCAGGGCGAGCGCTACGACGGGTTCCGGGCCGAGCGCGTCGAACTCCAGGAGGCCTACGGGCGCCTCGGCTCGCGCGCTGCCACCCCGGACGTCGCCGCCGGTGTCTCGCCGTCGCGCCTCGGTGCGGTGCTCATCCAGATCACCGAGACCGTCATCCAGCTCCGCCGGTCCGGCCCCGTGCAGGACGCCGACCGCGATGCCCTCGTGGCGACCTGCCTGCGCGCCTGCGGCCTCGACACCGCCGCCGTGGCCGAGGCCCGGCGCGACGCCGAGTCCCTGCTGGCCGCCGTCGCGGTCTGACCCTCCCTCTCCCCTCTGCAAGGAGTCACCATGACCACGATCACCCCCGCCGCACACCGTCCGCTCGCCGACGCCCTGCTCCCCCGCACTGCCGTCGTCAGCACCGCGCTGGTCCTCGGCGGTGCGCTGCTGACCGCCGGTGCCGCGCAGGTGTCCGTGCCGATCTGGCCCGTCCCGATCACCGGGCAGACCCTGGCCGTGCTGCTCGTCGGCAGTGCCCTCGGTGCCCGTCGCGGTGCCCTGTCGATGCTCGTCTACGCGCTGCTCGGTGTCGTCGGGCTGCCGGTCTTCGCGGACGGTTCGGCCGGGGTCGGCGTGCTCGTCGGCCCCTCGGGCGGGTACATCGTCGGCTTCGTCGCTGCCGCGGCCCTGGTCGGCTGGGTCGCTGAGCGCTTCGGCGACCGCCCGCTGCGGAACGCGCTGCTGTCCTTCGCCCTCGGCACCGTCGTCACCTTCGTGGCCGGGATGGCCTGGCTCGCGGTGGCACTCGGCCTCGACCTGCAGCAGACCCTGCAGTACGGGCTGTACCCGTTCGTCCTCGGTGGTGTGGTGAAGACCCTGATCGGTGCCGGCATGATCTCCCTCGGGTGGACCGCAGCCCTGCGCTCGGCCACCCGCCGGTGAGCGCTCCGTCAGGACTCCGCCGCCGACCGTAGGGGTTCCGTCAGGAGGCCTTCCGCGCTGCTCGAGCGCGCGAGAGCGTGTGGTCGTGACACTGACTGCGATCATGCCGACGCTCCGCGCGTCGCTCCCCGATCCGATGGACCCGTTCCTCTGGCCGGCCCACACCGTCGCGACCACCGACGACCTGCTGGTCTCGGCGATCTCGATGGTCCGGCTCGCCGACCTCACCGGCACCCCGACCGTGCACACCGCCGAGCAGTCCCCGCCCCGGTACCGTCCGCGCGGCTGGACACCCCGCGACGTGAGCGTCGCCGTCGCGTCGGTCACCCGGGTGCGGCGACCGCGCACCGGGGTGGTGCTCCTGGAACTGGACGCGGTGCTGCCGACCTGCGCCGTGCTCGACCAGGTGCGCCTGATCGGACGCCGGAGCACCGCTCCCCTCTCCCCGATGTACGTCGTCACCCGCTGTGACGGTCAGGCCGACGGTCCGTTCCACCGCCTCCCGGCTCCGTTGCCCGCCGACGTCCGCGAAGGCGACCTGGTCTGCTTCCCGTGCCTGGCGACCGTCCGGCACCGCGACGTCGTCGAGCCGGTCCGGGCGGAACTCGCGCCGGTCCGGGCGGAACTCGCGCCGGTGCGCACCGAACTCGCGCCGGTGGGTCGATGACCGTCGCGCTGCCGGTCCGCACCCGGCTGCTCGACGGCACCCACCTGTGGGGCCGGTACACGATCCGCCCCGTCGGGCGGACGCTGTGGAGCTCGCGGACCCTCGTCGTGTTCCCGCCCGGCACGACCACCGGCGAGCGCCTGCTGCTGCGTGCCTGGCACGTCTGGCCGGCCGTCGGGGCGGTCGTCGCCCTCGCCGCCCTGGTGCTCGCCGTCTCGGTCCCCGCCGTCGGCACGACCACCGCGCTGCTCGTCTACGGCGGCGGCTTCGCGGTCCTCGCCCGCGCCACCCGCACGCTGCGACCGCGGGTGCGGTCCGTCACCGTGACGACGTTCCTGGGCGACGGCCGCCGCGAGGTCCACGGCGACGAACGCCTGCTCACCGGCTCCCTGGACGCGCTGTCGATCCTGGAGCAGGCGCTCCGGGCCGACCGCATCCGCCCCGTCGACTTCGAGCTGATCTGGGGCGACGTGTGGAACGCCCTGGAGTCCCCGGCCCCGGACCACCGCGTGCAGCGGTCATCCTGAAGCCGGTTCCCGCGCCGCGCGTTTGTATGGGTCCGGGAAGGAGTACGCGATGAAGCACATCCACTACGACGCCACCACGATCCTGGTCGGTGACGACGTCGCCGACGCCGTGATCGAGTACGCCGCGGCCCTCGCAGGCGGGGACCGAGCGGACACCGTCGACGTGCCCGCCGTCGCCGACGACGGGACGATGACCACCACGAAGATCCTCATCGGACCCTCGAGCGAGATCGTCATCGAGGACGCGGAAGAGGACGAACTCGAGATGGACAACGGGGAGTTCGTCGGACGGCTGCGCGCCGCCGCGAAGACCTTCGGGCACAGCGAGCCGATCCACGCGAACACGCGGTCGGACCTGGCGGACGCGGCGGAGGCTGCCGAGGAGCACTGACGCCCGGGCGTCGCGCTGCAGCGACGAAACGGAGAGGGTCTCCTGTACAGTGGTGATTCCGGAGAGCCTCTCCGGTACTCGACGCCACAGCCTGGAGGCCCGCCATGCCCGAGCAGACCGCTCCCGCCGGGCGCGCACCGCGTTCACTGCACTCCCCGCGTCGCGCGCGCGCTGACGCGCTGCGGAATCGGGACCACATCCTGCGGGTCGCCGAGCGCGCGTTCACCGAGCACGGCGTGACCGGCTCGCTCGACGCGATCGCCAAGCAGGCCGGCGTCGGCGCCGGCACCCTGTACCGGCACTTCCCCACGCGCGAGGCCCTGCTCGCCGCACTCCTCGCCGTGCGCGACGAGCACCTGGTGGCCCGTCGCGAAGCACTGCGTGACGGCTCCGTCGACGCCGGCGACGCCCTGCACGGCTGGCTCGACGCGGTCACCGAGTGGGCCGGCACGTTCGATGGACTGCCCGAACCGCTCCGTGCCGCCGCGTCGTCCGACTCGTCGCCGCTCGCCCTGACGTGCCAGGGGTTCATCACCACCACGGACGAGTTCCTCCGCGCCGCCCAGCGTTCCGGTCGTGCGCGTGCCGACGTCCGCGCGCGGGACCTGTTCCTCGCCGCCCTGGCGACCAGCTGGGTCCGGGGTGCCGCGATGGCCGACGACTCGTCCTCCGCCGCGCTCTCCGCCCTGTCGCGGCGCGGCTGGGAAGCCCCGATCCTCCCTTGACGTCCACCTCCTTGAGAGGGCACCACATGAACCGCATCGGCATCATCGGCAGCGGCGCCATCGGCACCGCGATCGCACGCCTGGCCGTCGCCGCCGACCTCGACGTCCTCATCGCGAACTCGCGCGGCCCCGAGTCGCTGCAGGACCTCGTCGCCGAGCTCGGCCCGCACGCCCAGGCCGGCACCGTGCGACAGGCCGTCGAGTTCGGCGACGTGCCCGTCCTCGCGATCCCGCTCACCGCCTACCCGGCACTCGCCCCCGACCTCGACGCCTTCGCCGGGCGGACCGTGCTGTCGACGGGCAACTACTACCCCGGTCGCGACGGCCGGATCGAGCAGCTCGACACCCTCGCGACGACCACGGCGGAGTACGAGCAGACGCTCCTGCCCGGCACGCGGATCGTCAAGGCGTTCAACAACATCGTCGCGCACCACATCCCGAACCTCGCCGGCTCCGCCCCCCGCACCGCGCTGCCGATCGCGGGCGACGACGAGCGGGCCAAGGCCGTCGTCGCCGAGCTCGTGCAGCTGCTCGGGTTCGACACCGTGGACGCCGGGACCCTGGCCGAGTCGTGGCGCTTCGAGCCGGAGTCCGGGGCGTACACGGGGATCTACGCGGCGAGTGCCGAGGGGTTCGCGGCGGACTACCTGGCGGATCAGGGAGCACCGTTGCCCGCCGAGCGGCTGCGGGACATACTGGCGGTGTCGCACCGGGCGGATGTGGCGAACCGGCAGTTCTGAGTCGTCACCGCTACGCATGACCGCGTGCAGCGGCCTCGCGCACAGGGGGTGTACGCGAGGCCGTCCGCCTGCCTGATCCGATCAGGCGGTCTCTCCGTCAGGGCTACGCCGTGACGCGCGCCTGCACGAGTTCGGTCAGCGTGATGAAGTTACCGGCCTCGACGACCTCTTCTTCGCCGAGCGGGACACCGTAGGTCTGCCCGACGATGGTCGCGATCTCGACCATCGAGAGCGAGTCGAGGTCGAGTTCTTCGAACGTCTTGTCGACGCCGCTGACGTGGGACAGTTCCTCGACACTCGTTCGGATGAGTTCGACGAGGGTCTCGGCAGAGGGGACGATTGCGGTCATGACTGTGGCCTTCCTGGTCGGGTGAGCCGGCCCCCGCTGCGCGAGGAGCCGATGGGGTGGAACGTCGTGGTCGGACCCCTCAGACGAGGTCGATGACCGGCGCGGTGAGGGTCGGCCACGTGAGTGTGCCGGCACCCCAGGTCGCCCCACCGCCGAACGCGGTCAGCAGGACCCGGGCCCCCGTCCGCATCTCGGTCGCATGCGCGGCGAGGGCGAGTGGGATCGACGCGGCCGAGGTGTTGCCGACGCGGTCGAGGTGCAGGACGGCTCGGTCGGCGGCAACGCCGATCGAAGCGGCGACCATGGTCAGGATCCTCCGGTTCGCCTGGTGCGCCACGAGGTGGTCGACGTCGTCCACGGCCCATCCGGCGGCGTCGAGGACAGAGCGGCACGAGTCCGCCATCGCGGACACGGCGGCAGCGAACACCGCACGGCCCTGCATCGCGAACCACGCCGTCGGGTCCCCCCGGTCGACGACGGGCCGGCGTGATCCGCCGGCCTCCACCCGGATCAGATCGAGTCCGGTGCCGTCCGAGCCGAGGGTGACGGACCCGAGCGCGCCGGCGTCCGATGCCTGACCGGCACCCAGCACGACCGCACCGGCGCCGTCCCCGAAGATGACGGCGTTGGCCCGGTCACCCGGGTCGACCAGGGTCGTGAACGTGTCCGCTCCGATGAGCAGGACCCGCCTGGCCGCGCCGGATCGGATCAGGGCGTCGGCCTGCGCGAGCCCGTACACGAAGCCCGAGCACACGGCGGCGAGGTCGAACGCCGGCACCGTGCCCAGGCCGAGGCGTGCCGCGACGTCAGGTGCGGTGGCGGGACACCGATGGTCAGGGGTCGACGTCGCGACGATCACCATGTCCACGGAGTCGACGCCGGCGTTCTCCAGGGCCCGTCGGCCGGCGGCGACCGCGAGGTCGCTCGTCGAGGTACCCGGGTCGACCTGGTGCCGCGCGCCGATACCGGTTCGCGACCGGATCCACTCGTCGGTCGTGTCGAGCGTGGCGGCGAGGTCGTCGTTCGTCACCACCCGGCGCGGGAGAGCACCTCCGAGGCCCTGCAGCACCGTCCGGGTCGTCGTCGCGTGGGGGTCACGCCCCGGCGTCGCGTCGACGACGATCTCGTCGAGGGCGGTCATGCGGCACCGACCACGTGCGCGACGGAGCACGACACGTGCACACCGGTGTCGAAGGTCCCGACGATGTCGGCGAGGCGCCAGGAGCGCCCATCCTGCTCGAGCGTGCGTGCGCGGTCCAACCGGACACGCGCGTCGCTCCGCACCGAGGGGTGCGGCGACCCCGGGACCGTGATCACCGTCCGGCGCATCCAGAGCGTGTCGCTCTCAGCTCGGGCGAGCGTGTCCAGTCGGTAGAGCAGCACCTGTCCGAGCTGGAGAGTCGCGACGAACGTGTCGACGAGGTTGAGGCCGGGCTGGAACGCCGCCTCGAAGCCGCACAGCTCCTCGGCGGGACGTCGGCCGAGCGGAGGCACGACGACGGTCGCGCGCGCCTCGTCCCAGGCGAGCTCGACCTCCTCGACCAACGGGGAGCGGCTGCGGTACACGCCGCAGTACACACCGTCGCCCGGGCGGTCCTCGACCCGCGCCTGGCCCGCGACGGGTGGCACGGTGCGTGACCGGCGCACGACGAGTGCGATCGTGAAACCGGCGACGTCGACCGTGATCGGCACGTCCCCGCCGGTTGCCGCGGCGCCCCGGGGTGCATGTCCCGTCACCGGGAGCACCGCGAGGTCCCCCTCGATCGGGCGACGCGGCGACCGGATGTCGATGCTGGCGATCGAGCACGCGGTCATCGACTCGGCATCGAGCTCCTGAGCGATGAGTTCGTAGGCGCTCGCGATGCCCAACACCATCAGGTCTGTGGTGCTGAGGTGTGGTTCCTGCACGTCGTCGCCCTTGCGCGACCAGGCCGCGCCGGCGGTCGCGTCGGCGGTGGCGGAGAGCCGCCACGTCGTGTCATCCGCCCGCACCACGGCGCCGCGGAGTCGTGGGTCCGTGAGTCGGTAGCCGAGTCCGAAGAACCGTCCGGCTGCCGGGCCGAGGAGGTCGTCGATGGATTCGTGGCGTTCGATGGTGTCGGGTGTCACGGTTCGGTCTCCTGTCGGTGGAGGAGTGGCGTCCTGCAGGACCACGATCCACCGTGACGGAAGACGTGACCAGGCGTCGGTTATGGTGGGAGCAACACCACCAGTCATGCGGTCGCCGCGTCCCGACCGATCAGCCTGACTCGCCGACCGGGACCCATCGCCGGTGCTCGACCCGTCCGAACACGACGTCGGCGAAGTGGTTGCCGTAGGCCAGAGCATCGTCACGCTCCAGCTCGTCGAGCAACGCGGCCCTCGTTGTGATCGCCATGACGGGGTCGTGCTCGACGAAGGCGTTGATCGTGGGGTCACCGACCTGCAGCGGGCTGTGCAGGGCGTCACCGAAGGCGATCAGGACCCTGCCCCGTGACTCGATCCGCAGCCCGATGTGCCCTGGCGTGTGGCCGGGCATCGGGACGACGGTCACACCGGGTGCCAACTGCTCGCCGCCGTCCGCCGGCTGCCACCGGTCAGATCGCTCCGCCAGGGCACTCCGTTCGAGGTCGAGGCGACCGGCCGTGGTCGGGAGGCTCCGGAGACGGGTACCGAACGGGGCATCGCTGCTCCACCAGCCGCTGTGGTCTTCGTGCAGGTGGGTGATGACCACCTGCGTCGGCTCGGGCAAGCCAGCGGCCTGCCACTCGACGGGCAGTGTCCCGCCGGTCATCCGGCCGATCGCTGGGCGCCCTCGGCCACGCGGCACGTCGACGGGGCCGAGTCCGGTGTCGAGCGCGATGACCTGGTCGCCGGACTCGATGACGAGCGACCCGACGGATGCGACCAGGTACCCGTCGACGTCGAGGAGTGGTCGGACCTCAGCGGCCGGCCTCGGCGGCTCCGATCGCCCGTACCAGCCGGCGGGGTGCAACTGGATGCGGCCGTCCGGCACCGAGGTCACCCGGACGTCACCGACCTCCAGCGAGCGCACCCGGGCCGGGGCCCGGCGCCGCTCGTCGATCATCGGATCTGTTCGAGCACGGCCATCGTCGCCGGCGCGGTGGCCGGTGACGGCGAGTACAGGAAGAGCATCAGGTCGTCTCCACCCACAGCGGGTGTGAGCACCACGGTTTCGAAGGACATCCGGCCGAGCGGATGGTCGAACACCGTCGCGACGTGGGGTTCCTGCCCGACGGAGTGCTCCCCCCAGTGCCGTCGGAACTCCGGCGAGCGCTCGGCGAGGTCGGTGGCGATCGACTCGAACATCGGATCGGTGGCGAAGGCCGTCGCCTGCCGACGGAACTGCGAGACCATCATCCGGGCCGCGAGGTCCCGATGCGGGTAGTGCGTCGCGTAGTCCTCGTCGGTGAAGTACCGGATGAGGCAGTTGGTGCCGACCTGCGTCTGGAAGGTCTTCGCCGCGAGCTCGTTCGTCGCGAACACGTTCCAGTACCGGTCGGCGGCGTAGGCAGGCATGTCCTGGATGCTCGACAGCATGCGCTCGAGCGAGCCCTTCAGGTCGTCGGCCGCGGCTCGGCGCGACGCCGGCACCTTGCCGGTGAGTTCGTAGAAGTACTCGAGGTCGGCGCCCTCGAGCCGGAGCGCGTTGGCGATCGCATCGACGACGACCGTCGAGACACCGATGTCCCGCCCCTGCTCGAGCCACGTGTACCAACTCACGCCGACGTTCGCGAGCACGGCGACCTCCTCGCGGCGCAGTCCGGGAGTCCGACGGCGGGCCGAACGCGGGAGCCCGACGTCCTCGGGCTGCAGTGCCTCTCGTCGAGCGCGGAGGAACTCCCCCAACCACGCCCGTCGCCCCTGCCCGTGTTCACTCTCCGCGACGATCACGCCCGCGTCATCCTGCATGAAGACCCCCCTGATGGTCGACGAATGGTGTTGCGACGGGCAACTCTAACCGGATCGGGCGATCGCGACGAGGACCTCGGTGAGTTGCTCGTGCGCGGCCTGGTGGAACAGGTGGGCGCCGTCGATCGCGTGCACGGCGAGCGTCTCACATCCCAGATCCGACCACCGTTCCATGGCTTCCGGCGTCACGATCTCGTCGTCCCTCCCACAGACCACGTGCACCGCGACGCCGATCGGTACGGGCCGTGGTGCGTAGGCGCGGGACCGGTCGATGCCGGCTCGGGTCCGGACGCTGGCCGCGCGACCGGACGACTCGGTCCCGAGGATCGAGCACGTGTCCTTCGTCGCGGGGAGCACGCCAGGCGGTGCGGTCGCGCCGAGCACGAGCGCGGACGGCATCGGTGACCCGACCGCGGCGAGTTGCCGACAGACCTCGAACGCGATCAGGCCGCCCATGCTGTGGCCGTACAGGAGGGCGCCGGGAAGCGCCTCCTGCACAGCGCGGACGGAGAGCGCCGCCAGCATCTCGATCGTCGCCCAGGTCGTGCCGAGGGCAGCGCGCTCGAACCCGACCGCGGTGACCTGCTCGAGTCCGGCGGCGGTCGCCGCTGCCCGGACTCCCTTCGGCACGGTGGCCAGACCGCCGGCGTGGTGGAAGTACAGCAGCGAACGGCCCGACGCAGCCCCCACGTGCGGACGGCCTCAGCTGGTGGCCGCGGGTCCACCCGCGGTCACCGGAGAAGCCGCGATGCCGTCCGCGGCTGCGTCCTCCGCCGCGACCACGGACCGTCGACGTGACGCCGTCAGCGACACGAGCACACCGATCACCAGCCCGGCGGCGATGAGGAAGGTAGCGACCACGATCTGCCCCATCAGGTCTCCGTCGGCCACGGCCGACGACCCGAGGACGAGGAGCGCGAGTCCGACGGCGCCGCCGACCTGCTGCCCAGCCGTGGCGATTCCGGACGCAGTGCCCTGGTGTTCCCCGGGCACGCCGCTCGTCGCGAGGGTGAACATGGTGGTGAAGACGACGCCCTGAGCGATGCTGAGCACGACCAGTGGCACCACGAGCACGTACGGGGACAGCCCCGCAGCGAACCCGGCAGCCAGCGCCGCCGTCCCGACGGCACCGACTGTGAAGGACACGGCGAGGACGGACCGGGGGGCATGGGAGTTGCCGAGCCGACCAGCCCACGTCGCCCCGATCAGCACGCACGCCGAAGGGATGATGAACGCCAGCCCAGTCACCAGCGGCGAGAAACCGAGCTGCTGCTGCAGGTAGATCGTCAGGAAGAACGGGATGGCACCGAAGGTGGCCATGAACAGGAACGTCACCCACGTTCCGACGCCGAGGTTGCCGGAGTGGAACAGCGTCAGGGGCACCAGCGGCTCACGCGTCGAACGCTGCACCAGGACGAACGCCACGAGGAACACGATGCCGACCACGCCGGGCACGAAGGTCACCGGCGCCGCCCACCCGGACTCGGGTGCCTGCACCAGCGCGAAGACGACGGCGAGGACACCGATCGTCCCGGTGACGGCACCCGGGACGTCGAGTCGAGGCCGACCAGCGGCCACCGATCGCCGATCGGCGGGGATGAGCAGGAACGCACCCACGATCGCGACCGCGGCCAGGACCACGTTGACCGTGAAGACGGATTCCCAACCGAGGCTGCCGGTCAGGACACCGCCGAGCAGCGAGCCGAGGACCATGCCGGTGCTGCCGGCGGCGGCCCAGACGGACATCGCAGTGTTCCTGGAGCGCCCTTCCGGGAAGCTGGTCGTCACCAGGGACAGCGTGGCCGGGGACAGGAACGCCCCGCCGAGTCCTTGGAACGCGCGCGCGATGACGAGGACGAGTGGATCGGATGCGACGGCACCCACCAGCGACGCCACGGCGTAGAGCGCGAGGCCGATCACGAACGCCCGCCGCTTCCCGATGAGGTCCGCGAGACGGCCCCCCAGAAGCAGGAACCCCCCGAAGGCGACGGCGTACGCGCTCACCACCCACTGCAGGGCGGACTCCGAGAAGTGCAGTCCCTCTCCGATGACGGGCAGGGCGACGAACACGATGTTGTAGTCGAGCGCGATGATGAGCTGAGCGAAGGCGAGGAGTGCGAGCAGCAGTGCCGGGCTCGTCACCCGTGCGCCGTTCCGGACGGTTTCCGCGGTCGTGAGCATGGTCGGTCCTTTCGAGGGGTGCGAGCTGGTGGCGGTGTCAGTAGCGGAGGGCGTACTTGAGCTGGCGGCCGAAGGTCTTCTGCCGCTGTGCCTCGTGGAAGCGCGCGTCCTGCTCCAGCACGTCGGTCGCCGCGCGGACCCGGGCCTGAGCGAGCTCGATCGCCTCGGCCGTCGGAACCACCTGCGGCATGTCGAAGAGTTCGATGATCCGGTCCACCCGCTCCGGGATCGGACCACCGACCACGTGGTACGGGATCCCGAGGTCCTGCAGGGCCTCGATGAGCAGATCGTCGGAGAGTCGACGGAAGGGTTCGGAGACGGGGCGGTGACCGTCCTTGTGCATGTCGAACTCGACGGGCAGGTGCACGTACGCGTCGTAGATCCGCTTCGCCCGGGAGCGGGTGACGTCCCCGAGGGTGTCGGTGTACCGCTGGTAGAAGTGCTTGACGGGCAGGCCGGTGACCTTCTTCACCGCCTGGAACCACTTCGGTGCGCCGGGGTTGATGCCGACGCGCATGCGTGCCTCGAAGTAGACCCACTCGTGGAACACCCCACCGTCGGAGATGAACGGGCCGGGTCCGGATTCGTTGTGGACCCGCTCCTCGAACCGCCGGAGCCCGAGCTTGATGAGTTCCATGGCGTTGAGGTCCATCACGGTCTTGCCCGGGATGAGGTCGATCAGGATCTCCCGGGACGTCATCGCATGGGTCCTCGGCAGCCCCGTCGCGATGGACAGGGCCTCGGTCGTCGTGCTCTTCCCGGTCGAGTAGGTGCCGGAGATGGCGAGCTTCAGGTTCTCTTGCATGAGGGTTCCGTTCGGTGAGGGGTGGATGCGGACTAGGCGGCGGTGGCGGTGGGCACGGCGACGAGCGCCGCGATCTGCTCGAGGCGGTCCTCGACGGAGCCGGTCACGGTCTTCGGTCGCAGCCCCGCAAGAGCGAGCTCCTCGGCCAGGTACTCCTCCGACCGTGTCCGGAACGACTCGGACACCGGCGGTGCCGGCTCGGTCATGGCGAACTCGATCGGCAGGTGCACCACGACGTCGTAACGATCGTGCAGCGAGGACCGCACGGCTCGCCGGGACGGCTCGAGGAGCCCGTTGACGAGACCGCGACCCGCGATCGTCGGGCGCGGTGCTGCATCCGGGTCGGCCCCGTGCAGGAGCAGCGTCTTCGCGAAGACCCAGTCGTGCACCAGCGACCCGTCGGAGACCCAGAGGTCACCGGACTCGCGTGCGCTGCGCTCGATCAGGCGTCGCACCACCAACTCGACGAGCTGTGCCGGGCTGCAGCCGGTCGCCGCCTTGCGGGAGCCGAACGGGTCCTGCATCGGGGGCAGTGCCTCGGCCTGGAGCCCGAAGCGCTCCGCGGCGGCCTTGGCCAGGGTGGACTTGCCCGAGCCGTACGCACCGGTGATCGCGAGTCGCATGCACTTCCTGTCGTCGAGGTCGAATCGTCGTGGGTGCGGACCGGCCCCCTCGCCGGTCCGCACTCCGATGGTCAACGACCTCCGCGCTCCCCCGACAGCGCTGCGTTATCCGGGGTGTGCAACCACCCGGTTCATGCGTCCCGGCTCGCGTCGACTGGTGGTGAGAGCACCTGGTTCGGAGCGGCTTCCCCGGGTTGGATGGACGCATGAAGCTCGTCGGCACCACTTCCTTTGGCGGACCAGAGGTCCTCGGACTGCACGAGGTCCCCTGCCCGGACCCCGCAGCGGACGAAGTGCGCATCCGCGTGCACGGGGCCGCCGTCAACCCCACGGACCTCGCGTTCCGGGCAGGTTTCTACCGCGCGGTCCTCCAGAAACGCACCCCGCCGTTCGTTCCCGGCATGGACGCCGCCGGCATCATCGACGCGGTCGGCAAGTCCGTCGTGGGCTGGAACACCGGAGATCGCGTCATGGCGGTGGTCGACGCCCCTCTGGTCTCGGGCGCGTACGCCGAGTTCGTCGTCGTCCCCGCACGGTCGGTGACGCGGTGCCCGGAACGACTGAGCCTGCACGAAGCAGCGGCTGTCCCGATGAACGCCTTGACGGCACGACTCGCGCTGGACTCGCTGCCCGAGCTGCGCCACGGAACACTCGCGGTGACCGGCGCGGCTGGTGCGGCCGGCGGCTTCACGGTGCAGCTCGCGAAGCACGAGGGCTTCACCGTGATCGCGGACGCCCGCGGCGAGGACGTCGAGTTGGTCAAGTCCCTCGGCGCTGACTACGTCGTCCCCCGCGGCGACGAGTTCGCCGCCGAGGTGCGAGCACTCGTCCCCCAGGGTGTCGACGCCGTCGTCGATGCTGCGGTCCAGACGAGCGCGGTGTTCCCCGCGATCCGCGACGGCGGACACTTCGTCCCGCTCAGGGGGTGGGACGAACCGATCCCGCGCGGGATCGTCGCCCACCCGATCATGGTTTCGGACTACACGCAGGAGTCGGAGAAGCTGCGGCAGATCGCGGAACACATCGACGCCGGCGTGCTCACCGCGCGCATCGCCGACGTCGTCCCGGCTGAGCGAGCGCACGACGCCCACACGCGGCTCGGACTGGGCGGGGTCCGGGGGCGCATCGTCCTCGACTTCGCCGCCCTGGCGTGACCGAGCGACTCTTGCGTCGTGCCGCGTTCTTCGACGTCGACGGCACGCTCACGCGCACCACCACGATGTTCGACCTCCTGCACTTCGACGCCATCGAGCAGGGCAGCGGCGAGCGTGCCGACGATTTCATCGACGCACTCCGGCGGATGCAGGTCGAGGACGGCGTCTCTCGCGAAGCGGCGAACCGCCACTATTTCTCATGGTGGCGCGGCCGCTCCCGCGACCAGCTCGCGGACCTCATCGCGCGCTGGTGTGCCCAACGGGCAGCCGCGTACTTCCATCGGTCGACGCTCGAGCAGCTGCATCGGCACCGTGAACGAGGCGACCTCGTCGTCTTCGTCAGCGGCTCCGTGCCGCTGCTGCTCGACGACCTCGCCGAACAGCTCGGAGCCGTCCACGTGCTCGCCACCAGCATGTCCGTGGCCGGTGGGGTCTTCACCGGCGACGTTGACGTCCCGATGATCGGCAGCCGAAAGACGGATGCCATCCAGCAGCTCGCGGACGAGGAGCACATCGACCTGACCGCGTCGGCGGCCTACGGCGACCACCTGTCGGACGTGCCGTTCCTGGAACTCGTCGGCGAGCCCGTGATCTGTGGCGTGCCTGGCAGCACCGAGTGGTGCTTGGCACAGCGAAGGGGTTGGGCGACTTTGCTCCTGGACGACTGACGGATCACGACCGAGGCGTTCGACGGCTCAGCGTCTCGGAGGAAGGCCGCCGAGACACCGCTCGTCCGAGCTGCCCACCCAGGGAACCGAGGAGCGCGACGACGAAGCCGACGATCTGCAGCGGCGACAGCGCCTGGCCGAGGACGACCCACCCGAGCACCGCAGCGGTCAACGGACTGAGGACGCCCAACAACGCGATCCGGGCCGACGGCAGCGCCCGTGCGCCTCGGAACCAGACGCTGTAGGCCAGGGCACCACCGACCAGCGTGAGCCAGGCGTACCCCGCGTACCCGGCGGCGGACGGCTGCCACGGCCCGCTGTCGACGATCGGGATGAGCGGGGCGATCACCACGCCCCCGACGATGAGTTGCCACGCGGTCGAGGTCAGGGGGTGTGTGCCCTCCGGGGTGCCCCACCGACGAGTGAGCAGGAGCCCCAGTGCCATGGACACCGTCCCGAGCGCCGCGGCCGCGAGCCCGAGCACGTCGAACACGGCACCTCCGCTGAGGGAGACGAGCGCGACGCCCACCAAGGCCACGACTCCCCACACCACGTGGGTGATCGCGGGCCGTCCCCACCGCAGCGCCAGGGTCAGTGCCACGACGGCGAGCGGCTGGAGCGCACCGACGATGGCCGCCAGGCCACCCGGCAACCGGTCGGCCGCGACGAACAGCAGCGGGAAGAAGCACCCGATGTTGAGCATGCCGAGCACGAACGTCCGGAGGCGCCAGCCCCGCGGTGGGACTCCCGGCCGGAGCGCGAGCAGCAGCAGGCCTGCGGGGAGCGCACGGAGGACACTCGCCGTCATCGGGTGATCGGCGGGCAGGAGCTCGGTGGTGACCACGTAGGTCGACCCCCACACGATCGGCGCCACTGCCGCGCTGAGCGTGAGGCCGGCCGTCGTCGACGTGGACAGTGGGCGATCGGTCATCGGAGCCTCGATTCCTTCATGCTTAACTTCTCAACGTTGAGACATTACGGCCACGATAGGCTCGCGTCAAACAGTTCAGCGTGAAGGAGTGGCCCGATGGAGGATGCAGTTGATCGAGTCCTGGCCCAGTGGGGCCGGGAACGGCCGGACCTCGACGTCCGCGCGATGGCCGTCATCGGGCGCATCGGGCGCGCCGGAGCTATCCTCGACCGGAAGGTCGGTGCCGTCCTCGCTGAGCACGACCTGCTGCCGGGTGAGTTCGACCTCCTCGCGACCCTCCGACGTTCGGGATCACCACATCGGCTGGCCGTCGGACAGATGCTCGCCGCCACGATGGTGACCTCCGGCGCCGTCACGAACCGCTTGAACCGGCTCGTCGCGAAGGGCTACGTCACGCGGGAGACCGACCCCGCGAACCGACGGAGCGTGCTGGTCACGTTGACCGATCACGGCCTGAAGGTGGTGGACGCGGCGCTGGCCCGGCACGTCGAGAACGAACGGGCGCTCCTCGGCACCCTGAGCAGCGACGAGGAGCAGCAGCTGGCCGGGCTCCTCCGGAAGCTGCTGCTCGGCCTCGGTGACGGGGCGGCCTGAGCACAGCCCGTCGTGTCGGCCGCACTCGGGGCCGACCTGACGCGCTCCGCTTCAGGCGGCGCCGTGGCCCCGGCTGTGCCCGTGGCCGTGCTTCGTCGCGTTGGCGTTGACGAGGTGCAGTTCGTTGCCGTGGCGCACCACCACGGGCTCGTACCCGGCGGGCAGGCCTGCGACGCGGACCCTGCTGAAGCTCGAACCCTTCGCGATCCGGTCCGCCGTGATCAGGACCAGGTCGTTCGCCACGGCCGCGCCCTTGGCGACGCGCACCCGCAGCGTCCCGCCGAACGACGCCGTGCCCTCGACGCGCAGGGCAGGACGGGGTCCGGAGACACTCAGCGACAGTGCGGCGTGCGAGCGCTGCGTCAGGTCGCCGCCGATGCGGATCACCCTCGTGCTGGCCTCGGCGAGCGTGCCCGAGACCGTGGTCACCGACCCCTTGCCCAGGGCAGCAGCGGAGTCCGCGATCAGCGTCCCACCGCGGACGACGGTGTCGCCGGTGTAGCGGTTCGAGCCGGCGAGGGTGAGGGTGCCGGTGCCCCGCTTGGTCAGTGACCCGGTCCCGCCGATGTCGTTGCGCCAGGTGTCGGCGGCGTCCAGTCCCTTCTCGGCGGCGTCCATCGAGACGCTCACCGCGCTGTCGAACGCTCCGTAGCCGGACGCTGCCGAGAAGAGGTCGAGGCGCCCCCACCCTTCCGCGTCGTCCAGCAGGGGGTAGCCCGACGGCAGCGCGGTCGTCCGGAGCACCTCTCGGATCTGGTCGTCGCTGAGGTACGGCAGGCGGGTCCGCAGGAGCGCCTCGGCACCCTTCGGCACCGTGGCGGGGATCGTCTTCGTGCCGGTCCGCGTGAACCCGTACGTCAGACGCCCGCGGTAGTCCTTCTTGTCCGCTGCGTAGTCCGCGTCCCGATCGACAGCGCTCGGGCCGGCAGCGGCGAGGACCTTCTCCGCCTGCTGGTGCGCCTGCTGCTCGAGCTGCGTGTTGGCCGGGTCGTTCAGGACGGCCGCCGCCAGCGCAGTCGCCAGGACCCGTCCGCCCATGACGTCGAGCGGTGAGTGCATCCCCGCGACGATCCGACTGTTGCCGATCTCCGAGCCGTTGGCGAGGAGCTCGGTGTACTTCTCCGGGTACGCGTACGCGAACGCCAGGGAGGCCAGGTAGCCGGCGTTGGTGTGTCCGCTGGGGAACCCGCCGTCGGTGGCGGGCGTCGGGGACTTCTCGGGGACGAGCTGCGGCAGCACCTTGACGTCCTGGCTCTGCCGGTACGGCCTCGCGTACTGGTAGTACTTCTTCGCGTTGCTGGCCGAGGAGTAGTCGCCACGCAGCGTGTTCACCAGCTGGACGACGTCGCCGAGTTCCGAATCGGTGTCCGCCCACGACCCCTTCGCGTTGCCCTGGTCGACGTACTGCTTCGTCGTGGCATCCGCCGGGATCTCGTCGGGGATCGTCGTGCCCGCGTTCGTTGCGGTCCGCACCGCGTCGGACAGGTCACCGAACCCCGCGATGGCCGAGTAGCTCTGGTTCCGTCGGTCGATCAGGTACGCCTCGTGCCCCTGCGCATCCGTCCGGGTCTGCGTGGTCCGCGCTGCCTGCGCGATGTTCGAGTCCAGGATCCGCTGCGCTGCAGCGCTGGTGGCGACCCCGTTGTCCCACGACGATCCCGGGCGCCACAGGGTGCCGAACTGCGACAGCACCCCGGTCGCGGCGTTCGTCTCCGGCGTCGTGCCGGCAGGGGTGTTCGTCTTGTAGGTGTCCACGAAGTACCCGTAGGCCCCTGGACGCGGCGCGGTTCGCGATGTCGCCGCGGACGCTCCCGCCGGAGCGATCAAGGACACGGCGCACGCCACCGCCAGGACCCCCAGCACCGTGCGGGCCCGACGTCTCGGAACAGCGATCAGGAACCGGCGCATGGCGTTCTCTCCACTCGGGGCGTGGTCACACGATTCGGTGACACAGAGCAGCAGCGTGGCGCAGCCCCGTGAACCGGAAGTGGCAGGTGCGTGAACCGCCGCCGTACTCGCTGCTGCCGATCACTGTGCCAACGACGACACTCGACACTCGGACACGCCACAGCCATCGAGTACGAACCACGCTTCATCGCAGCGCCTATCCCCTGATGTTCACGGTGAAACGGCTAACCAGATCGTAGGGCCCGTCAGAGTCAACTGAACGTCCAGCAGTCCTAAGCGGGACGTCCGCGAGCCTGTTCTTGAAACCGCCGACGCGCCTTTGTAACCTGATGACCTCGACTGGGGTGCTGTCGAGGAGGGGCGCCTGGAGCGATCCCGACGACACTAGGGGGTTGGCATGTCAGAAGATGGAGTTGCTCGCGTGGAAGCGGGCGAGCCGCAGACAATCAAGGACGAATGCGGCCTTGCCGACGACGACTCCCTTCCTCTCGTGTCGCTCTTCTGCGTCCACGGCATTGGGATGCAAGCGGATGGACAGACCGCGGGAGAAGTGCGAGAAGCGACTCACCTGGGGCTGACAGCGTTGGGTGGCACACATCGGCCTAGCACTGCCACCCCGGTGCAGGGCATTCCTGCCGCCATCGAGGACGTCGTCACTGTTGCTGGGATGACGCTTCGACTGAGGTACCGGGACGGTTGGTGGGATGAGCGCGCTGTCATGCCGTCTGCGTGGCGAGTGCTCTTGTGGGTGTTCCGCGTGGCCCCCTTCTCGCTTTGGGGGACGGCGACGCTCTGGATGACCGATCTTGCAGCAATCGCAAGTGCTAAGCATGGTCGTCGTGACGGCTTCCCGGTCCCGCTGCTGGCATTCGCGGGCCTCGCGCTCGCGATCGTCGGCGCGCCGACACTGATGCTTATTGGGCTGCCACTTCTCAGCGCCTCGCTAATCCTGCCGCCCACACGACAATTGGCGCAGCGTATTCTCCAGCGGTACATCGGTGACGCTTGGAACTACCGGTCGGATCAGCTGGACGAGGAAGTAATCGGTCCGATGCGTGGCGAGGTCGCTGCGGAACGAGACGCAGCCGATGTTGTCGTGCTGGTTGGTCACTCCCAGGGTGCGGAGATCGCTCGACGCGTTGCCTTGACGGAGTTGGTTGACGGTCACGTGTGGGTCGGTTCGGGTGAAGCGCAATTGGGGATGCTGCGGACGTTGCGCCGGAGCCGGTTGCTGCCGTACCTGCTGTGGCCGTACCTCATCGTTTTCCCCGCCCTGTTCACCTGGTCGTTCACCGCGTCGCTCGAGCTCCTCACCCCGGTATTTACTGCTTTCCTCGAATTGCTGACGCATCCGACCGCGACGACCGCACAAATCGATGAGGTCCTGCGGGCGGCATCAGATGCGCTGTTGGCCGGGGTATGGCCCTCAACGCTGCCGCAGCTCACCCTCGGCGCCGTCACGATCGGCATGGGACTGATGACGGCGAAAGCGGCCCGTCACCCTGCTGACGTGCTGCAGCAGCCAAACGGCGCAGTCCTGGTCGTGAAATCCCTGATCGATCCGGTCTGTTTCGGAACCAGCAACGAGAACGCAGTGGTGCGTTACGTAGCGCTTCCGAAGAAGCGGCACTGGATCCACCAGCACATGCGGTACTTCACCTCCCCGACGACCGGGATCGCGATCCTTGAAAGCCTCTTCGGAACGAATCCGCTCGGGGTCACCCCGAAAGTTCCGACCCTCGGCAAACGAGCGTCGTTCCTGGGTGCATGTGCAGCAGTACTCACTGGCACAGCGACCCTTCTTGTCGGTTTCAGTGAATGGCAGCTGCTGCATCAACTGCATTGATCATGAGGGAGCTCAGCGGCATATTAGTTTCGGCGACAAGCGGATAAGCCCACTCCAGGGTCGATTCTCTAGAAGCTCGCGCATACAAGCTGACGCGGCTGAGCTTCGACCGCGCCTACTCACAACTCCGAGACGATTTCCCTGTCGTCAAGGACTACTTCGACCGGCAGAAAGGTATTAGAGTCCCGGATCGATGTCGACCACACGCGGCGTCTGGGCGGCCCCGCCGTCGACCGCGTCTGGCCCGCTCCGTGAGCTGTAGAAGAACGCGACCCCCGGCGAGCAAGCCGACCGCGTCCGCAGCCAGTCGACGAACGTCCCCGATCGGCAGAAGAACCTTAAGGTTTGCTGCTGGCATAGCGGGCCGACCCGCGCCGGAGCACAGTTCCTCGATGAGTGCCGACACGCGACACGAAACGGCCCCGGAGAAGCAGAAGAGCCCCCGGTCAAAACCGGGGGCTCTTCGTCGTGTTGCTGGCGGTACCGGTGGGATTTGAACCCACGGTGGAGTTGCCCCCACACATGTTTTCGAGACATGATCCTTCGGCCGCTCGGACACGGTACCGGGAAAGAGTTTACACGATCCGGGAGGCCCGTGATGACACCCCTGGTCGGATCGCCCTCCACAGGCGGTCACCTGCAGGGCTCTCCCCACACCCACAGGTCCTCCTCGTCTCCGGCAAGACCGGCGGGCGTACCGTCCACGGCATGAGATCCCGCACGCTCATCGCACTCCTCACCTCCGTCGTCGGCAGCCTCGGCGTCGTCGGCGCCGCAGCCGTCGGTGCCCGCGCCGGCGTGAAGGGCCAACGGGCAGCAGCGCAACGGGTCGTCGACATGCTCCCGATCCACGCCGACTGGTGGCGGGAACGACAGCAGCACGAGGGGCAGCTGCTCTACGTGGCGATCGGTGACTCGGCAGCGCAGGGCGTCGGGGCGACCGCGCCCGGCCGCGGCTACGTGGGGCTGCTCGCGCGGCGCATCCGTCACCGTTCCCACATGTCGGTGCGGGTGGTGAACCTCAGCGTCTCCGGCTCGACCACGTGGGGTGCGAAACGTGATCAGCTGCCGAAGCTCCGGCACTACGCGCCCGACGTCTGCACGGTGTCGATCGGGGCGAACGACATCGCCGACTTCGACCCGGACAAGTTCGAGCGGAACATCCGGGCGATCTACGGCGCGGTGCCGTCGCACGCCGTGGTGGCCGAGCTGCCGTGCATGTTCGTGCCTGACCGGGAACGCAAGGTGGCGGTGGCCAACGAGATCGTGCACCGGGTGGCCGACGAGTTCGGGCTGACGGTGGCGCCGCTGCACACCATCACGAAGCGCGTCGGGGTCCGCCGCACCTTCTTCAACAGCTACGGCGACCTGTTCCACCCGAACGACCGCGGCTACGAGGTCTGGGCGAGCGCCTTCGAGCCGGCGGTCGACGCGCGGGTCGACACGGTGGCGGCGATCCGGCACTACCTGTCCGTGCGCGAGGCCGAGAACCTCGGTCGTGAAGCCGGGGCGGTGGCGAACGCCCGCGCCGAGCAGGACACCGACGGCGCCGAGGCACTCGACCACGCCTCGCGCCAGGGTCCGGGGCCGGTCGAGCGCCTGCGCCACCGGATGACCGGGTCGATCGCGGTGCCCGACGAACGAGACCGGTCGGACGAACCAAGCGGACTAGACGAGCCGGGCGACCACGCCGGTGATGTCGGCCGTACGGCCTAGCCTCGACGACATGGCGCGCCCGCAGTCCCTCTACCGTTGCTCCGAGTGCGGCTGGACCAGCATCAAGTGGGTCGGCCGGTGCGGTGAGTGCCAGACCTGGGGCACCGTCGAAGACAGCTCTGCGGCGTCGGTGAGCACCCGCGGCACGTCGGCGGTCGCCGTCACCGGCGCTCGGGCCGCGCGACCGATCACCGAAGCCCGCGGCACCTCCGTGCAGCGCTGGCAGACCGGCATCGGCGAGTTCGACCGCGTCCTCGGCGGCGGCGTGGTGCCGGGCGCGGCGGTCCTGCTCAGCGGTGAGCCCGGCGTCGGCAAGTCGACCCTGCTACTCGAGGTCGCCTCCCGAGCCGCAGCTTCGGGCAAGCGCGTCCTCTACGTCAGCGCCGAAGAGTCCGTCGACCAGGTCCGACTCCGTGCCGAACGCACCGGCGCCATGCACGACGACCTGTACCTGGCGAGCGAGGTCGACCTCGGCGTCATCATCGGCCAGATCGACCAGGTCCAGCCCGACCTGCTCATCGCCGACTCCGTGCAGACCATCTCGTCGAGCTCGATCGACGGCATCGCGGGTGGCACGTCCCAGGTGCGCGAGGTCGCCTCGACCCTGATCCGCATCGCGAAGGACCGCGCCCTGCCCGTCCTCATCGTCGGCCACGTCACGAAGGACGGCACGATCGCCGGCCCGCGGCTCCTGGAGCACCTGGTCGACGTCGTCTGTCACTTCGAGGGGGACCGGCAGACCGCGCTGCGCTTCGTCCGGGCGCTCAAGAACCGCTTCGGCCCCACCGACGAGGTCGGGTGCTTCGACATGGGCGGCGACGGCATCCACGAGGTCCCCGACCCGAGCGGCCTCTTCATGTCGAAGAACGCCACGCCGGTGTCCGGCACCTGCGTCACCGTCGCACTCGAGGGGCGCCGCGCGCTGCCGGTCGAGGTGCAGGCCCTCATCGTCCCGAGCTCGGCGCCGCAGCCCCGCCGGGTCGTGAACGGTGTCGATGCCTCGCGAGTGGCGATGCTGCTCGCGGTGCTCGAACGCCGCGCCGGCCTCAAGCTGTCCGACGCCGACGTCTACGTGTCCACGGTGGGCGGCATGAAGCTCACGGAGCCCGGCGCCGACCTGGCGATCGCACTGGCCCTCGCGAGCGCCGCACGAGATCGTCCGTACCCGCACACGCTCGCGGCCGTCGGCGAGATCAGCCTCGCCGGCGAGATCCGTCCGGCCACGGGCACGAAGCAGCGTGTGAACGAGGCCACGCGCCTCGGATTCACGACCGTGCTCGGCTCGGACTCCGGGCACCTGCGCGAGGCCCTGCGTGTGGCGTTCTCTATGACGCAGTCGCCGCGCGAACGCGAGCTCGACCGCGCGTTCTGAGGCGCTACGCGCGCAAAGCGGCCAGCAGGTCCGCCGGCGCGGCCTGCATGGTGTGCGGGCCGGCGATGTCGAAGAACACGCCCTCGAGCATGTCGAGGTGGGCGGCCAGGAACTCCTCGAGTCGCGGCCCGTCGTAGACCATGACCTGCCGGATCTTCTCGTCCGGCACCATCGCCGTGTAGGCGTCCGCCGACGAGAACAGCAGCAGGATGCGCTTGTCCGACCCCTCACGGCCGAACACCCGCACCTGCATGTCCTTCTTGCCGGTGACGAGTCGGGGGACGATCACGATGTCGTGGCGGAGCGCGAACGCCACCGCAGCGACGTCCTGCTTCGCGAGGGCTTCCTCGAGCTGTTCGCTCCGGAAGCGCTGTTCCTTGTCTGCCATCAGCTCAATTCCACCAGATTTTCGTCGTTCCGTGACGCACGGGTAGCCAGTCGGCCCAGAGCACGCTAGCCTGATGGAACCGCTTCGGCGGCGCTCAACGTCCGGGCGAGGTGGTTTGCCCCTCAACCCGGGCCCCAGGGTCACTGGCCGACAGGCCTGGCCCCGAACCCGTCCCGCCGGCACCTGCCCGCGTGGCGCATCACCCCCGTCGACGTACGTCGGGGTCTCCGTCGGTGCATCTGCACCTTGGCGGAAGCAAGAAAGCTAAGGAAACGCCATCATGGCATCTACCGGTACCGTCAAGTGGTTCAACAACGAAAAGGGCTTCGGCTTCATCGCCCCGGACGACGGCAGCGCTGACGTCTTCGCGCACTTCTCTGCGATTGCTGGCAACGGCTACAAGTCGCTCGAGGAGAACCAGAAGGTGGAGTTCGACATCACCGAGGGCCGCAAGGGCCCGCAGGCGGAGAACATCACCGTCCTCGGCTGATCACATCAGCTTGAACAGGCCCCGTCGTCTTCGGACGACGGGGCCTGTTGCTGTTTCCGGCGCCCTGCTCGGCATCTCGCACAACCAAAGTCACGCCGAACCACGCGCGCACCTGGCGCGAATGCACTTCGGTTGTGCGGAACGGATCGGAACCGCGAACCGCGAACCGCGAACCCGCCGCCGCCGCCGCCGCCTACTGCAGGATGAACTGCACCGAGCTCTTCGACTCGAGGTTCCCGACGGCGACCTGCAGGTGGTAGCTCGCGCCTCCCGCGGTGACCGCCGGCCGTGACGAGTCGCACGTCGACGTGGACGAGCGGGTCCGGTCCCAGGCGATCGCCGGGGTCGTGAGCGTCTGACCCGACTTGATCGTGACGTCCTGGTTCGTGCCGCCGGTCTGGCAGTCCTTCGACGACCAGTACTGCTCCTGGCCCGAACTGATGGTCAGCACCTGCTGCGCCGATCCGAGGTCCAGGTGGCAGGAGTTCGTGCCGGAGTTCTTGATCGACATCGCGATCTTCGGGTCCTCGGTGGGGCCGTAGGCCGACTTGTCGAGCACCGGGGTCAGGACGATCTGGTCCTTCGTGCAGGTCGAACCGTCGGCAGCTGCGGGCTTCGACGCAGAAGCCGACGCGGAAGCCGACGGCTTCGGCGCAGCAGACCGCGAGGACCCGGAACCGGACCCAGAACCGGCAGACGATGCATCGGCACCAGACCCAGCAGAGGCCGACGCACTCGGCGCCGCCGACGTGGCTCCGCTCCCTCGCCCGACGACGATGAGCACCACGACCAGGACGACGACCAGCAGCGCCCCGAGCACGAGCGCCCGGCGGCGCCAGTAGACGACCGGCTTCTCGGGCCCGACGGGGTGACGCAACGACGACATGCGCACAGGGTAGACAACGGCGCGGGCCGCACACGGCCACCCCGCCGGGCGGCACGAGAAAGCGTCAGAGGTTCTTCAGCATGCGGGTGTTGCCGAGGGTGTTCGGCTTGACCCGGGCGAGGTCGAGGAACTCGGCGACCCCTTCGTCCGACGAGCGGACCAGTTCGGCGTAGACGTCCGGTGACACGACGCTCTCGCCGATCTCCAGGTACCCGTGCTTCGCGAAGAAGTCGACCTCGAAGGTCAGGCAGAAGATCCGGGCGACGCCGAGTTCGCGGGCGTCGTGCTCGAGCGCTTCGAGCATCCGGTGCCCGACGCGCTTGTGGATCCACTGCTCGTCGAGGGCGAGCGTGCGCACCTCGGCGATGTCGTCCCAGAACACCGCGAGCGCGCCGCACCCGATGGGCGTGCCGTCGGGCCCCTCGGCGATCCGGAACTGCTGGATCGAGCCGTACAGGGCGACGTTCTCCTTGCCGAGCAGGATGCGCCGGTCGACGTAGGGGGCGATGAGCCGCTGGATGTGCGGGACGTCCGAGGCGAGCGCCGGACGCACGAGGATCCCGTGGTCGTCGCGCTCGTGGAACGCGTGCTTGCCGTGCTCTGTCATCCGCCCCACACTACTGCGCAGCGACGGACGGACCCGCATCCGCCGAAGCCGCAGGGGGACAGCGCTGCTGAGTGCCGCCCAGGTCGATCGGCCTACCGTCCGGTGCATGCCTCAGATCATCGAAACCGTCGACGTCAACGTCCCCGTCCGCCAGGCCTACGACCAGTGGACCCGTTTCGAGGAGTTCCCGCACTTCCTCGACGAGGTCGAGAAGATCGTCCAGGTGGACGACAAGACCACAGACTGGACCGTGAAGATCGCCGGCCAGGAGCGCGAGTTCCGGGCCCTCATCACGGAGCAGCACCCCGACGAGCGTGTCGCCTGGACCGTGAAGGACGGCGAGACCGACCACGCCGGGGTCGTCACCTTCCACAAGCTCTCCGACGCCGAGACCCGTGTCACCGTGCAGATCGACTGGGAGCCCTCCGGCATCCTCGAGAAGCTCGGCTCGGTCGTGGGCGTCGGCGGCCACGCCGTCAAGAAGGACCTGCAGAACTACAAGGAGCGCGTCGAGAACGCACCGACCCAGCCGGGCTGGCGCGGCGACGTGCAGGCGTAGTCCGCACCACACGACGGACGGGAGGCGCGGTGCCAGCTGGCACCGCGCCTCCCGTTCGTTCGTCCCCCGTTCGGCATCCCCCCATCGAAATGCCGACCTGACGAGCGAGCGCGAGCCTGGCAGAGTGGTGACACCGGCCGACGCGCTGGATCAGTTTTATCATGTCTGAGACAGATGTGAGAGTGGGGACACGTGATCGAGTACAACGACGACGACGCACACCGTCGGGAACTGTCGCGCAAACTGCAGCTCCTGATGGACGTCGTCGAGGCCAACTCGGGCCAGCGACCCCCGTACAAGGAGATCGCCGCCGAGATCGAGACGCAGGGTGCGTCGATGAGTCGACCGCGCTGGGGTTACATGCTCGGCGGCAACGGTCCGGCCGTCCGAGACCAGCGACTCCTGGCTGCCCTGGCGACCTACTTCGGCGTCCCGGCGGAGTACCTGACTGACGCAGCCGGCAACACGGACGTGCCGGAGCGGGTGCAGGCGCAGCTGGAGCTCGTGCTCGAACTCCGCAAGCGCGAGGTCGTCGCGTTCGCCACCCGGCGTCTGGGCGAGTTCGCCTCGGCGGACGAGATCCGCGACTTCACCGACCACCTGCGTCGCCTGGACGAATCGGGCGGCACCCCGTGAGCGGGTACCGCGACCGCTTCGGCGCCCTGCGTCGGCAGACCGAGGCCCGTCGCCGCGTGCAGCGCCTCGGGCTCCCCCGTCGGCTGTCCCTGCCGGAGCTGACCGCCCGTGCCGAGGCGGCGCTCGGCAAACCGATCCACGTGCGCACCACGGAGCTGCCGGGCGACCTGTCCGCGCGGCTCATCCAGCGCACCGACCACGCCCTGCTCGAGACCCGCCCCGGGCTGTCCGAGCGCTCCCGGGTGGCGTGCGTGCTGCACGAACTCGCCCACGTGTTCATGGACGACACCGGCTGCGACCACCAGGCGTACACGGGGCTGCTCAGCGGCCGGACGGCGTTCACCCGCTCGCTGGACACCCCGCACGAACAGGCCGTCGAGCTCGTCGCCGACCAGCTCGCGCTGCGGATCGGGCTGCTCGACCCCGAGGGCCAGCCCGGGATCTTCCGGTGACGCGGTGACGCTGCACGTCTGGGGGTCGATCCCGGTCTGGCTGATCCTGGCGGTGCTGGTCGCCCGGCTGCTCCTGGTGCGCACCCAGTCGGCCAGTGTCACGTGGCTGATGGTCTGCTGCAGCTGCGTCGCCGTCGGGCTCACGATCAACCAGCCCGACGTCACGACGTTCCTCGCCGGTGTGACGCACGTGCCGAACATCGCCGACCTGATCGGCCGCTGCCTGATGGTGTGCGGCATGTTCGCCCTCGCGCAGTCGGTCGAGGCCGCCGCACGCTCCGCCAAGCTCCTGCGCGCCAGCCGCATCATCGGCTGCGTGCTCGTGCTCGTCGCCCTCGTCGTGCTGTTCAGCTGCATCGACGCACCGACGCCCACGGCGCAGTTCATGGTGGCCTACGGCGACCAGCTGCCGACCGCGCTCTACTCGGCGGTCGAGATGACCTACATCGCCATCGTGATCGCCCGGTCGGCCGTCGCCGTGCTGCGCGGGTTCCGGAGCGGCGACGGGCTCGGCCGCCTGTACTGGCTCTTCGTCGTCGGTGCCGCCGGCCTCGTGCTGCTCGCCGGCATCGCGATCGCCCTCGACGCCGTGCACGTCGCCGGCGCGGACGGTGCGGTCGGGGTCCTGTCGACGCTCTACACGCCGGTGTTCCTCGGCTCCATGGTCCTGCTCGCCATCGGCGCGGCCGGCGGCGTCCTGCCCGACGCCGCACGGGAGTTCCGCGACTGGCGGGCCGCCCGACGCCGGTTCCGCGTGCTCGAACCGGAACTCCGGCGGCTCGAGACGGCATCGGGCAACACCGGGCTCTACTTCACGATCGTGTGGCAGCGTCGCCAGTGGCGGAGTCGGCAGCACCGACTGTCCGTCGAGATCGAAGACCGCGCGCGCGAGGCCGGGCAAGCAGTGCCGGCCGCTGCGACGCTCACCACGGCACGACTCAGGGAGATCACATGACCGGCGCACGCATCACGGCACTCGGCACCGCGGCAGGAGCGGTCGGCACGCTCGGACTCGGCGCCTTCGTCGCACGGCGGCTGCTGTTCCCGACGCCGTACACGGCGACCGCCACGGTCCGCAGCGCCACGGACACCGAGGTCGAGCTGACCGCAACCCGCGACACCCGCCTGCCGGGCACCTACGACCTGCAGCGTGACGGCACCCGGGTGCAGGTCGGCACGATCACCACCGCGAGCACGGCGACCGGGGCCCGCAGCGACGGCGACACCGTCCGCCGCAGCGTCACCGTCCCTGTGGCGACCGGTCAGTGGGCCTGGGACGCCCTGCGGTACGACGGACCGGACGACGTGCCCGGCACCGAGCCCGAGGGCGCCACGACCCACGTGGTCCACGTGCACGGGCAGTCCCTCGGCCCGCGCCAGGTCCTGCGCGGTGTCGGAGTGTGGCGTTCACTCGGCGCCTCGTCCGAGGTCGTCGACACCACCGACCTGCCGCTCCGCTCCCTCGACACCGGTGCAGCGGACCGCATCGTCGCCGCCGTCCGCGCCGCCCGGGCCAGCGGCGCTCAGCGCGTCGTGCTGCAGGGCTGGTCCGCCGGTGCGCTCGCCTGCTCCGTCGCCGCCGCACGTGTCGACGTCGACGGCCTCGTGGCGGTCTCGCCCCTGCTCGACGTCGCCTCGGCACTCCGCGGGGCCGTCCGGGGCGCGCACCTGCCCTCGTTCGTCGGCACCGTCGCCGCCCGCATCGCGACCACGAACGTGCTGTCGCGGCTCGCCGGGGCCCCGACTCCCGTCACGACGACCACCTGGCAGGACTCGTCGACGCCGACGCTGCTGATCCACTCCGAGGCCGACGCCCTGGTCGCGGCCGACGACGTCGCCGACGCCGCGCGGCAGGGCGCCACCACGGTCACGTTCCGCACGGCACCGCACACGCTCGAGTGGAACGAGGACCCGGAGCGCTGGGAGCGCGCCGTCCGCGACTTCGCCGCACAGCTGCCCGACGCCGCCTGACACGGCGGGCGCCCGCCCGCACGGACGACCGACACCGTCCCCGAACGTGCAACGGCCCCGGTCTGCGAACAGACCGGGGCCGGCTGCGTCTCGATCCGTTGGGGGGAACCGATCGAGCGCGACGCGCGAGGAGTTGGGGGGAACGTCTCGCGCGTTGTCATCACAGTACCCCCGGACGGGGGTCCGTGGCCGCAAGGACGCGCAGTTCGGCGATGCGGGATCTGAATGCGACCCGAGAACGGACAGGAGGCCCGGTGCCAGCTGGCACCGAGCCTCCTGTCCGTGGGGTGTCAGGTCCTAGGACTCGATCTCGCCCTGGGGCGTGTCGGTCGCGGCCTCGACCGCGGCTGCACCGGCGAGGACCTCTTCGCGGCCCGGCTGACGCCCGGTCTCGAAGTGGAACGCACCGTCGACGAAGTCGACCTTCACGTGGTCGCCGGCGTTGAGCTCACCCTGCAGGATGTGCTCGGACAGCTGGTCCTCGACCTCGTGCTGCATCGCGCGACGCAGGGGCCGTGCACCGAGGGACGGGTCGAACCCGACCTTGATGAGCTGCTCCTTGGCCGGCAGCGTGAGCTCGACGGTCATGTCGCGGTCGAGCAGGCGGTCGGCCAGACGCTTCACGAACAGGTCCACGATCTGCAGCAGCTCGGGCTGCGACAGCTGCGGGAACACGATCGTGTCGTCGACACGGTTCAGGAACTCGGGCTTGAAGTGCTTCTTGAGCTCCTCGTTGACCTTGCCGCGCATGCGGTCGTAGCCGACGGCCGAGTCACCCTCGACCTGGAAGCCCACCGGGCCACCGGCGATGCCCTGCGAACCGAGGTTCGTGGTCATGATGATGACGGTGTTCTTGAAGTCGACCACGCGGCCCTGACCGTCGGTGAGACGGCCTTCCTCGAGCACCTGCAGCAGCGAGTTGAAGATGTCCGGGTGGGCCTTCTCGATCTCGTCGAACAGGACCACGGAGAACGGCTTGCGGCGCACCTTCTCGGTGAGCTGGCCGCCCTCCTCGAACCCGACGAACCCGGGAGGGGCGCCGAACAGGCGGGACACGGTGTGCTTCTCACCGAACTCCGACATGTCGAGGGAGATCAGCGCACCCTCGTCGTCGAACAGGAACTCGGCGAGGGCCTTGGCGAGCTCGGTCTTCCCGACGCCCGTGGGGCCGGCGAAGATGAACGAGCCGGAGGGACGGTTCGGGTCCTTCAGGCCGGCACGGGTACGGCGGATGGTCTTGGACAGGGCCGAGATGGCCTCTTCCTGACCGATGACGCGCTCGTGCAGTGCCTTCTCCATGAAGACGAGACGCGAGGTCTCCTCTTCGGTGAGCTTGAACACCGGGATGCCCGTGGCCTGGGCCAGGACCTCGGCGATGATGCCCTCGTCGACGGTGCCGGACGCGGCGACGTCACCCGCACGCCACTGCTTCTCGAGGCGGAGACGCTCGCCGAGGAGCTTCTTCTCCTCGTCGCGCAGGCTCGCGGCCTTCTCGAAGTCCTGCTCCTCGATGGCGGCTTCCTTCGACCCGCGGACCGTCGAGATCTTCTCGTCGAACTCACGGAGCTCCGGCGGTGCCGACAGGATCGACAGACGCAGGCGAGCGCCGGCCTCGTCGATCAGGTCGATGGCCTTGTCCGGCAGGAAGCGGTCCTGCACGTAGCGGTCCGCAAGGTTCGCCGCGGCGACGATCGCGCCGTCGGTGATGGACACCTTGTGGAACGCCTCGTACTTATCGCGCAGACCCTTGAGGATGTTGATCGCGTGGGGCAGCGACGGCTCGTTGACCTGCACCGGCTGGAAGCGACGCTCGAGTGCGGCGTCCTTCTCGAAGTGCTTGCGGTACTCGTCGAGCGTGGTCGCACCGATGGTCTGGAGCTCACCGCGGGCGAGGAGCGGCTTCAGGATCGAGGCCGCATCGATCGCGCCCTCGGCTGCACCGGCACCGACGAGCGTGTGGATCTCGTCGATGAAGACGATGATGTCGCCGCGGGTGCGGATCTCCTTCGTGACCTTCTTCAGGCGCTCCTCGAAGTCACCGCGGTAGCGGGACCCGGCGATGAGCGACCCGAGGTCGAGCGAGTAGAGCTGCTTGTCCTTCAGCGTCTCGGGCACGTCGCCCTTGACGATCGCCTGGGCGAGGCCCTCGACGACGGCGGTCTTGCCGACGCCGGGCTCACCGATCAGGACGGGGTTGTTCTTGGAGCGGCGGGAGAGGATCTGCATGACCCGCTCCATCTCCTTCTCGCGCCCGATGACGGGGTCGAGCTTGCCGTCGCGCGCAGCCTGGGTGAGGTTCCGACCGAACTGGTCGAGGACCTGCGAACCCTGCTGCGCGTTCTGCTGCTGCTCGCCGCCGACGGCGACCGCTTCCTTGCCCTGGTAGCCGGACAGGAGCTGGATGACCTGCTGGCGCACCCGGTTCAGGTCGGCGCCGAGCTTCACGAGGACCTGGGCTGCGACACCCTCGCCCTCGCGGATCAGGCCGAGCAGGATGTGCTCCGTGCCGATGTAGTTGTGGCCGAGCTGCAGCGCCTCGCGCAGGGACAGCTCGAGCACCTTCTTGGCGCGCGGCGTGAACGGGATGTGCCCGGTCGGCTGCTGCTGGCCCTGCCCGATGATGTCCTGGACCTGCTCGCGCACGGCGTCGAGCGAGATGCCCAGCGACTCCAGCGCCTTGGCGGCGACGCCCTCGCCCTCGTGGATGAGGCCGAGGAGGATGTGCTCGGTGCCGATGTAGTTGTGGTTGAGCATCTTCGCTTCTTCTTGAGCGAGGACGACAACACGACGGGCCCGGTCGGTGAATCTCTCGAACATGTGCTCTCCCTTGGCCCCTGATGAGCGGAGCCGACGCTGTGCCGGTCTCGTGTGAGTCCGGCCAAGTACTTCGAGAGTAACCAGCGCTCCCCCCGGGGGCTGCCCCTGTTCGCCGTGGGCGTGACCAGGGTGCGTCTTGTGCGCAGTGAGCGAACGACGAGACGGACTGGAGGGCCGTGGCGATCCCGCCACGGGCCTCCAGTCCGCTTGTCGGTCGCGCTGGGTCAGGCGCGCCGCACCGCGCGACGCAGGTCACGTCGGAAGCGGCGCGCGTCGACGCCCAGGGCGTCGAGGACGTCGTGCGCCGATCCGGCGAGCGGATCGTCGACCGAGTCGAGCACGGCGAGGACGACGTGCGGTGGCCGGATGCGCTCCGAACGGCCGGCGATCGTCGCGGCGCGGGCGAGCACGCGCATCGCGCCGGGCGTGCACGCGACCCGGTCGTGTTCGCCGGGGCAGGTGGTGTGGGCGCCGACGAAGGCGCGGATGCCGGAGCGGACGGTGTCCGGGGAGATCCGGTGGGCGTCGAGGACGGGGCGGAAGCGGGGCATGCCGGCGCAGAGCGTGACGGCGGCCAGCAGCAGGTGTTCGGCGTCGACGAAGCCGAAGCCGGACTCGTGGGATTCGAGGTCGGCGAGCAGCACGATCTCGCGGCCGTGCCGGACGGAGGGGAGGGCGACGGAGAGTTGAGCGGTCTGCATGTATTCAGAATATCGCATGCCTCTCCGAAGGGACAGCCCGCATCGGAGGTCCGCTCGGTACGATCCGCTCATGGAGCAGCCCGTCGTCGGCCTCGTCGTCCACCCGACCAAGAACGTGCAGGAGTCCGTGTCGACCCTGCAGCGCTGGAACGCGTCCGGCCAGGGCGAGCTGCTCGCCCGGCGTGCGGATGCCCAGCGCATCGGCGGCGGCGTCGACGTGGTGGACGACGACGACTTCACCGACCGTGTCGACCTGGTCGTGGCCCTCGGTGGCGACGGCACCATGCTCGGCGCGATGCGGCTCGTGGCGAAGCGCCCGGTGCCCGTCCTCGGCGTGAACTACGGCAACGTCGGGTTCCTGGTCGAGATCGAGCCGCCCGAGCTCGAGAGTGCTCTGGAGCGGCTGTCCGCCGGCGAGTACCAGCTCGAACCGCACCACGCGCTCGAGGCCCGGTTGTCCTGGGGTGGTGCCCGCACCGACTACCTGGCGTTCAACGACCTGACGATCGTGCGACGGCCGGGCTCCGGGCAGGTGTCGGCCGACCTCAGCGTCGGGGGCCTCGGGTACGGGTACTACCGGGCCGACGCCATCGTGGCCGCCACCCCGGCCGGCTCCACCGCGTACAACTACGCCGCCGGTGGACCGGTGCTCTCCCCCGCGCTGTCCGGCTCCGTGGTGACGCCGGTCGCGCCGATGGCCGGGATCGACCGCTCGGTGGTGCTCGCCGCGCGGGAGCGCTACCGGTTCGACATCGCCGAGGGCACCAGGAGCGCCGCGCTCGAGGTCGACGGGCTCGTGGTCGGCGAGGTGGCCACCGGGGCGCAGATCGACATGCGGCTCCGCAAGGACGCCGGCAGCGTGGTGCGGCTCGACGCCGAGCGGCACGGGCGCACCGGACGCGTGAAGCTCAGCCTGCTCGACCTGCCGGTGCGGCCCGACCAGCTGGTCGAGCTCATCCCGAGTGACCTGCGGCAGAAGCTCCGGCGCGAGATCGACGACTGACGCCGCGTCGGCACTGGCCGTGGCCGCGGGTCCGGCCTGGCCTGGCCTGGCCCTGACCCCGGGAACGTGAATGGCCCGCTCGAGCAGTGCTCGAGCGGGCCGTCCCATCACCCCACCGGATCGTCTTCCCACAGAACGACCCGGTTTCCCCGCGCCGGTACGGGTGAACGTGCCGGCCGAAGTCCACTGACCTAGTCGGTCAGGTACAGCTGCATGTCCTGCGAGACCGCCTTGGCGAACAGACGCAGCTTGGCGCGCGACTCCACCCGGCTGACGGCCTGGCGGGTCGTGTGCACGATCTTCGAGATCTCGTCGAGGGTCATCGGCTTGTCGTCGTCCAGGCCGTAGCGCATGCGGATGACGTTCGCCTCGTCGCTGGGCAGCTCGGCGACGATGGAGCGGATGTCGCGGTGCAGCAGCGTCGTCTCGGTGAGCTCGTTCGGGCTCGCGGCGTCCTCGTCCTCGATGAAGTCACCGAGTTCGCTGTCGTCGGAGTCGCCGACCACGGTGTGGATCGAGACCGGCTCGTGCGAGCGGCCCTTGAGGTCGACGAGTTCCTCGACGCTCATGCTCAGCTCGGCGGCCACTTCCTCCGGCATCGGCGCACGGCCGAGGTCGACGGTCAGGTCACGCTCGGTGCGCGAGATCTTGTTGATGAGCTCGACGGTGTGCACCGGGATGCGGATCGTGCGTGCCTTGTCGGCGAGACCACGCGAGATGGCCTGGCGGATCCACCAGGTGGCGTAGGTCGAGAACTTGTAGCCCTGCGTGAAGTCGAACTTCTCGACCGCACGGACCAGGCCGAGGTTGCCTTCCTGGATGACGTCCATGAAGGGCAAGCCACGCTGCGAGTACCGCTTGGCGATGCTCACGACGAGGCGGAGGTTCGAGGTGATCATGCGCTCCTTGGCGCGCTCACCGTCACGGACGAGCCAGCGCAGTTCACGCTGCAGGGTCTTCGCGAGACCCTTCTCGGTGGCGAGCTTCTCTTCGGCGAAGAGCCCGACCTCGATGCGGCGTGCGATCTGCGCTTCTTCCTCGGCGGTGAGGAGCGAGAGACGGCCGATGTGACGGAGGTAGTCGCCGACCTGGTCGACCGAGGCGCCGCGGACACCGGCGAGCTGCTCGTCGGCCTCGACCTCGGTGTCGAGGGAGGTGGTGGCGGACTCGGCGGTCGCGGTCTTCGATGCCGATGCCTTCTTGGTGGCGGTGCGGCGGGTGGTGCTGGGTGCAGCCGTTGCGATCGTCATGGTGTTTCTCCCTGCGTTCGACGGTGATGGCTTCGTGGGGCGTTGCCGGGGGGTGCTGATGAGTAAAGCGGCCCGGAGGTGTACCCCACAAATCGTTCGGAGCGATTCTCAGGGTTCTCCGTGCTTCGTCATCGAAAGCGTCCCCCGCGGGGTACAGCCCACCGACAGTCTGGTCCCCCATCCGGCCCCGGATCAAGCCGTCAGCGCCGTGTTTCCGGCGTTGCAGGCGTGTTTCACCAGCGTTTCCAACCCTGTACCCCGAGCGACTGCGTACTCCGGACATGCAAAAGGGGTACGTCCGACCGGATCAGTGCGATCTGGTCGTCGTACCCCGAATACCGAATGGGTGGGGGTCACCAGGAGGGTTCGAGCCACCCGTCCCGGCGCTTGGAGACCTCGAGGTCTGCGTCTCGGTCGAACTCGTCGTACTCGCTCTCGATGTCACCGACGAGGCTGCGGCCCGTGAAGGGATGTGCGGTGGTTGCCATGCGGACGATGCTCACCCCGGCACGCGTCGGCGAGGTGAACGGTGTGTGACGGTCCGTCGGCGCTCAGACGTCGAGGTCGTCGACGTCACCCTCGTCGTCGAGGGGTCCGTCATCGCTGCCGACGGGCGAGACGGACGCCCCGGACGCCGGGTGTCCGAAGGCGTCCTCCACGTCGAGGTCGTCGAGGTCATCGACGCCTGGAGCGGACTCCGGGATGGTGGGCATGCGCGACAGGATCACACCGCGCGGTGAACACGGGGTGAAGTGGATCGGGCGCGGGCGGCTACTCGGCCGACGTCGGAGCCGGCGCGGGGCGACCGTGCTCACGCTCGAAGCGGGCGCGTTCCTCGGCCTCGACCTTTGCGTACGCGGCACGCTCGGTCCGGTCGGCACGCATGATCGCGCGCATCACGAACCAGAAGATCAGGCCGACGACGATGGTCGGCGTCAGGGCGAAGACGATCCCGCTTACGACTCCTTCAGGCACCCGAGCATCGTACCCCGGTGGACCGGGAGCTACTTGACCAGCGGGAACAGGATCGTCTCGCGGATGCCCAGGCCCGTGATCGCCATGAGCAGGCGGTCGATCCCCATGCCCATGCCGCCCGACGGGGGCATCGCGTGCTCCAGGGCCCGCAGGAAGTCCTCGTCGACGCGCATCGCCTCGAGGTCACCACCGGCCGCGAGCTTCGCCTGCTCGACGAACCGCTCCCGCTGCACGACCGGGTCGACGAGCTCGGAGTACGCCGTGCCGAGCTCGAAGCCGCGGACGTAGAGGTCCCACTTCTCGACGACGCCCGGACGGGTGCGGTGCTGCCGGGTGAGCGGCGAGGTGTCGACCGGGAAGTTCATCACGAAGGTCGGACGGTCGAGCGAGTCGATGACGAAGTGCTCCCAGAGCTCCTCGACGTACTTGCCGTGCGTGGCGTGGGCGACCTCGACACCCTCGGCCTCGGCGAGCGCCTGCAGCTCGGACAGCGGGGTCTCCGGGCTGATCTCGCGCCCCGCGGCCTCGGACAGCGAGCCGTACATGTCGATGCGGGGCCACTCGCCACCCAGGTCGTAGGTGCTGCCGTCGGGCAGGGTGACCTCGAGCGCACCACCGGTGACCGCGCGGGTCGCGTTCTGCACGAGCTCCTGCGTCAGGTCGGCCATCTGCTCGTAGTTGCCGTACGCCTGGTACGCCTCGACCATCGCGAACTCGGGCGAGTGCGACGAGTCGGCACCCTCGTTCCGGAAGTTGCGGTTGATCTCGAACACCCGGTCGATGCCGCCGACGACGGCGCGCTTCAGGAACAGCTCGGGTGCGATGCGCAGGAACAGCTCGGTGTCGAAGGCGTTCGAGTGCGTCACGAACGGTCGTGCCGAGGCGCCGCCGTGCTGGGTCTGCAGCATCGGGGTCTCGACCTCGAGGTACTCGTGCGCGGTGAAGGTCTGGCGGAGCGAGGCCATCACGGCGGCGCGGGCACGCACGGTGGCGCGGGCCTCGTCGCGGACGATGAGGTCGAGGTAGCGCTGGCGGACCCGCGTCTCCTCGTTGAGTTCGTTGTGCAGGTTCGGCAGCGGCAGGATCGCCTTCGCCGCGATCGCCCAGTCGTCGACCATGATCGACAGCTCGCCGCGGCGCGAGGAGATCACACGGCCGTGCACGAACACGTGGTCGCCCAGGTCGACGAACTCCTTCCAGCGGGCGAGGGACTCGTCCCCCACCTCGGCCAGGGAGACCATCGCCTGGATGCGCGAGCCGTCGCCGGACTGCAGCGACGCGAAGCAGAGCTTGCCGGTGTTGCGCGAGAACACCACACGACCCGCGATGCCCACGACGTCCTGGGTCTCCTCGCCGGTCTCCAGGTGCGCGTACTGCTCGCGCACGGCCGGGATCGTCGTGGTGATGGGGAGCTCGGCGGGGTACGCCTCGATGCCCGACTCCAGCAGCTTCGCCCGCTTGTCGAGCCGGACCTGTCGCTGCTCGCTGGTCTCCTGCTCGGCCAGTGCGGCGGCGTCGGCGATCGCGGTGTCGGGGGTGACGGTCTCGTCGGTCATGCGGGTGCGGCTCCGATGGTCGTGGGGGTCGGGGGAAATGCTACCCGCGCCGCGGTCCCGCCCCCGAACCGCTAGAGCGTCGACTGCCCGTCGGCGGCGGTGAGCGCGTTGTCGACGGCGGAGCGGACGAGCGCACCGAGGACACGACCCGGGTGTTCGACGCCGATGCCGGACAGGGTGCCCGCCGACTGGTCGACGATCGCGGTCGAGAAGCTCACGGCCGCCCGCACCGCATCGGCGTAGGCGGGCCGGTCCGCCTCGGCGACGACGAACGGTTCGGCGCCCATCTCGACCACGAGCGCCTGGGCGATCGGCAGCACGGGCGCCGGGGCGGTCACCGCGCAGTACGCGTCGCGCAGCCGGGACAGGTCGACGCTCGTGCCCGTGAAGGCCATCGCGGGGTGGATCGCCAACGGGATGGCACCGGCCGCCATCGCCGGGGCGAGGATGCCGACGCCGTGGTCCGGGCTGGTGTGGACGACGAGCTGCCCCGGCTGCCAGATCCCGGCGTCCGCCAGACCCTGCACGAGCGAGGCGAGCTGGTCGTCCGGCACCGCGAGCAGCACGAGTTCGCTCCGCTCCACCAGGTCCGGCGTCGCGAGCACCGGGGCGCCGGGCAGCATCGCCTCGGCGCGGTCACGGCCCTCGTCGGACACGGCGGTCACCCCGACGACGACGTGCTCCGCGTTCGCCAGGGCTGCTCCGAGGACGGGTCCGACCCGTCCGGCGCCGACGATGCCGACCCCGAGACGCCCGGCCCTCATCGTGCGGCTCCGGTCGGTGGGACGTCGTCCCAGCCGGTAGGGACGGCACCGGACCGGTGTTCCGCCGGCTGCCCGGCAGGGGCTCCGGACCCGGGCACGGTGCCGGCCGCAGGGTGCGTGGCGGCCGCGGGACGGGCCTCCCGTTCGCGCCAGCGGTGCGTCGTGTCGACCGCGGCCGCCTCGACGGCACGCTGCGTCGTCTCCGCCCACAGGCGCTGCGCGTCCCGCGCGTCGAGCGCGCCGACGCGGGCCGAGACCGGGCCGGCCACGGTGTGGACGTGGACGGCTGCGAGCCGCAGGGCACGCTCGAGCGGGCCCTGCTCGACCTTGACGCTCTGCACCCGGGGCAGCGGCACGATGACGAGCGAGCGCCACACGGCACCGAGCCGCAGCAGCACCGCACCCTGCACGAACCGGTAGCCGTTGCGCCGGAACGCGAACGGACGGAGCCAGGCGCCACGGCGTGGGGAGTGCACGAAGCCGCCGCGGTCGCCCGAGGTGGTGAGGCTGTCGTCGACGACGTCCACGGCTTCTGCAGCCCCTTCGCGCAGGGCTTCCTGCGAGGCCTCGGGGCCCGCGACCACGGTGCCGACGAGCCCGGGCAGGATGATGTCGAGGACCTCGCGGACGTCCGCCGTGGTGCCCACGGGCAGCACGATCGAGGACACCTGCTGGTTGCTCGACGCCCCGTTGCCGGCGCTCGTCGCACGGTTGATGCGGATGTCCCACCAGCCGAAGGGGCGCCACAGCAGCGGCTGGGCGACGCTGACGGCGTGGATGCGGCCGGGCGGCAGCGTCTCGTTCGACGTCGAGACCAGCCCGAAGCCGATCCGGATGCCGTCGCGGGTCTCGGCGATCGTGTACTGCAGCGAACGGGAGAACTTGCGGACGTAGTAACCACCGGCACCGAGGACGGCGGGGAACAGTCCGAACAGCAGGCCGTACTCACCGGTGACGACGACGCTGACGATCATGCCGGCGATGACGAGCACCAGGAACAGCGTCGTGCCGGACAGCAGCATCGACGCGATGAGGCGACCCGGGCGCACCTTGACGATGCGGGTCGCGTGCACGGCTGCCGGGTCCAGCTCCGGCGAGAACATCTCGTCGACGCGGTCCTGCAGTGCTCCGTGCGACTGCCGCGACGGACCGCCGTGGCCGTCGTCGTCCTTCGCGCCGGACGCCAGCACCAGGATCCGCTGCCGCAGGTCGTCGGCGGCGCGGGCCCCGAGGTAGGCGAGCTGCACGTTGGCGTCGTTGCCGGCCTGCGCGATCTCGAGCTTGGCGGTGCCGAACACCCGGGGCACGAGCGGCCGCTGGATGTTGATGCCCTGGATCCGGTCGAGCCGGGCCTTGCGGTGGTTCCGGAACAGCACGCCCGAGCGCACCTCGACGATCTCGCCGGTGACGCGGAACTCGTGCATGCGCCAGGACAGGTAGAACAGGCCGATCAGCACCAGGAGCAGCACCACGATGCCGAGCAGGACCCAGCCGACGACGCCGTGCTCGTACACGTACCGGACCGGGTCACCGTCCTCCTGCTGCTCGCCCGGGATGAAGAACTCGACGAGCTGGTCCCGCAGGCTGTTCAGCACGTAGCCGAGGATGACGATGAGGAAGATCCCGCCCTTGAGCAGCGGGGTGAGCGGGTGCAGGCGGTGCCACTCGCCGTCGGTCAGGGGCGCCGCGGCGGCCGCGTTGCCCCGGCTGGGCGGCGCGGGCGGAGCGGGTGGCGGGGTGCCCGGTCGGAAGGTCACGGACGACCCCTACAGACCGGCGCGACGGGACTCGGCGAGCTCGACGAGGCGGTCGCGCAGCTCGTCGGCGTCCGCGGCAGGGACACCCGGGATCCGCACGTTCGTCGCGGCCGCGGCGGTGACGAACTTCAGCTCGCTCATGCCGAGCGCCCGGTCGAGCGGGCCCCGGGCGACGTCGACGAGCTGCATCCGGCCGTACGGGACCGCCGTGAAGCGCTGCCACATGAGGCCACGGCGCACGACCAGGTCGTCGTCGCGGAGCGCGTAGCCGATGGCCCGGACCCGTCGGGGCGTGAGCGCGGCGGTGATCGCCGTGGTGACCGCGACGACGATGCCGATGGACAGCCAGACCGTGCCGGCCCCGGAACCGAAGCCGTCGGTGACGATCCCGATGAGCACGCAGCCCGCGGTGAGCACGACACCGATCACGAGCGTGGTGATGAGTTCGGTCCACACGAGCTTCGCGGACACCCGCTGCCAGGCGATCCCACCGAGGCCGAGGCCGGGCTCGTCGAGTCGTTCACGCGGCATCGCGGGCCTCCTGGGGTTGCTCGGTCAGTTCACCGTCGTCGAACCGTTGCGGGGATCGTCACGGTCGTCGTCGTCACCCGGGGGTGCGATGCACATGCGCTCCGCCACGAGTGCGCAGACCGTCAGGACGATCCCGCCCCCGACGGCGATCACGTTCGGCAGGGTCGAGCCTAGCGAAGGCGTCGCGGAACGGGTCAGCAGGTACAGCACGAGGCCGAGGGCGAACCCGCCGAGCAGCGTGCCGCAGATGCTGGACGCCTTCGCGAGCACGACGACCCGCGTCGCGTAGAGCGGGTCGACCGGCCGCTGGCGTCCGGCACCGTCGCGCGCGTGCCGGCGCACCGGGCGCGCCATGAGCACGACGGCGACGCCGATGAACGCGAGCGTGACGCCGAGCGGGATCGAGAACAGGAACGTCGGCAGCTGGCGCGACGCCAGGACAGCGTCGAGTGCGAAGCCGGCGACCACCGTCACGACGGCGATGCTGATCAGCGTGGAGGCGCGGGTGGGCTTCATGCGCTGGTCGCGCTCCCCGCAGGCCGGGAGGCCCGTGCCGGCTCCGCGAACAGGCGCGGCTCGTCGACGCGCTCGGTGTCGTCCCCCACGGCGGTGAGCAGGTCGGCCACCGGTCCGGCACCGGGCAGGACGGCCTCGGGGTCGGCGTCGAGCCACGGGGCGAGCACGAACGCGCGCTCAGCGGCCCGGGGGTGCGGCACGACCAGGGTGTCCGTGGCGATCCGCAGGTCGTCCACCGCGACGACGTCGAGGTCGAGGGTGCGGTCGCCCCACCGGACCTCGCGCGTGCGGCCGTGGGCGTCCTCGATGCCGTGCAGGGCGTCGAGGAAGGCCTGCGGCTCGAGGTCCGTGTCGACGACCACGACGGCGTTCCGGTAGCGGGGCTTCGACGTGTCGAGGCCGTCGAGGGTCACGGCGACGGACTCGACCTCGCGGCTCGAGGCCACCGGCTCGACCCCGGGCAAGGCGGCGATCGCGGCGGCGGCGGCGCGGAGCGTGCTCCCTCGGTCGCCGAGGTTCGCTCCGAGGGCGACGACGACCCGGTGGGTCATTCTTCTTCCTCGTCCGGCACCGTGGCGCCGCGGGTGCGCCGGATGCTGATCGAGACGTCGGTGAACGGCACGGTGATCGGGGCCTGCGGCTTGTGCACCGTGACCTCGGTCGCGAGTGCGGCACGGTGGGTGAGCACGGCCGCGGCGATGCGCTCGGCCAGCGTCTCGATCAGGTCGACCGGGTCGCGTTCGATCTCGGCGACGACCTGCTCGGCGAGGACGCCGTAGTGCACGGTGGCGTCGAGGTCGTCGCTGCCCGAGGCGGCGCGGGCGTCGAGCTCCACGGCGACGTCGACGACGAAGTCCTGGCCGTCCTCGCGCTCGTGGTCGAAGACGCCGTGGTGTCCGCGGGCGCGGACCCCGGTGAGTCGGATGGTGTCGTTCACGATCGAGCTGCCCTCCAGGCGTCCCAGACGTCGAGCACGGCACGGGTCGGTGCCGGGTCGTGCACGCGCACACCCCACGCGCCGCGTTCGGCGGCGAGCAGGCTGATGGCGGCGGTGGCGAGGTCGCGCTCCCTGGGCGGGGCGCCCTCGGGGCTCCCGACACCGTCGAGGAACCGCTTGCGTGAGGCGGCGACGAGCACCGGCAGGCCGATCGAGGCGAAGCGCTCGTAGCCGGCCAGGATCTCCCAGTTCTGCACGCCGTGCTTGGCGAAGCCGAGGCCCGGGTCGATGACGACCTGCTCCTGCCGGACGCCGAGCACGATGAGTTCGGCGACCCGGAGCTCGACCTCGCGCCGGACCTCCTCGACCGCGTGGGTGTACTCGGCGTTGCGGTACATCCGATCGCTGTGGCCGCGCCAGTGCATGACGACGAAGCCGACGCCCGTCGACGCCACGACCCGGGCCATGTCCGGGTCGGCGAGTCCGCCGGAGACGTCGTTGACGATGGCGGCACCGAGCTCCACGGCGCGCTCGGCCGTTGCGGCGTTCATCGTGTCGACGCTGACCGGGATGCCCTCGGCGACGAGCTGCTGCACGACGGGCAGCACCCGTTCCTGCTCGACCGGCACGGGCACACGGTCGGAACCGGGGCGGGTGGACTCGCCACCGACGTCGATGACGTCCGCGCCGGCCGCGACGAGGTCCCGTGCGTGCTGCACGGCGGCGTCGTAGGCCTGGTGCAGCCCGCCGTCGCTGAACGAGTCGGGGGTGACGTTGAGGATGCCGAGCACCCGGGTGCGTTCTTCGGCCGGACCACCGCGGTCACGGCGACGGCCGGTCACGACCTCCGGCACCGGCTGGGGTGCACGGAGGTCGATCGCGACCGTCGCCGGTTCGGCGGCGGCGGCGCGGGCACGACTCACCTCGGCGAGTCGACGCTCTCGTCGCGTCGGCAGCTCGGTCATGCCGGCCTACGCGGGGGCGATACCCGGGTTGCCGAACGGGCGACGACGGGTCTTCGAGGTCGACTCGGAGTCCGACGGGTCCGCTGCGGTCGAGGCGGCCTTGCCGGGCACGTCGATCGCGGGCAGGTTGCTGACCGGGCGCTTGTCGCTGGAGAGCCACTGCGGGCGCTCCGGCAGCTTGCGGACGTCCTTGAAGATCTCCACGAGCTCCGGGGCGTCGAGCGTCTCCTTCTCGAGGAGCTCGCCGGCCAGGCGGTCGAGGATGTCGCGGTTGTCGTTGAGCACCTGGTAGGCCTCGTCGTGCGCGGCCTCGAGCAGGGCGCGGGTCTCGGCGTCGACCGTCTGGGCGATGGTCTCCGAGTAGTCGCGACCGGTGCCACCGCTCATGTCACGGCCGACGAACGGCTCGCTCGAACCGGACCCGAGCTTGACGGACCCGACGGCCTGGCTCATGCCGTACTCGGTCACCATCTTGCGGGCCGTGCCGGTGGCCTTCTCGATGTCGTTCGAGGCGCCCGTGGTCGGGTCGTGGAAGACGATCTCCTCGGCGACGCGACCACCCATGGCGTAGGTGAGCTGGTCGAGGAGCTCGTTGCGGGTGACCGAGTACTTGTCCTCGAGCGGGAGCACCATCGTGTAGCCGAGGGCACGGCCGCGGGGCAGGATCGTGATCTTCGTGACCGGGTCGGTGTGCCGCATCGCCGCTGCCGCCAGGGCGTGGCCGCCCTCGTGGTACGCGGTGATCAGGCGTTCCTGATCGGACATGATCCGGGTCCGGCGCTGCGGACCGGCCATCACGCGGTCGACGGCCTCGTCGAGGGCACGGTTGTCGATGAGCTGCGCGTTCGAGCGGGCGGTCAGCAGGGCCGCCTCGTTCAGGACGTTCGCCAGGTCGGCACCGGTGAAGCCCGGCGTCTTGCGGGCGAGCAGCTCGAGGTCGACGCTCGCGGCGAGCGGCTTGCCCTTCGCGTGCACCTCGAGGATCTGCTTGCGGCCGGCGAGACCCGGGGCGTCGACGCCGATCTGGCGGTCGAAACGGCCCGGGCGCAGGAGCGCGGGGTCGAGCACGTCGGGACGGTTCGTCGCGGCGATGAGGATGACGTTCGTCTTGCCGTCGAAGCCGTCCATCTCGACCAGGAGCTGGTTCAGCGTCTGCTCGCGCTCGTCGTTGCCACCGCCGATGCCGGCACCACGGTGACGACCGACGGCGTCGATCTCGTCGATGAAGACGATGGCCGGCGAGTTCGCCTTGGCCTGCTCGAAGAGGTCACGGACACGGCTCGCACCGACACCGACGAACATCTCGACGAAGTCCGAACCGGAGATCGAGTAGAACGGCACGCCGGCCTCACCCGCGACGGCGCGGGCGAGCAGGGTCTTGCCGGTTCCGGGAGGGCCGTAGAGCAGCACGCCCTTCGGGATCTTCGCCCCGACGGCCTGGAACTTCGCGGGCTCCTTGAGGAACTCCTTGATCTCGTGGAGTTCTTCGATCGCCTCGTCGGCACCCGCGACGTCGGCGAACGACACCTGCGGGTTCTCCTTGTTGTTGATCTTGGCCTTCGACTTGCCGAACTGCATGACCTTCGAGCCGCCGCCCTGGGCGCTCGAGAGCAGGAACCAGAACAGGGCACCGATGATCAGGAACGGCAGCAGGATGCCGAGCAGCGACAAGAACCAGTTGCCCTGGGCGACGCGGTCGTTGTAGCCGTCGGGCAGGTTGGCGTCGTTGACGGCCTGCACCACCTCTTCGCCGCGGGGCGTGGAGTAGTAGAACTGCTCCTGCTTGTCGCCGTCCTTCAGGACGAGGTCGACCCGCTGCTCGGTGGAGTTGATGGTCGCGGACGAGACCTTGTCATCGGAGAGCTGCTCGAGACCCTTCTGGGTGTCGATCTCTTGGGTGCTGCCCTGGCTGATGACGCTCCAGCCGATGAAGATGCCCGCCAGCGCGATCAGCACGTAGAGGTACGGGCCGCGGAAGATGCGCTTGAAGTTCATGTGATCCGGGCGCGAGTGCCCGACACCTTTCTCTGCCGAAGTTGCGTGCAGGTCAGCATACGGCCGCGATTCTGTGGCGAGAATGGGTGTCCTCTGCGGGCGAACTCACCCCCGGGCCAGAGTCGGCCGAGTGCGACCCGAGCGCGGCGGGCCGCCCGTCAGGAGTAGACGTGCGGAGCGAGGACGCCGACGCCGCGCAGGTTGCGGTAGCGCTCGTCGTAGTCCAGGCCGTAGCCGACCACGAAGGCGTCGGGGATGTCGAAGCCCACGTACTTCACGTCGACCTCGACCTTGGCGGCCTCGGGCTTGCGCAGCAGGGCGACGATCTCGACGCTCGCGGCACCACGGGACTGCAGGTTCTGCTTGAGCCACGACAGGGTCAGACCCGAGTCGATGATGTCCTCGACGATCAGGACGTCGCGGCCGTGCAGGTCGGTGTCGAGGTCCTTGAGGATCCGCACCACGCCGGACGACTTCGTGCCGGAGCCGTACGACGACACCGCCATCCAGTCCATCCGCGCCTGCATCTTGAGGTGGCGCGAGAAGTCCGCCATCACCATGACGGCACCCTTGAGCACCCCGACGAGCAGCGGGTCGCGGCCCGCGTAGTCGGCGTCGACGACCGCCGCGAGCTCGGCGAGCTTCTCGTCGATCTGCTCGGGGGTGAAGAGCACTTCGGACAGGTCTGCCTGGACGTCGGAGAGTTCCACCACGCCAGCCTAACCGGCGCTGAACTCGATGCGGTCGCCGGTCCGCGTGGCACGGACGCCCGGCAGGTCGATCGGGCCCTGTCCGCTCCAGTCCGTGACCAGCCGGCAGACCTCGAGCGTCTGGACGCGCGACAGCGTCACCCCGAACTCGCTCTCCACCGCCAGGCGCACGAGTCGCTGCCGGAGCGCCGGCGGGTTCGCCCCGAGCGCCCGCACCGACAGCGAGATGCCCGCCTCGGAGTGCTCGGCGATGTCCTCCGCGATCTCCTCGGCGAAGTGGTCCAGCGCAGCGGAGTCCTCGCGCAGCTGGTCGGCCGTGCGGGCCAGGGCCTCGGGCACCCCGGCACCGAGCTCCCGTTCGAGCACCGGCAGCAGGGTGTTCCGCACCCGCACCCGTGCGTACGCGGGGTCGTCGTTCTGCGGGTCGTGCCACGGCGCGAGCCCCGCTGCGGCACACGCCTGCCGGGTCGCGTGGCGCCGGACCGACAGGAGCGGCCGGCCGTAGGCCGGACCGCCGTCGCGCCGAGCGAGCGGCTGCATGCCGGACAGGCTGTCCGGCCCGCTGCCGCGCAGCAGGCCGAGCAGCACGGTCTCGGCCTGGTCGTCCAGGGTGTGGCCCAGCAGCACCAGGGGTGACCCGGTGGCGGCGGCGACCTCGGCGATCGACGCGTGGCGGGCCTCCCGGGCGGCGCCTTCCGGGCCACCGTCGGAGCCGACCGTGACCCTGCGGACCGTCACCGGGTCGAGTCCCAGCTCGGATGCGTGCCGGGAGGCGCGGCTCGCGACCGCCTCGGAGCCCGCCTGGAGCGCGTGGTCGACGACCACCGCCCCGGCCCGCAGACCCTGCTTGCCCGCTTCGAACGCGGTGGCCGCCGCCAGGGCGAGGGAGTCCGGTCCGCCGCTCAGTGCGACGAGGACCAGGTCGCCTGCGGCGACCACGCCGTCGTCGACGGCTGCGGCGAGCAGGTCGCGGACCGCCAGGCGGGTCGCGGCGACGGCGGGGTCGAGCCGGGGACGCGGAGAGTTCACCCGGTAACGTTAGCCGCGCTTTCGCAACACACGACAGTCCCCGAAGCAGACACAGGAGCGCAACATGGCCGCGTACGACGTCGTCGTCGAGATCCCCAAGGGCAGCCGCAACAAGTACGAGGTGGACCACGAGACCGGTCGCGTCTACCTCGACCGCGTGCTGTTCACCTCGTTCGTCTACCCCACCGACTACGGGTTCTTCGAGAAGACCCTGGCCGACGACGGTGACCCCGTGGACGCGCTGCTGCTGCTCGAGTTCCCGACGTTCCCCGGCGTCGGCGTCAAGGTCCGCCCCGTCGGCGTCTTCAAGATGAGCGACGAGGCCGGCAACGACGAGAAGGTCCTCGTCGTCCCCGCCAAGGACCCGCGCTGGGCGCACATCCAGGACATCTCGGACGTGCCGGAGCAGACGAAGGCCGAGATCGCGCACTTCTTCGAGCGCTACAAGGACCTCGAGCCGAACAAGTGGGTCAAGGCCGAGGGCTGGGGCGACGCCGCTGAGGCCGAGCGCATCGTGCAGGCCGGTCAGGCCGCGTACGTGCCCGGCTCGCACTGACGATCCCCTGACGACGAACGACGCCCGCTCTCCATCCGGAGGGCGGGCGCCGTTCTGTGTCGTGCGTGGTGGCTGCGGGGTGTGGCGTGCGCGGGCCTGTGTGTGCGGGGCGTGCGCGGGCGCGCCTGGTGGAAACGGGCGTACCGGGTGGGAACGGGCGTACCTGGTGGGTTGATCCGTGCAGGTACGCCCGATCTCGCTTGCTACCGCAGCCGCTCTGGGAAAGAACGGGCGCTCCGGGAGCGGGCTACAGGGAACCGCTCGGGCGGGCGACGTACGGCATGAGCTGGTTCGGCAGCCAGATGGCGCGCTCGACGACGCCGACGCCGGGGCGCGCGGCCTCGACCATGGTGCCGTAGCTCGTCACGATCGAGTCGTGGTACGCCCCCGAGGCCGTGCCGTTCGACGAGTAGAACAGGATGTCGCCGGGCTGGCGCTGGGACAGCGGGACGAGGCGGCCGATCGACTTGAAGTAGTTGTACTGCCAGACCACGTTGTGTCCGCCGGTCGCGATGCCCTGCGAGTTGTAGGCCATCATCACGAGGCCGGAGCAGTCCCAGGTGTTCGGGCCGGCGCCGCCGAGGACGTACGCCTTGCCGAGCTGCCCACGGGCGTAGGAGATCGCGCCGGCGGCCTTCGAGGGGCTGCTCGGGGCAGGAGCGGGGGCCGGGGCGGGCGCCGGTGCGGGGGCGGGGGCCGGAGCAGGCGCGGGTGCCGGCTTGCTCGGGGTGCTCGGCTTCGCGGGGGTGCCGGGGTTCGACGGCGTGCTGGGCTTGGACGGCGTGCTCGGGACGGCCGGGGTGGAGGTCCCGCCGCCGGTGCTGCCGGTGCCGCCCGTGTTGCCCGTGTTGCCCGTATTGCCGGTGTTGCCGCCGCTCGTGCCGCCGCCGGTGGCGTTCCCGGTGCCGGCGTCGCGCGTCTGCTTCGCGATGGCCGCCGCGGCGGCCTTCGCCTGCTGCGCACTCCAGTACGCGGTCTCCGTCGCGACGCTCGTGCCCTTCAGGTACGCGAGCTGGCGCAGGACCTCGGCCTGCTGGTCCTGTTCCTTCTGCACCCGGGCCTGGGCACCTGCGGCCACGTCGTTGGCCGTCGCGAAGGTGGTCTTCGTCGCCTCGGTCGCCTTGCGCAGGGCCTTCTCTGCCGCGGACTGCTGCGCGGCGAGGGACTCGACGGTCTTCTGGTCGGCGCGTGCTTCGGCCAGGACGGTCGCGGAGCGCTCGGACAGGTGCGACATCGTGCCGACGCGGTAGAGCAGGTCCTTCGAGTCCGACGAGTCCATGAGCATGGTCGTCGACAGGTCACCGCCGCCCGTGCGGGACAGCTCGACCACGAGCCCGGCGACCTGGCCGGCCGAGTCGTCCGCCCGGGCCTTCGCGCGCTTCGACTGCGCGGACAGGTCGGCGAGGGTGTCCTTCGCCTCCTGCTGCTGCGACGCCGCGAGGGCGTACGCCTGCCCGGCCTGCTGCTCGGCGACACCGGCCTGGTCGGCGGCGTCCTGCAGCGTGCCGAGCCGGTCGCTCAACTCGTCGACCGTCTGCTGGGCGTCGGCCGCATCGGACTTGGCGGCCTTGACGTCGTCCCAGGACGGACCCGAGGGTGCGGCCTGGGCCGGTCCGGCGATGACGACCGACAGGCCGATGCCGAGCACGGCGATGGTCGCGATCCCGCAGGAGAACGAGCGAGCGGAGGTGGTCATGACGTGGGTCGACGCCTTCTGGTGGCGCTGATGCTCATACCGAGATCCCCCGCGCTGCCATGAAGGGGACCGGGTCGACGGCAGCGCCGTTGATCCGGGTCTCGAAGTGGAGGTGGCACCCGGTCGACCAGCCGGTCGAGCCGATCTTGGCGATCTGCTGTCCCGCGGTGACGTGCTGGCCGGCGGTGACCATGATCCCGCCGTCGACGACGTGGCCGTACGCGGTGGAGATGCCGCCGCCGTTGTCGAGGATGACCTCGTTGCCGTACCCGCCACCGTTGCCGGCGAAGGTGACGGTGCCGTCGTGCGCCGCGTAGATCGGGGCGTAGCAGGCCGGGGCCAGGTCGACGCCGGCGTGCAGGGCGCTGACGTGCGTGTAGGGGTCGACACGGTAGCCGTAGGGGCTGGTCTGGAACCCGCCGGCGGGTCGGACCCACCCGGCCGGGTTGGCGCTGCCGCCACCGGTGCCGCCCTGGCTGGTCGCCGCGGCCTTGGCTGCTGCCTTCGCGGCGGCGGCTGCGAGGCGGGCCTGGCGGGCCTTCTCGGCGGCGACGCCCTTGCGGTAGTCGGCCTCGACGCCGCGCTGCTTCGAGGTGAGCGCGGTCAGCTGTGCCTCGAGCCGGGACTCGTTGTCGTTCTGGGCGTCCACCGCGGTCTGTGCGGCGTCGGCGGCACCCTGGGCCTGCTGCATCTTCGACTGTGCGGCGTCGGCCAGGTCCCCGAGGGCCTGCTTGGCGCGGTCGGCCTTGTCGGCGAGGCCCTGGGCCACACCGCGGTCCTGCGAAGCCTGCGCGTAGATGCCCTCGGACTGCTCGCTGAGCTTCGACATCGCGCCGAGCTCGTAGAGCAGGTCGCCGGAGTCGGACGGGTGCGTGAGGATGTCCGTCGTCACGTCGTCACCGCTGGTGCGACCGAGCTGAGCGGCGAGCTGACCGGCCTGCTCCTCGGACCGTGCGGCGGTCTGCTTGGCCTCATCGGCCTGCGACTGGAACTTCTTCTGCTTGAGCGTCGCCTCGTCGTACTTGTTCTGCGCGGCCTGGTACGCCTCGCCCGCGGCCTGCGCGGCCTTCTGCTTGGCAGCGGCCTCGCTCTTCAGCGACGAGATGAGCGACTTGATCTCGCTGACCTTGGCCTGCTGGGCACTGGTCGACGACTTCGCCTGCTGCACCTCGTCCCAGCTGGGGTAGCTCGCGGCACTGGCGGACGACGCCGGGGCGAGGACCGCGAGCGTGCCGGCGATGAGCGCGACGGCGACCGCGGCGGCGATCAGGCGGCTGCGGGAGCGGAGGGAGAAGGGAATGGAGGTCGACATGTATCTCGATTTCGTAACAGCGCGGCAAGGCTCACGCACGTAACACTGTTAACAGGTGCAACAGTAACAACACGGGTCGCAGGCTCGACAGCCCCTCGGACGAGGGGTGCGGCCGCCGACGATGCTCGCACCGACAGCATCGGAGACCCGTGCGCTGACACCGCGACACGCCGGGGATGCACGGTTGGCGGGGTCGGATTTGTGAAACCCGGGGGGCATCCGTATGCTTGTCCATCGGTAGCGCGATGCACTGCTTGCGGCCCTATCGTTTAGTGGCCTAGGACACCGCCCTTTCACGGCGGCAGCACGGGTTCGAATCCCGTTGGGGTCACTCCTTGAGTGAGCGAGCAAGTAGTACTGAACAACACCACAGCAAGACACAACACAACATGGCCCTGTAGCGCAGCTGGTTAGCGTGCCGCCCTGTCACGGCGGAGGTCGCGGGTTCAAGTCCCGTCAGGGTCGCCACGGCTGGATAGCTCAGTTGGTAGAGCGTTCGACTGAAAATCGAAAGGTCCACGGATCGATGCCGTGTCCAGCCACCGGTGAAGGCCCCCTGCTTCGGCAGGGGGCCTTTTCCGTTGTCTGGGCGGTGTGACGTCGGCCGCAAAACACCGGTGTTCGCGCGTCGAACCGTGGCACGCGCGTGTTCAACGAGTGAACACCGGTGTTTTGCGGACTGCCTACGCCTCGCGGGTCTTCGGGCTGCTGTCGTTCGTCTTCGCGGGGTCGCGCTCGACCACGGCGCCCAGGGCATCGTCGATCCGCGACAGGAGCTCCGCCGGGATCGTGACGCCGGCAGCGCCCGCGTTGTCGTGCACCTGCTCCGGACGCGACGCCCCGATGATCGCCGAGGCGACGTTCTCGTTCTGCAGGACCCAGGCGACCGCGAGCTGCGCCATCGACAGGTCGAGCTCGTCGGCGACCGGCTGCAGCTCCTGCACCGAGGACAGCACCTCGTCGCGCATGAACCGCTTGATCATGTCCGCGCCGCCCTTGTCGTCGGTCGCGCGGGAGCCCTCGGGCAACGGCTGACCCGGCTTGTACTTGCCGGTGAGCACGCCCTGGGCGATCGGGGACCAGACGATCTGCGAGATGCCGAGTTCCTTCGAGGTGGGGACGACCTCGTCCTCGATGACCCGCCACAGCGCCGAGTACTGCGGCTGGTTCGAGATGAGCTGGAAGCCGAGGTCCTTCGCGAGCGCAGCACCCGCACGCAGCTGGTCCGCGGTCCACTCGCTGACGCCGACGTACAGGACCTTGCCCTGGCGCACGATGTCGGCGAAGGCCTGCATCGTCTCTTCGAGCGGGGTCTCGTGGTCGTAGCGGTGCGCCTGGTACAGGTCGACGTAGTCCGTCTGCAGCCGCTGCAGCGAGCCGTCGATCGACTCGAGGATGTGCTTGCGGGACAGCCCGGTGTCGTTGTGGCCCTTCGGACCGGTCGGGCCGAACACCTTCGTGGCGATCTCGAGGGACTGGCGCCGCTCCCCCTTGAGCGCTTCGCCGAGGACCGTCTCCGCGCCGGTGTTGGCGTAGACGTCGGCGGTGTCGAACGTCGAGATGCCGACCTCGAGGGCGGCCTTGACGCAGGCGATCGCCGCGTCGTTCTCGACCTGGGATGCGTGGGTGAGCCAGTTGCCGTAGGTGATCTCGGAGACCTTGAGGCCCGAGTTGCCGAGGTAGCGGTACTCCATGTGCGTGTCACTCCTGTCGTGGGGCGCGTCGGTGCGACCCGAACCGTGACGGTAGTCCCGTCGCCCCAAGGAGCACTCGGCCTGCGAGTGCACGCCTGTACGCTGATGTTTCAGAGACGATCGAAAAAGACGAAACCCCGGCGATGTGGCCTGAGCCAGGGATCGTTCCGGGGTCTTCGTGAACAACGTTAGCAGGCGAGGCGGGATGCAGGAAGACGAGCTCGAACGGCTCATCACAGCCGATCGGCTCCGTTCGTACGCAGGGCGGACGGGGTCGTCGACTGAAGCACTGCGGCTCTACGAGTGGAACATGCGAGCCGCGGCGGCAGTCATGGAGCTCACCGGCGTCGTCGAGGTGTTCGCTCGCAATGCGCTCGACCGTGAACTCTGCGCGTGGGCATCGAGCCGCACCGGGCCGCCCTGGTTCGACATCGCACCACTCGACAGCCGCGGGCGCGCCGACCTCGCGAAGGCACGGGCACGGGCGGGTCGAGAAGGTCGACGTCCCGAAGTACACGGACGGGTCATCGCGGAGCTCAGCTTCGGGTTCGGGCGGTACCTCGTCGAATCGCGGTACCACACCTCGCTCTGGGTGCCTGGCCTGCATCGAGCCTTTCCGCACGGGCCGGACAACCTGCGCATCCGACGGAGCGAGGTGGCGCGACGGCTCCAGCAGCTGCACTTCGTGCGGAACCGCGCCGCGCACCACGAACCCATCCACGCGCGGAACCTGCAGCGGGACCACGACTTCGCACTCGAACTGCTCGGCTGGATCAGTCCACACGCGGCGTCCTGGGCTGAGGGCACCACTTCGATCGAAGCCGTGCTCCGTGCCCGCCCCGACGGGTAGGTGCAGGATCGAAAGGGTTGCGGCACGGAGCGGTGCCGCCGGAAGCGAGGGAGCATCCATGACCGGAGCGAGCGTGTTGTTCATCGGCGGGAGCGGCGTCATCAGCGCCGCCTGCGTCCGGGAAGCCGTCGAGCAGGGGTTCGACGTGACCGTGCTCAACCGGGGGACCACCAGGGGCAGGCCGATCCCGGAGGGTGTGACGCGCCTCCAGGCCGACGTGTCGGACCGCAGCGCACTGGCGGACGCACTCGGCGACCAGCGCTTCGACGTGGTCGTGAACTGGATCGCCTTCACGCCGGACCAGGTGCAGGCCGACGTCGACTTCTTCGCCGGGCGGACGCGGCAGTACGTGTTCATCAGCTCGGCCTCGGCGTACCAGACGCCGGCGACGCACCTGCCGATCACGGAGTCGACGCCGCTGAAGAACCCGTACTGGCAGTACTCGCGCGACAAGATCGCGTGCGAGGAGCTGCTGATGGAGGCGTACCGGGAGCAGGACTTCCCGGTGACGATCGTGCGGCCGTCGCACACCTACGACGAGACGAAGCTGCCGCTGACCGGCGGCTGGACCGCGGTCGCTCGGATGCGTGCCGGCAAGCCGGTCATCATCACCGGCGACGGCACCTCGCTGTGGACCCTGACGCACAGCCGCGACTTCGCGGTCGGGTTCACGGGGCTGCTCGACCGGGCCGAGGCGATCGGTGAGCCCTTCACGATCACGAGCGACGAAGCCCCGACGTGGAACGCCATCGCGCACGAGATCGCGGCGGCGGCCGGGGTCGAGGACCTGCGGATCGTGCACGTGCCGGCGGAAGCGATCAACGCGGTGGACCCCGAGTGGGGCGCGGCGCTGCTCGGCGACAAGGCGAACAGCTCGGTCTTCGACAACAGCAAGGTCCGGTCGCTCGTGCCGTGGTACCGGCCGCGCACGACCTACCGGCAGGGTGTCCGCGAGGTCATCGCCTGGTACGAGGCGCACCCCGAGGAGCAGGTCGTCGACGAGCGGCTCGATGCCCTGATGGACGAGCTGGCGGCGCGCTGGGCCGTGTGAGCCGCGCTTGGTGAGCAGAAATGGTCGGGTGCCGTGTGGCGACCCGACCATTTCTGCTCACGAAGCGCGCGCGGCCCGCGGCGCGGGCGCGCGAGCGCGTCAGGCGCGCGCGGCCAGCACGTCGGCCAGGGTTCCGATCGCGAAGCGCAGCTCGTCGTCGGTGACGACCAGGGGCGGCGCGAAGCGGATCGTTGACCCGTGGGTGTCCTTCACCAGGAGCCCGCGGTCGGCGAGGTCCTTCGAGATCGCCTTGCCGGTGCCGAGCGCGGGGTCGATGTCGATCCCGGCCCAGAGTCCGGCGACCCGGTGCGAGACGACACCCTTGCCGAGCAGGTCGTCGAGCAGCCCGCGCAACAGCGGTTCGCCGTCGAGGGCCCGCTGCTGGAACGTGCCCTCCCCGAGCATCGCCACGACCTCGGCACCGACGGCTGCGGCGAGCGGGTTGCCCCCGAAGGTCGACCCGTGTTCGCCGGGACGCAGGACGCCCAGGACATCGCGCGAGCCCACCACCGCGGACACCGGCACGATGCCGCCACCGAGGGCCTTGCCGAGCGTGATCAGGTCGGGACGCACCCCGACGCGCTGCACCGCGAGCGTGTGCCCCGTACGACCGAGGCCGGACTGGATCTCGTCGGCGATGAACAGCGCACCGAACTCGTCGCAGACCGCCCGGACTTCAGGGAGGTACGACTCCGGCGGGATGACCACGCCGCCCTCGCCCTGGATCGGCTCGAGCAGCACGGCGACGACGGTCTCGTCCATCGCCTCGCGCAGAGCCGCAGCGTCGCCGTACGGCACCGTGCGGAAGCCGGGCGTGAACGGCCCGAAGTCATCGTGGGCCGAGGGGTCGTCCGAGAACGAGATGATCGTCGTGGTGCGGCCGTGGAAGTTCCCGGACGCGACGATGATCGTCGCCCGCTCGGCCGGCACGCCCTTGACCCGGTAGCCCCAGGCGCGGGACACCTTGATCGCGGACTCGACGGCCTCCGCACCGGTGTTCATCGGCAGGACCATCTCGGTCTCCGTCAACGCTGCCAGTGCTGCCGCGAACGGCCCGAGCTGGTCGTTCACGAACGCGCGGCTCGTGAGCGTCACGCGGTCGAGCTGCGCCCGTGCGGCGTCGAGCAGCCGCGGGTTGCCGTGGCCGAAGTTCACCGCCGAGTACGCGGCGAGGCCGTCCAGGTACTGCTTGCCGTCGACGTCGGTGACGGTCGCTCCGGCACCCGACGCGATGACGACGGGCAGCGGGCTGTAGTTGTGCGCGAGGGCGCGGTCCTCGACGGCGAGCGCCGCCGCGGTGTTGATCCCGAGCGACGCTGCCGCCGACATCAGCTGACCCCGAGCGAACGCGCGACCGAGGTGCCGGTGCCGACCGGGTGCAGGTCGAGGGTGCAGCACTTCACGCCGCCACCGCCGAGCAGCAGCTCGGACAGGTCGACGCCGATCGGGTTGTAGCCCTTCTCGCGCAGCTGCTCGGCGAACCGAACAGCCCGGGCGGCGATCACGACGTTGTACCCGTCGGAGTACGAGTTCAGACCGAGGATCGCGGCGTCCTCTTCGGTGGCGATGATCGCGTCCGGGAAGCGCTCGCGCAGGATCGCCAGCGACGGCTCGTCGAAGGCGCTCTCCAGGTAGGCGATGTTGCTCGTCCCGTCGACGGCGGGCTCGGGGTCGAGCACGGCGATGGCGGTGTCGAGGTGGTAGAAGCTCGGGTTGATGAGCTTGAGCGTGACGACCTCGCGGCCGTAGATCTTCGCGAGCTCGTCGTGCGAGGTGCTGTCCGACCGGAAGCCGGTGCCGGCGAAGATGGTGTCCCCGATGAGCAGGAAGTCGCCCTCGCCCTCGTTGGTCTGCTCCGGCTCGGCGACGGTCAGACCGGCCTGGCGGAACCAGTCCATGTACGCGGGGCCCTCGGGCTGGCGCTCGGGGTACTGGAACTTCGCGCCGTACGCGATGCCGTCGAGGACGAACCCGCCGTTGGCCGCGTAGACCATGTCCGGCAGGCCGTCGATGGGGTCGATGTACGAGATGTCGAAGCCGAGCTGCTCGTAGACGGCGACGAGCGACTCCCACTGCTCGACGGCCTTCGACGTGTCGGTCGGCTCCTCCGGGTGCATCCACGGGTTGATCCGGTAGCTCACGGTGTAGAAGTCCGGCTTGCACATCAGGATCGTGCGCTTGGTGGCGACACGGGCCGGGGTGGCGACGGACTCGGGGGCGGGTGCGGTGTTCGACATCAGTCCTCCTGGAAGGGACCGGGGCCCGAGCCTGCCAGGAACCGAAACGGAACGAGGAGAAGAGCTCCGGTGAGATGCAGGCTCACTCACCGCAGCGGACCAGGTCGACGCCGAGTCGATCCTTCCACAGACTCACCGCAGCGGAACAGTGACACTCAAGCATCGACGCCGAGTCGGTCCTGGCACAGACCGTCCACCGAGTGCAGTCCCCCGCCTGCGGGACCGTGACACCCGTTCGGGTGACGCACGTTTCGTGCGCGAGACCCACCAGCCTCGCAACAAGTCCGCGTACGATGGGGACAAATGGATACGCTCGACCACCGCATCCTGGATCAGCTCCGGGACAACGCCCGCGCCGGCTACGGCGACATCGGGTCGGTGGTCGGACTCTCGGCCTCGGCCGTCAAGCGCCGTGTCGACCGGCTGGTCGGTGACGGCGTCATCCAGGGCTTCACGATCAAGGTCGACCCCGCCGTCGAGGACCGCGGGACCGAGGCCTGGGTCGAGCTCTACTGCCGCGGCACCGTCTCGCCCGACGAGCTGCGTGCCCTGCTCGACACCGTCCCCGAGGTCATCGACGCCGGCACGGTCACCGGCAGCGCCGACGCCGTGGTGCACATGCGCTCGAAGGACCTGTCCGCGCTCGAGGAGGCGCTCGACAAGGTTCGCCTCGCACCCCAGGTCGACCACACCCGCTCCGCGATCGTGCTCTCCAAGCTCGTCAGTCGAGAGACCGCGTAACGTCCCACGCATGGGACGGAAGACGGCCGGGAGGCGCGGATCACCGCCCACGGGATCGCGTCCGGCCCAGCAGCTGGTCACCGCTGCGGGCCTCGCCTACGTCGCGAACTGCCTGTGGGGCACCGCGGTCGCCGTGCGGCTGATCCGCACGAAGAAGCTCCGCGTCGTGCACCACGGGCTGTTCGTCGTGACCGCGACCCTGACCGGCGTCGCCGCGACGACCCCCGCGTGGACGCGCGACCGGACCGCACTGTTCCTGCTGCCGGCACTCGTGCCCCTGGCGGTCGCTCCACGCACCGACCCGCGCTCCGGAGCACACTGGAAGGTCGCGGTCGCCGCCGCACCGTCCTACCTGGGGGCCGTGCTCGCCCGCAGGCGATCAGAGAGGTGAGCAGTGGAGCTGTTCGAGGCCATCCGACGACGACGCACGACGAACGGGCCGTTCCTGCCCGATCCGGTGTCGGACGAGCACCAGCGACTGCTCATGGAGCTCGCCGGCCGGGCGCCGTCGCAGCTCAACAGTCAGCCGTGGCGCTTCGTGCTGATCGAGGAACGCCAGACGATCGACCGCGTCGCCGAGATCAGCGGCAGCTCGATGACCCGCACCATGGCCGAGGGCACGTTCTTCGAGCGGTACAAGCCGTACTTCCGGTTCTCGAAGGCCGAGATGGACGAGCGGCGCGACGGGATGCTGTTCGACAAGCTCCCCGGGCCGCTGCGGCCGTTCACGAAGCAGGTGTTCACGAAGCGCGGGCAGCTGCTCATGAACACGCTCCGGGTGCCGCAGACCCTGGGTGAGGAGAACCGGAAGCTCGTCGCCGGGTCGCCGCTGCTGCTCGGCGTGATGCTCGACCGCCACGAGTACCGGAAGGAGGAGCTGTCCGGCTTCTACTCGGTGTTCAGCATGGGCGCGGCGATGGAGAACATCTGGCTCGCGACGACCGAGCTCGGCCTGGGGATCCAGTTCGTGTCCTTCCCGATGGAGACCCCCGGCGCGTGGGAGGAGGTCGAGGGACTGCTCCGCGTGCCCGAGTCGCTCGAGCTGATGGCCGTCTACCGGATCGGGTACCTGCCACCGGAACGACGACGTCCGGCCATCGATTGGACCTCGAGCGAGCGGAAGCGACCCTCGCAGTACGTGTTCCGCGGCACCTGCGACACCCCGCAGCGCGGGTGGGACGACGCACCCGTCGCAGCCCACATCGAACCGGAGGCGACCACATCGTGACCGACACCCGACCCACCCACGTGACCCCGGGCCTCCCGGCCGTCGCCCCCGGCCTGCCGGGCCGCCCCTGGATCTCGCAGGACTGGCTCGACGTCGTCTTCGTGCACTGGCGCGTCGACGTGTCGGCGGTGGCCCCGCTGCTGCCGGCCGGAACGCGGCCCGACACGATGGCGCTCGACGGCACCGACGACGGGGTGACCACCTGGGTGGGCCTCATCGCGTTCCGGTTCGAGGACACGCGGTTCCCGCCGTTCTCGACCGGGAGCATCGGCGACTTCGTCGAGCTGAACGTCCGCGTCTACACGGTCGACGAGCAGGGGCAGCGCGGGGTGGTGTTCCTGTCGCTCGACGCCGGCAAGCTCCTGCCGACCATCGGCGCACGCGTCGCGACCGGGCTGCCGTACCGGTGGGCGGTCGCGGAGTCGCGCAGCGGTGACGGCCGCGTGGGGTACGCGATGCGTCGGCACGGCACCCACCTGCGGTCGATGCTCGACGTCCGGATCGGTGCGGCACTCGACGAGCCGGGGCCCCTCGAGACGTTCCTGACGGCGCGGTGGGGCATGCACGTGCACCGGGCCGGACGGACGCGGTTCTGGCCGAACGAGCACGAGTCGTGGCCGTTGCACCGGGCCTCCGTGGTGTCGCTGCGGGACGACCTGGTCGGAGCGGCCGGACTGCCCTTCGGGCTGACGGAGCTCGAGCCGGACTCGGTGCTCTACTCGCCGGGGGTCACGACGCGGTTCGGTCGGGGGCGCTGAGGCGGGACTCCGGCCCGGCCAGCGGTGCTCGGGCAGCAGACCGGAACTGGTGGACGGCCACCACGGCGGAGAACAGTGCGAAGAAAGACCCCGACACCCAGGCGGTGGTCCGGTACTCGGGGAGGTCAGCGACGGTGAACCCGATCACGGCGAGGGTGGTGCAGGTCACCGCCACGCACACGGAACCCCATGCGACGACGAGGTGGTCGACGCGTGGGACGGTGCGCGCGAACCGGAAAGCCATGGGGACACCAGCCATCGCGCCGAACACCAATCCCAGCGGGGTCCCGACCATCAGGCTCGCCACCGCGACGACGGCCGCGCTGGTCACCGCCACCACCACACGGGTGACGTGGCAGCGCCACGACGCGCTGCGAGTCTGCTGGTCGTACGCGCGCCAGCCCGTGACGAACAGCGCGATCGAACCGATCACGAACACGACCGCAGCGGCGACGCCGACGACGAGCGCGAACACGCCCCCGAACGCGATGCCGAGGGCGACGTGTGCGGCGGCGAGGAGCACCTCGAGCACCGGGTACGTCCAGACCTCGAGCGGCCGGGTCGGTGTGTTGAGCACCCAACCGGGCGGCGCCTCCTCGGCGGGGCCGTCGGTGTCGGGGTCTCGGGTCTCCACCTGGCCATGATGTCCGATCGGTGCGTGCGTCGTTCGGGACGGCGACTTCGGGGGACAGCGGCTGAGTGGTGCACGGCCGGCCGCAGGTACAAGGGAGCCATGACTCGAGTGGCAGTGGTGACCGGTGGATCCGCAGGACTGGGACGGGCGACCGTCCGGGAGCTCGCTGCACGGGGGTGGGACGTGGCCGTCCTGGCCCGCGGGCAGGAGGGCGTCGACGCCGCCGTCGCCGAGGTCGAGGCTGCCGGGCGCCGCGGGCTGGCCCTGGTCGCCGACGTCTCCGACCGCGACGCCGTCGAAGCCGCGGCTGACCGGGTCGAGCAGGAGCTCGGACCGATCGACCTGTGGGTGAACGGCGTGATGGTCGGGGTGTTCGGCAAGTTCCTCGACACCGCCCCGGAGGACTTCGAGCGGGCGCTGCACGTGACCTACCTCGGCTTCGTGAACGGCACCCGGTCGGCGCTGTCGCGGATGGTCCCCCGCGGTCGTGGACACGTGATCCAGGTCGGTTCGGCGCTCGGGTTCCGCGGGATCCCCCTGCAGGCCGCGTACTGCGGTGCGAAGCACGCGATCGTCGGGTTCACCGAGTCCGTCGTCTCCGAGCTGCGCGAACAGGGCAGCAAGGTCAAGGTGTCCCGCGTGGACATGCCGGCGCTCAACACGATCCAGTTCCAGTGGGTGAAGTCGAAGCTGCCGCACCACCCGCAGCCGGTCGCCCCGATCTACCAGCCCGAGGTCGGTGCCCGGGCCATCGCCGCCGTCGCCGAACGACCGCGCAGCCGCACCTGGGTGGGCGAGTCCACGGTCTACACGATCCTCGGCAACCGGATCAGCGGACGCTTCGCCGACTGGTACGCCGCCAAGACCCTGGTCGACGGGCAGCAGGCACCGGACAAGGACGGCCTCGAGATGCGGGACAACCTGTACGAGCCGGTGCCGGGCGACCACGGTGCGCACGGGGTCTTCGACGAGTCCGCACACGCCTGGTCGCCGCAGACCTGGTGGGTGGAGCACCGCCGGGTCGGCAACGGCATCATCGGTGCCGTGCTCGGTGCCGCCGGGGCCGCTGCACTCGTCGCGGGACGCCGACGATGAGCCGCCGGTCGTCGACCGTGAGCGGGACAGCCGTAGTCGATCTGACCCGGGCCGGGCTCGGCCTGTGGCACCTGAGCCGTGCGGCCCGAGGGTCCGACCAGGCGGTGCTGCACGGTGTGCTCGGGGTCCGGCAGCTCGCACAGGCCGTCCTCGTCGCGCGGGTGGGTTCCGGCAACGCGCACACCCTGAGTGCCGTCGTGGATGCCCTGCACGGCGCGACGATGGTGCCGCTCGCCGTCGATCCACGTCGACGCCGGTTCGCGGTCGACCAGTTCTGGATCGCCGTGGTGCTCGCGGTCGCCGAGGCAGCGGTCGTCGGTCGCGGGGGTCGTCGCTGACTCCTGTCGGAGGTGCTCGGTAGCGTCCCCGGCATGAGCACGATCTACTCCGTCGCGTCGTCGCTGGACGGCTTCGTCGCCGCGCCCGACGACGACCTCGACTGGCTGCTGCAGTTCGGCTTCGAACCGTTCCAGGAGCACCACGACCGGTTCTACGCGGGCGTCGGCGCGATCGCGATGGGGTCGACGACGTACGAGTGGCTGCTCGAGCACGACGACACGTGGGCGTACCCGGACCTGGCGACGTGGGTGTTCACCACGCGAGACCTGCCGGTGCCGGACGGTGCCGACGTGCGCTTCGTCTCCGGCGAGGTCGGCGACCACCAGGCCGACCTCGAGCGCGTGGCCGACGGCCGTGACGTCTGGGTCGTCGGCGGCGGACTGCTCGCGGCGCAGTACCAGCAGGCGGGCATCCTCGACGAGCTGCGGGTCACCGTGATGCCGGTCGCGCTCGGCGCCGGAGCGCCCCTGCTGCCGGTGGCCGCACCGACCCCGGTGTTCGAGCTCGTCGGCACCACGCAGTTCGACGGCGGGGCGGTCGAGCTCCACTACCGTTCTGCAGCAACCGCGGCGTAGCGTCCGGAGCATGAGCGACAACGAGCAGACCGAGCCCGTCATGGACGGTGCCACCGATGCCACGAACCACGAGAAGCTGCAGGGCCTGATCGAGCAGGTCGACCACGACCACGCCGGTGAGGGTGCCGGCGCGATGGCCGACCACCTGCGCGACCGCATGGACGAGACCGGTGTCGAGGACGAAGAAGCGGGTGACGCCGAGGACTGATCCTCGGGGCACTTCGTGAGCAGAAGAGGTCGGGTCCCCACACGGGACCCGACCTCTTCTGCTCACCAAGCGGAAGCGCCTACACGCGCAACTCGGAGAAGTCGCTGTCGACGTCGCCGAACCGGTGCGCGGTGATCGACACCGACTGCTCGCGCAGGTACGGCAGCATCTCGATCACGCCGGCCTCGACCACGGGCGCGTCGTGGATCGCGACGTCGATGCTCGCACCCAGGGCTTCTTCGAGGGCCAGGGGGTCACCGCCGAGCAACCGGATCCGGGCACCGGGACCACCGAACGCCGTGTGGGCCGGGCGGTCCTGCCCCTGCGACAACACGGCCTCGAGCGCGTCGACGGGCTGGTCGTCCTGGTCGGTGGACCAGTCCGCCTGGAACACGGCCCCCGACGACGCGCGGGCGTGGAACTCCTGGTCGGACTCGACCAGGTGGTCGACGACGTCGAGCGGCGACCGGTTCCCCGCCAGCAGCTGCGTGAGCGGGCCGGGCAGCGGCCGAGCCGTGCTGAGCAGGACGTGCGCACGCGCCGAGGTCGCGGCGACGAGCGTCCGGACGAGGTCCACGGTCGAGGCGTCCTCGGCCTGGCGCACGATGACGGACTGGGGGCGGTGGCGCAGCACGTTCCGCTGCACCACGAGCCCGGACAGGTCCCGCGACCGGAAGAGGGTCTCTCGTGCGTGCACGTCGCTCAGGGCCCCGGCGCGGACGCGGTCGAACTCCTCGAAGGACAGCCCGCTGCGTGCGGCCTCGATCACCGCGGTGACGCGCGGGGGCAGGCCGTGCAGCTGGATGCTCTTGTGCACGGTGCGGGGCGTGGGCAGCCAGCGGCCGAGGGTCGCGACGTACATGGGCCCGCCGGCCTTGGTGCCGGTGCCGACCGAGGAGCCCTTCCAGCCACCGAACGGCTGGCGTCCCACGACGGCACCGGTGATGCCGCGGTTGACGGAGAGGTTGCCGGCGCGGATGCGGGCGAGCCACTCGGACACCTCGTCGACGTCGAGCGAGTGGATGCCCGCCGTCAGCCCGAAGTCGGTGCCGTTCTGGATGGCGATGGCCTGCTCGAGGGTCTCGGCGCGCATGATGCCGAGCACCGGGCCCGAGTACGCGGTCTGGTGGAAGTCGCTGCCGGGTCGGACGCCGTCGCGGATGCCCGGCGACCAGAGCCGGCCGGAGTCGTCGACCGCCTCGGGCTGCACGAGCCAGGACTCCCCCGGGCCGAGCTCGGTCATGCCCTGACGGAGCGTGCCCTGCGGTTCGGCGATGAGCGGGCCGACCTGCGCCGTGGGGTCGTCCGGCCACGCGACCCGGAGCGTGCGGGTGGCGTCGACGAGCTGCCGCTGGAAGCGCTCGCTCTCCCCCACCGACCCGACCAGGATCACGAGGGACGCCGCCGAGCACTGCTGTCCGGCGTGCCCGAAGGCGGACTGCACGATGTCCTGCACCGCCAGGTCGAGGTCGGCGCTCGGCGTGACGACGATGGCGTTCTTGCCGCTCGTCCCGGCGGTGAGCGGCAGCCCGGCACGCCACCAGCGGAACGAGCGGGCGGTGTCGGACGATCCGGTCAGGATGATGCGGTCGACCGTGGGGTGGCCGATGAGGTCGCGGCCGAGTTCGTCCTCGGCCAGGTCGACGAGCTGCAGCAGCGAGTGCGGCACCCCGGCGTCCCAGAGCACGTCGGCGAGCACGGCACCGGACCGCTTGGCCTCGGGCGCCGGCTTGAGCACGACACCGCTGCCCGCGGCGAGCGCCGCCAGCACGCCACCGGCGGGGATCGCGACGGGGGAGCTCCACGGCGGCACGACGACGGTCAGCCGCGGCGGCACGTACTGCGCGCCCTCGATGTCCCCGAGGCGGCGGGCGCTCTCGGCGTAGTAGTGGGCGGCGTCGACGGCCTCGGTCACCGCGGCGTCGGCCTCGGCGAAGGTCGTGCCGGTCTCGGCGGCCATCACCTCGATCAGGTCGGCGCGGCGGGTCTCGAGTTCGTGCCCGATGAGGTCGAGGAGCTCGGCACGGTCGGACGGGTCCTGCCGCCCCCAGTTCACGCCGGCCTGGGCGGTGCGCGCCATGATCCGCTCGAGCTTGGAGCGGTCGGCGACCTTCGCACCGCGGATCGTCTGCGCGCCGAGCTGCGAGCGCGGCACCCGGCGCAGGACGTCGAGCGCCCAGGCCCGGTTCGCAGCGATGGACGGGTCGGTGTCGGGGGCGTTGCGGAACGCGTCGCGCAGGACGGGTTCGCCGAGGGCACGGTGGCGGTCCTGCGTGCGGTGGGTGGCGGGGACGGGCTCGTCGAGTGCGGCGACGGACGCCAGGAACCGGCTGTGCTCCCGCTCGAAGACGCTGGCGTCGTGGTCGATGTCGGACGCGGCGGCGATGAAGTTCTCGGGGCTCGCGCTCTCCTGCAGGCGACGAGCCAGGTACGCGATGGCCGAGTCGAACTCGTCCGGCTGCACGACGGGCGTGTAGAGCAGGATCTGCCCGACGTCGGCCCGGACGGCCTGGGCGTGGGTGGACGCCATGCCGAGCAGCATCTCGACGTCGACCGCGTCGGTGACCCCGCGGCGCTGGGCGAGCACCCACGCGGTGGCGAGGTCGAACAGGTTGTGCCCGGCGACCCCGATGCGCACCGCGTCGGTGCGCTCTGGCGTCAACGCGGCGTCGAGCAGCCGGAGGTACGCGGTGTCGGTCTCGCGCTTGCTGCCCCAGGTGGCGAGGGGCCACCCGTGCAGGATCGCGTCGACGTGCTCCATGGCGAGGTTCGCGCCCTTGACGAGCCGCACCGTGATCGGGGCACCGCCGCGCGCCCGGCGTTCCTGCGCCCACGCGGTCAGCGCGTCGAGTGATCCCGCGGCGTCGGGCAGGTAGGCCTGCAGCACGATGCCGGCCGGCAGGTCGGCGAACTCGTCACGGTCGAGCAGCGCCCGGAACACGGCGAGGGTGACGTCGAGGTCGCGGTACTCCTCGATGTCGAGGTTGATGAACTTGGCGGGGCGCCCGGCGGCCGTCGGTGCCGCGGCCAGGCGGTAGAGCGGGACGAGCCGGTCGACGACGCGCTCGACGGTCTGGTCGAAGGCCCACGGCGAGGTCTGCGGCACGACGGCGCTCACCTTGATCGACACGTGGTCGACGTCGTCGCGGGCGAGCAGGTCCATGGTGCCCTGCAGGCGTCGGTCGCTCTCGGCGCTGCCGAGGACGGCTTCGCCGAGCAGGTTCACGTTCAGTCGCGTCCCCGGACCGCGGACCTTGGCGAGGGCCGGGCCGAGCTTGCTCGTGCTCGCGTCGATGACCAGGTGCCCGGTCATCCGGCGGAGGATCCGGCGCGCGGTCGGGATCACGGCCCAGGGCGCCATGGTGGCGAACCCACCGCCGAGCGTCACCGCCCCGCGCAGGTACCAGGCGAGGAAGTCGGGGACGTCACGGCTCAGCTGCTCGAGGTTGCGTGCCGCCACCCGGGGGTCTTCGGGGCGGATGACCTTGTCCACGAACCCCCGCGTGAAGTCGAGGCCCTGCTCGTCGCGCAGGACCTCGGCCAGACGGACCGCACCCGGGTCGGGCTTCACCCCGGCGGACGCCGCCAGCCACCGGCGCACGAGCGCGACGGCGTCATCGGTGGTGTCCTGGAGGCGAGCGCTCGGCATCCCCCGATCGTATGCCGCACGTCCGACGCGACCTCGGAGCACGCCGTGCGTCGGCCAGGAGTCATCCGAGCGGATGAAAGGGCTCGCGTCGCGGTCCGATCGTCCGCCCGGTGGATACGCTGGTCGGCATGTCGACGGAGGGCAACGGTGGCCACGACTGGGCTACCTGGGACGCGTACCACGACGCCTGGCGACGACTCGACCGGGCGCTCGACCGGGCCGTCCAGGCGGGCGCCGGCATCTCCGTCCCCGAGTTCGAGATCCTGATCGGCCTGCACCGCGACCCCGACCACCGTCTGCGCGTCCGGGACATCGCCGCGGGGATCGGCTGGGAGAAGTCGCGCGTCAGCCACCAGGTCACGCGGATGGTCTCCCGCGGCCTGGTCGAGCGGGCGGACTGCCCGAGCGACGCCCGCGGCAGCTGGGTGGTGATGACCGCGGACGGCCGTCGTGCGGTGCTCGCCGGCATCCGCGCGCACACCGGTGCGCTCGAGGACCTGTTCTGGAGGCCCGTGGGGACCGACGCCGAGACGCTGCGGTCCGTCAGTGCGCGCGTCCAGGACGCCATCGGCCCCGACGACACCTCGGACGAGGCCGACGTCGGCTAGAGCGTGACGACGGCGAGCGCGCCGCGCTCACCGCGCAGCCGGACCTGCACGCTCTTGATCTCGTCCCGCGGGATGTCCGTCGACGCCGACAGTCCGCGCGCATCGGCACCGGCAGCCGTCCACGAGCCCACGGTCTGCGTCGAGCCGTCGGTCCGGACGACGACGAGGTCGTAGAGGATCGACCCGTCCGGCGACCACTCCTTGCCGCCGTACGAGCACCCCCAGTCGAAGCGGGTGCCCCACTGCTCGCCGCTGATGGCGAGCTGGACGTCGAGTCCCTGCACGCCGGTCATGTCGTAGCGGTCGGCGGTGGCGGCTGCGGTCGGAGCGGCACCGGCCTGCACCGTGGTGCGCTCGCCCGCGGCGCCGACCGCGAGCCCGCCCAGGACGGCGGCGACCACCGCGAGCCCCGCGGTTGCGGCGACCCAGACCCGGCGACGGCGGCGACGGTGTCGGACGCGGTGCGCGACGGAGGCGAGGTCGCTCTCGGAACGGGTGTCGGGCCTCCCGTCCGGTTCCGCGATCTCGATCGCCTGGTCGGCCGGCAGCTTGCCGAGCAGCCCCGGCAGACCGACCAGCTCCGCGACGGCGGCCGCACAGCGGTCGCAGTTCTCGAGATGCCGTTCGTACTCCAGCCGCTCGCTCGCCGGGAGCGACCCGAGGACGTACGCCGCATCCCACTCCGCGTACTTGTCGTCGCTCATCGGGTCACTCCTCGTTCCTGCAGTGCGAGCCGCAGGGCTCGCAGCCCGTAGTGCAGCCGCGACTTGGCGGTGCCCTCCGGGATGTCGTGTCGTCGTGCGATCTCCGGCACCGTGTGCCCGAGCCAGTACGCGTCCACCACCACGCGACGGTGGTCCGGGCTCAGCGACGCGAGTGCGTCGGCGACCACGATCCGGTCCAGCACGGCGTCAGTGCTGTCCGACTCGATCCGTTCGACCTGGTGCTCGGTGCCGTGCTCACGGCGGTTGCGGGCCGACCGTGCGTCGTCGACCACCAGGTTGCGCGCCACCGTGAAGAGCCACGCCCGTGCACTGTCGGGTGCCCGTTCGAGCACGGCCGGGCGCTGCCAGGCGCGGACCATCGTCTCCTGCACGACGTCCTCGACCGTCGAGCCGTCCCGCGTGAGGTGCCGGACGTACCGCGTGAGCGCGTCACCGTGCTCGCGGTACAGCGTCGCGAGCAGCTCGTCCGCGGAACGACTCGTCACGGTCACTTCCCGAGGTCGAGGGAGAACTCGACGGAGCCCTTCCCGTCCACGGTGACGAAGCCGAGCGAGGGGGCCTTCACGCCGTAGTCGGCGAAGGTGATCGGCACGGTGCCGGCGACCTGGACGGTCCCGCCCTTGCCGACCGCGACCTGGGCGTCGGCCGTGACCGGCTTCTCGACGCCGTGCAGGTCCATCGTGCCGGTCAGGGTGACGTCCTGCGTGGAGCCGTCGAGCGCCTTCGTGACGTCGACGGGCTTCGTCAGCTCGAACGTCGCCGTGGGGTACTTGTCGGTCTGCAGCGCGGTGGAACGGAAGTACTCGTCGCGGGCGGCTTCGGGGGTGCTGATCTTGCCGACCTGCACGGTGACGGACGCCTTGGTGAGGGACCCGCCGTCGACGACGGCGGTTCCCTTGACGTCCTTCGTGCGACCGACCACGTTCACATCATTCCCCTGCAGGACCTCGTGCACCCGGTACCCGGCGTACGAGCTGCTCGTGCTGGTCCAGGTGCCGTCGGCCTCCTTCGCGTCGAGGGTGCCGGACGAGGACGCCGACAGCGAGGGTGCTGCGGCGGCCTGGCCGTTGACGGTGTTCGCGTAGATGACCGGGCCGGCGATGACGGCTGCTGCCGCCACGACGACGACGCCGGCGGAGATCCCGATGATGACCTTGGTGCGTTTGCGGAGTGCCATACCCAGACGACGAGGCAGCCGGGCGGATCGTTCAAACGGGTTTCAGTCGGAGGTACGGGCGCGGTCCTGGTCGGCGCGGTCCTGGTCGGATCGGTCGTCGTCCACCGCAGTGTCGTCCGCGGTCACGGCGTCGGCGGGGGTCTCTCCACGCATCCGCACGAGGCTCGCCAGCGTCGACACGGCCATCGCGGCGACGATCACCAGCAGGGACACCCACGTGTTGATCTCCGGCGCCCACTCGATGTGGTGGCCGCCGTTCAGGAACGGCAGCTCGTTGTCGTGCAGCGCATGAAGCACGAGCTTCACGCCGATGAAGGCCAGGATCACGGCGATTCCGTACTTCAGGTAGACCAGACGCTCGAGCAGGCCGCCCAACAGGAAGTAGAGCTGGCGCAGGCCCATCAGCGCGAAGACGTTCGCGGTGAACACGATGAAGGGGCTCTCGGTGATGCCGAAGATCGCCGGGATCGAGTCGAGCGCGAACAGCAGGTCCGTGGTGCCGATCGCGATGAGCACGATGAGCAGCGGCGTGAAGTGCCGGACACCGTCGTGGTGGGTGCGGAACTTCATGCCGTCGTACGTGTCGGTGAGACGGACCCGGCGGCGCAGCAGCCGGACGATGAAGGTGTCCTTCTGGTCGTCCTCGTCCTCGCCGCGGAGCTGCTGGATCGCCGTCCAGATCAGCCAGGCGCCGAAGATGTAGAAGATCCACGAGAAGTTCTCGATGAGCTGCGCACCGACCAGGATGAAGATCCCGCGGAGCACGAGCGCGATGATGATGCCGAGCAGCAGCACCTCCTGCTGGATCTTCTTCGGCACCGAGAAGCGCGCCATGATGATGACGAACACGAACAGGTTGTCGATGCTCAGGCTGTACTCGGTCAGCCAGCCCGCCAGGAACTGCCCCGCGGAGTCGCCACCGGCGAAGACCAGCATGAGCACCGCGAAGACCAGTGCGAGCCCGACGTAGATGCCCACCCAGATGCCGGATTCGCGCAGCGTCGGCACGTGCGGGCGACGCGCGACGATGAGCAGGTCGGCGAGCAGGATCGCGACCAGGGCGATCATCGAGCCGACTTCGAACACGACGGGGAGCTCGGGCATGCGGAGCCTTCCTTGCTGGTGGTGGGGCGGGCAGCTTCGTGAGCGACCCGCACCAGTCTCCGGCATGATCCGGGCGGTGGCGAACCCGGGGGTTGCGTGCGGCGGACAGGCTCGTCCCGCTCGGTGCCCGTCGCGCGGTCCGGACGCGCCGTAGCCTGGGCGCGTGGCGACTCCGCGAGCGATCTGCTTCGACCTGGACGGGACGCTGTTCGACCACCACGGGTCCGCTCGGGTGGGCGTGACCCGGTTCCTGCAGGGCTTCGGCGTCGAGCCCACCGAGGCAGCGATCGGCGCCTGGTTCACGGCCGAGGACGACCAGTTCGAGCGCTGGCGGTCCGGGGCGATCAGCTTCCGGGAACAGCGGCGCGCACGGCTCCGCACGGTCCTGCCGCACCTGGGCATCGAGGCGCCCGGCGACGAGGCCGGCCTGGACGCGGTGTTCGACGACTACCTGCTCGCGTACCGCGAGGCCTGGCGGCTCTTCCCCGAGAGCCTGCCGCTGCTGCACGAGCTGCGCGCAAGCGGACACCGCCTCGGTCTCCTGACGAACGGTACGGAGAGCCAGCAGCTCGACAAGCTCGCTCGGACCGGCCTGGCCGACGCGTTCGACGTCGTCTGCGTCTCGGAACGCATCGGGTTCCAGAAGCCGGACGTCCGCGCGTTCCACACCCTGGCGGGGCAGCTCGGCGTCGACCCGACGGACTGTCTGTTCGTCGGTGACGACCCCGAGCGCGACGTGGCCGGTGCCCGGGCAGCCGGGATGCGGGCGGTGCTGGTCGACCACGCGCAGCCGGAGACCCGTGGTCTCCGCGCACTCGTGCTGTCAGCGCGCTGACGTCACCGCGTCCGCGACGGCCCGGGCCGCCTCGGTGGTGGGGACGTCGGTCGCGTCGATGACCTCGGCCTCGGCGTGCAGCCAGCCGCGAGCCGCCTCGGCGTAGGCGTCGACGTACGCGAACCGGAACGTGGACGGCCCCACGATCGGGTCGTTCTGGATCCGGTCGCGGAGCGTCGACTCGTCGACGTGCAGCACGAAGTGCCGGACCGGGATGCCGTGGTCCGCGAGCCCCGCGGCGATCTCACGCCAGTACGCCTCGACCAGGACCGTCATCGGCATGATGAGCGGCCCGCCTACGTAGTCGTGCACCCGGCGAGCGGTCTCGACCACGAGCGGCCGCCACGGGTCCCAGTGCTGGAAGTTGTCGCTCTCCGGCAGCCCGGGAGTGACGTCCATCAGCACCTCGCCGACCTTCTCGGCATCGAGGATCCGCGAGCCGGGCAGCAGCGGCTGGAGCAGTCGGCTCGTCGTGGTCTTGCCCGCCCCGTGGGTTCCGTTCAACCAGACGATCACACCAGGACCCTAGCCGCCGACCACCCCGAGGGGCGGTCGGCGGCTGGTTGTCGATCGACCGAACGGTCAGCGACCGCTGAGGTCGTACGGGGCCACCGTCGAGTCGACCGTCGTCAGGTACCCACCCCCGGCGAGCGCCGTGGGCAGCGTGATGGTGCGGAGCACGGAGGGCTTCGCACCGGCGGTGTCGATCTGGGTGATCTTCCCCTCGTCGCCCCGTGTCACGAACACGCTGCGGCCGTCGTCGGTCGCCGCGGTGAACCGCACCGACGCCCCGGCGGCCGACTGTCCGGCGACGGGGCCCTTCCGGAGCGGCGTGAGCGCGACCGAGGTCGTGCGGCCGGAGTAGACGCCGTCGGCCTGCTTCCGCACCAGGACGAGCGAGTCCCCGGTGCCCGACGTCAGCGCGACGGCGGCGAACCGGGCGGTGACGGCGACCCGGGTGAAGGACCCGGTGCCGAGGTCGACGCTGCCGATCCTGCTGGACGACGTCGACGAGGTGGTCAGGTACGCGGGGACGGCGTTCCACGGGGTGCCGGCTGCCGTGCTGCCGGCCTGGGTGCCGACCACGGTCGTGCCGTCCGGTGCCATGCGGGGCCGGTAGCTCTGCACGCTCGGCTTCGGGTACGCGACGGATCGGGAGCCCGTGAAGCCGGTCCGCGTCACCCGCACGGTCTGCACACCGGCGGCCAGGTCGGAACCGATCACGGTCCCGGTGGCGTTGACGATCGGGCCGTGCGGGTAGGCACCGAGGGGCGTGGTCGCGACGGGTCGCGGGTGCGTCGCGCCGCGCATGATCGCGGAGACGGAGTAGGCGTCGAGGCGTCCGCCCGCGGTGACGACCAGGCGCAGGGGGCTGCCGACCAGGAACGTCTCCACCTCTTCCGTGCCGCGCTTGCCCGTCGTGGCGAGCTGCACCGCCGAGGTGTCGATCCGGGCGGTGCGCTCCGTCTTCCGTTGCAGGTCGATGACCGTGACCCGCTGCCGCTCGGAGCCGTCGAAGTCGGAGCCGACCGCCAGGTGCCGGCGCGCGGTGTCGGTCGACAGCCAGCCGGCACGCTCCCAGCGCTCGTCGGCGTTCGGGATCGCGTAGTGCTGCGCGATGCGCGCCGTGCCGCGGGGGCCGATGGCGAGGACGTCGAGCCGCGGCTTCGACTCGTCCATGAACGCGATCCGCCCGTGGCCGAGCTGCACGGACCCCGCGTGGGTGCCGAACTCGATCCCGCTCAGGGTGGCGGTCCGCCGACCGGTCACGGCGTCGTTGACGTACACGCGCTTCGCCGTCGGGTCAGCCGTCACGAGCCAGCTGTGGTGGGCGGTCCGTGTCACGGCGGGTGCAGCCGACGCGGGGACGGCGATCGCGGTGGCGACGAGGGGGACGAGCCCCGCGAGCACGAGGGCGGGGAGGAGACGTGGAGGTCGAGCGGACATGGGGCTCCTGGGGTGCGTGTCGGATGACGGTCGTCTAGACGATAACCGTTCTCATCTAGTCGAGACGCTCCAGAACTGTACGAAGACGCTCAGCATCCCGACGAAGGGGATGGCACCCACGGCCACCGACAGGGCAGCGAAGCAGATCGCCGGTGTCCTGGCCTCCAGTCCGCGGAGCCGCACCGCCGCGACGAGCGCGACGACCGCGAACGGGAACGTCACGAGCACGGCGTACAGCGGCCACGACAACGGCGCCCACGACTCCGCGCTCTCCCCCACGGCTCCGACGGAGACGATCGAGCCGGCGACGACGAGCACGATCTCGACGACCGGGGGCAGGGCGATCGCGACGTCACGCACCACCCGTCGCCGCTGCCGCCCCATGCGCCGACCCTAGTGATCCGTGATGTGCGCGCTTCCCCGCCTTCCACCAACCGGGCGTGCCAGGGTCGAGCCGTGCAGAACTCCACGACAGTCGTCATCGCCGGATGCGGCGACCTCGGGACCGAAGCCGGCCTGCGCTTCGCCGACCAGGGCCACCGCGTGATCGGACTCCGCCGCCGTGCCGAGCTGGTCCCCGTACCGATCACCGGCCGGAGCGTCGACCTGCGCCACGAGGTCCCCGAGATCCCCGCCGACACGAGCGTCGTCGTCGTGGCCTTCGCAGCCGGCAGCCGCGACGTCGACGAGTACCGCGCCACCTACGTCGACGGACTGCGCAACGTGCTCGACGGCATCGACGCCTCGGAGGCCGACCCCCGGGTGCTCGTCGTGTCCTCGACCGCCGTGTACGACGTCTCGGACGGCAGCGAAGTCACCGAGGAGACTCCGGCGCGCGGTGCGACCCCGACCGCCGAGGTCCTGGTCGAGGCCGAGGTCCTGCTGCGCGAGCGCGCTCCCGGCGCCGTGCTGGTCCGGCTGTCGGGCGTCTACGGCCCCGGCCGCGAGCGACTCATCGACCAGGTCCGGTCCGGGTCCGCACGGCTGGCGCCGGGCACCTCACCGCACACGAACCGCATCCACCGCGACGACGCCGCCGCCGCGCTCGTGCACCTGGCGGCCCTGCCCGACCCGGCGCCGCTCTACCTGGGGACGGACGACGAGCCGAGCCGGTTGGACGACGTGCTGCGGTTCCTGGCCGACGAACTCCACGTCGCCGAGCCGTCGACGGGTGACGGTGACGCGCGGCAGGCCGGCGGCGACAAGCGCCTGTCGAACGCGCTCCTCCGGTCGACGGGATGGGCACCCCAGTACCCGACGTTCCGCGAGGGCTACCGCGCCGTGCTGGCCGGCGAGGGCACCCGCCACCCCTGACGCCCCGCGGACCACCGCGCTCAGTGGCCGCGGTGGTCCTGGATCGTGATCCGCGGCCCGAACGCGGGCTTCCGGAACCCGGAGCCACCGATCAACCGCACGACCCGCTCCCGGTGCCCGCGCCAGGGTTCGAGCAGCTCGAGCATCCCGTCGTCGTCCACGGGGGCGCCCGTGAGTGCCCACCCGACGAGTGCCGGCACGTGGAAGTCCCCCACGCTCGGCGAGTCCGGGTCGCCGTGGGAGCGCTGGGCGGTCTCGGCGGCGGTCCACCGGCCGACCCCGGGGATCGACTGCAACTTCGTGGAGACCACCTCGCCACCGCGCCCGTGCGCCAGGGTCCGTTCGAGTGCCGGCGCGAGCTTCATGGCGCGCATCACGGTGGCCGAGCGCCCCGGTTCGATGCCGGCGCGGTGCCACTCCCAGCTCGGGATCCGCGCCCACGTCGGAGCGTCCGGAGGCACCATCATGCCCGCCGGTGCCGGGCCGGGTGCCGGGGTGCCGTGCCGACGGAGCAGGTACCGCCACGCGCCCCACGCCTGCCGCGAGGTCACCTTCTGCTCCATGATCGCCGGCACGAGCATCGCGACCACGGTGTTCGTGCGGAGCAGCCGGAGCCCGGGCTGCTTGTGGCGGGCAGCGGCGAGGAACTCGTGGCGCGTGACGTCGAACCCGTCCCAGTCGTCGCCGCGACCGAGCATCTCCGGAGCGTGGGAAACCGCCCACGACGCACCGCTCCCCCACGCCGACACCGCGATGGTGTCGCCGGCCCGCCGGATCGCCACGGAGGCGGGACCGGAGGGCGTGCGCAGCGCGAGCCACACGACGCCGCCGACCACCTGGAACGCCGGGTCGCCGGAGCCGCGCTGCAGGGGCCGCAGGGTCGACGCGACGTCCACCGCGCCTCCAGGCCGGTACACCGTGTCGACGCGAGACGCGTCGCCGGACGCACCAGCGGCGTCGACGGCGGCGGAAGCGAGCAGGGACACACGGGGATGGTAATGCGGAACCACCGTCAGTCATGATGGGCACTGATCCCCACCACCCGACGACGGAGTTCCCATGCGCATCGGCATCCTCACCTCCGGAGGCGACTGCCCCGGCCTGAACGCGGTCATCCGCGCGATCGTCCTGAAGGGCATCGCCATCTACGGACACGACTTCGTCGGCTTCCGCGACGGGTGGCGCGGGGTGGTCGACGGCGACATCGTCCCGCTCGGCCGCAAGGACATCCAGGGCATCGCGAAGCAGGGCGGCACGATCCTCGGCACCAGCCGCACGAACCCGTTCGAAGGCCCCAACGGCGGGGTCGAGAACATCTCCGCGACCCTGCAGCGGCACGGCATCGACGCCATCGTCGCGATCGGCGGCGAGGGCACCCTCGCCGCCGCGAAGCGCCTGACCGACGCCGGCCTGCAGATCGTGGGCGTGCCGAAGACGGTCGACAACGACCTGGGCGCGACCGACTACACGTTCGGCTTCGACACCGCCGTCGCCATCGCGACCGAGGCGATGGACCGCCTCCGCACCACCGGTGAGTCGCACTCGCGCTGCATGGTCGCCGAGGTGATGGGCCGACACGTGGGCTGGATCGCGCTGCACTCCGGCATGGCCGCGGGCGCGCACGCGATCCTCATCCCCGAGCAGAAGACGAGCATGGAACAGATCGCGAAGTGGGTGCGGGCCGCGTACGACCGCGGTCGCGCACCGCTCGTGGTCGTGGCCGAGGGCTTCGTCCCCGACCACGAGGACACCGCGCACACCGAGCGCGGGCTCGACGCCTTCGGACGGCCGCGGCTGGGCGGCATCGGCGAGCGCCTCGCGCCGCTCATCGAGGAGATGACGGGCATCGAGACGCGGGCCACGACCCTGGGGCACATCCAGCGCGGTGGCACGCCGACCGCGTACGACCGGGTGCTCTCGACCCGGCTCGGGCTGGCGGCGATCGACTCGGTCGTCGAGGAGCGCTGGGGCCGGATGGTGGCGCTCCGGGGCACCGAGATCGAGCACGTCTCGTTCGAGGAGGCGCTCGGGGAGCTCAAGACGGTGCCGCAGGCGCGCTTCGACGAGGCCGCCATCATGTTCGGCTGAGTGGGCTGTGGCGGCTGGGGCGACGGGGGCGGCCGGGGCGGCTCGGCTGTTTCGGGCGTACCTGGTCAGATCGGGCGTACCTGGTCGGTTGTTCTGCCCCGGTACGCCCGAATCCACCAGGCATCGCGCGCGTTCTGGGAAAGAACGGGCACGCCGACGAGCCCGCCGAGTCTGCGCCGGGTCGAATCGGGCGTACCTGGTCAGATCGGGCGTACCTGGTCGGTTGTTCTGACCCGGTACGCCCGAATCCACCAGGCATCGCGCACGTTCTGGGAAAGAACGGACCGACGGCCGGGAGGCCCGGGGTAGCGTCCGGCGCATGACCCGCGCCGTCCTCGTGTCCAGTACAGCCCCGCCCACCGTCACCGACGTCGACCTGCCGGATCCGGCCGAGGGCGAGGCCCTCGTCGACGTCACGTACTCGAGCGTCAACTACAAGGACGGCCTGGCCCTCGCGCGGAACCCCGGCGTCGCCCGGCTCGACCCACTGGTGCCCGGGATCGACGTCGTCGGCACGGTGTCGGGGCTCGGGCCGGGTGTGCACGAGGTCGCGATCGGTGACCGGGTGGTGCTGAACGGCGCCGGCCTGGGTGAGACCCGGCACGGCGGCTGGGCAACGCAGGCCGTGGTGCCGTCCGGGTCGCTCGTCGCACTGCCCGAGGCGATCGACGACTCGTTCGCGGCGGCCATCGGCACCGCGGGGTTCACGGCGATGCTGAGTGTGCTGGCGTTGGAGCGCTTCGTCGCGCCGGACGACGGGCCGGTGCTCGTGACCGGGGCGTCCGGCGGGGTCGGCACCGTGGCGATCGCACTGCTCGCGGCCCGCGGGTACCGGGCCACGGCGTCGACCGGTCGCGCGGCCAACACGGACTCGCTGCACCGACTCGGGGCCACCGAGGTGGTCGACCGCGGCACCCTGTCCGAACCGGGCAAGCCGATGCAGCGTGCCACCTGGGCCGGAGCGGTGGACAGCGTCGGCGGGGCCACGCTGGCGAACGTCCTGGCCTCGACCCGGTGGGGTGGTGCCGTCACGGCGTGCGGGCTGGCGCAGGACTCCGCACTGCCGACGACCGTGCTGCCGTTCATCCTGCGGTCGGTGTCGCTGCTCGGGATCAACTCCGTCGACGCCCCGCTCGAGCTCCGGCGTCGGGCCTGGGACCGACTGGCGACCGACCTCGACGCGGCGCTGCTGGCCGACGTCACCCGAACGGTGACGCCCGAGCAGGCCATCGCCGTGGGGGCCGAGGTCGTCGCGGGACGCGTGCACGGCCGGACGGTCGTCGCCGTAGCGGGCTGAGTGGGCGTGCGTTCCGAGCGATTCATTTAGCAAACGTTTGCATATTGGCACGCTAGGATTTCGAGTGTCGATTTCGTCCTCGAGGAGATGACATGCCGGTCCCCAAGTCCACCGTGGAGAGCTCTCCCCGGAAGCTCCTGCGTGACGTCGTGTACGACAAGATGCTCGCGGCCCTCCGCGACGGCACACTGCAGCACGGCGAGCGCCTGAACGACGACGAGCTGGTCCAGTGGCTGGGTGTGAGTCGCACCCCGATCCGCGAGGCGATCGCGAAGCTCGTCGACATCGGCCTGGTCGAGATGGAGGCGAACCGGTACACCCGCGTCGCCACCCCGACCTTCGAGGACTGGGTCACCGCGACCCGCGCGACCGCCGGGTTCTTCGAGCTCAGCCTGCGCTGGGGCGTCCCCGAGTACAGCGACGAGGACGTCGAAGCCCTCACTGCGCTGCTCGACAAGGCCGACCGCATGCGCAAGGTGCGGGACTACGGCTTCAGCGGCGCCCTCACCGAGATCATCGAGTTCGCGGTCGAGCACTCCGGCAACCCCCTGGTGCAGAACGCCGCGGTCGGTGCCATGGAGCGGGTCCGCTTCACGCTCAACCCCACGCCGGCGTTCGAGCAGTACGGGTCCGAGGCGTTCTTCTCGATCCTGCGCGAAGCACTCACCGAGCGCGACGGCGAAGGCGCTGCCGAGGCCGGCCGCGCCCTCACCCGCAACTTCGAACAGCACATCGAGGCGGTCCGCGCCGACCGCGGCTGACCCGTGGTCGCCGGCGAGTGGGGTGACGCCGACCCCTGGGCGGCGGCGAACGACGACGCCTACGCGTCCCTGCTCGCCCACGTCCGGACCGGCCCCCGCGGGCCCGTGGCCGTCGACCTCGAAGCACTGAGCTGGGAGTGGGGCACGTCCCGCGGCCGCGTCCGTGCAGCGGCCGCTCGGCTCGAGGACCTCGGCATCCTGTCCCGGGGCCCGGACGGCACGTGGTGGTACGAGGAGCTCTCGGACGCCGACCTCTCGGACGCACTGGACTTCTGGGTGTCCCTGGTCGGCCCGGCCCTCCGCGCGACGATCCCGGCGCTCACCCCGGAGTTGCACGCCGAGCTCGATCGCCGGGTCGCGCGGGCTCGCACCACCGCTGCCCTCCGGCTGCCGGAGTACCCGACAGCGTTCTCCGCCGCCTGCCAGTTCTGGTTCGAGCACTCCCCGAACACCCTGGTGCGCAGCCTGGGCCTGCGTGCGTTCGAGCGGATGCGGTGGGCACGCGTCCCCACCCAGACCTGGTCGGTCCACGACGTGCACGCGTGGTTCGTGACCACCGGCCGTGCCGTGGGCACCGGCGACCCGGCAGACGCGACCACCGCGGCAGAGGTCATCGACGGGCTGTTCGAGATCCACCGGCGGAACGTCGGGGTCCCGCGGACGAGCCGCTCGGCGGACGACACCACCGAACAGCGTGTCGGCCCGGTCGGCCGCGCCCTGCTCCGCGACGTCCGCTCCGACGCGTTGGCGGTCGGGTCCAGGCACACGCTCGAGGACCTCGTGACACGGACCGGTGCTCCACCCGAGCAGGTCCTCGACGGGCTGCGCTGGCTGCACGACCTCGGGCTCGTCGAGGACGACGGCGGTCGGTGCCGCGTCGTGGAACCGTCGCTCGCGACCTGGCGCGACACCATGGAACTGCTCCCCGGCGTCTTCACGCACGGTGCCGTCCACGTCCTGCCCGGTCTGCAGGGACCCGCGCTCGAGGAGTTCCGCGCGCTCGTCGAACGGGCGCGGGCGGACGGCCAGGTGCGCGACCACCGGTACACGGAGAGCGCGTTCGCCGTCACGCGGTTCCTGTCCGAACAGTCCGGCAACCGCTGGGTGCGTGAGGCCCTGCGCCTCGCGATGGCCAGGCTCGCCTACGCGTTGCCCGAGGCACCCGCGTTCCGGCAGTGGGACGCAGAAGCGCTCTGGCTCACGCTCGACGCGGCCGCCGGCAGCGGCGACGTCGGTGCTGCCCGGGCCGCGGCCCGCCGGTTCGTCGACGTCGCACGAGCGCACGTGGACGACGTCACGGCCCGGTGGGGCACGATGGGGTCATGACCGACCCGCACGACGACGTCCTGATCCGCGCCACCGGGGTCCGCGTCACGCGCTCCGGCCGCGACCTGCTGCACGACGTCGACCTGACCGTCCGGCGCGGGGAGCACTGGGCGCTGCTCGGACCGAACGGTGCCGGCAAGTCCACGCTGCTCGCCGTCCTCGGCGCCACCGGGCACCCCACCGCGGGCACGGTCGAGGTCCTCGGCCGCCGGCTCGGACGCGTCGACGTCCGCGGACTCCGGGAGCACATCGGCCACGTCGACCCCCGCCACCGGATGCTCTCGCCGCTCACGGTGCTCGAGACGGTCCTGACCGGGCTGACCGGCACGACGGACCTCATGATGCGGTGGGACCCCTCGGCCGAGCAGGTCGCGCTGGCCGAGCAGCACATCGCCGACGTCGGGCTCACTGCACGACGGGACGCCCGCTGGCCCGTGCTGTCGCAGGGTGAGCGGGGACGCGCCCTCATCGCCCGGGCCCTGATGTCCGAACCCCAGCTGCTGCTGCTCGACGAGCCGGCGACCGGCCTCGACGTCGCCGCACGGGAGCACCTGCTCGAGACCGTCGACGCGCTGCGGCACCGGCACCCCGAGCTGGGCAGCGTCATGGTGACCCACCACCTGGAGGACCTGCCGGCCTCGACGTCGCACGCGATGCTGCTCCGCGACGGTGCCGTCGTGGCCCAGGGAACCTCGGACGAGGTCATCACGTCGTCGGCAGTGTCGCACGCGTTCGACTTCCCGCTCGCGATCCTGCGGTCGGAAGGGCGCTGGGCGGCACGCCGATCCGCCTGACGCGTGCTTGAATGGCTGTTCAGTGTCCGCGGCCCGTGTCGGGGAGGGACCCGGCACCGCACCACGGTGTCACGCCGCGGACCGTCACCAGGGGGAACCATGACGAACACGCCGCCGCCCTACCCGGGGTCCGAGCCGCAGCCGAACGACGGGCAGCCCAACGCCGGCCACCCGAACGGCCAGCAGTACCCGCAGCAGCCCGCAGGCCAGCCCCAGCAGCAGCCCGCAGGCCAGCCGTACGCGCAGCAGCAGCAGCCCGCCCGTCAGCCCTACGCGCAGCAGCAGCCCGCCGGCCAGCCGTACGCCCAGGCCGCCCCCGCCGGCGCCGCGCCCTACGCACCCCCGCCCACGTCGTCGTCCTCCCGGGGCAAGCGCGTCCTGATCTCGGTGCTCGGCGTCGTCGTGGCCGTGGTGGTGGCCTTCCTCGTCCGCCAGGGCCTCAACGCGGCCTTCAGCGACTCCACGGAAGAGAAGGTCTCCAAGGCCGTCGAGCAGATCCGCGAGCAGAGCGACCTGCCCAAGCAGGTCGACTCCGTCACGACGTGGACCGGGATCGAGGCCGAGGGCGCCGCGATCCACTACGACTACACGGTGTCGTCGAACGTCGATCCGGCCTCGATCACCGAGGGGGCCATCCGCGACGCCGTCGGGCCGAACCTCTGCTCGAACAGCGAGACGAAGAAGCTCCTCGACGAGGACGTCGACATGCGGTACACGTACAAGTTCGAGGGCTCGTCGAAGACCGTGGACACGACCTTCACGAAGGCCGACTGCTCCTGAGCCCCGACGCCCGTCACGCGGGCGCGGCGGCAGCAGCCTCCGCGCCCGTCACACGGTCGCGGCGGCAGCAGCCTTCGCGGCCGCGGGCAGGGCGTCGAGGATCCGTCCGACCGCGCGGTCGTCGTGCGCGGCCGTGACGAACCACGCTTCGAAGACGCTCGGCGGCAGGGTCACCCCGGCGTCGAGCATCGCGTGGAAGAACGGCGCGTAGCGGAACACGTCCTGCGCCCGCACGTCGTCGTAGTTCCGCGGTGCCTGCTCGGTGAACGCGAACGAGAACAGGTTGCCGGCGCGCTGCACGGTGTGGGCGACGCCCTCGGCCGACAGGGCGTCCGACGTGGCCGCGGAGATGACGGCAGCGGTGCGGTTGAGCGACTCGTACACGGACGGCGTCGCGGCACGCAGCGTGGCGATGCCGGCGGCGACGGCCAACGGGTTCCCCGACAGGGTGCCCGCCTGGTACACCGGCCCGAGCGGGGCGAGGAAGTCCATGACCTCCCGCCGACCGCCGAGTGCGGCGAGCGGCATACCGCCACCGATGACCTTGCCGAACGTGATGAGGTCGGGCTTCCACCCGGCACCGTCCGGCACGACCTTGGACGCCTCGAGGCCCCACCAGCCGGCAGCGCCGACGCGGAACCCGGTCAGGACCTCGTCGACGATGAGCAGCGCCCCGTGCGACCGGGTGATCTGCGCCAGTGCCCGGTTGAAGCCGCGCTCCGGTGCCAGGACGCCCATGTTCGCGGCGGCCGACTCGACGATGACCGCGGCGATGCGCTCGGAGTGCTCGTCGAAGGCTCGGCGGACGGCGTCGAGGTCGTTGTACGGCAGCACGAGGGTCTGCGCGGCGGTCTCGGCGGTGATGCCCGCGCTGCCCGGCATGGCCAGGGTCGCGACGCCCGAGCCGGCCTCGGCCAGCAGGGAGTCCGAGTGCCCGTGGTAGTGCCCGGCGAACTTCACGAGCAGGTCGCGACCGGTGTAGCCGCGGGCCAGCCGGATCGCGGTCATCGTGGCCTCGGTGCCGGTCGACACCATGCGGAGCTTCTCGATGGGGCCGTCGCCGTCCACCGACACCCGCTGCTTCACGAGTTCGGCCAGCTCGGTCTCACCCGGGGTCGACGCCCCGAACGACAGTCCGCGCGCGGCGGCCTGCTGCACGGCCTCGACCGTGCCGGGGTGGGCGTGCCCGAGGATCGCGGGGCCCCACGACGCGACGAGGTCGACGTACTCGCGACCCTCGGCGTCGGTGACGTAGGCGCCCTTCGCGGACACCAGGAACCGCGGGGTGCCGCCGACCGACCCGTAGGCGCGGACCGGGGAGTTCACGCCACCCGGGATCGCGTTCTTGGCACGGCCGAAGAGCTGGTCGTTCGTGGTCATTCGGGGGCCTTCCCGGTCGAGGCGATGCCGGCGACGTCCGCGGTGCTGCCCGAGGTGCGGAGGCCCGCTTCCTCGTTGAGCTTCCGCGCGATGTCGACGGCGAAGTAGGTCAGGATCGCGTCGGCACCGGCGCGCTTGATGCCGACGAGCGACTCCATCGCGGCGGCGTCGCGGTCGATCCAGCCGTTCTGCGCTGCTGCGGTGATCATCGCGTACTCGCCCGAGATCTGGTACGCCCAGACCGGGACCGGCGAGGTCGCAGCGGTCTCGGCGAGCACGTCGAGGTAGCTCATCGCGGGCTTCACCATCACGATGTCGGCGCCCTCGTCGACGTCGAGCGCGACCTCGCGGAGGCCCTGTCGACCGTTCGCGGCGTCGATCTGGTAGGTCCGGCGGTCGCCGACGAGCGTCGACGACACGGCCTCACGGAAGGGACCGTAGAACGCCGAGGCGTACTTGGCGGCGTAGGCGAGCAGCGCGGTGCCGCTGTGTCCCGCGCCGTCGAGGGCGTCACGTGCGGCGGCGATCTGGCCGTCCATCATGCCGCTCATGCAGACGAGCTCGGCACCGGCCTCGGCCTGCGCGACCGCCATGTCGCGGTAGCGCAGCAGCGTGGCGTCGTTGTCGACGGAGCCGTCGGCGGCGAGCACACCACAGTGTCCGTGGTCGGTGAACTCGTCGAGGCACAGGTCGGACTGCACCACGAGGGCATCCCCCACCTCTTCGCGAGCGACGCGGATCGCCACGTTGAGGATGCCGTCCGGGTCGGTCGCGCCGGAGCCCTCAGCGTCCTTCGTGGTCGGGACGCCGAACAGGTTCACGCCACCCACACCGACCGACGCGGCGTCGACGAGCGCGCGGCGGAACGAGTCGAGGGAGTGCTGCTGCACGCCCGGCATGCTCGAGATGTCCACGGCGTCGGTCGCGCCTTCGCGGATGAACATCGGCAGCACGAGCTCGGCAGGGTGGAGCCGGGTCTCGGCCACGAGTCGTCGCATCGCGGGGGTGGCGCGGAGCCGACGGGGGCGGACCTGGGGGAAGCGTCCAGTCACGGGTGACCTTCCTGATGGGGGGTGGTTGGGTTCAGTGCCTCGACGACGGCGTCGAGCAGGGCTTCTGCGGACCGGGTGCGTCCGACGGCGTGCACGGGCAGTCCGGCCGCACGGGCGTCGGTCGCGGTCCCGGGGCCGATGCAGGCCACGATGGTGCGGGGGTCGAGCGGGGTCATCCGGCGGGCGATCTCGCGGGCGACGCTGCCGCTCGTCACGAGCACCGCAGCGGGCGCCGTCTCGAGGGTGATCGGCTCGTCGCCGGTCCCCACGGTACGGTACGCGACGACGTCGTCCACGTCGATGCCGCGGGCACGGAGGCCGTCGACGAGCGTGGGTGCCGCGATCTCGGAGCGGGGGAACAGCACGGTGCCGTCGGTGTCCGGCAACTCCTGCACCAGGCCGGCTGCGGACGTCTCGGTCGGCACCAGGTCGACGACCCAGCCCACAGCGCGCGCGGCACGGGCGGTCGGCTCGCCGACCGCAGCGACGCGCACCCCGGCCGGGAGGCCCGCCACGCGTTCCGACAGGACCGTCACGGCCGTCGCACTGGTCACCACCACCCATGCATAACCAGCCACAGGGGTCCGGTCACCGACGGTATCCGGTGATCCGGGCCTCCCGGCCGCACCGGAGGCGATCAGGCGGCGGACCGCAGCGTCGAGCGCGGCGGGGTCGGACGGCGGAGCGTCCGTGATGAGGGGGACGACCACGGGCGCGAGCCCTCGGGCCCTGGCCTCGGCGGCGACCCGGTTCCCCCACGCACCGCCACGCGGGACGAGGACGACCGGGGGTCGCGCCTCGTCCGTCGCGGTGGTGGAGGGTTCCGTGGTGAACCGCCTACTCGGCCGGCGTCGCGAGGCCGGGACCCGCGGTGTACGGCCCGTCCGTGGTGTCCTCGGCGACGGTGGTCGCCAGGTCGGCGAGGTCAGCGGCGCCGTTGTCGAGCAGCTCGGTCGCCACACGGCCGCCGACCGCGAGCGCCTCGTCGAGGCGGTCCTGCGCCGAACCGTCGAGCACGGCCGCGTGCGACGCGGTGCGGTACTCGGTGCCGTCGGGGCGGTAGACGGTCGCGGACACGAGCAGCAGCTCGGCGTCCACGACGGCCGTCGCACCGATCGGGGCGGAGCAGCCGGCCTCGAGCTTGGCGAGGACCTCGCGCTCGGCCGTCACCGTCAGGCGGGTGGGGGCGTGCTCGATCTTGCTGAGTGCGGCGAGCAGCCCACGGTCGGTCTCGTCCGTGCGGATCTCCACCGCGAGCGCACCCTGTCCGGGAGCACTCGGCCAGAAGCCGAGGTCGAGCAGTTCCGTGGCGGCCGACAGGCGGTCGATGCGCCCGAGGCCGGCGGCGGCGAGCACCACGGCGTCGAGGTCGTCGTCCACCCGGCCGAGGCGGGTGTCGATGTTGCCGCGGATGTCGACGACGTCGAGGTCCGGTCGTGCGGCACGGAGCTGCGCGGCACGGCGGGGCGAACCCGTGCCGACCTTCGCCGCCTCGGGCAGCGTGTCGACGGTGGCACCGTTCCGGGCGACGAGGACGTCACGGGCGTCCGCACGCTTCGGCACGGCACCGATCGTCAGGCCCGGGTACGGCGCGGTCGGCAGGTCCTTGAGCGAGTGCACCAGCACGTCGACCTCGCCGGCGACCAGGGCTTCACGCAGGGCGCTGGCGAAGACACCGGTGCCACCGAGCGACGCCAGGGAGGCACGGTTCGTGTCGCCCTCGCTCGTGACGGTGACGAGTTCGACGGGTCGGCCGGCCGCCTTCGCCAGGCGGTCGGCGACGTCCTGCGACTGCGCGACCGCGAGCCGGCTGGCACGGGTGCCGAGCCGGATCGGGACCGGGCCGTCGGGCGCTGTGGCGCTGGGGTCGTTCACGGTCGTGTCGGTCACGGAGCGACGCCCGCTGCGGCGGGCTTGAACCCCGCTCGCACGTTCTCGCAGCAGCCCGGACGGCACACGTCGTACCAGGGGCCGATGTCGGTCATGTGCGGACGCTCGGCCTTCGGCGTGCCGTTGACCCGCTCGAGCACCAGGTCGACGAGACCGGACACGTAGGCCGGGTCGATGCCGGGGGTCTGCGTGCGGAGCGACCAGAAGCCGAGCTCACCGGCGGTCTCGGTGGCTTCCTCGTCGAGGTCCCACATGACCTCCATGTGGTCGCTGACGAAGCCGAGCGGGACGATCAGCACGGCACGCGTCGGGCCGCCCTTGAGGTCCTCGTTCATGTAGTCGTTGATGTCGGGCTCGAGCCACGGCTGCGTCGGGGGGCCGGAGCGCGACTGGTAGACGAGCTTCCAGGCGGGCTTCGACGTGCCCTGCAGGTGGGCGTGCTCGGGCTGCTCGAGGAGCTCGGCCCAGGCCTGGTCGAGGACGACCTCGCCGACGGCCAGGTGCTGCGCCTCGTACGCGCCGTGCTCGTCGAACCCGCGGTAGTCGGGGCCCGAGCGGGCGGCGTCGGTCGAGGGGATGGAGTGCGTCGAGAAGAGCACCTGCAGCTCGGTCGCGACGTCCAGGCCCTCGTTCTCGGCGATCGCGCGGGCCATGCCGTCGCGGACGCCGTCGATGAACGGGCGGACGAAGCCCGGGTGGTCGAAGAACTGGCGGACCTTGTCGATCTGGATGGTGTCGATCAGACCGGTCTCGTTCAGCACGCGGGCGTAGTCCTCGCGGTACTGCCGGCAGCTCGAGAACGACGAGTACGCGCTCGTGGCGATGGCGACGAGCTTCGTGTAGCCCTTGTCCGCCGCCTCGGTGAAGGCTTCTTCGAGGTAGGGCTCCCAGTTGCGGTTGCCCCAGAGGACCGGCATGTCGATGCCGCGCGACGCCAGCTCGGCCTCGAGCGCGGCCTTGAGCGCACGGTTCTGCGCGTTGATCGGGCTCACGCCGCCGAAGTGGCGGTAGTGGTGCGCCACTTCTTCAAGACGCTCGTCCGGGATCCCGCGGCCGCGGGTGACGTTGCGCAGGAAGGGGATGACGTCGTCCTGGCCCTCGGGGCCACCGAAGCCGGCGAGCAGGATCGCGTCGTACGCGGTCGGGGTCTCGACGTGCTCGGGACCGGACGCCGCCGCGGGGGTGGCGGCGAGGACCTGGCCGTTCGTGATCATGCTGGTGTCGGTCATGACAGCACCTCCGGGAGTTCGGCGGTCGTCACGCGACGACCCGTGAAGAAGGGGACCTCTTCGCGCACGTGCATGCGCGCTTCGGTGTAGCGGAGATCGCGCATCAGGTCGACGAGGTCGACGAGGTCCGGGCTCTCGAGCGGCAGGATCCACTCGTAGTCGCTCAGGGCGAAGGTCGCGATGGTGTTCGTGAGCACGCGGCGGTACTTCGCGCCGGCGATGCCGTGGTCGCGGAGCATCTTCGAGCGCTCCTCTTCCGGCAGCAGGTACCACTCGTAGGAGCGGACGAACGGGTACACCGTGATCCACGCCTCGGGGTCCTTGCCGCGCAGGAACGCGGGGGTGTGCCGCTTGTTGAACTCGGCCTCGCGGTGCATGGCCATGACGTGCCAGACCGGCTCGGCGTCCTGGAACAGGCCGGTGCGACGGATCTCGCGCAGCACGGCCTGGATCGCCTGTGCGTCGTCGCCGTGCAGCCAGACCATGACGTCGGCGTCGGCACGGAAGGCCGAGACGTCGTAGAAGCCACGGATCGTGACCCCGCGCTCGGCGGCGCTGGCGATCACGGTGTCGAGTTCGGCCACGGCGTCGTCGCCGACGCGGTGGACCGGGCCGAGGGGCCGGCGGAACACTGCCCAGAGGGCGTAGGCCGTCAGCAGGTTCGGGTCGATCCCGGAGTCCGGCTGACCGGTCTCGGCGGGTTCCGTGTGGGGGTGGTCGTGCGCGGGCACGGGCCCGGTGTTCGTGGGCGCGTCGGAGCTCATGGATCCATTGTCCTATCGGTTGCCAGGGTGTTGGCCGCCCCGCATCCGGTGGACCGCGCTCGGGCGGTCTACCGCCGTCGGAGCACCATCACGACGATACCCCCGACCACCGCTACGCCGGCTGCGAGACCGGCCAGGTACGGCACCGGCTTCTCGTCGAGGCCGCGCTTGAACTTCGACGCCGCGATCCCGATCTGCTTCGGGACGTTGAGCTTGTCCTCGATCGCGTCGAGGGTGTCGAACAGCTGGGCGCGGGTCGCGGCGACGCGAGCAGCGAGATCGTCGTGCGGGTCGGTCACGGTTCCTCCGTCGGTGGTGCGGCTGTCGGGGCTGTCGGCACTCAGGAGCGGCCGTCGACGTCCGGCTTGCGGCTGCCGTACTGCGTCGGCGGGGTCGGCTTCTTGCCGAGGCCCTTGACCGCGTTGATGTCGTCCTTGACGCTGGCGATCGTGCGCTTCGGCGTGATCGGCAGGCCCTTCTTCAGGCGCTTCCAGCCGATCAGGCCGAGGATCGCGGCGATGATCAGCATCACCACGGCCACCACCAGTGCGGCCAGCCACGCCGGCATCACGGTCGCGAGGCCCATCACGGCTGCGGTCAGCAGGACGCCGATCGCGTAGAGCACGACGACGAGCGCACCGACCAGCAGACCGGCTGCGAGGCCGAAGATCTTCGCCTTCGCGAGCATCTCGGCCTTGAGCAGGTCGATCTCGCCCTTGACCAGGCCCTTGACGAGCTTCGGGACGTCGCCGACCAGGCCGAACAGCGAACGCGACTTGCGATCGCGGGTGTCGGTCATGAGGTGGTGGTGTCCTTCTTCTGGCCGACCTTGCGGACGGCCTTCTTGGTCGTCTCACCGATGAACTCGGCGACGTCCGGGGTCTTGTCGGCGATGAAGTCCTCGGCGACGTGCACGCCCTTCTGGACGCCGTTGCTGTTCCAGACCTTGCCGCTGACGGTCTTGATCTGCTCGTACCGCGCCCGTCCGGCTCGCGATCCCAGGACGTACCCGAGTGCGGCGCCGGCGACGAACAGGAGCTTTCCGCGCATGTGCGATTCCTCCGTGCATTGGTTGTGCGGTGGTCATGCACCGAACGGAATACGTCCGGCGGTCTCACCAACAGTAGCCCTCAGGGGCTGCGCGGTCCGCTCAGGAACCGAGGATCTCGTCGGCTGCCTTCCGAGCGGCGGCGATGATCCCCGCCAGGCCGCGTCCGGTCGAGGCCTCGCCGATCCCGACGACGCCCTCGGCCAGCCCGGCCGCGGCCAGGTCCGGTCCGTACCAACCGACGCGTGCGGCGCCGCTGACGCGGTCGGCCGTGATCGCCACACCGAGCAGCGTGGACGCGTCCTGCAGGGCACGGCTGCCGACGGGGTCGGTCGGGTCGACCGGGAGGCTCGTGGCGACGCCCGCAGGGTCCGTCGCGGTGGTCGCGTAGCTGAGCCGCAGGACGTGGCGTCCGTCCGCCACGTCGGCCAGCCACGGCCACTTCACCGTCGCGTGCGTGAGGGCCTTCGCCGACACGGCCTGCGCGTCCGGGTGCACGAGCATCCCGGTGCCACGCGGGGCGGCGTCGAGCTCGGGCTGGTCGACGACGAGTGTGACGAGCTGGATGCCCGTCCGGTCGGGGGCGGCGGTGCGCTCCGGATCGGCGACGGAGGACAGGGTGTGCTGGGCCGGCAGCCGTTCGGTCGTACCGTCGGCGCCGACGATCTCGACCGCGTGCGCCTCGATGCGGGTCGCCCGGGTGTGCAGCCGGACGTCGACCCCGTAAGTCGCCATGTCGGCGACGAGCTCGTCCACCAGGCGCACCGTCCCCCCGCGGATCCCCTGCACCGGGGTGCCGGCGGCCGCGCGTGCCCGCAGCGACAGGACGGCCCGGGCGAGCGACCCCTCGCGCAGCAGTGCGGCGCGCAGGCCCGGGGCCACCCGGTCGGGGTCGAGCTGGTCGGGGTGGGTGGAGTGGACGCCACCGGCGATCGGCACCACGAGGTCGTCGAGCACCCGCTCCCCCATGCGCCGGCGGACGAGTTCGCCGAGCGAGGAGGCCTTGGCGCCCACCGGTGCCGGCAGCAGCGAGTCCATCTGGGCGCGCAGGCCACCCTTCTGCCCGACCACGGCCAGCACGTCGGCGGCCATCGGGGTGCTCGGGATGCCGAGGAGCCCGGTCGCCGGGATCGGGGAGGTCCGGCCGTCGCGGGTCATCAGCCAGGCGCCGCGGGGGTCGGGGGCGACGACGTCGTTGCCGAGCCCGAGCTCGATCGCCAGACGGCCGACGGCGTCCGTGCGGGTGGCGAAGGAGTCCGCCGCCATGTCGAGGTCGATCCCGCCGACGGTGTGCCGACGGATCATGCCCCCGAGCTCGCCCGAGGACTCGACGAGCACCACGTGGGCGCCGCCCTTGGCGAGGTCACGGGCGGTGACGAGCCCGGCGACCCCGCCGCCGACCACGACGACGTCGGTCACGCGCCGGCTCCGTCCTGCGCTGCACCGTCGTCCGCGCGGCCGTCGCCGAGCGAGTGGACCAGCTCGACCACGCGGGTCAGGACGTCCGGGTCGGTCTCGGGCGGGACCCCGTGGCCGAGGTTCACGACGTGGGCCCGTGCGGCACCGCCCCGACGGACGACGTCGCGGACGTGCGCTTCGAGGACACCCCACGGCGCCGAGAGCATCGCCGGGTCGATGTTGCCCTGCACGCTGACCCCGGTGCCGACGCGCTGGACCGCCTGGTCGAGCGGCAGGCGCCAGTCGACCCCGACCGCGTCGACGCCCACGGTGTCCGTGCCGAAGGTCGTCATGTCGGCCAGGACCTCGCCGCTGCCGACGCCGAAGTGGATGCGCGGCACCCCGAGCTCGGCGACGTGCGACATCGCCTGCGCGGAGTGCGGTGCGACGGACCGGACGTAGTCGGCGCGGGAGAGCGACCCGACCCACGAGTCGAAGAGCTGCACGGCCGAGGCCCCGGCGAGCACCTGTGCCCGGAGGAACATCCCGGACACCTCGGCGGCCCAGGCGAGCAGCCGCGACCAGGTCTCGGGGTCGGCGTGCATGAGCGTGCGGGCGCGGATGTGGTCCTTGGACGGGCCACCCTCGACCAGGTAGGCGGCGAGGGTGAACGGCGCCCCCGCGAAGCCGATCAGCGGGGTGTCGCCGAGCTGGTCGACCGTGCGTCGGACGGCCTGCTCGATCGGGGCGAGGGCCGCGGGGTCGAGCTGCTCGAGGGCGTCGACGTCGGCGGGGGTCCGGATCGGCGACGAGAGCACCGGGCCACGACCGGGGACGATCTCGACGTCCACACCGGCGAGCTTGATCGGCACGACGATGTCGCTGAAGAAGATGCCCGCGTCGACCCCGTGCCGGCGCACCGGCTGCAGGGTGATCTCCGACGCCATCTCCGGGTCGAGGCACGCGTCGAGCATGGCTGTGCCGATCCGAAGCTCCCGGTACTCCGGCAGGGACCGTCCGGCCTGCCGCATGAACCACACCGGGAGCGTCTCCGGACGGTCACCCCGCAGGGCCCGCACCAGGCGGGAACCACTCGTCCGCCCTGATGCCAGGGGGTGGGAGTCGGGGAGGGATGTGGTCGTCGCTTCGGTCACCGGATGATTCTCCCATCGAGCGCGTTACCATTGACTACGTGCTCATCTGTCTCACGGCGTCGCATCGCAACGCCAGCTTCGATCTCCTGGAGCGACTGAGCATCGGTGCACCCGCGGCAGCCAGCCGACTCGTCACGGATGCCGGCGTCCTGGACGGTGCAGTGGTCCTCGCGACCTGCAACCGCTTCGAGGCGTACCTCGACATCGCGGGCGACGAGAGCGAGTCCGCCGTCTCCGCCACCGTGCAGGCCGTGGCCGCCGCGAGCGACCTGGACGCCACCGAGGTCCTGGACTCCGTCCACGTGCTGGACGGCAAGGACGTCGTGCAGCACCTGTTCGCCGTGTCGAGCGGTCTCGAGTCCGTCGTCGTCGGCGAGACCGAGATCTCCGGCCAGGTCCGTCGCTCGCTCGAGGACGCCCGGTCGAACGGCACCACCACCTCGGACCTCGAGCGCCTGTTCCAAGAGGCCGCGCACACCTCGCGCGGCGTCAAGACCCGCACCCGCATCGGTGCCGCCGGCCGGTCGCTCGTGCGCCTCGGCCTCGAGCTCGCCTCGTCGCGGGTCACCGACTGGGCCCGCACCCGCGTGCTGCTCGTCGGCACCGGCAGCTACGCGGCCACCACCATCGCCGCCCTGCGCGACCGCGGCGCCACGAACATCCAGGTGTTCTCGCCGTCGGGCCGGGCACCCTGGTTCGCCGCCAAGCACGACCTCGTCGCCGCCCGTGACCTGCGCCAGGCCATCGGCGAGAGCGACGTCCTGATCACCTGCACCTCGAGCGAGGTCCCGGTCGTCGCGCCGGCCGACCTCGACGACGGGGTCCGCCGCATCGTCATCGACCTCGGGCTCCCCCGCAACGTCGACCCCGCGGCCGCCGTCGTCGACGGCGTCGAACTGCTCGACCTCGAGACGATCAGCATCCACGCCCCGATCTCCGAGCTGAACGCCGAGTCCGAGGCCCGCGCGATGGTCGACGACGCCGTGTCCCGGTTCCGCGCGCAGGCGATGGAGCAGTCGACGACCCCGGCGCTCGTGGCGTTCCGCAAGCACGTGTTCGACATCCTCGACGACGAGATCGAGCGGGCCAAGCGCCGCGCGGACGCCGACGGCGAGTCCGTGGAGCACACCGAGCGGGCGCTCCGGCACCTGGTCGGCGTCCTGCTGCACCGTCCCTCGGTCCGCGCTCGTGAGCTCGGTCGCGCCGGTCGCGGCGAGGAGTTCGTCGGGGCGATCGACTCCCTGTACGGCGTCCGGCCGGAGGCCGAGCCGGAGCTGCCGTCGCCCGTCGTCCCGCTGGCCGACCGCACGGCACTGGACCCGACCGCCTCGGATCGCGACGACCAGGCGGACGCGAGCTGAGCCTCCAGACAGGCTCGCAACCACCCACGCTGCGCGTGAGTGCGCTGCTGCTGGTGCGTGACCGACGTGTCCTGATGGTGCGCGCCCGGGCGCGCGACGTGCTCTACCTGCCCGGCGGCAAGGCGGAGCCGCACGAGACCGACGTCGAGGCCGCCGTGCGCGAGGCCTACGAGGAGACCGGCCTGCGGCTCACCGCCGACGACGTCGACCCGTTCGGCGTCGTGCTCGAGCCCGCCCACGGGCAGGCTCCGGGGACGATGGTCGCGATGACGCTGTTCCTGGTCCGGCCGGGATGCCCGCTGGACTCCGCCACGCCCGTCGCCTCCGCCGAGGTGGACGAGGTCGAGTGGGTCACCTCCGCCGACGCCGACCGCTGCCCGCCTGCGGGCGTGGAGACGCTCCGCCGCCTGGTGGCGGCGGAGCTCATCGACTGACCGTCAGGCTCGGGGCGGAGCTGCCGGCACGTGCCTGGTCGGCGGCACGACGCCGGTGTCACCAGCCGGAGAGGCGAGACGGCGTTCCAGCAGTGCCAGCGCGCCGATCACGGCGTCTGCCTCGAAGACACGGTTCCGCCGTCCCGCCGACCGTTGTGTCAGGACGCCACGCTCGACGAGGACCCCCAAGGCCGTGTTCGCGGCCTGCTCGCTCCGGCCCGTCGCGGCGGCGAACGTCTGCGCGGTGAGCACGGGCATGCGGGGCGCGAGTTCGAGCGCCGACCATGCAGCGGAGTCAGAGCGGACTCCGGCGAGCGCAGATCGCCAGGACTCCTTGATCCGGACGAGCTCGTGCTCGAACTGCGTCATCCGGTCCACGACCTCGGCCATCGCCTCGGCGAAGAGCCGGACGAACTGCCCGACGGCCCGCTGCGCTGGCTCCGATGCCGGCGGATCGGTGGACCGGAACCGCTGGAGCCCCGCTTCGTAGTCGACAGCACGGGTCGCCAGGACCAGGGACACCGGTGGAGACGACTCGATGGTCAGCCCCCGTGACCGCAGGACAGCGTGGATCAGTGCGCGTCCGATGCGACCGTTGCCGTCGGCGAACGGGTGGATCGTCTCGAACTGCGCGTGTGCGACGGCGGCGATGGCGATCGTCGGCAGCGTGCTCGAGTTCACGAACGCCAACAGGTCGTCGAGGAGTCCTGGCACCCGCTCCGGCACGGGAGGGACGAACACCGCTGCGGCAGGCGTCGGTCCGCCGATCCAGTTCTGCACCGCTCGGACCGTGCCCCCGACCTCGGGGGTCGCCGAGGCCTCCATCAGCCGCCGGTGCGCCTCGAGGAGCAGGTCGAGGGTCACCGGGGAACCCGGACCGACCGACTCGGTGAGGAAGGTCATGGCGTCGATGTTGCCGAGGACCTCGGTTGCGGTGCTCCACTGCCCGAGCGGGCTCCGTCCGCGCGCCTCTTCCTCGAGCAGCTTCCGCGGGGAGACCTCGAGGCCCTCGATCATCGACGACCCGACAGCCTCGGCTCGGAGGAGCATCCGACCCAGTGCGTCTCCGCTTCCGAGCAGGGTGGATCTCGTCTCGGCTTCGGTCACCGCAGCGGTGGCCTCGAGTACGGCCGCTTGTTCGGCCGGTCCGAGTTCGACCGTTCGGCCCTGCAGCGGATCCGGCACGTAGGCCTCGAAGACCATCGGCATCCGGAAGGCGCGTGTCGCGGCTGCCGGGTCGCCCGTGCGTCGGATCGTCTCGTACGAAGCCATACATGGATCATCCCATGATCAAGGATGACTGCCTATCCTTGATCATGGGATGCGTTCCACTCGGGTTCGTCAGGCCTTGTCGGTGTCGGTGTACTCCCCGACCTCGCCGTTCTGGGCCGGCTCGGCCTCGCCGGGGATGTCCGAGTCGACGTACTCGCCGTCGGGTCCGGTTCCGGTCGGACGCGTCTCGCCGGGGATGTCGCTCGAGACGAACTCGCCGACGGGCTCCGTCGACTCGACGTGCTCCTCGCCCGGGATCTCGCTGTCCGTGAAGGCTCCGGCGCGGGGTTCGACCCCGTCCGCGCGACCCTCGTCGCCTCGTGCCTGTTCGTGCTTGCCCGTCATGTCCGACCTCCGCTGCTCGGGTTGCTTGCCTCGGAGTGTGCTCGGGGTCCCTGGACGCCGACCGAACCGGATGCGGCGTTCGGTGGTTGCCTGTGCACCATGCAACGCAGCAGCCGATCGAAGTTCCTGCTCGTCGTGACCGGGCTCGTCGCCGTCGGGACCCTGGCGGGGTGCGCCTCGGACGGGCAGCCCGCAGCCACCGAGACCGTCACGGCGCCTGCACCGTCGCCGTCCGCGTCGACGTCCACGCCGCAGTCGTCCGAGGAGTCCGCCTCGGCGGCACCGTCGGCCGGGTCCGGTTCTGGGCCGTCCGCCGGATCCGGTGCCACCGGCGGGGCGTCCGGCGACAGGTGCGCGGTGTCGTCGCTCGCCGGACGCATCGAGGCCGGCAGCGGTGGGGCCGCCGGCAGCGTCATCGTGCACCTGGTGCTCGAGAACACCGGGTCGACGACCTGCACGGTGCAGGGGTGGCCCGGCGTCTCGTTCGTCGGGGGTGGCACCGGCAAGCAGATCGGAGCGGCTGCGACGCAGGAGAAGAGCGCGCCGCACCCGACCGTGACCCTCGCTCCCGGCAAGACCGCCGTCGCGCCGCTCAAGATCGTCCGGGCCGAGAACTACTCGGCGGGCGACTGCTCGCCCGAGACCCCGGACGGCTTCCGCGTGTACCCGCCCGGGTCGAAGCAGTCCCTGTTCGTGAAGGACACGGACTACCAGGCGTGTGCGTCGGCCGATGCCTCGCTGCTGTCCGTGCAGGCGTTCGTGCCGGAGGGGCAGGCGACGTCGTAGCGGTCAGCCGGGCGATCTCAGCGGGTCCCGAGCGCGGGCTGCTGCCACCACGGAAGGAGCCGTCCCGCTGCGATCGCAGCGGGACGGCTCCTTCGGTCCTGAGGTGCTGGCCGACTAGCTGACCGGCACCGGGACGGCCCCGGTCCCCCGGTCGTGCTCGGGAGCCCGGTCGAGTCCGTGGACCTCGGTGTCCAGGTTCGGGATGACCTTCTGCATCCAGCGCGGCATCCACCAGGCTGCTTCTCCGCAGAGCGTGAGGAGCGCCGGCATGATCATCATCCGCACCAGGAAGGCGTCTGCGAGGACCCCGACGAGCAGCCCGACGGCGATCGACGCTGCGACGGCCATCTCACTCGTGGCGAAGCCGGCGAAGACGACGGCCATGATCGTGGCTGCTGCGACGAGGACGGTACCGGACTTGGTGAACCCGGAGAACACGGCGTCCTTCGGGCTCAGCCCACGGGAGTGTTCTTCCTTCATCCGGGACACGAGGAACACCTGGTAGTCCATCGCCAGCCCGAACAGGACCCCGACCAGGATGATCGGCAGCAGGCTCAACATCGGGTCGCCCTGGGGTGCGGCGATGAGCGGGTCGAGCCAGCCCCACTGGAAGATCGCGACCGATGCACCGAACGCCGCCCCGACGGAGAACAGGTACCCGAGGGTGGCGAACAGGGGCACGAGCAGGGATCGGAACATCACGATCAGGAGCAGGAACGACAGCGCGACGATCACGATGATGTAGGTGATCAGTGCCCGGTTCATCTGCGCGGTGTCGTCGAGCCCGATCGCGGTCTCGCCGGTCACCTCGACGCGCACGCCGCTGATCGCCGTGGTCTCGTCGCGGATGTCCGTGACGAGCTGCTTCGTGCTCTCGGCGATCGGACCGCCGGTCGGGATGACGGTGAGGAGTGCGGCGTCGTCGGTCTTCGTGACCTGGCCGGGGACGACGGCTTCGACGTGGTCGAGGCCCGTGATCTCGTCCTCGACCGCGGTGAGGCTGCTGGTGACGTCGTCACCCTGCACGAGCACGAGCAGCGGGGACTGGATGCCGCCGAACTCGTCGACGATCAGGTCGTAGGCCTTCCGCTCGGACGACGTCGGGTCGGAGCCCCCGGGGATGTTGGAGGCCGTCTTCATGTCGAGGACCGGTGCGGCGACGAGCCCGAGGACGACGACGGCGCCGAAGAGTGCGAGCCACGGGCGCCCGGTGACGAACCTGGCCCACCCGCGGAGGAAGTTCTTGCGGTTCGCGGGACGCTCCGGGATCGGCTGGCCGGCGGCGAGGAGTTCCCGGTGCTTCCGGGGCAGGGCGCGCAACCCGAGGGTCCCCAGGATGACGGGGAGCAGCGTGAGGGCCATCAGCACCGCGATCAGGACGCTGAACGCTCCGGCGAAACCCATCACGGTGATGACCTCGTTGCCGGTCACGACGAGACCCACGAGGGCGATGATGACCGTGAGGCCCGCGAACACGACTGCGGTGCCCGCGGTGCCGGTGGCCCGGGCGACAGCGTCGACGACGCTGCGTCCCTCGCGGAGCTCCGAGCGGAACCGGGTGAGGATGAACAGCGTGTAGTCGATCCCGACGGCGAGGCCGAGCATGGTCGCGAGCGTCAGGGTGGTCCCCTGGATCGGGTTGATCGCGGAGTACGCGAGGACACCGACCGTCCCCACGGCGACCCCGGAGATCGCGACGAGCATGTTCGCTCCGGCGGCCAGGAGCGAACCGAACGTCAGGAACAGCACCAGGAACGCGACCAGGATCCCGATGACCTCGCCGGGACCGAAGGTGGCGTAGGTGTCACCGAACAGGTGCCCGCCGACCTCGGCGTGGAACGCAGCACGGTGGTCGGCTGCGAAGTCCAGGACGGTGTCGTACGTCTTCTCCTGGTTCGCCTCGGTGACGCCGGAGAAGGTCAGCGTGGAGATGACCGTGGTGCCGTCCTTCGAGACCATCGGGTTCCGCTGGGCGAACGGGTCCGAGACCGTCTGCACGTGCGGAAGGCCCTTCGCGTCGGCGAGGACTGCCTGCACCTCGGCGGCGGTGGCCTGGTCCGTGACCTTCGCTCCGTCGCGCGCCTGGAGGACGAGCTGCAGCGTCTTGGCGTCGCCCGACGACGAGGAACCGAGGTCGAACTTCTCGTTGACGACGGTGAGTGCCTTCGCGGCGGCGGTCGTGTTGCCGGCCGAGCCGGTGGCACTGGTGTCCATGCCGGCGGCGGTGACCGCGGTGAGGCCCGCGAAGAGCACCAACCAGACGGCGACGATGATGAGCCGGTGCCGGGCGCTGAAGCGTCCGATCGCGGCGAGGACCTTGGGCATGATGCTCCCGGAGAGAAGAAGAGGAAGCCACGCGGAGACCGTCGCGGCGGGTACTCCTCAATGCTCCGAGCTACGCTCCGTCCGGCCGTCGTCCCGTCGGAGCGACGGACCTACTGCGTCCGCAGTAGGTCCGGGTCAGTCGACGAGTCCGGCGCGGTAGGCGAGGGACACCAGCTGCGCACGATCACGGACGCCGAGCTTCGCCATCGCGCGGTTGGCGTGGGTCTTCACGGTGTAGGGCGAGACGAACATCTCCCGGCCGATCCGGTCGTTGTCGCCACCGCGGGCGATCGCCACCACCACGTCGTGTTCACGCGGGGTCAGCGCTCGGAGACGTTCCTGCGCATCGGTGTCGATGACGCGGTCGGACTGGGAGCTGACCTGCGCGATGACCGCGGCCTGCGCAGCCGCGGAGAGTGCTCCACCACCGAGGACGACCTCGTTGATGCCCGCCACGAGCTCGCGGGGTCCGACGGTCTTGCCGAGGAACCCGTTCGCACCGGCCCGGAGCGCCGAGACCACGATCTCGTCCTGCTCGAACGTCGTCAGGATGACGATGCGGAGCTGCTCGGCGGAGAACCGCTCACGGAGGCGGCGCGTGGTCTCGACGCCGTCGATCCCCGGCATCCGCACGTCCAACAGGACGACGTCGACCGTCGTCGTCTCGAGGAACCGCAGGGCCTCGAAGCCGTCGCCGGCCTCGCCGGCGACGGTGAGGTCGTCGTGCGCCTCGAGGATGGTGCGGAGCCCGACGCGGATCATCGCCTGGTCGTCGACCAGCAGGATCGTCGTCACGACAGCTTCCTTCCGTCCAGCGCCAGCACGGCGTGCACCACGAACCGATCGGGTCGTTCGTCGACGTCCAGTGTCCCGCCTGCAGCTCCGATGCGTTCGCGCATGCCCACGAGCCCGAATCCCGACCCCTGCGTCTGCTTGGTCCGCGGCGCGCGTGGGTTGTCGGAGACCACGTGGAGTCGACCCTGCTCGGCGCGGACGGTGATCGTCACCGTGCCGATCCCGTACCGGTGCGCGTTGGTCAGGGCCTCCTGCACGACGCGGTACACGGTGACCTCGACCACGGGGGCGACCGGTTCGTCCGGCAGCTCGACGTCGGCCACGACGTCGAGCCCGATCGACGTGAACGACGACACCAACGCGGGCAGCGAGCCGAGCCCGGCGACGGTCTGGTCGGGAGCGGCATCCCGTGACCGGAGGAGCTCGAGGATCTGCTGCGTCTCGGCGGTGACCATCCGCAACGCCTCTCGCGCGTCTCCTGCTGCGCGTGCCGCCGTCACCGGGTCGCGGTCGACGGTGACCTCGACCGCCCCCAGGTGCATGCTCGCCACCGCGATCTGGTGACCGACGACGTCGTGCAGGTCGCGGGCGATGCGGAGCCGCTCGGCGTCCACGCGTCGGCGGGCTTCGAGGTCCCGTGACGCGATCGCCTCGCGGGCTTGCTCCCGCAGGGCCGACCAGTACCGGAGCTGTGCCCAGACCGCGGCCCCCGTGGCTCCGGCCGCCGCACACGCCGCGACCGCCGCCAACGCGTCGGGACTGACCAGCCCGGCACCGGACTCCACCGCGACCACGAGGTAGAGCGGCAGCGCGGTCGCGACGACCATGCGGAACGGGGCCGCACCGCGGAGGGTGACGGAGAACAGCGCGAACACCACGATCGTCCACCCCACGATCGGGTCCCACCCCTGCACCGCTGCCACCGCACAGCCGACCACGGTGAGCAGCACCCCCGGCCACGGGTAGCGACGAGCCACGGCCACACCGGCGATGCCGAGCAGCACGCCGACCAACGGGAAGACCCCGGCGCCCGCGACGATGACTCGGACGATCTCCACCGCTGCACCGGCCACGGCGAGGCCCGCGGCCAGCTCGGGCAGGAGCGCCGGGGACCGGAGCCACCACGGGTTCGGTGGCAGCACGAGATCGCCGTCGTTCGTCATCCCCCGAGTCTCCTGCCTCCACCCCACCGACACGTACTGCGGACGCAGTAGGTTCGACGATCCGCGACGACGACGAGGCACCGCGTCCCGATCCGGAGGATTGGCACCAATCCCACCGGAAGGCACCCCATGACGACCATCACCGCTCCCCGTTCCGCACCGACGGCGCGACGGCACTCCCTCACCCGCGCACCGCAGCTCACCGCATGGGCCGCCCTGATGGGTGTCTCCGAGGTCGTCCGCTTCGCCGGGTTCATGACCCTGCTCGTCGCGATGGGCGTCGAAGCCGGTGCCCGACGCGTGATCGACCACGAGGAGGCATGAGCATGCGTCCCATCCGCCCCGAGGACATCACGCTCCCCGACACCCGATCGATCGACATCACCGCGTTCATGCGCGAGGCCGAGTCCGGCGGAGCGGACTCCGCCGATCGCTGACGGTCGCCCCGGTGCGATCCCGGGGCCGCATCACGCGTCCGGCTCGGGCACGATGGGCACCGTGACCACCACGATCAACGACGAACAACCGGGCACCGACGAGCTGGTGGCGCTGTACGACGCCGTCGGGTGGACCGCGTACACGCAGGACCCCGCAGCCCTCACCGCGGCGATCGCCGGCTCCCACACCGTGCTGACCGCCCGCGACGACGACGGACACCTGCTCGGCCTGCTCCGCACGGTCTCCGACGGCGTGACGATCGTGTACGTGCAGGACGTCCTGGTCCTGCCGTCCGCGCACCGGTCCGGCATCGGCGGCGCACTGCTCGACGCCGTCCTGCAGCGGTACGCCGGCGTTCGTCAGACGGTCCTGCTCACCGACGACGAGCCGGGGCAGCGGGCGTTCTACGAGTCACGTGGCTTCGTGGAGGCCCACGACGTCGACCCGCAGCCGCTGCGCTCCTTCGTGCTCCTGCGCTGAGCACGGATGGGTCCCGCGACCGATTCCGCCCGCACGGCGCCGTTCCTAGACTCGGACGCATGGGGGCTCGCGCACGGACACGTTCAGCGGCAGCCCTCGCGACCGCGCTCGGCGTCGTGCTCGCCCTCGCCGCGTGCACGTCGCCACCACCGCCGGCCGGGTCGGAACCGGCGCTCGCGAAGCTCATCACCCGGGTCGAGCGGTTGCCCGGGGTCGACACGGCTGAGGGCGAGATCCGTCAGGTCGACGCGAAGGACGACCCGCAGAACTGGATCACCTCGCTCGAGGTGCAGGCCGACACGACGGACCTCGCCGTCGCCGAACGGATCCGGCACACGGCGGCGAGGGGTGTCACCGGCACGACGCTGTCGGTGACCGTGGACGTGCCCCGCGGCCGGGCGTCGGCGCCGGTCGCAGTCGACCCGATGGACCCCGACGTCGTCGACCTGGCCGCACGGCTGCGCGCGGAGCCCTTCGTGCACCGGCTGTGGGCGACCCCGTCACGTTCCACGATCTGGCTCGTGCCGGGCGCCAGCTTCACCGACGCCGTCGCGCAGGCCCGTCCGATCGTCGGTGACCACCCGGCCTCGCTGGACCGTGGTGACGTTTCGGTGGGGATCACGGCGACGCACCCCGGGCGAGCACTCCTGCGCACGATCGACGGGTTCGACCGCGACGGTGACGAAGACGTCGAGGGCCTGTACTACTCACCGGGCACGACCTACGCCGACGCTGCGCAAGCACCCGCAGACGAGTACGGAGCGGCTGCCGAGCCCGAACGGCCTTCCCTGTCGATCGACGGCGAACGACTCGGCGCCGTCGCCGACGTCCTCGTCCGGACGAAGGACGAAGCCGCCGATGCACACCGCGCTCCGCGCACCGCGTTCTCCGTCGGCCTCGACGGGACGAGCGGCTGGCTCGGACTCCCCCTCGACGCCGAGAAGCCGCAGGACGCCACTGCCCCGGGCACCCCGACGTCGGGACCGTCGCCGACCCCCTGGGTGGCCGCCGACGTCAGCGACCGGGCCGCGATGCTCCGGGCGTTCCTCGAGCGCTCCGCCGACGCTGCCGGGGTCCCGGCGACCGTGACCACGGGCACCGAACAGTGCGCGCCACCCGGATCGAGTTGGTCGCCCGACGCGACCGGCACGCGCGCGACGGCGTTCAGCATCGTGCCCGTGTTCCAGATCGTCGACGACGCGCAGGGGCCGTTCGACGCCGTGACCGCGCTGTGGACTTCCGAGGGCTTCGAGGTCAGCGGCCGGGCGATGGGGCGGGACTACTGGTCGTCGTCCACGGATGCGGATCCAGCCACGGCGAGCATCCGGGGCACGGTCGACGGCCTGAGCCTGCGCGCGGAGTCGGTCTGCGTCCCGCGGCCCTGACCCGGCGACACCGCACCCGCCACGAACAACACCGGGCGTCCACGCTCCCCGCGGGCGCCGAGCGGCGATCGGCGAGCGGCCTCAGCGACGAGCCGGGGCGTGCACCGCCTCGAGCACCTCGGTCCCCATGGTCCGCAGCGCCTCGACCACGGCCAACCGCCGCTGCAACGAAGCGTCGTCGAACGTGACGGTCACGGCGTAGCTGACCGACGACCCGGGCCCCCGCAGGATCCCCGCCTCGGCCCGCACGCCGGTGCTCGACCCGGTGACCGCGACGACCTGCAGCCCGTGGTCGAGCGAACGGTGCGCCAGGGGGTCGAGCCCGAAGGACCCGGCGACCAGGTTCAGGTCGCTCGCCAGGGACAACCAGCCGAGCACCCGGTTCGACACCGCCTCGTCGACGACCTCGCCGAGCGCCAGTCCGCGCATCACCCACGACAGCTCCCCGGTCGGTGCGACGGAGGCGTCGGGGGCGTCGTCCGGGCCGCGGCGGTCCCGCACCCGGTCGATCAACGCCGTGCGCTCGATGCCCAGGGACTCCGCCCGCTCCCGGACGGCGTCGATGCCGACGGTCGACAGCAGTGCGTTCATGGCCCAGGCGTCGGCGGTGGCCCCGACCAGGGTCGCCAGGTCAGGCACCTGCATGGTCGGCTCCTGCAGGAACTGCCACAGGCCGGCACCGGTCGCGGTGTCGCGGGCCATGCGCTGCAGTCGGTCACCGTGCAGGCGGCCGTCCTCGAGCTGGGCGGCGACCTCGATGAGCAGCAGGACGCGGCCCAGGCTCGCGACCGGCTGCACCAGGGTGTCGTCGATCGCGAGCAGGGCCTTGCCGCTGGAGGTGTCGATCACCGAGGCGCTGACCCCGGCGCCCTCGAGTGCGAGGGCGCCGAGGGCCTCGGTGGTGGCGGTGAAGCGGTCGTCGGCCCGGCCGCTGTGCCGCCCACGACCGCGGCCGCCACCTGCTGGGCGGTCGTCCGGTCGCCGGCGGCGCGACGACCGGGCCGCGTCCGGCTCCGTCATCACCAGATCGCGACGCGCTCGGCGGGGTCGAGGTACATCGCGTCCTGCTCGGTCACGCCGAAGGTGTCGTACCAGACGTCGATGTTCCGCACGACCTGGTTGCAGCGGAACTCGTTGGGCGAGTGCGGGTCGATGCTCAGCAGACGAGCCGCCTCTTCCGGGCGGATCGCCATGCGCCAGGCCTGGGCCCAGCTCAGGAAGAAGCGCTCGGCACCGGTGAGGCCGTCGATGACCGGGGGCTCCTGGCCGTCGAGCGACAGCAGGTACGCCTTCCACGCGATCGACAGGCCACCGAGGTCACCGATGTTCTCGCCGATCGTCAGGGCACCGTTCACGTGGCTGTCGGGCACCTCGGTCGGCACCAGGGCGTCGTACTGGGCGATGAGGGCCTTCGTGCGCTCCTCGAACGCCGCGCGGTCGGCCTCGGTCCACCAGTTCTCGAGCTTGCCGTCGCCGTCGTACTGCGACCCCTGGTCGTCGAAGCCGTGGCCGATCTCGTGCCCGATGACGGCACCGATCGCGCCGTAGTTCGCGGCGGCGTCGCGCTCCGCGTCGAAGAACGGGAACTGCAGGATCGCCGCCGGGAACACGATCTCGTTGAACCCGGGGTTGTAGTACGCGTTGATCGTCTGCGGGGTCATGAACCACTCGTCGCGGTCGATCGGCTTGCCGATCTTGCCGAGCTCGCGGTCGACCTGGAACGAGGCGACGGCGCGGACGTTCGCGACCAGGTCGTCGGACAGGACGGGCAGCGCCGAGTAGTCGCGCCACTTCACCGGGTAGCCGATCTTCGGCGTGAACTTGTCGAGCTTGTCGAGCGCACGGGCACGGGTCTCGTCGGTCATCCAGTCGAGCGCGGTGATGCTCTGCCGGTACGCCTCGACCAGGTTGGCGACGAGGTCGTCCATCTTGGCCTTCGAGGTCTCGTCGAAGTGCTCCTGCACGTAGATGCGGCCGACGGCCTCGCCCATCGCACCCTCGACCAGCGAGACGCCACGCTTCCAGCGCTCGCGCTGCTTGGGCGCACCGGTGAGTGCGGTGCCGTAGAACGAGAAGTTCGTGGCCGAGAACGCGCTCGTCAGGTACGCGGCGGAGCCACGGATGACCTGCCAGCGCAGCCAGTCCTTCCAGACCTCGAGCGGCTGGTCGTTCAGCAGGTCGGCCAGGCCGGTGATGAACGAGGGCTCGCGCACCACGACGGTCTCGAACGCACCGGCCGGGGCGTCGATGGCCTGCCACCAGGTCTGCAGGTCGACGCCCTTCGCGAGCGCGGCGACCTCGGCCCAGGGCAGCTTGTTGTAGGTCTTCTGGCTGTCACGGGTCGTGACGTTGTCCCAGTGCTGGGCGGCGAGCGCCGTCTCGAGCGCGATGACGTGCTCGGTGCGGGCGCCGCCGTCGTCGAGGCCGGCGAGCGGGAACATCGCCGCGACGAACTCGCGGTACTTCTCGCGGATGTCGGCGAAGCGCTCTTCGCGGTAGTACGACTCGTCGGGCAGCCCGAGACCGGACTGCTCCAGGAACACGACGTAGGACTCGGGGTCGCCTGGGTCGTTGTCGACGAAGAGCTGCAGGAAGCTCGGCAGGCCGATGCGCTCGAAGCGGCCGACGGCGGCGATGACCTCGGGCACGGACTGGATCGCGGTGATCTCGGCGAGCAGGTGCTCGATCGGTGCGGTGCCGAGCTCCTCGAGCCGCGCTTCGTCGGTGAACGAGGTGAAGAGGTCGCCGACCTTGCGCTCCTCGGTGCCGGGGGCGGCCTGCTGCGAGCGCTCGATGATGTCGCGCACGGCGATCTCGGCGGCTTCGGCCAGCACCGTGAAGGAGCCGTACCGGGCCTTGTCGTCGGGGATCGGCGTCGCCTCGATCCAGGTCCCGTTCACGTGGCGGTACAGGTCGTCTTGGGGGCGCACCGCGGGGTCGAGTTCGTCAGTGTGGATGCCGGAGGCACGTGCGACGTCGGTCATGCGGTCCACGATAGCCACCGACCCCATGGGGCAGGTCGATCCGGGTCGTCACCGGCACACGGCTGCCGGTACGGTCATCGCATGGGACTTCCGTGGAAGCTGCACGGCGACGGCAAGACCGTCTCCGCGACGACGATCGTGGCACCCGACGAACGGCTCACCTGGCCCCGGACGATCGGCCTCGGGGTGCAGCACGTCGTCGCGATGTTCGGCGCCACGTTCCTGGTGCCCCTGATCACCGGGTTCCCGCCGTCGACGACGCTGCTGTTCAGCGGCATCGGCACGATCCTGTTCCTGCTCATCACGGGCAACCGCCTGCCGAGCTACCTCGGCTCGTCGTTCGCCTTCATCGCCCCGATCGGTGCGGCGACCAAGATCGGTGGCATCCCGCTCGCCCTGTCCGGCATCATCGTCGTCGGCGCCCTGCTCGCGATCGTCGGGCTCGTCGTGCACCTGGCCGGCGCCGGGTGGATCGACCGGCTGATGCCCCCGGTGGTCTCCGGCGCGATCGTCGCCCTGATCGGCTTCAACCTGGCGCCGTCGGCCCGGAAGAACTTCACGGAAGCCCCGGTCATCGCGGTCATCACCCTCGCGACGATCATCCTGGTCACGGTCCTGTTCAGGGGCCTGATCGGCCGCCTGTCGATCGTCATCGGCGTGCTCGTCGGGTACGTCGCCGCGCTCATCGGCGGCCAGGTCGACTTCTCGAAGGTCGGCGACAAGCCGTGGATCGGTCTGCCGGACTTCACCGCTCCCGCGTTCGACCCGTCGCAGCTCCCGATCTACCTGGCGTTCGTACCGGTCGTCCTGGCGCTGGTCGCCGAGAACGTCGGCCACGTCAAGGGTGTCGGGCAGCTGACCGGCCGTGACCTCACGCCGCTCACCGGTCGCGCGCTCTTCGCCGACGGCATCTCGACCGTGCTGGCCGGCGTCGGCGGCGGCTCCGCCACCACCACCTACGGCGAGAACATCGGCGTCATGGCCGCCACCCGCGTCTTCTCCACCGCCGCCTACTGGGTCGCCGCGATCGCGGCCGTCCTGCTCGGCCTGTCGCCGAGGATCGGCGCCGTCATCTCCTCGGTGCCCGCGGGCGTGCTCGGCGGCGCCACCACCGCGCTCTACGGCCTGATCGGCATCATCGGCATCCGGATCTGGGTCGAGAACCGCGTCGACTTCTCGAAGCCGAAGAACCAGCTGACCGCCGGCATCGCCCTGATCATCGGCATCGCGAACTTCACGTTCACGTTCGGCCAGGCGAGCTTCGGCGGCATCATCGTCGGCACAATCGCCGCGATCGTCGTCTACCACCTGATGGACGTCATCGGCCGGGCCCGCGGCACCGACGAGCCCTCGACCGAGGCCGCCGACCCCGCGCACGCCGCCACCGGCGCCGTCCCCGCGGAACCGCGCGCCGACTGACGCGAGTGGTCGGCCGGAACGCGCGTCCGGCCTGACGACGTGGGACCACCGGACTGGAGGCCCGTGGCGGACACGGCCACGGGCCTCCAGTCCGTCACGTGGTGCGTTGCGGACCGGAACGCCCCCCAGTCGGTCGCTCCGGTCCGCACACCCCTCGCCCGGTTCAGCGGGGCGCGCTGGGCGACGGGGTCGCGGTCTGCACGGACTCCTGCTCGTCGATGTACCGCTGATCGAGCGGGACCTCATCGGCGACCCCCGCCGTCCACTGCCCGACGACGGTCGTGCCGTCGGACTCGTACACGTCGCCGCCGTCCGGCTCGCTCCACAGGACCCAGCCCTCGCGACCGTTGTCCGCCCTCCCGGGGACCAGATCCGGGTGACCCGACGCGTTCGGGACCCCGTAGGTCTGGCCCTTGTCGTTGACCGCCCAGTCCGATGTGACCGCGTTGGCGTACTGCAGCGTCGCCGTCCACCGCGTCCCCGACGACGCTTCGATGCTGAACGTCGTGGTCCCTCGCTCCGGGAGCCGGCCGTCGACGACGCGCATCGTCCCTTCGTCCCGACAACTCAGGCCGGAGGCGCCCCCTCCGACGGTGAGGACCCGGACCATGCCGACGTCGTTGCGGCACGTGATGTCGACGATCACGGCACCCGCGGTGTCGGGAGCCTGCCCGATGTCGATCAGGGCGGGACCGGTGTGCGTCGCCGTGGTCGTGCGCCCGACTGCTGCCGTCGTCGTGGTCCCCGGGAGCCCGGCGACGACCAGGGCGGCGGCGCTCGTCGTCACCGCGATCGCCGCGACGGAGACGATCGAGACGCCGATGCGTGCACGTCGTTGCTGGCGCTGCAGGGCGCTCCGTCGTGTCCCGATGGCGGCCAGCTCCGAGCGGACCGCCGCAGCAGCGTCGGGGTTCATGTCGATGCTCATCAGTAGGTGCCTTCCGGTGCGTTGCGGACACTGGGACGGAGGTCGTGCAGGTCGCGTTGCAGGCGCTGCCGCATCCGGTGCAACCGCACGCGTGCCGCCGGCGGTTTGAGACCGACCGCCTGCGCGGCCTGCCAGACCGGCATCTCCTCGCCCCCGGTGAGCACCAGCAGTGCGGCGTCCTGCGGCGCGAGTCCCCGGATCGTCGTCCTGAGGCGTTCGCGGGCCTCGAGGTCTTCGGCGTCCGTGGCAGGAGCGTGGGGATCGTCTCGAGGGAGTGCGTCGAGGAGCTTCCGGTACCGCGCCGCTGCGCGTCGGTGGTTCTGGGTCAGGTTGACCGTCGTGACCAGCAACCACGGAGCGACGGAACCGGCCACGAGGGTGACGCTCTTGCGCTTGCGCCAGAGCTCGTAGAACGCCGCCGCTGTGATGTCCTCGGCGTCGTGCGAGTTCTCCGTCAGGCTCAACGCCCGTCGGTAGATGCGTGGTCGGTGCCGGTCGAACAGCGCGGCGAACGCAGCCCCGTCATCACGGACCGCTCGCGTCCACAGCGGGCCGTCGTCCTGTTCGTCCTTCACACTCTGGAGTGTCCGGTCATGGCTCCAGCGTTACAGACGCCAGCGGATCGGCTCGTCGCGCAACGAGGTCGTGCGGGGCGCAAGCCCGAGGACGTTGGACCACCGGACTGGAGGCCCGTGGCGGACACGGCCACGGGCCTCCAGTCCGTCACGGGGTCGCGCCCACCCCCGCCTGGTGACCACGACGTGTCGGCATCGCCGACAGAATGGGTCGGTGCACCGACCGACGCGACCCGCTGTGACCGCTGAGCGGCGCGCGGTCGACCGCGACATCGTGCGGCTGGCGGTGCCGGCGCTCGGAGCGCTCGTGGTCGAGCCGCTGTTCCTGCTGACCGACACCGCGCTCGTCGGGCACCTCGGGGCGACGCCGCTGGCGGCCGTCGGGCTCGCGAGTGCCGTGCTGTCGACGGTGACCGGGCTGCTGGTGTTCCTGGCGTACTCGACGACCCCGGCCGTGGCACGGGCGCTCGGTGGTGGCGACCGTCGCGGAGCCGTGCACGCCGGCATCGACGGGATGTGGCTCGCGCTCGTGCTGGGGGTGCTGCTGGCGCTGGTCGGGTGGCCGCTCGCCGGGCCGCTCGTCGACCTGTTCGGCGCCTCGGCCGAGGTGTCGGCCGCCGCCACCGCGTACCTGACCATCTCGCTGATCGGGCTGCCCGGCATCCTGGTTGTGACCGCCTCGACCGGACTGCTGCGTGGGCTGCAGGACACGAAGACCCCGCTCGTCGTCGCGACCATCGGGTTCGTCGCGAACGGGCTGCTCAACGCCGTCCTGATCTACGGCGCCGGCTGGGGCGTCGAGGGATCCGCCGCCGGCACCGTCATCGTGCAGTGGGCGATGGCGGTCGTCTACGTGCGCATCGCGGTGCGGGCCGCTCGGTCGTCGGGGGCGCCGCTGCGACCCGGTGCCTCGGGCGTCGCCCGGGCCCTCCGGTCGGGGGCGTGGCTGTTCCTGCGGACCGCGTCGCTGCGGATCGCGATGCTCGCGACCGTCGGCGCAGCTGCCGGGCTGGGGACCACCGGGCTGGCGACGACGCAGGTCGGACTGACCGTCTTCTCGACGCTGGCGTTCGCGCTCGACGCCCTGGCGATCGCCGGGCAGGCGCTCGTCGGGCACGGGCTCGGCGGACGTGACCCGGAGCGGGTGCGACTGGTGACGCGACGGCTCGTGCTGCTCGGGATCGCCGGTGGAGTGGTGCTCGGGGTGCTGACCCTGGCGGTGAGCGGCGTGCTCGGGCCGGTGTTCTCGGACTCGCAGGCGGTGCGGGACGCCCTGCCCGTCGTGCTGGTGCTCATCGCCGTCGGGATGCCCGTCGCCGGGTACGTCTTCGTGCTCGACGGGGTGCTGATCGGCGCCGGTGACGCGCGGTACCTGGCCATCGCCGGAGGCCTGAACCTCGTCGTGTACCTGCCGCTGCTCTGGTGGGCAGGCGGGACGCTCGCGGGGTTGTGGGCGGCCTTCGCCCTCGGGTACATCGGGGTCCGGGCGGTGACGCTCGGAGTGCGGGCGCACCGGCGCGGCTGGGTGGAACAGGCGTTGGCGCGGTGAGCGGGGCGTCTCCGGCTGGGCCCGCTTCGTCTGCCGGGCCTGATTCTCCTGCGGCTCCGTCGTCTTCGGTGGCCTCGTCGGCCGTGCTCGCCACGGTCGGCATCGGGGTGCAGGGCGTCGCGAAGCTGCTCGTGACCGTCGTCGTCGGGCGTGTGTTCGGCACCGAGACCCTCGGGCAGACCACCGCCCTGCTGTCGCTCTCGGTGTTCGTCGCCCTGCTCTGGCCGAACGCCGCGGGCAACACCGCGTCACGCTTCCTGGCGATCGCACTGCGGGGTCGGCGGTCGGACGCATCGGTGAACCGGCTGCTCGGGGTGTCGATGCTGGTCTCGAGCGTGGTGCTCGCGGCGGTCACCGTGCCGATCGCGCTGGCCTGGGGCAACCGCCCCGGGATGGTGCTCGGCGGCGCCGCTGTCGTCGTCGGCTACTGCCTCTACTGCTACGCCCGCGGCGCCCAACTCGGCTACGACCGGGCACCCCGGGTCGCGCTGTGGGACTCCGTGACGAGCGTGCTGGCGCTCGGGTTGCTCGTGGTGGCGTGCGTCGCGCGGCTCGAGCCCTTCGTGCTGCTGCCCCTGGCCATCGGGTACACGGTGTTCGCGATCGCGTGCTGGCCGCGGGGCAACCGCATCTCGCCGGCTTCCCACGAGCCCGCTGCCGGGGTGCTCGGGTTCGCAGCGTGGAACGTGCTGGCGGTGGTGACCTCGAACGGGTTGCTGCAGTTGACGATGATCTCGGCGCAGGTGACGTCGTCGGCGCACGACGCCGGTGTCTACGCCGCTGCCTTCACCCTGGCGACGCCGGCGTCGATGCTCGGGCAGGCGTTGGGGCAGGTGCTCGTGCCGGCGTTCGCGCACCGGACCGATGGTGGATCGCTGCGCTCTCGCGGGGCGCTGCTGCTCGTCGTCGGGTTCGCTGCTGCCTCCGCCGTCGTGTTCGGCCTGGTCGCCCTTCTCGCAGGATGGTTCCTGCCGATCGTCTACCCCGCCGAGGGTGCCGCTGCCGTCGCGGACCTGCGGTACCTGATGGTCGCGGTGTGGGTGTTCACCGTCGGACTCGTGCCGGCGGCGTTGCTGCTCGCCGCTGGGCGCTCACGCCAGGTCGCCCTTGCCTCGGTCGCCGGGTTCGTCGTGGGCGCTGGGCTCATGGCGGTGCTCGGACCGATCGCTGGTGTCGCCGGTGGCACCACGGGCTTCTTGGTGGGGAGTGCGGTGAACCTGGTTGCGGTGGTGGGGCTCGGGGTGCGCACCAGCGCCGTGCCTCGACAATCCGTAGGGAATGTCGCATGAAGCTCGCACGGAACCACTCGCGGACCCCGCTGCTCACGAGCATCGGGATCGTCGCCGCGGTCGCGTTGGCCGGCTGCTCCGGACACAACGTCCCGACCGACGTCGGAGGCGAACCCTCCGACGCCTCGGAGACCGCCGCGAGACAAGCAGCGGTCGAGGGTCTCGAGGAGCACGACGAACACCGCTTCGTGTCGGCGGTGGGACAGGATCAGCGTTCCGGCGCGGTCACGGCGTGGAAGGTCTGCGAGCCGCTCCTGACACCGGGTGCGAAGGTCACCTCGAACGATGCGGTGATGACGACCATCGTCGGCGTCTTCGTGCACCCTGCCGACAAGCGGGCGAAGGACTGCTGGGTCACGCTGTCGTGGACAGAAGGTCAGGGGTGGAGCATGAAGGCTGAACTGTCCGCCGCCGACGACTAGGTCGCACACGCTTCGTGCGCGGGAGCCCGTGGCCGTGGTGCGGCGAGTTCCCTCGACCCCGCCGGTCAGGGGGTCGCTGCTGCGCCGCCACGGGGCCAGTTCGAGCACGCCGTCACGTTCCCGGATCGAACCGTGCTCGGGGATCCACACCTGGAGCTCGTCGACGGTGAAGTGCTGGAGCTCGTCGTGGTGGGTGCGGAGGAACGACGCCACCCACGGTTGCATCGGGAACCGTCCATCCACGCCCTGGACGACTGCGGTGAGGTCGTCGGCGTCCCGCTCCCAAGTCCCACGGGGCGGTGGGAAGTACGGCTTCCACGCGACGATGTTGTACCCCTGCGACGTAGCGCGGGCCGAGCGATCCAGGCCCGCCGAGGGCGAGTTCGGCGAGCCCGAACAGGTACTTCGCGGTCGGCGGGTGCTCGAGGTTCCGGATGAAAACGTCGCGGACGTACTCCCACCCGGAGACGACCTACACGTCCTCGTCGACGTCCACACGCTGCAGACCGACGTGCCAGTACGCGAACACCAACGCCACACCGACCACGATGACGAACGTGACGACGCGCAGGAGCTGTTGGCGATCGAGCGATCGTCGAGTTCGATGAGGAGCCGTCACGACAATCTCGTCTTCCACGCACGCCGACCGCAGCGGCCACGCCACCCGACGGACGGACCCGTTTGCCGACGGCCGCTACTGCTCGCGCTGCCGCATCCGCCGGGCCGTCCGCGACGCGCACGACGCCGCACACCGACGCCACCCCCGACACGAAACAGCCGGCCGTTCCTTCGGGTGACCGGCCGTTCTCGTTGATGCCGACGAAGCGATTTTCTGTGGAAGCAGCAAGGTTCGCGGTGCGCCGGGAGGACCGGCTACTCTCCAGCCGAGACGACAGTCCACACCGAGGGGCGGTGTGGCTCGTCCGTGAAGTGGGGAAAAGTGAATACTCCGTTTGTGCTGCCGAGATCGAGAACTCTCTGGCGGTCGCTCGTCCTGATCGTCATGGTCGTCGCGCTTGCACTCGCCTCGATCGTGGCGATGTCGCCACCTCGAGCCGAGGCAGCTGGCGCTTGTGGGACGGCCTGCGACGACATCTCTGCCGACCCGGCAACGCTCGCGAAGCAGCTCGGGGGCTTCGTTACAGCGGGTACCTTCACCGCGACCGCGAACGGCGCGGGCGACACCAACGATCTGTACCGAAACGAGATCCTCCCGATCGCGAACGGGAACCCGACGCCGGGTTGCCAGCTCGACACTCGGGTCCTCCAGACACTCGTCATCGTGACCAAGAAGTTCGGATCGTTGCGGGTCAATGACCTGAACCGTCGTTGCCCGACGATGACGCACCCCGTCTCTTGCGCGAGCAACGAGGGCTCGCTGCACTGCATCGACCCGAGTGTCGCGATCGACTTTGGTTCCGTCGGCGGGTCCACTGTTCAGGGTCCTGACGCACGCACGCACGAGTTGCTGGACTTCCTCGACACCTTCGTTCCGAAGGGGACGCAGGCTGGGCAGGTGCAGTGCCGGTCCACCTGGTCCTTCACGAACATCACCCGCCAGTTCTCAGACCCCTGCAGCCACCAGCACGTGGACTTCAGCAACGTGACCAGCCCGCTGTCGATCTCACCGTCGTCGTACTCCAACGGCACCGCCGTGGCGGTGCGTGCGAACACCGGCACACTGTGGACGTGGACCGGCAGCGCCGGCACTCCCGGCTTCGCCGCGAACTCCGGCCGACAGATCCAGGACGGCACCTCCCCTGCACTTGCCCGGGACGGCTCGAACGCCGCAGCCGCCTACGTCGACCCCAGCGGGACGCTCTGGACCTGGAAGGGCAAGGCCGGCACGACCGGCACCGCCGCTTCGGCCGGAGTCGGCGTCAAGCCAGGCACCAGCCCGGACATCGTCTCGCTCGGCGATGGAAACTTCGCCGTCGCGTTCCAAGCGAACACCGGGGATCTCTGGACCTGGAAGGGCACCGCTGGCTCAACGGGCTACGCGCAGTCCACCGGACAGGGCATGAAGGACGGCACCAACCCGTCCATCACCACCGTCGGCAGCGGCGTGTCCGTCGCCTACCAGGCCGAAAGCGGAGGCCTCTGGACCTGGTACGGCCCGGCCGCGACCACCGGAACCGCCAAGAGCGCAGGCCTCGGGATGAAGGACGGGACAAGCCCGGCGATCACACGTGTCAACGGGTCCACCGTCGCCGTGTCAGCGCAAGCGAACACCGGCAAGCTCTGGGTCTGGAGCGGCACACCGCGGACGACCGGGCTCGCCGTGCAGACCGCTGTTGGCATGAAGGCGGGCACCAGCCCGTCGATCACGCTCGTGGGGTCGGAACTCGCCGTGGCAGCGCAAGCGAACACCGGAGACCTCTGGACGTGGCACGGAGCTCCGGGCGATGCCGGGTTCGCACACTCGGCGGACGTCGGTATGAAGACCGACACCAGCCCGTCAGCAGTGACCGAGGGCGACCACCTCGCCGTCGCAGTCCAGGCGAACACTGGCTCGCTCTGGACGTGGACCGGCGACGCCGGCACGGACGGCTTCGCTTCCGCCGGCAACGTCGGTATGCGGAACGACCCCGGGATCGGCTAAACCCGAAACACCGGACCGAAGAAACGCCCTGTCTCCACGCGCTCGGAGACAGGGCGTTTCCCGTCCAACCGCGCCCCCGCTCGACCTGGTCGGTGGGCTCCGCCGCGATCAGGCCGTCCGCGACTTCCAGGCCTGCGGCATCGCCATCGAAGCGTGACTGCGCCGCGCTTCGGACGCTTGCGTGGGCGACCCCTGCGACGACGAACCGTAAATGCCGGGCCCATGCAGGTCCCGTCCCCTGTCGGACCGGAGGGGTGGCTCGTCGGTCAGGACGTCGGCGCGACTCCGAAGGCCGAAGGGCCCCTGCCGATGGCGTGCAGCAGCCCGCGGACCTCCCGTGAGCAGGCTCCGACCTCGATTGCGTGTTCGGCCGGCATGTCGATGCGGCCAGCGATTGTCGGGTTGTTCGTCCGCGTCACGCCTTTCCAAAGGACGAGTTTCCTGCAGTCCTCCGTGGTGATGACGACCCGCGCATCCTGGCCACCGATGCCGCGGTTCGACGATCCGCGGGTGATGCCCTCGGCCGACGTGACGTGGCAGCGGAAGGTGACCCGGTGGCCGAGGTCGTACGAGCGCAGCGCGCCCGGAGCGATCAGCCCGGCCACGCCGGTAACGATGATCACGCCGATCCGGACGACGAAACGGACCACGGCGCGAGCCCGTGTGCGAACCGCGTCCGTTGTCGGTGCGTTCAGCGCGCGATCAGCTCGACGGCCGGTCATCATCGTCCTCTCGCCGGGTGGCCAGTCCATGTTGCCGGCCCGCTGGCGTCAGAAGCTGTCCCTCGGAGACGTCCGCTCATGTCAAACCGCCTTCGACTCCGAGCCACGAGCGACCGATCTCGACCGCCTCATCCCCAAAGCGTGATGGCGTCAGCGCGCATCCAACAGCGTGATCGCCCACAACACCCTGGCTGTGCCAGAGCCCCATCTGCCACCGCGAACAACGAACGCAGCACCGAGCCGATATGGCGCTCTTATGTCAGGAAACCGCCTACCCACTCAGACCTTCGCCAATCGACAACTGAAGCCAGCTCGATTATTCCGCGAGCACCACTCCTCGATGAGGTTGAACCAGGAACTGGCCACCACCGCCGCACAGGTTAAGCCTGCCATGAACGTGTTTACTAGCGCCTTATCCTGCACCTTAAGATCATATCTACTTAGAACCCGAGCGAGAGCATGGAAAAGGTCGTGATCTCCGACGACCTTCTGCTTTGACACAATTTCCTCGTGAACTTTCGTGCTGTCGATCAGAAATGTACTTAGGATATCCTCCCGTTGACAGCGGGAGATAACAACTCCGACGACATCCTCCACGGAGAATTGCGAGACCTTGAGGGCGCCGAATGAAAAACGGGTGAAGTCGAGCCCGTAGGAATTCTTGTGGTTAACGATCCTTGCCGCTGCAAGGATGGAAGCCAGATCGAACGCCTCCTCGATAATCTGACCGGATGCAGGCACGACTGCTTTCGATCGGCTTGCCGGGTGCCGCCCGGACTTGCGAGTATGAATATTCACTACTTGATGCAAGTGGCCGGAATTTACCAGCAAGTCCATAATGACGTCATGCTGGTCGCTGACGTACACGTTATCACCGGAAAGCATTGTATTGGCACTGAGATCATCGTAATCACGATCGACAAGAAACTTCACACCCTTAAGCCCTCGCTCCCTTGCAATCGTCGCAGCTCGCAGAACGTTCTGCCTACCACCCATGCCGGCGAGCACATTCAGATCAGAGGAAGTGTGTTGACGCAGAACAAAGTAGTCGTCGTCTCCCTCGACCACGAGCAGGAGAGAGGAACTTTCCTTGATGAACATCGCCACCGTGTTGAACAAGGTATGCGAATTCAGGTATTCTTTCACGCGAAGGCTTCCTCCGGGGGCCCCAGACGGAATGCTCGGTCCCATTCATCGTTGATAATCTGCGGCGAATGAGTGGCCACCACGAATCGAAAACCAGCGAGGGCCGCTATCCGCTTCACGTCCGGGATGAACGCTAGTTGCCACACAATATGGAGCGAGATTTCTGGCTCATCGATTAAAACAACCGCCCCCGACGGTACATTGAAGAGCAAGTCGATCATCACGATAATCTCGTGCTGTTCACCGGATGATAGCGAGTCCAGCGAGATCGATCGACCGCTGCCCTTGCGTTGCACGAAGAGGCCGTCGCCATCAGTTACCTGGAGCTGTTTATTGAGTAGGCGACTATTGATGATCTGCTCCAGCAGTTCAATCTTCTGCAGCAACTCCTCGAACGGGGCTAGTTTGAGATCGGCATCGTCCAGGTAAAGGTTCAGTAGCTTGAGCTCCCAGTCGTCGAGGCGCCTCTCGGGAAGAGACAGAGCATCATCGAGAGCCACCGACGCAACCCGTCCTAGGCGGCTGCGGAACGAGTTTTGATCGTTGTAGCGCTTGCGGATATCGGCCGCGTCAAGCTGCAACTCGTCCGCATTGGTTTCCAGCACCCTATTGGGGAACGTTCGATCCAGTTGCTGGGTGATCCGAGAATGCTCAGTTTGAGCGTCGTTGACTAGCTTTCGAATCGTTGCTGCCTGCTCGGTGATCCTTGAGGTGTGCTGACGTCGGGGCTTTGCGCCACTTGGCGAACGCCAAGCTTGAGGCCGAGCTCCACGCTGACTCTGTTCAATCCGCAGTCTTTGTGTTTCAATCAGGAAGCTGGGCACCTCGCGCACAAACTCCTGCATCACGTCGGGCGCCTTATTGGGGTTCGGCGACCTGCGGCGGTACCTGTCTCTTAATTCGTCCGTATGAACAATCTCGCCGTCACCCGGGTCCTCCCAGAAGCCGTCGCCTATAGGCTGGTATGGGAGAGACATCCGTACCCACTCGTCAAAGTCGTCGTCTCCGTACGACCATTTGACAGGTTTCGCTCCTTTTCGTTTGAGCGTGATTTCGACGCTCGCCGAGCTCTGCCACTCTTCGTCAGTCGCGGCGTCGAAGTTGCTGTCACGAGTAGCTTCGAGGCTAGAACCATCGGAGTAGACGAGCTTCGCCTTCTCGAAAGGTAGCCGAATCAGAGACGCTCCATTTAGGCGAGATATGGCGTGGATAGTTTCGAGAAACCTCGTTTTACCAACCCCATTAGGGCCGTAAAGGATCGCGAAACCGCCGTCTTCCTCAATGGAAAAACGGTGATCGTACTCCCCCAAAACACGCGTTGCGGAAGCGCTAACGAGAGACACCTGAGAGTTGGTCACGAGCCAACTATCCCACCCCGGAGGGCCGACTGCACTTGGCGACTCTCCGACGCAGCAAGAGTGAGGCGCCGGCGGCGCTGTCTGGGGCTCTGGGGTATACCTCAACGCCACGGCCTCGGAAGCACCGACGAGTGTTGTTCTGGGCTACGTCACATCGCTTTCGCCACAGAAGCGTGCAAGGGTCCAGACCTGATGCCACACGCCGCCAGGCGCGGTGCTTTCGTTAGCCGAGGCTCGGAGCTGGCGGCGGCCCCGTCGTGTCCCGCACCCGCAACTCCGACGTGAACGACGCCGGTTGGGGCTCTGCCCCCTCGAGCATGGCCAGGGCGGCACGGGCTGCGGCCTGACCCTTCTGCACGAACGGCTGCACCAGGGTGGTCAGGTGCCGGATCGGGGTGCGGTGGAGCAGGCTGTCGTCCACCGTGATGCCGTCGAAGCCGACGACGCTGACGTCCTCGGGCACACGGAGCCCGGCGTCGAGAGCGGCTGAGATCACCCCGACGGCGATCAGGTCGCTCTGCGCGATGACGGCGGTGGGGCGGGGACCGTCCGGCGCGAAGAGCTCCGTGCCGGCGAGACGCCCCTCTTCCACCGAGCTGCCGGCGGTCTCGATGGCGACGGCGTCCGGGTAGACCTGGCGCACACCACGCAGGCGTTCGAGCGTGGTGAAGGCGATGCCCTCGTCCTGACGGGCTGCGTCGATCGGGCCTCGACGGCGTGCGGCGTCGAGGGGCAGGGTCACGACGGTCACGTCCCGGTGGCCGAGCCCCTGCAGGTACTCCGCAGCACGGCGTGAGGCATCGCGGTTGTCGAGCTGGACGGGGACAGCACCCTCGATCTCGTCCGCCTCGATCGCGACGACGGGGATCTGCCGACGGCGCAGCACGGCGACGGCCGGGTCGATCCGGACGTTGCACCCGACGAGCACGACGGCGTCCATCGGCGCATCCACCAGTGGGCCGGCACCCTGCTCGTCGTCGAGCGGACTCCGGACGAGCAGCAACGAGGCACCGGCGGCACCGGCGACCTCGGCGATGCCGTCGAGCGTCAGGACGTTGACCGGGTCACGGAACGCATCGCTCAGGCGCTCGTCCATCACGACGCCGATGACGCCGGAACGACCGCGGCGCAGCGAACGGGCACGGGGATCGGGGCCGCCGTAACCGAGGTCGGCAGCGGCGGCGAGCACGCGGGCCTTGGCGTCCTCGGACACCGGGCCGAGACCACTGAAGGCGAGCGAGGCCGTCGACGGCGCGACACCGGCAGCACGGGCGACCGCGGCGAGCGTCGGGCGCGACGAACGGGTGACGCCGCCGCGGGAAGGCGACGCGCCGGGTCCTGTTGCCGGTTCGTCCATCGCCCGTTAGCGTAGCCGGAACGAACAGTCGAATCGATTCGACAGCCGCAAGACCAGCACCGACACGCACCAGAACGCGCAGCACCGAGCGCGCCGCAGCACGATGGGAACCACCATGACGACGCCGTCCACCCGCACCGTCCCGACCACCAAGGCCTGGATCATCGCGGTGTTCGTGGTGTTCACCCTGTCCGGGCTCGACATCGCGACGTGGCTGGGCCGGATCCCGAGCGTCCGCGACTCCCTCGGGGCGAGCACGTTCGAGATGGGTCTGCTCGTGCTCGGCATGGCCGTCGGTTCCATCGGCGGTCTGACCTTCGCCGGGCACATCGTCGCGAAGCTCGGTGCCCGTCGGGGCGTGCAGGTGGCTGCGGCGTGCCTGGCGGTCGGGATGATCTTCGCCGGTGTGGCGGTCACGCTCGGGTGGGGCTTCGCCGCCATCTGGATCGCGCTCATCGCCTTCGGCTTCGGCAACGGCCTGTGCGACGTGTCGATGAACGTCTCCGGCGCCGCCGCCGAGAAGGCCGGGGGACGCACGATCATGCCGCTGTTCCACGCCGCGTTCAGCCTCGGCACGCTCGCCGGCGCAGGCCTCGGCGCCCTGGCCGAGAAGCTCGAGATCCCGGTCTCGTGGCACTTCATCGTGCTCGTCGTCGTCACGAGCGCCGCCATGCTCGTCGCCGTCGCGAAGTTCCAGGACGAGCACCTCGTCGAGCAGCCGGTGTCCACCGACACCAGCCCGGTCGCGACCCCGCTCACCCGCTGGCAGGTCTGGGCACAGCCCTCGACGCTGCTCATCGGCGTGATCGTGCTCGGCATGGCGCTGGCCGAGGGGTCCGCGAACGACTGGTTGCCCCTCGCGATGATCGACGGCCACGGGCTCGACAACGCCGGCGGTGCTGCCGTGCTGACGGTGTTCCTCGCCGCGATGACCGCCGGTCGCGTCGCCGGCAGCCCGCTGATCGACAAGTTCGGCCGCGTGCCGATCCTGCGCATCAGCGCCGCCGTCGCGGTGGTCGGCCTCGGCATGCTCATCTTCATCGACAACGTCCCGCTCGCGATCGTCGGCGTCGTGCTCTGGGGCCTCGGTGCCAGCCTCGGCTTCCCGATGGGCATGTCCGCCGCGGCCGACGACCCCCGCACCGCGGCCGCCAAGGTCAGCGCCGTCGCGACGATCGGCTACGTGGCGTTCCTGGCCGGACCGCCGCTGATCGGGTTCCTCGGTGAGGAGATCGGCCTGCTCGGGGCGCTGCTGATCGTCTTCGTGTTCATCATCGCGGCCGGCCTGGCCTCGGGTGCAGCGCGCGAGACCGGTGCCGCCGCCCGGCCCGCCCGCGGGACCGACAGGACGAGCGGGACCACGAAGCGCGAGACCGAGAAGTCCAGCAACAAAAACTGACTCAGACGCCGTCGCCCGCCCGCGCCCGCGTCGCCAGGTGCAGGGCGAGCCGGGTCTCCGGGTCGGACAGGTCGACCCCGAGCAGCCGCTCCACTCGCGCGATGCGGTCGGACACGGTGTTCCGGTGCACGCCGAGCACCGCGGCGGTCTCGGCGATCGACGACTCCGCGTCCAGGTAGGCGGCGAGCGTCGTCAGGAGCGCCCCGCCACCGCGCTCGAGCGGTGCGAGCAACTGCCGCGAGGCCGGCAGGAACGTGTCCGTCTGCGTCCACGCGAGCAGCAGCTGCGCGAGCCCGAGCCGGTCGACGTGCACGAAGTGCCCCGACTCCGGACGGCTGGCGGCCAGACGGGCGGCGTCGCCGGCCTCACCGAGCGTCCGCACCAGCCCGGCAGGGCCCGCCTGCAGACTGCCGACGCCCACGTTGGTCTCCACGGTGGTGCGGAGCGTGTTCTGCGCGCGCCGCAGCCGACCCGCGATGTCGGCCACTGCCTCCCGGCCGGGTTCGTCGGGTTCCGACAGCCACAGCACCCAGCCGTCCGCCTGTTCGACGACGACCGCGTCGAGTCCCTCGGCGCGCACCGCGGCGTCGACCTGCTGGCGGAGCGCGACCAGGTCGACGCCCTGCCGCGCGACCACGCGCGCACCGACGTGCCAGGCGTCCAGCCGCCACCCGGCAGCGATGGTCCGCTGCACGAGCTGCGGGGCGGGCGCCCCGTCCGCCGCGCGGAGTTCGTCGAGCATCGCCATCCGGTAGCGGGCGTCGCGCTCGTCGTCGAGCCGGGTGAGCAGCAGCCGGTGCCCGACGGCCACGGCGGCCACCTGCAGGGCACTCGCGACCACCTGCTGTTCGGCGGTGATCGGGACGGGCAGGCCGACGGCCAGCCACGCGCGCGGTCCGATGCCGGTGCCGACCGGGATCGCCACGAGCGTCTCGTCGACGCCCTCGGCGGTCAGCACGTCGCTCGTGCCGGCGCGGCGGACGAGCACCGCGCGGGCCGCGTCGTCGACCGCGGCTCCGCGGAGTGCCAGGCCCGAGGCGTCGAGGAACCGCACCGGATGGCCGAGTGAGCGATCGAGCCGGGCGAACAGGTCGTCGAGTTCGGGGCCGGCGTCGAGCGCGACGCGGGAGGCGTCGAGGGCTGCCCGGGCCGCCGGCCCCATCCCGGTGCCGATGAGTTCGTGCAGGCGGACCGAGGTCGCCCACGGGTCCGGGGTGGCGAGCACGGCGACGCCGAGCCGGTCGGCGAGCGTCGTGGTGCCGGGGCCGAGTTCCAGTGCCCCGTCGACGACGAGCAGGGTGGTGCCGGCCGCGGACGCCCGGCGCAGCAGCACATCGAAGCGCGCGTCCGCGCGGTCGACGGGGGTGAGCAGCACGACGACGTCGTCGCCCTGCGACAGGGACCGGCCGACCTGGTCCGGGGTCCCCACCACCCCACGGACGCTGCGGACCGCGGTGCTGCCGGGGCCGACGAGCAGGCGGGTGCCGGGCGGCAGGAGCGGGAGCAGGTCGCCGACGGCGTTCACGCGAGCACCTGGCCCACGGCCTCGGGGACGACGTCCGCGTCGATGCCGAACGCCCGCGGCCCCATGCGCGCGGTGCGGTCGGGGTCCGCCCACCACCACGGCGCCGACGGCAGCACGAGCACCGCGAGCTCGTTGCCGACCCGCGTGCGGTCGGTCGCCACGGGCGCGAGCGAACGCGCGTCGACGACGGTGATGACGCTCGGGGTGCTGGCGACCGGCAGGCCGTCGACCAGGCAGTGCACGTACTCGCTGCCCGCCTCGACCCGGGCGACCGCGCCGGTGCCGGCGTCGCGGATGGCCAGGCTGCTGCGCACGAACGCGAGCGCGTCCCCCTCGCGCTGGACGTCGATGACCCGGCCCTGCGCGACGACCCGGCCGCCGATGAGCGCGGCGAGTTCCGCCGCGTCGCGTGCGCCGCCCGCTGCGCGTCCGATCCGGAGGGCGCGCTGCACGCTGCCGACGACGGCCCGCTCGCGCAGCAATGCGACCGGGACCGGGCCGATCGCGAAGGCCGCCCAGCCGCCGCTGTGCGAGACGGCCTCGCGCCAGACCGTCTCGACGTCGTGGGGGTGCCGGGCGTCGACGACGATCCGCAGGCCGCTTGTGGTGGCCGCGGCTGCCGTGACCGTCGTGGTCGGGCCGACGAAGACCGACAGCTGGTCGATGCGCGGGACCGCGCGGCCGACCAGGTCCGCGTCGACGAGCGGCAGTCCGGCGGCGTGGGCGGTGAGGGCGGCGGCCGGTCCGGTCACGCCGCCGATCTGCGCGGCGACGACGGCGTCGGCACGGACGCCCGTCCAGCGTTCGACCGCCGCGAGCGCGGCCGGCAGCTCCTCGCCGCTCGGCATCTTCTCCTCGAGCACGGTGGTCGACCCGATCAGCCCGACGGCCACCACCGAGTTGAGCGCGGGGTCGTCGAGGTCGACGACCGGCACGCTGCGGTCGCCGAGCGCGAATCGGAGCGCGCTGACCATGTGGTCGACACGGCCGCCACCGCCGCACCCGAGCAGGGCGGTGCCGCGTCCGAAGACGGTCGCGTCGTCGGCCTGGAGGCCCGCCACACCGCCGCCCCGCCGCTCACCCTGGTCCATGGGTCCATTCTGCTGCCGTGGTCGCGTCCCGGGGCCGGGCGCCGGGGTCGGCGCGCGGCCGTTCGTCAGCCGACCGCCGGGGCGGCCGGGCGGACGTGCTCGTGCAGCTCCTCGACCGGGACGAACGGCTCGTCGAGCCCGAAGCACGACGGCCCGAACACGGCGAGCGCCTCCGGGGTCCGCATCAGGTCGGGGGTCGAGATGCCGATCACCCGGACGCGCTGCCCGAACCGCAGGCGCTCGGTGGTGATCGGTTCGGCGGTCTCGGCGTCGAGGACGCAGATCAGGTCGGGCACGACGGCGACGAGGCGGCCGTCCCGCCGGGCGACGAGGTTCTCGTTCTGGAACCGGAGTTCGAGCTCGGACCCGTCGGTCCCCTGCACGGTGGCACGACCGCGGGCGAACCCGTCGACCGTGCGGCGCTCGACGTCGACGACCTTGCCGTCGAACAGCTCGCGCAGGTGCGTGTAGATCGTCGTGCCGAGGGCCTCGGCGAGCGCGTCGATGGGGTCGCGGTGGGCTTCGCGGGCGACCCGGATGGCCCGACCGACGGCGAGCGCCAGGGAGAGCGTGCGCGGGACGGCGGTCTCCCGCACCTGGCGGCCGGACATGGCGTACTCGGCGATGTAGGCGACGCCGCCGAGCCGGATGGTGACCCCGCGGGCGAGCCACTCCATCTTCTTGTTGTCCGTGCCGGTCTCGATGATGACGCCGTGGCCGTTCTCGTCGCTGATCGCGAGCGGGCTGCCGGGGACGCCGTAGACCGAGAAGGTCTCCATCTGCAGCTCGGGGAACGCGCGGCCCATGCCGTCCGCGTCGACGACGGGCAGGCCGCCGGTGGCGCCGACGAGCAGCGGGATCATCGAGTTGATGCCGCCGCACTCGATGGGCATCGTCGCGGTCGCCGTCCGGCCCAGGTGGGCTTCGAGCCGACGGAGTGCGCCGAGGGGTTCCGGTCCGGCCGGGATGCGTTCGAGCACCACGGTCGGTGCGCCCATCTGCGCGGTGGGGATGACGAGGGCGTCGTCGGGCACCTCGGACGGGTCGAGGATCGTGACGGGGCCGTGCTGTTCGATCGCGGCACGGACCAGGAGCATCCCGATGGTGGGGTCGCCCCCGCCGCCGGTGCCGAGCAGCGCGGCGCCACGAGCCAGGTCGGGCAGGTCGTCGACGTCGAGGATCCAGCTCATCGGCGCGCTCCCGTGTTCGTCTCGCCCGCGCTCGTGGTGCCGTCGTGGCGGACCGCGGGGGTGTCGTAGCCGAAGTACCGCGGGCCGGCCAGGCGCAGGCCGTCCGGGGAGTGCCAGCGCTCGTCGGCCGGTGCGGTGACGATCCGGACGCGGGCGCCGAAGCGCAGGGCCTCGGTGGTGATCGGCTCGCCGGTCTCGGCGTCCAGGGTGATGATGAGGTCGGGAGCCGTGGTGCGGACCTGGCCGGCCACCTCGACCAGCAGGTGCTCGTTCTGGAACCGGAGCACCGCCTCCAGGCCGGTGTCGCTGCCGGAACCGGCGATGCGGGCCGTGCCACGGGCGAACCCGGTGACGGTCTTGCGCTCGATGTCGGCGACCTTGCCCTCGAACACGACCGTGCCGCCGAGCACCTCGGTGACCGCCGTGACGGGGTCCGCGTTCTCGCTGCGTGCGCGGACCAGCGTCTCGCCGAGCCGGACGCTCAGCGACAGGCTGCCGCGGACGAACGACTCCTTCACCTGCGCGCCGGACATGGCGTACTGCGCCGTGATCGCGGAGCAGCCCATCTCGACCGTCGCCGTGCGGGCGAGCCGCTCTGCCCACCGGTTGTCCACCGTGTCGAAGACGACGGTGTTGCCCTTTTCGTCGGCCAGGGCCATCGGTGTCGCGCTGACCCCGGACAGGGTCGGCAGCACCATCTGCACCTCGGGGAACGCGCGGCCCATGCCGTCACCGTCGACCAGGGGCAGGCCGAGCTCGGCCGCGGCGACGATCGGGGTCGTCGAGTTCACGCCGCCGACCTCGATGCAGGCCAGGTGGGTCGGGGTCACGTTGAGGAACGCCGACAGGCTGCGGATGGCCTCGGCGAACTGGCCGGCGGACGGCAGCTTCTCGACCATCACCGTGGGGGCGCCGATCATCGCGACCGAGAGCACCACGGCGTCGTCGGGCAGGTCCTCGACCTGGACGATCTCGACCGGGCCGTGGGCGCGGACGGCGGCCTCGGCGAGCAGGCGGCCGATGTAGGGGTCACCGCCGCCGCCGGTGCCGAGGATCGCGGCGCCGCGGGCGAGGGCGGAGCAGTCGGCGCCGATGGCGGTGAGGTGGGGTGCTGTGGGGGCGGCTTGTGTGGCTGCGGCTTGCGCGGCTGCGGCGCGCGGCGCGGCTTGCGTGGCGCTCATCGGACCAGCGCCCCGAGTGCCAGGTCGCCGACGGCCTTGGCGCGGATCCGCGTCGCGTTGCCCGGCAGGTACGGGATCGGGACCTCGTCGAAGTCGACGATGTCCACCGAGCCGGGGTCGGCGCCGGCCGCGGTGGCACGGTCGACGGCCTCTTGCCGGGCCTCGTCGACCACGGCGGACCGGCGGCCGTCGCTGATCGCGTAGACCTTGTCGACCTCGCCGCTGACCTGCGCGATCGCCGCACCGATGGCGTTGGCCACCGAGTAGTGCTCCGGGCGGTGCACGGTGCCGAGTCCGGGCAGGGTGTCCGGCAGCAGCACCGAGCCGCCGCCGACCGCCACGACGGGCAGCGGGTCGGACGAGGTGCGCATCCGCTCGACGATGTCGGCGACGCGCTCCGCGATGACGTCGAGCGCGCGGGCGGCGACCTCGACGGGCACCCCGGCGACGAGCGACGGGTCCCCGATCGCACCGCGGCCACCGCGGACGGCGACGTCGGTGGCGGTCAGGGTGGAGCCGCCGAAGACCAGGCCCTCCTCGGTCAGGCGGTACCCGACGGAGTCCGGGCCGACGACGCTGCCGTCCTCGCGGATGCGGGAGCCGCCGCCGATGCCGACGGACAGGACGTCGGGCATCCGGAAGTTCGTGCGGATGCCGGCGACGGCGACCTCGCCGGTGGCCTCACGAGGGAAGCCCGCGGTCAGGACGCCGACGTCGCTCGTCGTGCCGCCGACATCGACGACCGCGCAGGTGTCGAAGCCGGACAGCACCGCTGCGCCGCGCATCGAGTTCGTCGGGCCGGAGGCGAACGTCGCGACCGGGTAGCGACGGGCGTACTCGACGTCCATCAGCGTGCCGTCGTTCTGGCTCAGGAAGAGCGGCGCGTCGATGCCGCTGCCCGTGACCGACCCGGACAGGCCGTCGACGATGCGGTCGGCGAGCTCGCGGAGCGCCGCGTTGATGATCGTCGCGTTCTCGCGCTCGAGCAGGCCGATGCGGCCGATCTCGGACGACAGCGAGAACGCCACGTCCGGCCCGAGCTCGGCGGCCATGATCTCCTGCGCGCGCTGCTCGAACTCGTCGTTGATCGGGGAGAACACCGACGAGATCGCGACGGAACGGATGCCCGCGGCCGCGATGGCACCGGCGTGCCGCTTGAGCTCCTCGGGGTCGAGCTCCGAGATGACGCGGCCGTCGAACTCGTGGCCGCCGTGGGCCAGGAACGGCTGTGCGTGCACGGCCGACACCAGGTGCCCGGGCCAGTCCGTGAACGGCGGCAGCGACGCCGTCGCCGGCAGGCCCAGGCGGACCGCGGCGGTGGGGGCGAGGCCGCGTGCCTCGACCAGGGCGTTGATGAAGTGGGTGGTGCCGATCATCACGCCGTCGATGTCCGTGGGGCCGAAGGCGTGCTGTTCGCGCAGGCCGTCGAGCGCGGCGACGATGCCCGAGGTGACGTCGGGGGTGGTGGACCGCTTGACCGCCGCACGGACGGCGCTGCCGTCCATCAGGACGGCGTCCGTGTTGGTGCCGCCGACGTCGATGCCGATGCGCATGGGGGTTCCCTTCGGTGGTGCGGGTGCGGTGGTGCGGGTGCGGTGGTGTTCGCGGGGTCTTCGCGGGGGGGGGTACTGGTTCGTGGAGTGGGGACCGGCCGCGCCGTCGCGCGGATCAGGGGTGCGGCGACGCGACCGGCCGTTCGGGGAGCGCCCGGGTCAGGCGGCGGGGGTGGCCGGTGCTTCGGCGACCGGGGCCTCGGTGGCAGCCGGCACGGCCTCGGTCCGACTGACACCGACGCCGCGGATCAGCCCGAGCTTGCCGGCGACCACGTAGAGCACGAAGGCGATGACCACCGAGTTGATCGACGGGATGCCGACGGCGACGAAGTACCCGATGAGCGAGGCGACCGCCCAGATGACCAGGGTGGCCGGCACCCAGGTGGGCGAGGTCGCCGGGATGTTCTCGGCGTCGCTCAGCTCGCGGCGCCAGCGCTTCACGACGAAGTACTCCGCCACCATGATCCCGGCGATGGGCGGGAAGACGACCCCGAGCACGGACAGGAACGGTGTCAGGGCCCCGAGGAACCCGACCGCGGCGAGCACCGAGCCGACGACGCCCATCACGAGCGTCACGAGCCCGCGGTTCACCTGCTTGCCGAACACCGCGTCGATGAAGTTCGTGACGCCGAGGCTCGAGCTGTAGATGTTCCAGTCGTTGATCTTGAACGTGCCGAGCAGGATCACGAGGATGCCGACCCAGCCGACGCTCGACGTGATCACGCGGGTGATGTCCGCGGATCCGACAGCGTGGGCGAGCAGGACACCGGCCAGGCCGATGACGTACTCGCCGAGCGTCACGCCGAGCAGTGTCTGCTTCACGACGTCGCCGACCGAGCGGTTGAAGCGGGTCATGTCCGGCGTGATCACCGCACCGACGATGAACCCGCCCGCCACCAGGGTGGTGCCGGCCACGAAGCTCAGCTCCGGACCGGCCGGGGCTCGCGCGGCGAGCTCGGCGATCGAGTGGCGGCTCAGCTCGACGATGACCGCCCAGCCGACGAGCACCAGGAACAGCGGCACGGTGACGTTCGCCAGCCACTGCATCGAGTGGAACCCGCGCAGGACGATCGCGGTGACGAGCAGCCCGAACACGAGCGACCACGCCCAGGCGGGCAGGATCGGCAGGATCGAGACCAGGCCGGCCGCCGAGACGCCCGACTGGATGCCGAACCAGCCGATCAGGCTCAGCCCGATCGCCAGTCCGACCAGCGCCGAGCCGGCCTTGCCGAATCCCGTCCAGCGGGCGATGACCGAGGTGTTCAGGCCCTCCTTGACGCCGATGACGCCGACGAGCACCGAGACGATCTCCAGGATCACGGCGCCCAGGGTGATCGCCCAGAAGGCGTCCCAGAAGCTCATGCCGAAGCCGAGCGTCGCACCGAGCAGGAACTGGGACAGGGCCGAGATCTGCCCGAAGCGCTGCACGGCGACCTGGAACCAGCCGTAGCGCGCGGACATCGGGACCCGACTGAGCGAGTAGTCGTCGACAGCGACCGACTCGGAACGGGGGGTTCGTGGTGCTGACACTGCGGTTTCGCTGGCCATCGTGGCTCCTCGGGGAGGGGTGTCGGCGTGGGCCGATCGGGGTGTCAGCCACGGTAGGACGGCATCGGATTGCGGTACATGTGCAGAACGTCGTTACAGGCATGTGAATCCGTGCGCGCTGCACAGGCAGCGCGCCTCGTCCGGCCGATCACACGACGCCGGTTAGGCTTCCGGGGTGCGTCTCGTCATCGCCCGGTGCTCCGTCGACTACGCGGGCCGGCTCTCAGCCCACCTGCCGCTCGCGACCCGCCTGCTCATGCTCAAGGCGGACGGCTCCCTGCTCGTGCACTCCGACGGCGGCAGCTACAAGCCGCTGAACTGGATGAGCCCGCCCTGCTCGATCGAGATCACCGAGCCGGACGAGGAACAGTCGGTCGCCGGCATCACGCAGGTGTGGACGGTGACGCAGAAGAAGACGCAGGACAAGCTCATCGTCTCCCTGTACGAGGTCGTGTCCGACGAGACCCACGACCTGGGCGTCGACCCGGGCCTGGTGAAGGACGGGGTCGAGGCGCACCTGCAACAGCTCCTGGCCGAGCAGATCGAGCTGCTCGGTGACGGCCACACCCTGGTCCGCCGCGAGTACATGACGGCGATCGGGCCGGTCGACATCCTGGCCCGCGACGACGCAGGGGCGAGCGTCGCGGTCGAGATGAAGCGCAACGCCAACATCGACGCGGTCGAGCAGCTCACCCGGTACCTCGAGCTCATGAACCGCGACCCGCACCTGCGTCCGGTGCAGGGCGTCCTCGCCGCGCAGACGGTGGCACCGCAGGCCCGCACCCTCGCCGAGGACCGCGGGATCCGCGTCCTCGTGCTCGACTACGACGCGATGCGCGGCATCGAGGGCGGCCACACCCGCCTGTTCTGACCCGCGTCGGGCCGTCCAGCCGTCCGGCCGTCGGGCCTGGAGGCGCGGCTCGCCCCGCCCCGCCGCCGACGGATCCCGGATGGTCGCCGCCACGTCCCGGCTAGGGTGGGCAGGACATGACCAGCCCGTTCTCCGCCATCCTGTTCGACCTCGACGGCACCATCAGCGACTCCGCGCCGGGCATCCTCGAGAGCCTGACGCACACCTTCCGCACCGTCGGCGTCCCGGTGCCGGACCACGACACCCTGATGTCGTTCGTGGGCCCGCCGATCATGGACACGTTCCGGATCGCGATGGGCATGGACGAGGAGCTCGCCGACCGCACCCTCGCCGTCTACCGCGAGCACTACTTCTCGCACGGGGCGCTCGACTCCGCGATGTTCCCGGACATCGACGTCGTGCTGCGCACCCTGCACCAGGCGGGGCTGCCGATCTCGACGGCGACGAGCAAGCCGGAGACCCCGGCGACCTACATCCTCGAGCACTACGGGCTCACCGGGGACATCGACATCATCACGGGCGCGAGCGACGACGAGGTGCGGTCGAGCAAGGCCGACGTCGTCGAAGAGGCACTGCGACGCCTCGAGGCCCACGGCTTCGACACCAGCCGCCCGGTGCTGATCGGCGACCGGAAGCACGACGTCGAGGGCGCCACCGTGCACGGCGTCCCGGTCGTCTTCGCCGAGTGGGGCTACGGCTCCCCCGACGAGGCCGAGGGCACCATCGCCCGTGCCGCCACCCCGCTCGACCTGCCGCCGATCCTGCTACCGTCCGCGACGCCGTCCGCATGAGCGGCGACGTCGCACGTCGGGGCCTCCGCGGCGCCGCCTGGCTGCTGCCGGCGGCCATCATCCTGATCGCGCTGAACTTCCGCGGTCCGATCGTCGCGACCGCCCCGGTCATCGGGGACGTCCGCGCCGACCTCGGTCTGACCGCGACGATCGCCGGGCTGCTGACGACGATCCCGGTGCTGTGCTTCGCGCTCGCGACGCCGTTCGCCAGCTGGGTCATCGCGAAGGCCGACCCCGAGCGCGCGGTCTCGCTGTCGCTCGTCATCGTGCTCGCGGGCACCGTCGTGCGCTCGATGCCCTCGTCGGCGGCGCTGCTGATCGGCACCGCGGTCATCGGCATCGGCATCACGATCGGCAACGTGGTGATCCCGGTCGTCATCCGGCGGGACACCTCGCCGGAGCGTGTCGGTCTGGTCACCGGCGTCTACACGTCGGCGCTCAACGTCGGGTCGATGATCACGTCGCTCGGCACCGCTCCCCTGGCCGCCCTGTGGGGGTGGCCGGTCGCCATCGCGATCTGGGCGGTCTTCGCACTCATCGCCGCCGCGGCCTGGACCTACACGGTCGGTGCTCGCGCCGCCTGGCGACGCCCGCTGCCGTCCGAGCGGGACGAACCGCTGCCCGTCACCGGTCCGATCGACCAGGTGCTCGACACCGGGGCGATCCGCACCGCCCGCGCCGCCGAGGCCGCACGGGTCGCCGCTGCCGAGCCCATCCGACCCGCACGACGGCTCATCACCTGGGGCCTGACGCTGGCGTTCGGTGGTCAGGCGTTCTCGTACTACGCCCTCACCGCGTGGATCCCGACGCTGCTGCACGACGAGATCGGCTTCTCGAAGGCGTCGTCGGGCGCGAGCTCGTCGGTGTTCCAGATCCTGGCCGTCGTCGGGGCGCTCGGTGTCCCGCTGCTCGCGACCCGGTGGCGTCCGGCCGCGATCATCGCCCTGGTCGGCACCCTGTGGCTGGCGATGCCGCTCGGGCTGCTGTTCGCCCCGCAGCTCTGGTTGCTGTGGTCGGTGCTCGGCGGCGCGGCCCAGGGCGGCGGCATCACCGTGATCTTCATCGTCATCGTGCGGATCGTCTCGAGCGATGCCGACGCCCGCCGGATGTCCGCGTTCGTGCAGGGTGGCGGGTACCTGCTCGGGTCGGCCGGGCCGCTCGTCGCCGGTGCCCTGCACGGTGCGACGGGGAACTGGACGGCACCGCTGCTCGTCGTGCTCGTCGCGGTGCTCACCCTCGGCGTCGTCGGGACGTTCGCCGCGCGACGGGTGTCATGACCCCGAACCCGAACGCCGGCTGAGACCCCGCTCCGGCTCGACCCCCGAGGCGCTGACCGACGGGGGCCGCACCCGCACGACCCCTCAGCGCGCGGACCGGCTTCGCGGCCAGCTGGCGGCACGGTCCCGGCCGGTCGTCATCCCGGACGGCCAAGGTCCGGAGAGTGGACATCCGACGACCCGCCCGGTGGCGGGACCAGCCGCTCGCAGCACGGCTCACCCTGCTCGTGATCGCGGCCGGCACGACCGTGCTGCTCGCCTGGAACCTGGGCCGTGGCGGGGACTTCAGCTTCTACCAGGCGTCGGCGCGGTCGATGTCCGAGTCGTGGCCGGCGCTGTTCTCGGGCGCGTTCGACCCCTCGGCGACGGTGACGCTCGACAAGCTCAGCGGCTTCGCCGTCCCGCAGGCGCTGAGCCTCCGACTGTTCGGGCACTCCACCGCCGCGCTCGCGTTCCCCCAGGTCGTCGAGGGCCTCGTCACGCTGTGGGCCTGCTCCCTGGTCGGACTCCGCTGGGCCGGCGTCGGGACGGGCCTCGTCGCTGCCGCAGCAACCGGGTCGACGCCGGTCTTCGTGTCGATGTTCGCGCACCCGATGGAGGACGGCATGGTCACCGCCGCGCTGGCCGTCGCCCTGCTGTGCTGGCAGCACGCGGCACTGACCGGGCGCTGGTGGCCGCTCGTCACCGCGGGCCTGGCGGTCGGCGTCGGGTTCCAGGCGAAGATGGTGCAGGCCTGGTTCGTCCTGCCGGCGCTGCTGCTCGGCACGCTGCTGGCCTCGGCCCGGCACGACGGCCGTCCCTTCCGCTTCGGCACCCGGGTGGTCCGTGCCGGAGTGCTCGGGATCGTCGCGGTCGTGGCCTCCCTGTCGTGGGTCACGGCGCTGGCGCTCACCCCGTCGGGCTCACGGCCCTGGGCCGACGGCTCCACCGACGACAGTCCGCTCGCGATGGTGTTCGGGTACAACGGCATCGACCGGTTCCTGCCCGGCGCGGTGCCCGGGTCCGTCCGGTCGTTCGCCGTGCCGTTCGGCCCGCACACCTGGCGCGGTGGTCCGGCCGGGTTCGGCAAGCTGCTCGGACCGCACCTGGCGTCACAGGTCGCCTGGCTCCTGCCCGCGGCGGTGTTCGGTGTGGTGGTCGCCGCCGTGGTGCTCGTCCGCCGCCGTGCGGAGCGGGCCGGTGCCCCCGGCTCCCCGTTCGGGCACGCCTTCGACACCCGTGCCGGCGCCGCCACCCTGGCCGTCCTGGTGGTCTGGCTCGGCACCGCGGCGGCCGTGCTGTCGGTGGCCGCCGTGCCGCACACCGCCTACGTCGCCGCGATCGGCGTGCAGCTCGCCCTGCTCGCCGCCCTCGGGTGGCGCGGTGCGGTCGGGCTCGTCCGGGCGCAGGCTCGAGGGCTCCGGGCGCTCCCGGTCGTCCTCGCCGCGGCGCAGCTCGGCTGGGTGGTGTTCCTCGCCCGGGGCACCGCGATGCCGAGCGTGCTCGCCGCGCCCGCGATCACGGTCTCGGCGGTCGCCGTCGTCGCGACGCTGGTGGCGGTGTGGTGGCGACCCCGCTGGGAGGCGACGCGCGGACCGGACCGGCACCGGGCCTCCCGGACGGCCATCGCGCTGGCAGCCGGGCTCGCGCTCGTCGCCGGACCCGCCGCGTTCTCACTGCAGGCCCTCGACGCGACCCGCGACGGCAGCGGCGTCGACGCGTCGGTCGGGCCGTGGCCCGCGCGCTGGCCGATCCCGGTCGGCAGCCCGGACGTCTTCCACGTGTCGCGCCCGGACCCGTGGGGCGGATCGACGCCCTACCCGCGTGCCCTCAGCCGACTCGTCGCGACCGCGCGACGCCTGGAGGGGTACCGGCACGACGAACCGCTCTTCATGACGGACACGTGGCACATCTCCGCACCCGTCATCGACGCGACCGGACTCCCCGTGCTGACGGACGGCGGGTTCTCGGGCACCGTGCCCGTCTTCACGACGCACCAGATCCGCCGGAGGATCGCCGACGGTCTGCGCGTCCTCGTCGTCGAGGCCCACGCGCCCCGCACGGACCCGGTCCTGCGCGCCGCACTGGCCGGGGGCTGCCGAGCACTCACCAGCGGCACCCGGCACGCACGCCTGCCGATGCAGCCGCGTCGGGCGGACGGCATCGCCTGGACCGTGTGGCACTGCGGGCTGCCCGGGCCGTCCGTCGGACCCGGTGCGCACCGCCACCACGGCTCAGCTCGCGGCGAGCACCTCGCGCAGGGACATCGGCGGACGCCCGGTGATGCGCTCGACATCACCGGACACGTGCGCGAGCGCCCCCTCGGCGATGGCCGTGTAGGTGCTCACCCAGGCGTCGGCCTGCCACGGCTCCGGGTTCCACTGCGCACGTGATGCGTACGCCTCGTCGAGGGTCTCCGGGTGGTAGCTGACCGTGCGGCCGCGGACCTCGGACACGATCGCCGCCGCCTGGGCCAGGGTGATCGCCTCGGGGCCGGTCAGCTCGTACGTCTGGTTGCGGTGCGCGTCCGGGTCGTGCAGCACCGCGGTCGCGACGCGGGCGACGTCGGCACGGGCAACCGCGGCCATGGCGCCGTCGCCGGCCGGGCCGCGGATCACGCCGTCCTCGCCGACCAGGTCCTCGACGAAGTCCAGGTAGAAGCTGTCGCGCAGGAACGTGAACGCCATCCCGCTCTCGCGGATCGCCTGCTCCGTCGCCCAGTGGTCGCGTCCGAGCGTGAAGGTCGCGTCGGGAGCCGCGCCGAGGAACGACGTGTAGACGACGTGCCGCACGCCCGCGTCGGCCGCCGCAGCGACGAACGCCCGGTGCTGGTCGAGGCGGTCCTGGGCTTCGGCCGCCGAGACCATGAGCAGCACCTCGACGCCCTGCAGCGCGGTCCGGCTCGCGTCGGCGTCGGCGAAGGTCGCGACGGCGACCTCGGTACCCGGAAGCTCCGGCGCACGCGAGGCGTCGCGCACGAGCATCCGGAACGGCACGGCGTCCGCGGCGAGCGCAGCGCTCACGGCGCCCCCGATGTTGCCGGTCGCTCCGGTGATGGCGATGGTCATGGTCGCTCCTCGTGTCGGTGTCGGTGTCGATGTCGATGTCGATGTCGGTTTCGGTTTCGCGTCACGTTGGTCGGTGGTCACGTCCACACCGTCCTGGAGGCCCGGATCACCGTGGGCGCGACCCTCGCGGCGTTCACGCCGTCCACCTCCACCGCCCACGCGCGGGCGGCGTCGTGGTCGCGGCCGTGCCGCATGTGTCGTCCGACCAGGCGGTCGAGCCGCACGTCGTCGGCGACGGCGCAGAACCAGGTCTCGGTGAAGAGCGTCGGCAGCGCCGACCACGGTGCGGTGTCGTCGAGCAGGTAGTTGCCCTCGGACACCACGAGCCGGGCTGCGCGGGGTACCGCGATGCTGCCGGCGACGGGTTCGTCGACGCGACGGTCGAAGTCCGGTGCCCACACCACGTCCTCGTCGGCGGTGACGAGTCGGCGGACGAGCGCGACGTACCCGTCGGCGTCGAAGGTGTCCGCCGCGCCCTTGCGGTCGTGCCGGCCGAGGGCGTCGAGCGCCGCGTTCGACAGGTGGAAGCCGTCCATCGGGACCTGCACCGCGGTGCCCGCACCCAGGCGGTCGTCGACGGCGGTGACGATGCGACGGGCGAGCGTGGACTTGCCGGCGCCCGGTGCTCCGGCGATCCCGAGCACCGTGCGTTCGCTCGAACGGGCCAGTTCGACGGCGCGCTCGACGGCCTGGTCGACGGTCGTGCCGGAGTCGCTCACGGCCTCATCCTCGCAGAGCGCACCGACGCCGGGCCGCGGTGGTTCACTTGCCGCATGGTCGATGCGACGAAGGCGTTCAGCGGGTTCTCGGTGCGCGACGTGCCCGAGGCGAAGGCGTTCTACGAGGACGTCCTGGGGGTCGAGGTCACCGAGGACCACGGCATGCTCTTCCTGCAGCTCGGCGGTGGACACCAGGTGCTCGTCTACCCGAAGGGCCCGGGTCACGAACCGGCGGCCTTCACGGTGCTGAACTTCCCGGTGCCGGACATCGACGCCGCGGTCGACGAGCTCACCACCAAGGGCGTCGTGTTCCTGCAGTACGAGGGGATGACCGACGACCGGGGTGTGAACCGGAAGGGCGGGCCGCTCATCGCTTGGTTCACCGACCCGTCGGGCAACGTCCTCAGCGTCATCGAAGAGTGACGCCAGCGGTCAGCGGGACAGGGCGCCCGCCCAGCCGAGGGCGATCGGCACGAGCAGGCCGTGGCGGTGGTGCGGGAGCTCGGCGACGGGGATCCACCGCGACTCGTCGGTCGAGCCGTCGAGCTCGTGCCGCAGGGCTCCCCCGGTGATCGTCGCCCGGAACACCACCTGCACGGCCTTCATCGGCCGGCCGTTGGCGTGGATGCGACGCTCGGCGGGGACGATGTGGTGTCGGACCCCGAGCAGGGCGCCGACCTGGGCCTCGTACCCGGTCTCCTCGCGGATCTCGCGCACGACGGCCTGCTCGACGGTCTCGTCGAACTCGACCCCGCCGCCCGGTAACGTCCACGTGCCCGCGTCGGGGTGACGCAGCTTCGCCAGGAGCACGCGGTCACCGTCCGTGATCACGCCGTAGGCGGCGAGCCGGGTGTCGTAGTCCGTGTACTCCATGGGCCGACCATGCCAGGTGGGTGCACCGACGTCTGCCAGCCGCGCCGGGCCTCCAGGCCGTGGACCGGGGTGGTGCGGAGGCTCCACCAGCCCGCCAACGGTCACGACCCCCCGCGGCCCGCACGCCGAGCGGTCACAGACCGTCGGCCCCGGCGCCCGCAAACGACGGAACGTGACCACGCGACGCAGCACGTGCGGTGTGTCGCGACCACCCCGCGGGCCGGGAGGCGCGAGTCGCCGCCGCCACGGGCCTCCCGGCCGTCCGGCGTACCGTCGGGACGTCCACGCCGGCGCGCGGTCAGGACACCCCGATGGCTGCCCGCCGAGCGGTCACAAACCGTTGCTTGCGGCACCGCCAGACGACGGAACGTGACCACGCGACGCAGCCCGCGCGGGGAGTCGTGACCGCTCGCCGCGCAAGCAACCGGACCCGACGTGCGCGCCCGACCCGGATCAGGCGTCGACGCGTGCCGCCGCCCAGCCGACCCGCATCCGGGCGACCGCCCGGTCGAAGGCACTGAGCGGTTCCCCGTCGTCACGGATGACGGACTGCAGCTGGAGCCCCTCGTACAGCGCCATGAGCTGCTCGGCGGCGTGCCGGGGCGAGGCGCCACGGGACTCCCGGCCGGCGACGACGTCGCGGACCAGGGCGAGGGTGACGTCCTCGAACGCGCGCGTGTACTGCGTGCGGAACCACCCGGCGGCGGGGTGCTCGGGGTTCGAGGCGGCACTGAGCACGGCGACCCGGAGTCGCACGAGGGCCGGGTCCTCGACGCCCGCGGCGAGCCGGGCTCGCAGGTAGGCGACCGTGCCGTCCCGCTCCGCGATCGGCCAGAGCTCGCGTCGGCTGCCGTTGTTCCACTTGTCCATGACCGCGACCACCAGGAGTTCCCACATCGGGTACGCCCGGTGGAACTCGTCGGCCGTGACCCCGGCGTGCTCGGCGACCTCGTCGGGCCCGACACGGTGGAAGTCCCCGGCTCGGTAGGCACTGATCGCCCCGGCGACGATGCGTGCGCGGAGGTCGACATCGGTCGTGGGCATGCTGACGATTGTGCGGGGCCGGTCAGCGGCCCGCGACCGCCAGTTCAGGGGGCGCGGCCACCGTCCTCGGCTCCCGGTCAACCGCGCTCGAACGTCAGCGTCTCGTCGTCAGGGGCCCGGACCTCGCCGGTACGGGCGAAGTCGGCCCAGATCGCCCGGAACGCCCGGCCGCGGCGCTCGACCTCGGGCCAGTCGCGTTCGGGGACGAACCGGGTGCCGGCCCAGGCCTCGCGGCCGCCGAGCAGCAACGGCAGATCGCTCATGTGCACGGCTCCGGTCGGGGCGCTCGTGACACCGCGGTGCAGTCGGTACGAGGTCGCCCGGCCGCCGGCGCGTCGGTGCCGTTCGGTGAACCGTCGGGCGTCACGCCCGTAGATGACGTCGGACAGCGGACGCACGACCCACCACCGCAGGGCCGACCGCAGCACCCGCGACCGGGTGACCCGACGCAGGCCGGGCACGAGCGGCACGTACATGCCGGCCTCGTCCGAACCGGACCCGATCAGCACGTCCACGTCGGGGGCGACCAGGCTCCACGCGGCGTCGAGGTCACGCTCGGCGGGCAGCGGCGCGAAGCCGTACTGGGTGCCGAACGGCATGCCGGCGGCGAGCCCGTACGGCGCTGCGGCACGGGTTCCGAGTGCCTGACGGTCGAGCAGGTCCTCGAGCGGAGTGTCGGCGTGCACGGTGCCGACCGCCCGGACCATCGCGCGGTTCATCCGTGCCCGACGGCGGGACAGCCCGAGCGGAGCGCTCTGGATGATCGCGCGGCGGAACAGCCCTTCGGCGCCGGCACTGATCATCAGGTGCGCGGCTGCGTCCCCGCCGGCCGACTGCCCGAAGACGGTGACCAGGTCGGGGTCGCCGCCGAACGAAGCGATGTTCGCGCGCACCCAGCGGAGCGACTCGACCAGGTCGAGGAGCCCGAGGTTGGCCGGGATCGTCTCGCCGTCACCGAGGAACCCCAGGACGCCGAGCCGGAACGTGACCGACACCACGATCACGCGCTGCTCGGTCACCAGGTCGCGAGCGTCGTAGATCGGCAGGTCGCCGCCGCCGATGACGTACGAGCCACCGTGGATCCAGACCATCACGGGCAGCTGCTCGTCCGGCCGCACGTCGGCGGGCAGCGTGATCGAGAGCCGCTGGCAGTGCTCGTCGACCTCGATGCCCTGGATCGGGTTGAGCAGCAGGTCGACGAACTCCTCGTGCGGCTGCGGTGCGACCGGCGACGGGGTGGACGCGTGCAGCTCGCCATCGAACGGTGGCATCGGCTGCGGCGGGGCGAACCGTTCGGCCTGCGCGTACGGGATCCCGAGCACCCGCACCACGTCGCCGTCGAGCGTCCCGACGATGCGGCCGGCGGGGGTGTCGAACGGGGCTGGAGCGGCGGCGAGCATGTGGCTCACGGTATCGGGGCCGGCTGACGCAACCAGGCAGACGGACGGGAGGCCCGTGGCGGGGTCGCCACGGGCCTCCACACCGTCTTCTGGTCGCGGTGCGCGACGGGCGCTACCGCACCCGCTTGATCGGGATCACGACGAGTGCGCCGATGATGGCGATCGCGCCGGCGGCCCAGCACATGAGCGTGTAGTTGTCGGCGGCGTCCCCGGACCCGATCTTGAGGAAGAACAGTGCGACGGCCGGGGCGAGCGACTGCGGCAGCGCGTTGGCGATGTTGATGACGCCGAGGTCCTTGCCGGGACGGTCAGCGTTCGGCAGGACGTCGACGACGAGTGCGGTGTCGATCGCGGAGTAGATGCCGTACGCGAAGCCCATGATGACCTCGGCGACGTAGAAGCCGTTGACCGTGTCGGCGTGCGCCAGCACGATGAGTCCGACGGCGAACATCGCCGTGGAGCCACCGACGAACACCTTGCGGCGACCGAGCTTGTCCGAGGCCCAGCCGGACAGCGCCGCACTGACCAGCAGCGCGATCGTGTAGAGCAGCACACCGAAGGCGACGGCGGCGGTCGCCTCCTTCGCGCTCTCGATGCCGAGGTGCTGCTCCATGTAGAGCAGGCGGTACGTCGTGAACATGAAGGTCGCGAAGATGATGAGGAAGCGCGACCACCACGCGAACGCGAAGTCCGGGTTCTTGACCGGGTTCGTCCAGAACGACGCGATGAGGTTCAGGAACGTGAACTTCTTGAGCTTGTACGTGGGCAGGTCGTCCCGCGCGACGACGGCGTACACGGCGACCAGGATGATCGCCAGGATGCCCGGCGCGATGAACAGCACGGGCAGGTTCGCGACGAAGAAGACCGACAGGTAGGTGCCGGCGAGCACGGCGATGTTCTGCGCGAGCGCGATGATGCTCGAGGACCGGCCGCGCTGCAGCTGCGGCACGTTGTCGGCGAAGCTCGCGAGCAGGGTGGCGAGCGTGGCGTTCGCGGCGAGCTGGGCGAGCAGCCAGGCCAGCGTCAGGTTGAGGACGTCGGGCGAGTAGGCGATCCACGCGAGAGCGATCGCGAAGACCACGACACCGCTGAGCAGCCAGGGGCGACGACGGCCCCAGCGCGTGCGGGTGCGGTCGGACAGGGCACCCGCGAGGGGGTTCATGATGAGCGCACCGAACGCGCCGATCGGCAGCACCGAGCCGATGACGTTCGCAGCGTCGTCGCCGACCAGGGCCTGCGCCTTGAGCTGCATGCTCACGTAGACGGGCGCCATGAGCGCGACGAAGAGGCCGAACTGCCCGAGGAACAGGGCGATCTGGTAGCCGATGCCCACCTTGACCGTGCTGACGGGCTGGGTGATGCCCTCTTCCGGGTTGAGCAGTGCCGGGCTGCCGGGTTCGGGTGTGCTCATGACGCCTCCTTGAGTCGATGAAAACCTTGCCTGACAAGGTTTTTCCGACGCGAGCATACATCGACACGTGTTGTCTGCAACACCAGGGTCGTCACACGGGGCAGCAAAAACTACACACCGGGTGGTTTTTGGGGTAGCGTCGTCATCGATCTCGCCGCGGAGCATCGCTCCTCGACGGGCCGCGACACCCAGACAGGATCGAAGGAGCCTCTGCAATGCCCACCACTTCTGTGCAGCTGTACTCGCTGCGCGACGCCATCGCCGAAGACCTCGACAAGGCCATCGCCCGTGTCGCCGAGATCGGGTACGAGAACGTCGAGCCCTACGCGTTCGTCGAGCGCGCCACCGACCTCGAGCGTGCGTTCGCGGCCACCGGCCTCAAGGCTCCGTCCGGCCACGTCGCCGTGATCGACGCCGAGGACACCGCGCCGATCTGGGACGCCGCCGAGCGCCTCGGCATCCGCACCGTCATCGACCCGTTCATCCCGACCGACCGCTGGCAGACCGCCGACGACGTCGCGAAGATCGCCGAGCGCGTCAACGAGCTGACCGCCGAGGCCGCCGGCCGTGGCCTGCAGTTCGGGTACCACAACCACCAGTGGGAGTTCACGAACAAGGTCGACGGCCGCACCGTCTACGACCTCTTCGTGTCGCAGCTGTCGCCGGAGACCGTCCTCGAGGTCGACACCTTCTGGGCGACCGTCGGTGGCGCCGACGCCCCCGCCGTGCTCAAGGGCCTGGGCGACCGTGTCGTCGCGATCCACGTCAAGGACGGCAAGGTCGACGGTGACATCCGCACCGCGCTGCCCTCGTCCGAGAGCGCCCTCATCGTGCCCGAGGCGCTGCAGCGCGCCTTCGAGAACCAGACGCCGGCCGGTCAGGGCGACGTCGACGTGGCCGCGATCCTCGCCGCCGCACCGCAGGCGATCCGCGTGGTCGAGTTCGACGCGTACAAGGGCGACGTCTTCGAGGGCATCACCGAGTCCCTCACGTGGCTCAAGGACAACGACAAGTGAGCCGTGTCGGGATCGGCATCATCGGTGCCGGCAACATCTCCACCCAGTACCTCGAGAACCTGACCAAGTTCGCCGACGTCGAAGTCCGCTTCGTCGCCGACGTACTGCTCGAGCGTGCCGCTGAGCAGGCGGCTGCGTACGGCGTCGCCTCGTCGGGATCGGTCGAGGAGCTCCTCGCCCGCGACGACATCTCGATCGTGATCAACCTGACGATCCCGGCCGCACACGCCGAGGTCGACCAGCAGATCATCGACGCCGGCAAGCACGTCTGGAGCGAGAAGCCGATCGCGACCGACCACGCGTCGGCCGCCGCGGTGCTCGAGTCGGCGAAGGCCAAGGGCCTGCGCGTCGCGACCGCTCCGGACACCGTGCTCGGTGCGGGCATCCAGACGGCGCTCCGGGCCATCGCCCGCGGTGACATCGGCGAGCCGCTGTCCGCGACGACCCTGTTCCACGTGCCCGGACCCGAGGCGTGGCACCCGAACCCGGACTTCCTGTTCGCCACCGGTGCCGGCCCCCTGTTCGACATGGGCCCGTACTACGTGACGACCCTGGTGCACGCGTTCGGCACCGCCTCGCGCGTGCAGGCCGTCTCGTCGAAGTCGCTCGACCGTCGCACGATCGCGTCCGGCCCCCGCGCCGGCGAGACGTTCCCGGTCGAGGTCCCGACGCACCACGCGGCCCTGATCGAGTTCGCCGGCGGGCAGTCCGCCCAGTCGACGTTCTCGTTCCAGCACGCCCTGCCGCGCATGGGCTTCGTCGAGATCAACGGCACGCTCGGCACGATCTCGCTGCCGGACCCGAACACGTTCGAGGGCTCGTCGCAGCTCTGGCGCTACGGGCAGGACGAGCCCGAGACGCTCGAGGCGGTCGGCTCCACCTGGGGCCGTGGCACCGGTGTCGTCGAGCTCGCCCGCGCCATCGCCGAGGACCGCCCCGAGCGTGCCTCCGGCGCCGTCGCGCTGCACGTGCTCGACGTGCTGCTCGGCATCCGCGACGCGGCCGAGTCGGGTTCCGCCGTCGACATCACGTCGACCGTGGACGCGATCCCGCCGCTGCCCGAGGACTTCGACCCCGCGGCAGCCGTGCTGACCGCGGGCGCGAACGCCTAGGAGCGCCGCGAGCACCACGCGCACCACTTCGTGAGCAGCAATGGTCGGGTCCCGAACGGGGACCCGACCATTGCTGCTCACCAAGCGAAACCGCGCGAGCGCGAACGCCCGCGCGAGCGCCCGCGCGCGACGCCTCAGACCAGCGCGGTGAAGGACGCGTCGCGCACGAGCAGCGTCGCCGCGTCGCCCACCACGGCCTGGTCGGGGTCGCTCGACAGCCCGAGGGACCAGCTGCCCCCACCCGGACGCTCCGGCAGCGTGAACTCCACCGTGGTGTCCGACGCGTTCAGCAGCACGGCCACGGTGTCGTCGCCCTGGTGCAGCACGAGCGTCACGGCCCGGTTGCCGCCGTCCGCCCAGTCGCCGTCCTCGAAACCGGCGGCGTCGGCACGGAGCACGGTCACCGTCGACTCCGAGTCGCCCGGCGCGGTGCGGAACCACTCCGGACGCAGCGCCCGGTGCTGCCGACGGAACGCGATCGCCGCCGTGGTGAAGGCGAGCAGGTCCTGGTCGGCGGCGGCCCAGTCGAACCACGAGATCTCGTCGTCCTGGCAGTACGCGTTGTTGTTGCCGCCCTGTGACCGGGCGAGCTCGTCGCCACCCAGGATCATCGGCACGCCGGCGGAGAGCAGCAGGGTGCCGAGGAAGTTGCGGCGCTGCCGGTCGCGGTAGTCGTTCACCGCGCCGTCGTCGGTCGGGCCCTCGATGCCGCCGTTGAACGAGGTGTTGTCGCTCTCGCCGTCGTTGTTGTCCTCGCCGTTCGCCTCGTTGTGCTTGTCGGCGTACATCGTCAGGTCGGCCAGGGTGAAACCGTCGTGGGCGGTCACGAAGTCGATCGAGCAGAGCGGGGAGCGCCGTGAGCCCTCGTAGACGTCGGGGCTGCCCAGGACCCGCTGGACGGCGTCGCCGAGCGCACCCTCGTCGCCGCGCCAGAACGCGCGCAGGTCGTCGCGGTACTTGCCGTTCCACTCGGACCAGTCGGCCGGGAACCCGCCGACCTGGTAGCCGGCGGTGTCCCACGGCTCGGCGATCATCTTGACCTCGCGCAGCACGGGGTCCTGGTGGATGATGTCGAGGAACGCGGAGTGCTTCTCGGCCTCGCCGTCCTGGCGGGTGAGCGTCGTGGCCAGGTCGAACCGGAAGCCGTCGACGTGCATCTCCTCGACCCAGTAGCGGAGCGAGTCCATGATGAGTCCGAGGGCCGCCGGGTGCCCGACGTTCAGGCTGTTGCCGGTGCCGGTGGTGTCGAAGTAGTTCGCCTCGTCACCCTCGACCAGCCGGTAGTACGACTGGTTGTCGATCCCCTTGAACGACAGCGTCGGGCCCATGTGGTTGCCCTCGGCGGTGTGGTTGTAGACGACGTCCATGATGACCTCGAGCCCCGCGGCGTGCAGGGCCTTCACCATCGCCTTGAACTCGGCGACCTGCTGCCCGGCGGTGCCGGAGGACGAGTACTCGTCGTGCGGCGCGAAGAAGCCGATGCTGTTGTAGCCCCAGTAGTTGCGGAGCCCCTTGTCGAGGAGCGTCGAGTCCTGCACGAACTGGTGCGTCGGCAGCAGCTCGACCGCGGTGACCCCGAGGTCGGTGAGGTGCTTGATCGCCGCCGGGTGGGCCATGCCGGCGTAGGTGCCGCGGATCTCCTCGGGGACGTCCGGGTGCTGCTTCGTGAAGCCCTTGACGTGCACCTCGTACACGACGGTGTCGGCGAGCGGGGTCCGCAGCAGGGTGTCACCGTCCCAGTCGAAGGACCGGTCGGCGACGACGGACTTGGGCATCGCGCTGGCCGAGTCCGTCTCGTCGATCTGCTCGGGCTCGTTCATGTCGTGACCGAAGAGCGCCTGGCCCCACTCGTACTCGCCGTCGATCGCGGTGGCGTAGGGGTCGAGCAGGAGCTTCGCGCCGTTGTGGCGCAGGCCGTTCGCCGGGTCCCACGCGCCGTGCACGCGGAAGCCGTAGCGGGTGCCGACGGTCACGCCGGGGACGACGTCGTGGAAGGTGTAGCCGGTGCGGTTGCGGAGCTCGGTGCGGTGCTCGGTGCCGTCGTCGTCGAAGGTGCAGAACTCGACGCGCTCGGCGGTGCTCGAGAACAGGGCGACGTTGGCGCCCCCGTCGACGAGCGTGACGCCGAGCGGGGTGCGCGTGGAAGTGGTCATGCTGCCCTTCTACCGGCCGGTCGCTGTGCCACCGGCAGTCTGGGCGTACCCCTGGCCGCTCAGCGCACCGGCGGGACCAGCTGCTCCAGCAGCCGCAGCACCCGTTCACCGTCGACGGCGTCGGGGTCGAGCAGCCACTGCACCTGCAGCCCGTCGGACGCCGCGATGCTCAGGCTCGCCAGGTCGACCGGGTCCAGGTCGGCGCGGATCCGGCCGCTCGCCTGGTCCGCCTCGATCAGCACGGCGAGTTCAGCACGCAGCCGGGCGAAGCGTTCGCGCATGAAGTCGCGCGTGGCCGGGTGGCCCTCCTGCACGGCGTCGGCCGCGAGGGTCGTGTACAGCTGCACCAGCCCCGGCACGGCCCGGTTGCGCGATGCGCTCTCGCGCATGTCGCCGATCGCCGACTTCATCCGGTCGGGCGCGCCCTGCTCGCGGACCTCGTGCTCCCGGTAGACGGCGAGCAGCAGTTCGTCGCGGCTCGGGAAGTAGTGGCGGAGTGCCGCGTGCGTGATCCCGAGGGCCTCGGCCACCGAGCGGAGCGACGATGCGTCGACCCCCTGCTCCGCGACCATGCGGATCATCTCGTCGAGGATCTGGGTGCGCCGCTCGGCGCCCTTTCGGTACCCGCCGCGGCGCGGCTGGGCCGCGTCGGCGTCGTCCGCGGGGTGGGTCATGCACCCAACTTACCGCTGGAAGGTTTTCTCGCCACCGTCCGGACTGGAGGCCCGTGGCGGGCGCACCACGGGCCTCCAGTCCGTCTCGGGGTCGCGTCGCACCCGCCGGGTCGCGTCAGCCGGGCGCGCTCGCGTCAGTCCTGGTCGTCGACCGTGTACTCGTCGACCGGCGCGGGCGTGCCCGCGGCGAGCGCGTCGACGATCTTCGTGAGCGAGTCGGCGAGGACGGCGTTGTCCGTGTCGGGGAGTTGTTCGAGCACCTCGACGACGGCCGCGTGGAAGCGCGCGTACGAGGCGTCGATCTTCTCGGCGGCCCGGTCGGTCGGGGCGAGCACCTGCGCACGACGGTCGGTGGGGTGCGCCGTGCGGGACAGCAGGCCCTTCTGCTCGAGCCCGTCGACGATCTTGGTGACCGAGGCGTTCGAGACGGCGAGCATCACGGCGAGGTCCTTCGGCCCCATCGTCCGGCCGTCCCGGTGCGCCTGGAGCATGTACCGGACGGCGAGGAACTCGTTCTTCGACAGGCCGCTCTCGATGCGGGCGGACTCGATCTGCTGGTCCTCGGCGTGCTGCAGGCGGAGCAGCGCGTCGACGGCGGTCTTCGCGACCCCGGACTCGGGTTCGCGGGCGTAGAGGTGGACGTGCTCTCGACGGACGACGGTCAACGGCATGGGGTCATGCGCTCCTTGCTAAACGGCAGGCGTGCTGAAGAAGTCCGCGTAGGACGGTTCGGAACGACCGGCGAGCAGCGAGGGGTCCTGGATGCGACGCTCGACGTACGCGTCGATGATCGCCGGGTCGGTGAGACCGACGCGGGTGTGGCTGCCACCGATCCGTGCCGTCCGAGGCATCCCGGAGTACGTGCTGTGCATGTCGTGTCCCGCCCTTCTTGCTTGCCGTGTGTCCTCTGCGGACGGCTGAACTCTTTCACAAAGTGAACGGTCAGTTCAACGAACCATTCGCGCTGTGTACGTTTTGCGCGCCGAAGGGCTCGGCGGCATCCGTCAGGGTCTTGAGGAGCTGCAGGAGCGCCGCCCGTCGCGGCTCGTCGAGCGGTGCGAACAGGGAGTCGAGCACCCCCTCGGCGATGCGGTGTCCCTCGTCGAGCACCCGCCGTCCGTCCTCGGTGATCGCGTGCTCGATCCGCCGACCCCGGCCGGCGGTCCGGGTGATGAGCCCCCGGTCGAGCATCCGGTTCGCCAGGGTGCCGAAGGCCTGGTCGCTCTGGAACGTCGCGACGGCGAGGTCGTGCCCCGATGCGTGGGGCATCCGGTCGATGGCGCGCAGGGCGTCCCACTGCACGAGCGTCACGCCGAGGTCGCGCAGGGCGGCGTCCATCGTGCGGTGGTTGCGGTACTGCGCCCGCTTGACGGCGTGGCCCAGGGCTTCGAGGTCGGTCGGCATGGTGCTACGGTATCAACACTCGTACATAAGCATGTTGATACGGAGCACCCATGACCGAAACCCACACCCGCACCGCGCTCGTCCTGCACGGTGGCGGCGGCCCCCGGACCGTCGCGCCGATCGTCGCGCACCTCGCACCCGCCTTCCACGTCGTCGCCCCGACGCACCCCGGGTGGGACGGCACCCCGCGCCCGGACGGCATCGACTCCGTCCCGGCCCTGGCGACCGCGTACCTCGAGCAGCTCCTCGCCGCCGGGGAGCAGGACGTCGTGCTCGTGGGGTCGTCGATCGGCGGCTGGATCGCCCTCGAGATGGCCGTGCAGGCAGCTGCCGACGACCGGTTCGCCGGGGTCGTCGGTGCCGTCGTCGACATCGACGGCGTGGGTGCGGTGGTCGAGGGTGAACCGATCGCCGACTTCTTCGCCCTCTATGCCCGCGGGCTGGCCGAGGTCGCCTGGCACGATCCCGAGCGGGGCTACCAGGACCCGGCGTCCGTCAGCGAGGAACAGCGGGCGGTGCAGCGCTCGAACGGGCAGACCATGGCGGTCGTCGCCGGCCGGTCGATGAGCGACCCGAACCTGCTCGATCGACTCGGGGCCGTGCGGGTGCCGACGCTCGTCGTGTTCGGCGCGAGCGACCGGGTCGTGACCCCGGCCTACGGTCGCGCGGTGGCGGCGGCCGTGCCGGGTGCGGTGTTCGCCGAGGTCCCGGCCGCAGGACACCTGCCCCACCTCGAGGCCCCCGACGCGACGTGGGCGGTCATCGACCCGTTCCTGGCGCGCTGAGCAGGACGGACCACCACTGGCACGCGGCTCGCGGCAGGCGGCAGGCGGCACGCGCCTCAGACCATCGCCGCGGACATCACCGCGACCGCGACCCCCATCGCCAGGGTCTCGACCAGCGGCAGCGGACGCGAACGTCGCCGGACGCCGTCACGGAGCATGTGGACGGTGAGCACCAGGTACCCGAGGGTCAACCCGCCGAGCACCACCTGCCACGTCACCGCGACCACTCCGAGGTGCTGGTGCATCCCCGCGGCGCCGGCGTCGTGCGCCATGCCGACACCCATCGCGCCCATCACGAGGAGGCCCAGGGCAGCGTGCAGTCGCCCGAACCGGCCGTGTGCGGAGGCCGCGCCCGGCGGCTGAGCCGACCCGCGCCTCCAGGCGGACGTGGACTGCAACCGGTGCACCCCGGCGACCATCACGGCGAGGAACGCCAGCACCAGGAACCACAGGACACCCGGCAGGACCCGGGGTCCGAACGCCCCGTCGACCATCGCCGCCACCATCGCGACCGCGGCGACCGCGTCGACCGCACGGCCGGGGCGCCACGCCCCGACCGTGCAGCAGGCCCCGGCCGACGCCGGCACGATGGCCGCGAGCCCGAGCAGGTCGGTCACGTCAGTGCCCGTGCCCGTGGTCGTGCTGGTGCTCGGCTGCGTCGTGCGCGGCCTCGACGGCGCCGGAGACGTGGTGCGAGCAGTGCGACCCGGCCGACGCCCCGATCGACGCCGGCACGTTCAGGGCCGGGTTCCGCGGGAAGAACCCGTACGGCTTGAGCGTGAACTTGGCGTAGTCGACCGGCATGACGGGCCAGTCCTCGGGCCGGGGGAAGTGCGTGGGGCCGAAGGTGTGCCACAGCACGATGTCCTCGCCGTCGAGCGGACGGTCACCCTGCACGTACCGGGCGACACCGTCCCCGCCGGGGTTCTGGTGCACGAAGTCACCGGCGGCGAAGCGCTCGGCCGGGTCGTACTGCGTCACGTACAGGTGCTTCCGCGCGAACTCGGCGCGTGCGGCCACCGACGACGAGTCGTCCGCGAGCAGCACCGGGGCGTCCTGCGGGTACAGCACGTACCCGGTCGGGCGGTCGAGGTGGTTGCGCTCCTCGGTGTTCGAGATGAACCACGTCCGGGCCTTCGACGCGTCGGCGAGACGGCCGGAGGACGACTCGGACGACAGCCGGGTGACCGACTTCGTGAACGCGTTGCCGTGCTCGTTGCCCGGGCCGACCGGGACCCGGACGGCATCGACCTCGTCCACCGCGTTCGACAGCCCGTCGACCATCATGTCCAGCCGCGCCGAGAACAGGTGCTGGTGGTACGGGGCACCGAGGCCGGGCGCGACCTCGGAGGCGTACGGGTAGTCCGCACCGGACTCCGTCCGACCCGGGTACGACGAGGTGAAGAGGACGCCGGTGAGCTTCGCCTCGCACTCGATCGTGCCGTCGAGGTACAGGTACCAGTAGAACCCATAGTCGTAGTTGCCGACGGTGGTGAAGAACGAGATCACCAGCCGACGGGAGCGCCGGACCTCCTGCGAACCGGTGTAGATGTCCCCGTGCTTCCACAGCGTGCCGAAGTCCTCCTCGTGCATGCAGATGCCGTTGCGGATGGTCTGCGGGTTGCCGAGCTCGTCGGCCAGGACGGCGTCGAAGTACTTGATCTCGCCGACACAGTCGCAACCGAGCTCGAGTGAGTTGGTGAAGCGTCCGAACAGGTACTCGCCGGTGTCGAAGTAGTTCTGCCAGAACCGCACCGGCGACGGGTCACCGTAGGGCACGAGCATCTCGTCGATCGAGGCCCGGTAGACGATCGGTCGCAGCCGCGCACCGTCCTGCCACGACAGCTGCCGGAGCACGAGCCCCTCGCGGGCGTCGAACCCGACCTGGAACCGCCAGTTCGCCCACTCGACGAACTCGCCGTCGACCGAGAACGACGGCCCCTCGGGCTGGGTGATGACGATCGGCTTGAGGTCGAGCGGTTCGCCCTGCACCGCCGGGTCGTCGAAGTTGCCGGACGTGGCGGGCACGGGCATCTCCGCGACGTCCACGATGCGGGTCACCGCGCGGTTGGCGGCGTCGACGTACACGGACAGGCCGTCCACGGGGTGCGCCCAGACGTGGTCGGCGGGGTGGTCCTGGCGGAAGGCGAGCACGCGGAGGATCCGGCGCCCCTCCTCCTCGGGGTAGTCGTAGTACCCGGCCGACAGCGGGACGCACTTCACCTCGTCCGGCGTCAGGCCGCGCTTCGCCAGGGCGGCGACCCAGCGCTCGTCCGCGTTCGCGATCTCGCCGACGGCGTCGAACTCCTCGATGAGGACGGGCAGCTGTCCACGGGACCCGTCGAGCACGTCGGTGGACAGGACGATCCGGTCGGTGATCGAGACGACGCCGTCGGTGGAGCGTCCGGTCGCCATGTCGAGGAGCATCACGCGGGCACGGCGGTCCGGCAGGGGACCGTCGCCGGCCTGCCAGGCCAGGACCTGCTGCTTGTGCGGCTCGTCGAGGCCGACGTAGACGAAGCGCGTGGTGTCGGTCCAGTCCGGCTGCGCCGTGACGACGTCGCGGACCGCGGTGAACTCGTCCGGGCTCAGGTTCGCGAGCGGGTGGGTGGTGGCGGTGACGGGATCGGTGAGGGTCATGCTGGTGGTTCCTTCGGTTCGGTCTGGAGGCACGGGTCGGGTGGGTCGGTCAGCCGTCGCTGGCGAGACGGTCGAGCATCTGGTCGTAGCGGCGGCGGTCGCGCCGGCGCAGCACCACGGCCTGCAGGACGCCGACGGCGGGCACGACCACGACGAGGCCGGTGAGCACGGTGCTGACGACACCGAAGACGCTCGCTCCGGAACCGTCGACGTCGCCGACGAGCGTCGGGAAGTTCGCCCAGATCAGGACGGCCGAGGCGACGAGCCCGACGAACCCCAGGACCGGGGCGATGACGGTGTTCCAGATGCGGCGGTCGGCGCGGTTCCGGCGGAAGTACACGATGACGGCGAGGCTCGTCGCGGCCATCAGGATCGCCACGCCCAGGGTGGCGACGCCGGCGAACCAGCTGAAGACCTGCAGGACCGGGTCGAGGCCGAGGACGGCGAACAGGACCATGAGCACGGCGGCGGTGACGGTCTGCACGACGCTCGAGGTGTGCGGCGACTCGTGCTTGCGGTGCACGCTGCCGAGACGACCGGGCAGGAGCGAGGCGTTCGCCATCGAGTGCTGGTAGCGGGTGATGACGTTGTGGAAGGACAGGACGCAGGCGAACATGCTCGTGAGCAGCAGCACGTTCATGACCGCCTCGCCCGCGGTGCCGATGTACTGCGCCGCCGTGGTGAGGATGAGCGCGCCCGGGTCCTTCGCGGCCTCGGCGAGCACCCCGTCCGGGCCCCAGGCCATCACGAGTCCCCACGACGCCAGCGTGTAGAACACCCCGATGCCGATGACGGCGGTGTAGGTGGCCCGTGGGATCGTGCGCTCCGGGTCCTTCGCCTCGTCGCGGAAGATCGCGGTCGCCTCGAACCCGATGAACGCCGCGATGGCGAACATCAGGCCGACGCCGGGCGAGCCGGACATGACGTGGGTCGGTTCGAACGGCGCGAGCGAGAGCCCGTCGGCACCGCCGCGGAACACGATCGCGGCGACCAGAACGAGCACGATCCCGACCTCGCCGACGAGCAGGACGCCGAGGACCTTGCTCGACAGGTCGATGTGCCGGTAGCCGAGCACCCCGACGAGCGCCACGACGACCAGGGACCACACGTACCAGGGGATGTCCGGCCCACCGAGGCCCGTGACGGTCACCCCGAGCAGGTACCCGATGTAGCCGTGCACGCTGACCTGGATCGTCGTGTAGGTCAGCAGCGCCAGGGTGGCCGCTCCCGCACCGGCCGGACGACCGAGCCCGTGGCCCACGAACGTGAAGAAGGCGCCGGGTCGTGGCAGGTGCCGGGTCATCGCCGCCAGACCCACCGAGAACAGCAGCAGGATCACGGCGGACGCGGCGTAGAGCGACGGGAACCCGACGCCGTTGCCGAGCAGCATGCCCAGCGGGGCGGCACCGCCGACGACGGTGAGCGGGGCGGCGGCCGCGACGACCATGAACACGATCGCGGTGACGCCGAGCGAGCCGCGCATGGTCCGCTGCGGTGCGGGTACGGCTCCGAGTGACGCGGGGTCCTTCGTGATGCTGGACATCGTGGCCTTCCGGTTCGGGTGACTGGGTCGGGGTGGGACCACGGTCCCGCGCTGGGGTTGCGGCCCCGTTCCACGGGTGTGAAACCCGCACGCACCCGAATGGGACGGCCCGGGCGAGGCGTCTCATTTGCCCGAGACCACCGCGAAACACGACCGAGACACCGGGGCAACGCAGCCCCCGTACCGTTGCCGCATGACCGCGCTCGACCGTGCCATCGCCGACCCGCCACGGGTGCCGGGTATCGGCACGCGCTCCCCCGTCGACGGGCTGTCCCGGCGGAGCATCGGCCCGGTCGACGTGCTGGCGCAGTCGGTGTCCGCGGTCGCACCGTCGGCGGCGGCCACCACGATCCCGGTGCTCGTCGCGACCGTCGCCGGGCAGGGCGCGACGTGGTCCCTGCTCGCCGCGATGGCGCTGTCGTTCCTGGTCGGACGCACCGTGAACCAGTTCGTCCGACGCGTGGCGGGCACCGGCTCGCTCTACACCTACGTCTCGCTCGGCCTGGGGCCGGCGGCCGGTGTGGTCGCGGGCGCCGCACTGCTGCTCGGCTACGGGTTCATCGCGATGTTCTCGCTCACCGGCAGCGGCTACTACCTCGACTACCTGCTGTCCCGGTTCGTCCCGACGGCCGGCACCGGCTCCCTGGTCACGGTCGTGGTGATCACCGCCATGGGTGCCGCGGTGTTCGCCGTCATCGCCCTCGGGGTCCGGTTGTCGACGCGCCTCACCCTGCTCGTCGAGACCCTGTCCGTCGCCGTCATCGTCGTGCTGATCGTCGCCCTGGTCGCACGGCTGCAGCCCGTCGACACGTCCGCCCTCGCACTCGGCCCGACCGCACCGGCGCCCTTCGCGGTGGGCACGGCGCTCGCGGTCACCGCCTTCGTCGGGTTCGAGAGCGCGTCGGTGCTCGGCGTGGAGGCCCGGCGCCCGTTCCAGGCGATCCCCCGCGCGATCTCGTGGACCGTCCTGGTCGCGGGCGTGCTCTACGTCGTGAGCGCTGCCGCCCAGCAGACCGGGTTCGCCGCGATCGGCGCCGACCTCGCCACGAGCGCGTCGCCGGTCAACGAGCTCGCCACGGCCTTCAGCATGCAGTGGGTCGGGTGGGCGCTCGACCTCGGGATCGCCGCCTCGTTCGCCGCGTGCGCGATCGCCTCGACGACGGCGCTCGTCCGGGTGCTGTTCGCGATGGGCCGTGAAGGGGTGCTGCCGGCCGCGCTCGGGCGGGCGTCGCCCCGGTTCCGGACACCCTTCGTCGCAGGCGTGCTGGCGTGCTCGGTGCTGACCGCGCTGCCGGTCCTCGGGCTCCTCACCGGCATCCCGACCTGGTCCCTGATGGAGGCCGAACTCGTCGTCGCGGCACTCGGGTACCTGACGGCGTACGCGATGACGTGCTTCGCGGCTCCGGTGTTCCTGCGACGCATCGGCGAGCTGACGACCGGGGTGGCGACCACCGCGGTGACGACCGGTGTCCTGCTCACCGCCGTGCTGCTCACCTACGCCGGGGTCGAGGCCGCATCGCCCCGGTGGCCGGCCGTCGTCCTCGCCGTCGGGGCGGTCACCGCGGTCGTCGTCGCGTTCCTGGTGGCGACCCGTCGGCGACCCTGGCGACGGGGTCGGAGCCGGGCGGTGTACGACGTGCCGGTCGAGGCGGACCTGCTGGGCGCCTCCCGGTCGTCCGCCGGACCCGGCCACGGGACGGGGGTGCGGTGAGCGAACCCGGTCTCCGCGCGCGGCAGCCGAAGGCGATCCAGAACGCCCTCGCGGTGCTCGAGGCGGTCGCGCACGCCGGGCCCGGCGTCACCGCCCAGCAGATCTCGGACGCGCTCGGGATGCCGCGGGCGACCACCTACCGGCTCATCACGCTGCTCGTGGAGGACGAGTACCTGGTGCGGCTGCCGGACCTGCGCGGCTTCGCACTGGGGCACAAGGTCTCGGAGCTCGCCGGCGTCGCCCCGGCCGCGGCTCCGTCGGTCCCACCACTCCCCCGCGCCGTCCGGTCCGTGCTGTCCGACGTGCGCTCGGCGGTCCGCGCCGGGGTGCACCTGGCCCGGTACGACGCCGACGGGATCTGCGACGTCGACGTCGACCCGGACTTCCCGCTCCTCGACGCGACCGCCCTGCGATCGGCACCTGGGTCGAGCGCGATGGGGCGGCTGCACGCGGCCGGCGGCGCCTCGGCATCGCAGGTCGGTGCCTTCGTGCGGGGTTTCGGGTGCCTGGCACTGCCCGTCCGCGGCGAGCGCGGTGAGCTCGTGGCGGGGCTGACGTTGTCCGCGCCCGCGGCCCGGGTGGAGTCCCCTGGCCAGGCCCTGGTGCACCTGCGGACGGCGGTCGCGCGGCTCGAGCCCCTGCTCGGCTGAGTTCTCGGCGTCCTCCGAGCGATCTCTTGGCACTCGCCAGGGTCGAGTGCTAAAACGGTGGCAGTTGAGTCGAGGGGACTCAACGAGAACCACGAAGGAGTTGATTTCGATGACGATGAACTTCGATCCGTTCCGCGAGCTCGACCGACTCGCGGGTTCGCTCCTCGGCACCGCAGCCGGTCCGCGCTCGATGCCGATGGACCTGTACCGCACCGGGGACCACTACGTCCTCGACGTCGACCTGCCCGGCATCGACCCGGGCTCCGTCGACATCGACGTGGACGGCTCCGTCCTGACCATCCGCGCCGAGCGCACCCTGGGCGCGCCCGAGGGCTCGCAGTGGCTCACGCGTGAGCGCCAGCCCGGCACGTTCGTCCGGCAGCTGACGCTCGGCGACGGCCTGGACGCCGAGCGCATCACCGCCGGGTACGACAACGGCGTGCTGAGCGTCACGATCCCCGTCAAGGAGTCCGCGAAGCCGCGCAAGATCGCCGTCACCGTCGGTGGCGCGTCCGAGCAGCTCGCGGTCGGCTCCGGTGCCGCCGGTTCCGGCCCCGCCGCCGAGTGAGGAGCTGAGCGATGACGTCCGTCCTGCTGAACGCGGTGGTCGCGGTCCTCGTCGTCACCGCGGCGCTCGCGCTGACGAGCCTGGACCGGCGCACCGCCCTGCTCCTCGGGGCCACCGGCAGCCTGACCGGCACGTTCCTGACCTGGGTCGCCGCGCCCCGGCTGTTCGAGCAGTCGCTCCTGGCGCCCTGGGTCGCGGCGGTCCTCGGCACGGCCCTGCTGATCGCGGGGTGGAGCGCGGTGCGCGCCTACTCGGGCATCTTCGAGGTACCGCGCGACGAAGAACCCGAGACGGGGGCGCTGATGACCGTGGGCGGGTCCGCCCCGTCGGTGCGGTGACCACCTGACGGACAGGAGGCCCGGTGCACGTCGTGCGCCGGGCCTCCTGTCATCCGTCGGTCGCGTGGGCGACCGACGGGACTACTCCTTGTTCAGCTTGTCCTGCACCAGGCCGGCCGTCTTCTCGACGACGTTCGGCAGCTCGGTGGTGCCGTAGAGCCGGACGTCGGGGTGCGTGGGCGGCGGTATCGGGACCGAGGTGGTCGGGCCGTCGTGGTACGAGTACTCGCCCTTGCCGTCGAACGAGGGGCCACTCGCCCACGGGCCGTTCTTCGCCTCGGCACCGTCGGAGAAGTTGAGGTACTGGTAGTTGACCTCCTGGTTCTCCTTCGACTGCGGGAAGTTGCTCGGCACGGGGAAGCCCTCGACGCCCTTCTCGCGCAGCTCGGCGGCGGCGGTCGCCCACATGTTCTGGTGCATGGTGTCGCGGGCGATGAGGAAGGACAGCAGGTCCCGCACGCCGTGGTCGTCGGTCATGTGGTAGAGCCGGGCGGCCTGCACACGACCCTGCATCTCGGCGTTCTCGTTCGCCGTGAAGTCGGCGAGCAGGTTGCCGCTGGCGGTGATGTACGAGCCCTGCCAGGGGTTGCCGTTGCTGTCCACCGGGCGGGCACCCGCACCGGCGACGATCGCGTGCTGGACGTCGGTGCCGCCGACGATCGCGGCGACCGTGGGGTCGTCCTGCAGCGCGTCCTCGGTGATGCCGAGCGGGGACTTCTCGAGCAGCTGCGCGATCATCGTCGCGAGCATCTCGACGTGGCCCATCTCCTCGGCACCGATGCCGAACACCATGTCGCGGTACTTGCCGGGGATGTGCATGTTCCACGCCTGGAACTGGTACTGCATGGCGACGGAGATCTCTCCGTACTGGCCACCGAGCACCTCCTGCAGCTTGCGGGCGTAGATCGCGTCGGGCTTGTCGGGCGTTGCCTTGAACTGCAGTTCCTGCTTGTGGAAGTACAAATCGTGCTCCTTCGTCTCGATCGAGCGATTGCACGGCCGATGGTTCGCCGGGGGCACTGAGCGGCCGTCCAAGGTGGCCGGATCACGCAGAGGGCGTCCCGGATGCGCCGTTCCACGGTTCCGGGTCCACCGTCGGCTTCACCCGGCAGGACGAGACCCTTCGGTCGGCCGCCCGATGCCGTCGGCCGTCCGGTTGCGCAGGCTGGGAGCATGCAGACCTCGACCAAGCACACGATCGCCACCCTGCTGCTCTGCGCGGCGATCGTGGTCGCCACCGTCATCGCGCTGATGGCCATGGCTCCGCCCGCGTGACGCCGGCGGGGCATGGGAGGATCGCTCTCGTGACCGAACGGGGCAGGTTCCTCCGGCCGCTCGCCACCCGGTCGATCGTCATCGACGTGGCCTGGGCGGTCCTGGCGGCGTTCGTCTTCCTGCTGCCCATCGACCTCGAGCTCGAGCACGCGAGCCTCGCCGCGGTCCTGTCGGCCTCGGTGGCGATCGCCCTGCGCCGCATCTCCCCGTCGGCCGCGATGGCCATGGTCGTCGTCCTCGGGGTGATCCAGGTCGGCGGCGGCGAGCGCCCGTCGCTGGTGGACCTCGCGCTCTTCGTCGTGATCGGCACCGCCGCCGTCGTGGGCACCCGCACCGAGGTCGTCGTCTCCGGCGTGCTCGCGGTCGTCGCCGGAGCGGGGGCCACGGTCTACCTGGCGTCGACCGGCTTCCGGTTCCTCGTGCTCATCAACGGCCCGCGCGACCAGGCGTTCCTGGCGATGGCCGCCCCGGTGACCGCGCTGCTCGGGGTCTGGGCGGGCGGGGTCGCCGTCCGGGCTTTCCGCTCCCGCGACCGCGAGTCGGAGCGCCGTGCCGATGCCGAGGCCGCAGCATCGCGTGCCGAGGCCGTCGCCACCGAGGCCGAGGCCACCGCCACCCGCGCCATCGACGTCGCCGAGTCCGAACGCATCCGCGCGGACATCGCCCGCGACGTGCACGACGTCGTCGGCCACTCGCTCGCGGTCATCATCGCGCAGGCCGACTCGGTGCCGTTCCTCGACGACGAGGCGCGCATCCGAGCGGTCAGCGCCACCATCGCGAGCACCGCCCGCAGCTCCCTGGTCGAGGTCCGACAGGTCCTCGGGCACATCGACGGCTCCGCCGAGGCGACCGGCCCGGGTTCGCTCGAGGAGATCGTGCAGGGCATCCGCGACGCCGGGGTCGACGTCGACCGCACGGTGCGCGGGGTCCCGCTGGCCCTGCGCCCGGACACCGGCACCGCCGCCCGCCGCGTGCTGCAGGAGATGCTCACGAACGCCCTGCGCCACGGCGCCCCCGGCAACCCGGTCGTCGTGCGGGAGACCTGGCGGAACGCCGACCTGGTGCTCGAGGTCGAGAACGTCGCCGGAGACGGCACCACCGCCGGCTCGGGCCGCGGGATCGACGGCATGGACTCGCGCCTCGGCACCCTCGGTGGGTCGTTCGACGCCGCCGTGCTGGACGACGTGTTCACGGCACGCGCCCGCATCCCGTTCGACGTCCAAGGGGGACCCGTCCGATGACCGAACCGATCAGGATCCTGCTCACCGACGACCAGGCGCTGTTCCGCGCCGGGCTCCGGGTGGTGCTCGACGCCCAGGAGGACATGCGTGTGGTCGGCGAGGCCTCCGACGGGGCCGAAGCACTCGCACTCATCCCCGAGGTGCGCCCCGACGTGGTGCTGCTCGACATGCGGATGGCCGGCATGGACGGCGTGGAGACCGTCCGGCAGCTCTACTCGGGTGCCGTGCCGGGCCCGCTGCCCCGCGTCGTCGTGCTCACCACCTTCGGGCTCGACCCGGCGGCGGCGACCGCGATCCGGCTCGGCGCCAGCGGGTTCCTGCTCAAGGACACCACGCCGCCGTTCCTGTTCGCCGCGGTGCGGGCCGTGCACGAGGGCAGCTCGGTCATCGCACCGAACGACCTCGCGCAGCTGTTCGGCACCGACGTGGCGCGGGCCCCGGCACCGCAGCCGCCGGAGTTCGCGACCCTGACCGAGCGGGAGCGCGTCGTGTTCGGGTGGGCGTCCCGTGGGCTCTCGAACGCCGAGATCGCCACCAGGGAGTACGTGACCGAGTCGACGGTGAAGACCCAGATCTCGAGCATCCTCGGCAAGCTGTCGCTGCGCGACCGGGTGCAGCTCGTCGTCTACGCACACGACCACGGGCTGGCGGGCACCCGCGAGGACTAGTCCGCGGCGATCCGGTCGAGCCACTCCGCGAGCATCGTCCGCTCGGCTGGCGACAGTCGATCGAGCCGGGGCGCTGCGGCACGGAGCGTGATCGCGGCGCTCGTCACGGCGTCACGCCCCCGGCCCTGACCACCCGGGGCCGCGCCGCCGTCGTCCGTCGTCGGCCCGCTCGGCACGAGGATCCGCCCGAGCACCGCGTCGAGGACGTCATCGGCGAGTGACGGGTCCCGCTCGTCCGCCGGAGCAGCAAGGATCGCGAGCACCGCACCGGTGCCGGCCGCGTGCACGAGCTCGACCGCGCGGTGTTCCGGCACGGCCAGTCGTCCGGCCTCGGCCACCCGCTGGATGCGTTCGGCGAGCAGCGCGGTACCGGCGCGGGCGGCTGCCGACCGACGGCCGCGCTCCGGGTCGCTCAACAGCACGAACAGGTCGGGGTTCGCCAGCCCGAAGCCGATCGTCATCGACCACCCGGTGCGCAGGTCCTCGACGGGGTCGGTCGCCTCGTCACGAGCAGCCCGGACGGCGTCGGCCTTCATCGCCGAGAACGTCGCCATCGCGTGCTCGGCGACCGCTTCGAGCAGACCGTCCTTGTCGCCGAACAGCCGGTAGATGGTCGGTGCCTGGACGCCTGCGCCGTCCGCGACCGCCCGCGTGGTCACCGCCGTGGCGCCGCGTTCACGCAGCATGGTGCCGGCGACCTCGACGATGCGCGCACGCGTCTCGTCGCGCTGGCTTCCCTGCTCGATCACGGAACAACGATAACGGATCTGTGCTATCACTGTGTTACCAGCGATACCGATGCGCTGTTTCCACCGATACGGAGAAGTCATGATCGTCATCACCGGGGCCACCGGAGCCCTCAACGGCGCGACCGCCGACCACCTGCTCGAGCACCTCGCGCCGTCCGACCTGGCGGTGGTGACCCGTGATCCGGCCCGAGCACAGCGGTTCGCGGACCGCGGCGTCGAGGTCCGCAGCGGCGACTACGCCGAACCGGAGACCCTGCCGGCGGCCTTCGCGGGCGCCGATCAGCTCCTGCTCGTCTCGTCGAGCGACCCGGCCGCCGACGCCGTCGCGCTGCACCGTGCCGCGGTCGACGCAGCCGTGGACGCCGGCGTCGGCCGGGTCCTGTACACGAGCCACCAGGGCGCCGCGCACGGTTCGCCCTTCGTGCCCGCCGCGCACCACGCCGCCACCGAGGACCTGCTCCGCGACTCCGGGCTGCCGTGGACGAGCCTGCGGAACGGCTTCTACGCGCACAGCGCCGCCTGGATGACGGGACCGTGGCAGGAGACCGGCACGGTGTCCGTCCCCGTCGACGGTCCGGTGTCGTGGACCGCCCGCGAGGACGCCGCCGAGGCAGCCGCCGCGATCCTGCTCGCCGATCAGCCGTTCGACGGGCCGGTGACGCTCACCGCTCCGGACGCGCCGACGTTCGCCGACCTGGCTCGGCAGGCGTCCGAGGTGTCCGGTCGGACGATCGGGTTCGAGGCCCTGGGCGAGGACGAGTGGCGTGCCCGTGCGCTGGCCGCGGGGCAGGACCCGCACATGGTCGGGTTCCTGCTCGGCATGTACCAGGCCGCCGAGCGGGGCCTGTTCGCCGGCACCGATCCGCTGCTCGGCGAGCTGCTCGGTCGCGCCCCACGGCCGGTCCGCGACCAGCTCAGCTGAGCGCCGCGACCTCGTCGAGGATCGCCTCGACCGCTGCGGGGTCGTGGGCGAACCGTCCGAGGAACAGCCCGCCGATCCGGCCCCGCCCCCGCGTGAGCAGGCCGGGTCCGGCACTGCCCCCGTAGAGGACGGTGCTGCCGTGCAGCTCGGGCCGGGTGGCGAGGTGCTGCTCGATCCCGTCGAGCACCGCCACGATGTGGTCGTCCGGCGCGGGTGCCGGTGCGCCGATCGCCCACACCGGTTCGTAGGCGACGGTCAGGGGGCCGGCGAGACCGTCCGCGACGGCGGTCGAGACGGCCCGGTCGAGCTGCGCGGTCACCGCCGCCACGGCCTCGGTCGGATCGGAGGCCCGGTCCGGCTCCCCGACGCAGACCAGCGGACGCAGGTGGTTCCGGAACGCCGCGTGCACCTTCCCCGCGATCGTCGCGTCGTCCTCGTGGAACAGGGAGCGCCGTTCGGCGTGCCCGATCTCGACCAGGTCGACACCGATCTCCCGCAGTTCGGCGCCGGAGACCTCGCCGGTGAACGCGCCCGCGTCGGCCCACGACAGGTCCTGCGCGGCGAGCTGCACACCGGTGCCGGCGAGCAGGTCACGCACCGGGACGAGGGCCGGAAACGTCGGCGCCACGAAGAGCGACGCCGCACCCGAGCGCACCGCGGGGTGCCGCCGGGCGATGTCGGCGACTTCGGCCGCCCACGACAGCGTCCGGGCGTGCGAGAAGTACGTCTTCAGCGACACCCCGACGGTGATCACGGGGCGACCGTCTCCACGACGAGGGCGAAGGACAGCGCGCCGGGGTCCGCGGTGCCGACGGCCTGGTCGGCGTGCGTGCGCGCCCGGCCCATCTTCGGCACGAGGGACTCCGTGGCGTCCGCGGCTTCGCGGGCGGCACGGACGGCGTCGCCCCAGGCCTCGGCGAGCGCCGCCCCGGCGTCGAGCCGGGTGCGGAGCACCTCGTCGAACGGCACCAGGGCGTCCACCATCGTCTTGTCGCCGACGGTGGCGCCGAACGCGAGCACGGCCTCGGTGGCCGCGCGGACCCCCTGCGCGACGGTGGCGCCAGACGGACGCGAGTCGTCCCCGACCACGCGACCCAGCGCCTCCAGGGCGGCACCCCAGATCGCACCGGACGTGCCGCCGGCCTTGTCGGACCAGGCGTCCGCGGCGATCAGCAGGACGGTGCCGGCACCGGCACCGCGGCGGACCGCGTCGGCGGCTGCGACGTCGGCGGCGTGCGATCCGCGCTGCATCCCGATGCCGTGGTCGCCGTCACCCGCGACCGCGTCGATGCGCCCGAGTTCGTCGGCGTGCTGGTCGAGGACGGCGCGGACCGCGGCGAACCCGGCGGCGACCTGCTCGGCGACCGCACGGGACTCGTCGGTCGCCGGGCCGATGCCGACGCCCTCGGCGTCCGCCGCCACGGTGGACGGGTCGACGCGCTGTTCGGCGACGGCACCGCCCTTGCGGTAGGCGGGGGTGTCCGCGGGTGCTGCCCAGAGGTCCTCGAGCTCGTCGTCGAGCCAGAACAGCGTCAGGGAGACCCCGGCCATGTCGAAGCTCGTGACGAGTTCGCCGACCTCGGGCTCCACGATGACGACCCCGGCGTCCGCCAGGCGCCGCTGCACCGAGCGGTAGACGACGAAGAGCTCCTCGTACTTGACCGAGCCCAGACCGTTCAGGATCGGGACCACCCGCTGGCCCTCGAGTGCCACGCCGTCGGGCAGTTCGTCGAGCAGCCGGGACACCAGCAGCTCGGCCAGCCCGTCGGCCGACGGCACGTCCGTCTCGTCGATCCCCCGCTCGCCGTGGATGCCCATGCCGACCGCCATCCGGCCCTCGGGCACCGTGAACAGGGGTTCCTCGGCGCCGGGCAGGGAGCACCCGGAGAACGCGACGCCGAAGCTGCGCGTCCGGTCGTTCGCCCGTTCGGCGACGGCGGTGACCGTGTCGAGGTCGTCCCCGCGCTCGGCGGCGGCGCCGGCGACCTTGAAGACGCAGAGGTCACCCGCGATGCCGCGGCGCTTCGCGCGGTCGTCGGCCGGGGCGCTCGTCACGTCGTCGGTGACGCGGACCGTCCGCACCGGGATGCCATCGGCCTCGAGTGTGCGCGCCGCGGCGTCGAAGTTCAGGACGTCACCGGCGTAGTTGCCGTAGCTGAGCAGCACACCGCCACCGTGCTCCGCGGCCTTCGCGACCCCGGTGACCTGCTGGGCGCTGGGGCTGGCGAACAGGTTGCCCATCGCGGCACCCGCGGCCAGTCCGTGTCCGACCAGCCCGCCGAACGCGGGGTAGTGGCCCGAGCCGCCGCCGATCACGACCGCGACCGTGCCGTCGGGGCTCGTGGTGGCGCGGGCGACGCCGCCGTGCACCTTCCGCACCCACCGCTCGTTCGCGGCGACGAAGCCGTCGGTCGCCTCGTCGGCGAAGTCCGCCGGGTCGTTGAACAGTCTGGTCATCGCTTGCTGCCCTTCGGGTCGGTGGTGCGGACGTGCGAGGTGTCGAGCAGTTCGTCGGCCTTGGCCCCGCGGAAGAACTTGGTGCAGAAGATCATCACCGCGGCGACGAACGCCAGGACGCCGAGCGAGACGATGCCGAACGCACCGCTGTCGGTGGGCACCACCTCGTTGATCGCGGTGCGCATGATCGGGGCGACGAACCCGCCGAGGTTGCCGAGCGAGTTGATCAGGCCGATGCCCGCGGCCGCCGCGGCACCGGTCAGGAACGCCGTCGGGTACGCCCAGGTGATCGGGCCGACGGCCAGGAAGCTCGCCACGGCCAGGGTGATGAACAGGATGCCGAGCACGGGCTGCCCGTTCGCACCCGCCCACGCGGACCCGAGGATCGACAGACCGGTCGTGATGTAGAACAGGGTGCCCCAGCGACGACGGCGTCCGACGGAGTCCGCACGCGACCCGATCAGGTAGCAGGCGACGAGCCCGACGAGCCACGGGATCGCGGACACCAGACCGACCTGCCAGCCCACGTCCTGGCCGAGCAGCGAGGACACCTGCTGCGGCAGGTAGAACGTCGTGCCGTAGACGGCGACCTGCAGGCAGAAGTAGATGATCGTGAAGTACCAGACGCGCCCGCTCGCCATCGCGCGCCAGATGCCCTTCGGGCCGTCCTCGCTGCGGGCGGTGTCCTCGCGCTCCATGGCCGCGGTGAGCGACGCCTTCTCGCCCGGTTCGAGCCACTTCGCCTGCTGCGGACTGTTCGTCAGGAACACCAGGGCCGCGATGCCCGCCAGCACCGCGAGGATCCCCTCGCCGGCGAACATGACCTGCCAGCCGTGGAACGGGGTGACCTGGTCGCCGACGCTGATGAGGCCGCCGGACAGCGGGGCGCCGATCATCTGCGAGAACGGCTGCGCCAGGTAGAAGATCGCGAACATGCGCACGCGCACCTTGTTCGGGAACCACTCGGACAGGTACATGATCACGCCCGGGAACAGCCCGGCCTCGGTCACGCCCAGGATGAACCGCAGGATGATGAACATCGTGTCGTTCGTCGTGAAGGCGAACAGTGCGGCGACGATGCCCCACGTGACGGCGATCCGGGCGAGCCAGAAGCGCGCACCGAACCGCTTGAGCAGCAGGTTCGACGGGATCTCGAAGATCGCGTAGCCGATGAAGAAGATGCCGGCGCCCAGGGCGAAGGCGGCGTCCGAGATGCCGCGGTCGACGCGCAGGGCCTCTTCGGCGAAACCGACGTTCGTGCGGTCGAGGAACGCGACGAAGTACAGGATGACGAGCATCGGCATGAGGTGCTTCGTCGCCTTGCCGATGGCGGACTTCAGGCCGGGGTCGTTCGTCGACCCGAGCGAGGGGGCAGGGGGTAGTGACACGGGTTCGCTCCTTTGCGAGCACGGTGCGGTCGTTCTGGCGTCCGGCGGTCGGTTCGGTCGTCCGGACGGGAGGCACGGATCGCGTCGCCCGGTCGGCGCGCGTTCCGTGGGCGGCTGGCCCTAGTGCATGTACAGGCCGCCGTCGACGTTGAGCGTCTGGCCCGTGACGAACCCGGCGTCCTCGCTGATCAGGTACGCGATGGCGGCAGCGATGTCCCGCGGGGTGCCGATGCGCGGCAGCACGCCGTCGGCGGCCATCTCGGCCTTCCGCTCCTCGGACAGGGTGCCGCCCATGATGTCGGTGTCGATCGGACCGGGGGCGATCGCGTTGACCGTGACGCCGCGTGGGCCGAGCTCGCGTGCCAGACCACGGGTGAGGCCGATCACGCCGGCCTTCGCCACCGTGTACGGGGTCTTGCTGAAGGTGCCGCCGCCGCGCTGGGCGGAGACCGACGACAGGTTCACGATGCGCCCGTAGCCGGACCGCACCATCGACTCCGCCGCCCGCAGGCTGGCGAAGTGCACACCGTCGAGGTTGATCGACAGCACCCGGTGCCACTCTCCCTCGGGCAGGTCGAGGTAGGCGTGCGCGGAGGAGACCCCGGCCAGGTTCACGAGTGCGGTGATCGGCCGGAGTTCGGCCTCGATCGTGTCGAAGGCCGCACGGACGGCGGACTCGTCGGCGACGTTCGCACCGACACCGACGGCCCGCACACCGTGCTGTTCGCGGATCTCGGCGGCGACCTGCTCGCTCGCCGTCTGGTCGAGGTCGATGATCCCGATGTCCCACCCGGCCTCGGCCAGGTGGTGGGCGGTGGCGCGGCCGATGCCCCGCGGTGAGGCGGCACCGGTGAGGACGACGGTGCGGTCCTGGTGCTGGCCGGCTGACTGGTTCTGCGTGCTCATGGTTCGTGTTCCGGGCTCAGTGGATCGGTGCCGGGCCGAGCTCGTCGAGGAGCTTCTGCATCGCGACGTACGCCTTGTTCCGGTAGGCCACGAGCTCGGGCGTGCGGTCGGCCGGCACCTCGAGGTACCCGGCGCCGGACTTCGTGCCGAGCTCACCGGCGTCGACGTGCTGCTGCAGCGACGGCGGGGTGGCGAAGCGCTCGGGCCAGCGGGTCTGCAGCGACTCGAAGCAGAACGCGTAGACGTCGAGCCCGGCCATGTCGGCGATCGCGAACGGGCCGAAGAACGGCAGGCGGAACCCGAACGTGGTCCGCACGATGGTGTCGATGTCGTCGGGGCTCGCGATGCCCTCGTCGGCGATCTTCGTGGCCTCCTCGAACAGCGCGTACTGCAGGCGGTTCAGGACGAACCCGGTCGAGTCCTTCACCCGCGCCGACTGCTTGCCGGTCGCGGCGACGACGGTCTCGCCGACCTCGATCGCGTGCTCGTTCGTGGTCGGGTGCGGGATGAGCTCGACGCCGGGGATGAACGGTGCCGGGTTCGAGAAGTGCACGCCGAGGAACCGCTCCGGACCCACGACCGCCTCGGCCAGCGACTCGATCAGGATCGTCGAGGTGTTCGAGCCGATCACGGCGTCGGGGCGGGCGGCCTCGCTGATGCGGCGCAGCGTGGCGTGCTTGATCTCGAGCTTCTCCGGCACGGCCTCCTCGATGAAGTCCGCGTCGGCGACGGCGGCCTCGATCGACTCGGCGGCGCTCAGGTGTGCGCGGACCCGTTCGACGGCGTCCTCGGGGAACAGTCCGTCGGAGACGAACTGTGCGGTCTCGCCGAGCAGCCGCTCCAGGTTCTGCTGGGCGATCTCGGCCGAGACGTCGGCGATCCGGACGGTGTGGCCGGCGAGGGCGAGGACCTGGGCGATCCCGCCGCCCATGTAGCCGGACCCGACGACGGCGATGTCGAGGGTGCTCATCGGATTGCTCCTTCGGTGCTGGTTGCTGCAGTCGGGGTCGCCGTCGCGTCGAGCTTCGTCGTCGCGAGGACGGATCGGATGTACTGCTGGTTGGTGGCGCAGACGCCGAGGCTGTCCCCGCCGTACTGCTCGGTCATGACGATCCCGCGGAACCCGTCGGCGACGGCGTCGCGCAGGACCTGGCGGTAGTTGATGAGGCCCGTCTCCATGGTGCTCGGCGCGCTCGTCGCCCAGCTGCCGTCGCCGGCCTCGTCACGCGTGTAGTTCTTCACGTGCAGGTAGTTGGTGTGCGGCATGGTCTTCGCGAAGAGCTCCCGCCAGTCCTCGACGGGACGGTGCAGGCGGATGAGGTTCGCGACGTCCGCGTTCAGGCCGACGTTGTCGAGCCCGATCTCCTCGACCAGGCGGACCGCGCTGTCGGAGGTGCCGAGGTACGTGTCCTCGTACAGCTCGAGCGCCATGGGCAGCCCGACGCTCGCAGCGTGCTCGCCGAGCTCCCGCAGTCGCTTGACCGCGGCGGCCCAGACCTCGGCGTCGTCGGGGTCCTTCGGGCCCGGCGCCGTCCAGAACCACAGCGCGCGCTTCTGGGCGTCCGTGAACGGCTGGTGCAGCCCGGTCGAGAAGACCTGCATGCCCCACTCGGCCGCCGCGTCGATGGTGCGGTGGGCGTACGCGAGGTTCTCGTCCTCGTGCCCGGGCTGGATGACGCTCTTGCGCTGCAGGTGCACCGACGGGATGCCGATGCCGTGCGCCTTCGCGACGGCGAACAGCTCGTCGCGTCGCGAGGCTTCGAGGTCAGCGGGCCGGATGTGACTGTCGGCGAGTTCGGCGAGCGAGAAGCCGACGGCCTCGATCTGCCCGAACACCTCGTCCCACACCTCGGCGGGGGCGTCGTGGAAGGCCGTCCCGTCGCGGGTGACCTGCGCGAACCCGTGCAGGCACGCGGCGATCGGCCAGGTCTCCGACGTCCAGGTGGTGGGGTCCCAATCCTGGTCGACCCAGTCCTGTGGAGTGGTCACGGAATGCTCCCTTGCATGTCGTGGTGGTTCAGCGGTGAACCTCTTTCCTATAGGAAAGATACTCGCACGACGCCGGAACGCAACCCCTCCGCCTCAGCTCGTGTGGGACGCGTCCGCGCGCGAACGCAACCGGACGGCGTCGATGTGGAGCCGCATCGCGGCGACGGCCGACGTCGGGTCCGCAGCCAGCGCCTCCAGGATGGCCCGGTGTTCCTGGACCGCACGATCCGTGTCGTCCCCGCCCCCCTCGACGATCTGCCGCATGCGGTGCACGCGCGTCGTGATGATCTCGGACATCTCCTCGAGGAACGGGTTCCGTGTCGCGTCGAAGATCAGCTGGTGGAACTGCCAGTCGCTGCGGAAGAAGCGGGCCATCAGCTCCTCCGGCGCGTGCGCAGCACCGACGGACGCTACCTCGGCGGCCACCGCAGCCTGCTCGTCGAGCGCTGCCGCCAGTCGCTCGCGCAGGCCGTCGACGTCACCGCGGGCCGCGAGCTCGACCGCGCCGCTCTCCACGATGAGCCGGGCGTCGAACAGAGCCTCGAGCTGGTCGCCGGCCAGGGGCGGGGAGACCCGGTAGCCCTTGTTCGCTTCACGGGTGACGAGGCCGGTGCGTTCGAGTTGCACCAGGGCTTCGCGCACCGGGGTCGGGGACACCCCGAGGGAGCGGGCCAGGCCGTCGATCGACAGCCGCATGCCCGGTTCGACGTCGTGGCCCATCAGGACCTCGAGCACCCGGTCGTAGACGCGGTCGCGCAGGCCGAGCTGCGTGATGCGCTCCGTCCCGAAGCCGGGCATGGTCGTGGACATGGGTCGATCCTAGAGAATCCATGAAACGAGGATCCTGTGCGACCGGCTCCTACAAGCTGTCGGAAGTGAGCGAAGTTCTCCTATTCTCGTGCGGGCACCCGCTGCGTCATCGACGACACCCGAAGAACGGAATCACCATGGCCCGACCCGAACGGACCGTGCGCAGAGCCTCGCGGCTCCTCCTCGCACTCACCGCGACCGCATTGGCGGCGGTGACGGTCCTCGCTGCCAGCGCGCCAGCGGACGCCGCCTCCGCGCCCGCGGAGACCACCACGGCGCCGACGGCGCCACCAGTGACGTCCGCTCCGAACACCGCCGCGCCGACCGTCCAGGCAGAGCCGACCACGCCGCTGGACGAGGCGACGCCGGAACCGACCCTCACTCCGAGCCCCACCCCGACGACGGTCCCGACACCGACACCGGTTCCCCAGCCGAGGAAGTTCACGACGAAGCCCGCAACGGTCTCTGGAACGGCCTGGTTACGAGACCGCCACTAGCCGGATTTCGTGGGAAGCGACGAACGCGACCGCGACGCTGACGAGACGTCTCGCGACCGTTAGGAAGCGAGACACACGTGCGGTCTCGGCTCATACGGGAGTTGAGCACCACCTGGAGTTCATCGGGTCCGCTCGTTCACTTGAGCTGAACGACGCGCGGGGCGGAACAGCTCATCGCTGTCCCGCCCCGCGCGTCGTCTGTGAGCTCTTGACCTCAGAGCTTCCTTTCAACGCACGCGACGCCCTGCGGTTCCCAGGCCGTCTTCCAGCCGCTCGTGCTGACGTCCTTCTGGGTGGTCTGGCGTCCGCCACCGATCCAGTAGCGCACCGACTTAACCTTGTACTTGTACTTCGGCCCCGTGGCGTATGCCTGCACCCCGCGATGCGGACCAGCGTGGCAGCCGTAGTGGAAGGTCACGGACGCGTTGGCAGTGATATCCAATGACGCGGCGACGGTCTTGCGCGAGATGCCCAGGCCGAGGCCGATGGACACACCGACTGTTGCACTCGTATCGGTATCGCAAGGCTGCGAACCCCACGCCTCGCAGTACATCGCCTTGATCTTGACCCGGTGCTTCTTCTCCACCAGCGTCTTGTTGATGACAGTCCGCTTTGCGGGTCCCCAGCCGGTGTAGCCCATGTCGGCCTCGGCTATTGAGCAGATTCCCGTGTCAGGGTCGCAGTTGACGTTGGACTGCTCCGAGTCGTTGTCACCGGCTGGAAGGTCAGTCACATCGTCGTTCACGGTCGCTGACGGGGAGAGTCCAAATCGGGGTGTCGTGATCGTGTCTTGGTCGCCTGCGTAGTTATACGTTCCACGCACCTCTGCAGACCAGTAGTAGGTTGCTCCGTCTTGCAGAACGCCAGTCGGCGCCACCCATTCGTCGTCGGTCCAGTCACTGACGACGATCGGGTTGCCCCCTTCGTAGTCCGAGAAGACCGAGTACCGGTACTGCGCGTCCTCCGGGAATGGAGTGTCGGTGGCGTCGATGAACAGGGCTGGTGTGAGCGAGGTTTCGCGGAGTGTGTCAGCCGAGTTGTCATAGTGATTCTGTCGCCAGTCGCCGATTGTGAACGTGTACTCGGCTGGGACCGTGACGTCGCTGCCGACGCGATCCACGGCAATCGAGTGCTGTCCGGTTGTGTTCGGGATGCTGAACGACTGCTTCGTGGCGCCAGTCGAGGACAGGGGCAGGGTGGCAGTGTCCACGCCGCCATCGATGAGAACGACGAGAGCTTCGTCTGACTGTCGAGCGGGGCCGGCGCTGACGGTGCAGCTGATTGGTGCGCTGGGCGTCTCGGTCAGCACAGCGCCATCAGCTGCTGGTGAGGCACACGTGATCGTCGCGGCCTTGGGGCTGCTGTACCAACCTTGGACGTCGATGACGTAGTTGGTGGGGTCGGCGATGTTGCTGAGGTTGATCTTGCCATTTGCGCCAAGGCCGACGGTAACGGTGTTGGTGCGGATTTCGTCGGTCAGGAAGTTGATCGATGTCGTGTCCGGCTGCGTCGTCCCATTGGCCCAGACGGATGCTCGGCCGTCACTGCCGCCATGCAGAGCGGTCAGAGTGAGGACAACAGCGGTGAGACCGGAGCCCATGACAGGAACTCCAGCGATACCGGCGACGGGGATCGCGCGGGTTTCGTTTTTGGCGAGGATGGCGCTGTCCGCAGCACGCGAGTTGAACACCCGTCCGACGCCCGGGGTGAAAGTCGCGCCGTCGTTACCGGCGGCGGTGAAGTACCCCTGCAGGTCGATGACGAGGTTCGCGGTCGAAGAGCCGTTGTACACCGTCATCTTCCCGTCTGAAGACAGCGGGACCTGCGCCTGGATCGACGTGTTCGCCGACGGGGCGTAGTGCAGCGCGTTTGCCGGACGCGTCTCACCCGTGGCGTAAGGGGTGAGGTATCCGTCGGAGCTGGCGGTGTTGATCGGCAGCAGGTTCACGACTGCAGCGGAAGCGCCAGCGGGGACGCCGTTGGCACCGGTGACCTGAATGTCGACGCTCTTGCCCGGCGCGAGGAGCGCTTTGGGGGCGCCGAGCCCGGAGCGAGTGTCGACGATGCGCTTGCCCGCGACGGGAACGAAGCCGCCTGCCGCGGTGCCGTCGGTGTTTGCCGTGTAGTAACCCTGTACGTCCAAGATGAGGCGAGCGGCGGTCTCGGTCTGCACCTGAATGGTGCCAGCTGCGCTCACTGCGACGACGGCGGAGTTCGAGACGTAGTCGCCCTGGTTGCCGTTGTAGATCATCATCATCGTGCGCGACGTGTCAGCGTCCGGGCGCCCGAACACGGTGCCGTAACCGGTGGTGCCGCTTGCGGTCACGTTCAGCGACACAGCGCCGACGGACCCATCGTCCGGGATCCCTGGGAGACCGGCGATCTTCACGGTTCGCCACGTGTTGGCAGGCATGGGGGTGCTGTACCCGCCCGTACCTTTCAGCGTGTCGAGGGCACGGCCGGTAGCCGGCACGAACACACCGCCACTACCGGTCTCGCTCAGCGCCTGCGCAGGCGCAACGGTTAGCAAGGACGCGACGAGTGCAACGACAACGGCTGCTGCTGCGCCGATGCCTCTGGTCCTCGACCGCGGAGAGTGCATCAACGAGCGCACGGATTCCCCTAAAGTTCTGGCCAACAGCCCCTTGCTGTTGGTTGTCAAAGCATAAGAATGAGCTGAGCTTCGGTGATGCCCCCTAGAAGGGGGGCGGGAGAAGAAACCCCAGTTCAGAGTCAGGTCTGACAAAAATAACTGAACGCAGTCTCAGATCGCGTCGAGTCGCACTGCTGGGATCGAGGTACGTTTCGATTTCAGCGACGACAGGTGCCGACGGGCGTTACGCTCCAAGCTATGAAGCTGTCGAATGGAAGCCGCGCGTGGGTCAGCGTGCTGGGCGTTCTCGCAATGGTGTGCCTTGCTGTCGGGTTCGGCGGGGTGATCGCCGCGTTCGTTCAGAACGGCGGATGCGAGGTCGGGTCTTTCACGCCTGACGCTGGTGTATGGCAGCCGTGCTCGGCACTGAATCCGGCCCTTGTATGGGGTGGCGCCCTCGCGGCCATCGGTATCCTCCTGATGGGACTGACTGCTGCTACTGCCTCGGTCCTGTACGCCATCGCCCACCAGCGACGGAGCTAGCTCAGAGCAAGCCGCTTGCTTAGTGCTGTCGGTCTTTCCGTCCACGACCGTCCTGGTGCGCGCACACCCACGAGAAATCGTCGGCGCGGAGCGAGGCGAAAAAACCGACACCAAGTGCAGCTGCTCACATCTGGGTGGGTTGGATACTCGGCCCAGTGACTGTTGCGTTACTCGTCGTGACCGTCGTCGCCGCGGTCACGGGCTTCACCGCTTGGGAGCCTCTGCTCGCCGCCGCAGTCGCTGCAGCCATGGCTGGGTCGGTCCTCTTCGTGGCGGGTCCGCGTGCTGGTCGAGAACAGCAACGTCCGCAGCAGGCCGAGTCAGCGCAGCGTGACCGGTAGCCGATGGCTCAATGAAACGGGGACTGCGGCCGTTCGATCCTGATTGCCACGACGGCAAGGTGCAGCGATCTACGTGTTCGTCGCCGCCTTGAGGATGACGACGGCGACCGCGGTCAGCAAGAGGGCGCCGCCGAGGCCGGCGAGGGGGTACCAGACGCCGCCGGCGCGGTGGTGGCGGCGGATGCCGAACGCACCGCCGGTGATGACTGCCGCGAAGCCGCCGAAGAAGGTGAGGCCCATGCTGCTGTACCAGCCGGCATCCCCGCAGGAAACGGTGCGGGCGGCGCAAGTGCTGTACGAGATGAGGCTCTCGTTCAGGATGTAGCCGACGCAGCCGATCGCGGCGAGCAGCCCGACGACGATGACGACCCAGATGAGGACGAGGTTCCACAGCGCGCCGCGGTCGCCGAGCGGTGCGCGTCGGATGCGGGACGCCATCGGGCTCCTGTTCTGGTCCGTCTCTCGGATGTCATCAGAGTGCCATGCGGGCAGCGAGGATCGATGCCATCGCCGCTGGCCACAGCGCATCCAGCCGCGGCCCCCATGGTTCTGCCATCACCCCACTCTGACGAAGCGCGGCGACCTCCGACAGGGAGACCCAGCGCGAATCCATCACCTCGGTCGGATCCGCTCGCACCGCGGACCCATTCGGCTCCTGCACGACGAAGAGGTCCACGAGCGCCGTCTCCTCGGTGAAGCGGCCGACGCGGCGCAGCGCCTCGGGCTCGACGGTGACGTTGGTCTCCTCGAGCAGCTCTCGGCACGCAGCTGCAGGACCAGTCTCGCCTGCGAACGCGCTCCCACCGGGGAACTCCCACCCGAAGGCGAACTCCTTCGTCGGAGCCCGCTGCGTGAGCAGGACGGTTCCGTCGGCTCGGTAGACGCACACCGTTACCACCAGATGGAACGCCCTGCCCGGCCAACCCGCGTCACCGCGCCGGAACGTCCCACCCGTCGGCACCCCGGCCGCGTCAACAAGATCCCACCACTCGTCCACACCGCCAGCGTAGGACGAACCGGCACGCGGAACGTCGACATGCGGCGTCCGGCGGCGGATCGGCTACCGAGACGTGGACGAGGGGTTCCAGTGGTCGGAGCAGGACGGTAACGTGCCGCCATGCACTGGGGGGACACCGGACTCGACGACGACCAGATCGCGTTCGTGCAGCAGACGCTCCCCGATGCCGTCGTCGTGGCCGATGAGTCGTGGGGGCTCCTCGACACGAGGGTCCTGCACGTCCGCGCTGGCGACGACGGCTTCACCGTGAAGGCCTCCAGCCAGACCAACACGCACTTCCCTCGCGAGCTCGACGCCCACCGCACCGCCACCGCCGCACTCCGAGCCAGCGGGGACACCGGTGCCCTCGTCGCCGCGAACGAGGAACACCGCGTCCTCGTGCTCGAACGCGTCCCCGGGCACCTCGCCCTCGGGACCCCGGACGAGCACGACACCGACGTCCACCGTCAGGCCGGGGCAGTGCTCCGACGGCTGCACGACCAGGACACCCGCCACGACCCGACGTTCCTACTGCACGAGCAGGCGAAGGCACTGGCCGCGCTCGACGCCCCGCACCGGATCCCGGACGACGTGGTCGCCCGCGCACGAGCGGCACTGCGCGCACTCCCGACCGACCACGCGACGCAGGCCCTCGTCCCGACCCACGGCGACTTCCACCCGCGCAACTGGATCGTGGACGACGACGCCCGCGACGACCGCGACCGCAGGCTCCGCGTCATCGACTTCGGCCGGTTCGGCTGGCGCCCCGCGTCCTTCGACCTCACCCGCCTCGCGGTGCTGCACTGGCAGCACGATCCCGCCCTCGAAGCGGCGTTCTTCGACGGGTACGGCGACGATCCGCGCACTCCGGACGCGTGGCGCTGGCTGCAACTCCGCGAAGCAGTGGGGACGGCGACCTGGGCCTACGCGGTCGGCGACGAGGGCTTCGAGGCCCAGGGCCACGACATGCTCCGCAACGCCCTCGCCGCGTTCTGACCAGTCAGGCCCGAACGCAGCTCACGGCACCCGCACGAACCGCGGCGCCCCACGGTCCCGCAACCGGAAGCCGAGGTGCTGGTACAGCCCGATCGCCCCGGTGTTCCCGGCGGCCGCGTGCATCAGAGGGGTCTCACCACGCTCCCGGATCCCGTGCGCGACGGCGAGCACGAGCCGCCGCCCGAACCCCTGCCCCCGGTACGCGTCGTCCGTGCACACCGCGCTGATCTCGGTCCACCCCGGCGGGTGCAGGCGCTCCCCCGCCATGGCGACGAGCCGCCCGTCCCGCCGGATGCCCAGGTACGTGCCGAGCTCGATCGTCCGCGGCAGGAACGGCCCCGGCTTCGTCCGCTCCACCAGGGCGGTCATCTCCGGCACGTCGTCGGGCGTCAGCACGACGGCTTCGTCGTCCGGCGCACCCTCGATCGCCTCACCGGTCAGCTGCACGCCGCCGGCACCCTCGACGAGCTCCCACCCCTCGGGCAGGACGGCAGCCGCACCGACGCCGAGCATCCCGCCCGACCCGAGCAGCGCCCGGACGTCCTCCCAGTCCTGCTCGGTGGGCTGCTCGGGGATCCCCGTCCACACCGACACGTCGGTCTGGTAGCGGACGACGTCGCCGCGCCGCTCGGCGAACCGCGCATGGTGGCTGTTCAGTGCGGCCATGGCGGGTGCGTCGAGCATGCGCGTCGGGGTGCCGTCGTCGGCGATGGTCAGGTCGAGCGTCCGGAGCGCTTCGCCGCGGGCATCACCACCACGGAACCCGAGGTCCTCGATCCGCCGACGATCGCCGTCCGCCCACCCGGCGGTGTCCGCGACGACACCGGAGGCGTACTGGTTCGTGGCACGGTGGACGACCTGCTCGACCTCCGCTGCCGAGGCCACGAAGACCTCTCCCGGTCGGGGCAGCGCGGTCGAGGTCGGCGCAGTCGTCGTCATGCCACCATTCTCCGCCCGCGGCGAGCGCCGCCGACGCATCGTTGCACCCGGTGACGCCGTGCCGCGGCTCGCACGGTGCGAGGGGGCCCACAACCCGAGCGAGGTTCCGTACTCGGTGCGAGGGCACGTGCACCGCACGGAGTACGCAACCTCGCACCAGACCGAGCACCAGACCGAGCGCCCCGCCCCGCCTCACCCCAGCCGCGCCGCCACGAACTCGACCATCCGCCGCACCAGCAGCGCCTGCGACGCCGCCCGCCGGTACTCGTGCCCCTCACCCTCGAGCTCCAGGTACTCCACGTCGTGCGCCCGCTCCCGCAACGCCGCGACGACCTGGTGCGCCTCACCGATCGGCACGTTCGTGTCGAGCTCCCCGTGCACGACGAGCAGCGGCGCCGTGACGTCGTCGATCGCGCGCATCGGCGACAGTGCTGCGAGCAGGGCCTCGTCCTCGACCGGGTGGCCGTACTTCGTCGCGGCAGCGGCCGCGATCCACGGTTCGGTGTCCCGGTAGAAGGTCGCGAAGTCGCTCATCCCGCACACCGCGACCCCGGCTGCGAACACGTCGGGCGTGAACGCCAACGACGCGAGGGTCGCGTACCCGCCGTAGGAGCGCCCCTCGACGGCGACGCGGGAGCGATCGGCGTACCCGTTGGTCACCAGGAACCGCGCGCAGTCGACGACGTCGGCGAGCGCGTTCCACCGCAGCGCCAGGTCGTCGGCGTGCACGAACTCGTGGCCGTACCCGCTGGACCCGCGGATGTTCGGTGCGAACACGGTCACCCCCGCGGCGGCGAGCGCCTGGTGCTGCGGCGAGAACGTGGGTCGTTCCTGCGACTCCGGTCCGCCGTGCAGGTGGACGAGCGCTGCGCGGCCGGGAGGCACGACATGCGTTCCGACGTCGGCTCCCGTCCCCGACGCGGTCGGCTCCACGGCCCGGTACAGCCACCCGGTCAGCTCCAGTCCGTCGCGGGCGGCGAACCGCTCGAGCGTCGGCTCGACCAGCTGCACGTCCGGCAGCACCGGCACGTCGGTGACCCGGCTCCAGGTCAGCGCGTTCGTGTCGAGCCGCCACAGTTCGCGCGGCCGGGTCGGTCCCTCGACGGCGAGCAGCACGCTCCGGCCGTCGCGGCTGAGCACGGGGTCGGTGACGACGTACCCGGGCAGGTCCGGCACGGGGGTGCGCGAGGCGTCGTGCGTGTTGATGAGGTCGAGTTCACTCCGGCCGTCGACGTTCCAGACGAGCAGCAGCGTGCGGCCGGCGTCGTCAGCGTCCAGGTACTCGAGCTCGGCGTCGTCGCGCTCGACGATCCGCCGGGGCGTGCCGCGCCAGCCGTGCGGCCCGACCGGCTGCGCGACGAGTCCGCGGCGGGGCAGTCCGGCCTCGGTGGCGACGTAGGCGACGAGCGGGCTGGTCTCGCTCGCGGGCGAGGGCCGCAGGAACGCGATCTCGGCGGACCCGTCGGGGTCGTCGGCGAACAGGGCATGGCTCTCGTCGGTCAGCCGGTCGACGACGACGACGAACTCCTGGCCGCGCTGCCCGTCGCTCAGCACGACGAGCCGTTCCTCCACCGACAGGTCGAGGATGTGGATGAGCTCCCCCACGGCCAGGTCGTCGCGGTCCCCGGTGACCGGGTCGACCAGGTACGCACGGGCCGGCTGCTCGGGCTCGGTCGAGGGCAGGGTGATGACGACCCGGTGGCCGCTGCGGCTCCACGGTCCGAGTTCGGCGTGCTGGTACCGCGAACCGGCGATCTGCGCGGCGTCGGAGCCGTCCGGCCGCACCACCCAGACCTGCTGCTTCACGCCACCGTCGGTCGCGATGGCGACGGCGAGCCACTCCCCGTCGGACGACCACGACACCCGGATCACGGGGTCGTCGGAGAACGCGATCCGCACCGGTTCCGGCAGCTCGCCGTCGACGACGACGTCCTGCACGAAGACCTCGGGGGTGCCGTGCCGGTCGCTCACGAACGCCACGCGCCGGGCGTTCCGGGTCATGGTCGGTCCCCACGACCCCCAGGCGGCGGTGAGCCGCGCACCCAGGTCGGCCGCGGCCCTGGTGGTGACCGACGGCTCGACGGTGGCCGACGACGCGACGCCCTGCGCGCCTCCAGTCCGGACGGAACCCACGGTCACCGCACCCCCTGCTGCTGCAGCCACATCTCGATCAGGCCGAGCTGCCAGAGCGCGTTGGCGCCGATCGCGGTCCTGGTGCTGTTCGGGTCCTGGAGCATCCGCTCGACGGTGGCGGGGTCGAAGAGCCCGCGCTCCCGCGCCTCGGGTGCGTGCAGTGCGTCGCGGACGCGCTCCAGGTACGGGCCCTCGAGCTGCCGGATGGCGGGGACCGGGAACGAGCCCTTGCTGCGGTCGATGACGGCGTCGGGCACGATCCCGCGCGAGGCGCGCTTCATCACGCCCTTGCCGCCGTCGGTGAGCTTCATCGACGGCGGGATCGCGGCGGCGAGCTCGACGAACTCGTGGTCCAGGAACGGCACGCGGGCCTCGAGCCCCCACGCCATCGTCATGTTGTCGACCCGCTTCACCGGGTCGTCGACGAGCATTATCGTGGTGTCGCTGCGGAGCGCAGCATCGACGCTCGTCTCCGCGCCCGGCCGTGCGAACTGGCGGTCCACGAAGGCCGACGGGGTGTCGTCGTCGCTCTTCCACCGCTCCCCGAGCAGGCCCTGCAGCGCCGGCCAGCGGCGGTCCATGAACACGGAACGGTAGGCCTCGGCCGCCTGGTCGCGCGGGACGTCGGCGAGCGGGGGGTACCAGTCGTACCCGGCGAGCACCTCGTCGGCGCCCTGGCCGGACTGCACCACCTTGACGTGCTGCGAGACCTCCTGCGACAGCAGGTAGAAGGCGACGCAGTCGTGGCTGACCATCGGCTCGCTCATCGCGGCGACAGCACCGTCGATGCCGTCGAGCAGCCGCGACGAGGGGATGTGGATGCGGTGGTGGTCGGTACCGAAGTGCTTCGCGACCTGGTCGGAGTACTCGAACTCGTCGCCGGACTCGCCGCCCGCCGCGTCGAACCCGATGCTGAACGTGGCGAGGTCCTGCTGCCCGGCCTCGGCGAGCAGCCCGACCACGAGCGAGGAGTCGATCCCGCCGGAGAGCAGCACCCCGACCGGGACGTCGGCGACCATCCGGCGCTCGACGGCGGTGCGGAGCGAACCGATGAACGCCTGCTCCCAGTCGTGCTCGGACCAGTCGGACTTGGCTGGGTCGCGCTCGAAGCGCGGCTCCCAGTAGACGGTGTCGTGAGTGGCGCCGTCGGGGTCGATCACCCGGACGGTCGCGGGCGGGAGCTTGCCGACGCCGGCCAGGATCGTGCGGGGTGCGGGGACGATGGAGTGGAAGCTCATGTACGAGGCGAAGGCGACGGGGTCGATGGACGTGTCGACGCCGCCGGCGCTCGTGCCGCCGCTGCCGCTCGTGCTGCCGTTGCCTCCGCTGCCGGCGTCGCCGGCCAGGATCGCGGGCAGGGAGCTCGCGAACCGGAGGCCGCCCGGGACGGGTGCGACGTAGAGCGGCTTGATGCCGAGCCGGTCCCGCGCCAGCACCAGTCGGCCGCTGCCGTGCTCCCAGATGGCGATGGCGAACATCCCGATCAGGTGGTCGACGAACGCGGTGCCCCACTCGGCGTACGCCAGGGCGATGACCTCGGTGTCCGACGTCGACGCGAACCGGTGCCCCTTGCCGTGCAGCTCGTCGCGGAGCTGCCGGTAGTTGTAGACCATCCCGTTGTAGGCGATCGTCAGCCCCGCCTCGGCCAGCACCATCGGCTGCGCGCCCGCGGTGGACAGGTCGACGATGGACAGCCGTCGGTGCCCCAGGGCGACCGGGCCGCGAGCCCACAGGCCGTCGCCGTCCGGGCCGCGGTGCGTCATGCAGCCGGTCATCCGGGCGACCGCCCCGACGTCCGGCGCTCGGCCGTCGAACCGGATCTCACCCGCGAGTCCACACATCAGCGCTCTCCCTCGGTGTCAGCCGGGGCGTTCCCGACGATCCACGTGTCCTTCGCGCCGCCGCCCTGCGACGAGTTGACGACCATGCTGCCCTCGGGCGCGACGCGCGTCAGGGCGACGTCGGCCAGGTGCACGTCGTCCGGTCCGGTCCCCGTCGCGTAGACGAAGGCCCGCAGGTCCACGTGCCGCGGGTCGAGTCCGGCGGGTCCGATCGTCGGGTGCGAGGACAGCTGCACCACCTCCTGTCCCACCCACCCGGCGGGGTCGGCCGCGATCTCGCGCCGTCGTTCCGCGACCTCGGGGGCGCTCGCGCTCGGTCCGATCAGGACCCCGCGGCCGCCCTCGCCGTCGACCGGCTTCGTGACGAGTTCCCCGACGCGGTCCAGGACCGACAGCCGTTCCACCTCGATGCTCGTGCGGTACGTCGGCACCGATGCCAGCAGGGGTTTCTCGTCCAGGTAGTACCAGATCAGGTCCGGCACGGTGACGTACATCGCCTTGTCGTCGACCAGCGCGTTGCCCGGCGCGTTCGCCAGGTAGACGCGTCCTGCCTCCGCCGCGTCGAGGATCCGCGCACCCAGGTCGGGAGCGTGCTCCGCCGTCAGCGCGCTGACGTCGCGGTCGATCCGCAGGTACAGCCCGTCGAGCACGTCACCCGTCGTCGCGTCGACCACGCGTCCGTCACGGACGTCCAGGTCCGACCCGGACAGGAGGAGCAACCCGGCCCCGTCGGCCAGCCTGCGGTGTTCGAACCACGCGCCGGCGGCCGGGCCGTCGCTGACCAGCGCGATCACGGGATCGGTCGCGCCCGTCACCGCGGTGGTGTTCGCGCAGAGGGTCCGGCGCAGCCGGTCGATCACGCCGTGCGGGTCGCGCAGGTGCGCCGGCCGCGGCGCGTCCGGCACGACGTCGTCCATCAGCTCGCGCAGGGCGATGCCGTACGCGACGCCCGAGGGCGAGCGGACGTTGTCCTCGAGCACCCGCCAGCCGCCGAACTCGTTGCGCACCAGGTCGAACCCGAGCACCGGAGCACGGACCGCCGTCGCCGGCAGCCGGGTGGCGTCCGGGTCCCAGCCCTTCGCGCCGACGAAGTGGTCCGCGTCCAGCACGCCGTCGGCCACGATCCGCCGGTCGCCGTACGCGTCACGCAGGAACAGCTCGATCGCGCGGGCACGCTGCCCCAGGCCACGCTCGAGCTGCGACCACTCGTACGCGCTGATCGTCCGGGGCACCAGGTCGCAGCCGAACGCCTGCGCGCCACCGTCCACCACGAAGCCGACGTGGTGCTCGCGGGTCCAGACGTCGCGGGCGGTGCAGCGCTCGATCGCGGTCTCGGCGTCCCACCCGTCGAAGAACGCCGCCAGGTCACGGAACGCCGGACGGGGGCGCGCCCCGGGGCCGACCGCCTCGTCGCCGGCGCGGACGCGGTACCCGGGGATCGGGACCACCGGGTCCTCGTCGCGTCCGGACGGGAGTCCCGCGGTGTCCTCCACCACCAGGGCGACGACGTCGTCCATCTCCCCGCGCTCGGCGTAGGCGGTGCGCTGCCGGTCGGTGGAGTTGCCACGGGCCAGGGTCGCGTCGAGCAGCTCCGTCACCGTCCCCCAGTCGCCGAGCTCCTCGAGCTCCGGGCGCAGGCGGGACACGATCTGGCGCACCGCGACCTCGGCGGGCAGCCGTTCGGGGTGCTGCCCGAGGCCGACGAGTTCCCCGCTCAACCCGGAGCGGGCGGCCTGCCACATCGCCGCACGGTGCAGGGGTTCGCTGCGCGGGTGCCACTCGGCGCCGGACACGACCGACTTCTCGGCCTTGCGCACCGCGGCGCGGAAGAGTCCGGCGATGAGCACGGCGTCGTCCACCACCGGGGTCGCGTCGCAGACCCGCAGCTCGAGCGTCGGCGCGTGCGACGACGGCCGCACGTCGAAGTAGGCCATCTTCTTGTCGGCGATCACGCCCGAGGCGATCAGGTCGTCGAGCACCCGGTCGTACTCGGCGGCGTCCTCCACCGGGCCGAAGCTGCCGGCCGACGGCCACCGCTGCCAGATGATGCTCCGGAACGAGGCGTACCCGGTGTCCTGCCCGTTCCAGAACGGACTCGACGCACTCAGGGCGAGCAGTACCGGGAGCACCGGCGCCACCCGCTGGGCGATCAGCACCGCCAGGTCGCGGTCGCTCACCCCGACGTGCACCTGCAGGCCGCAGATGAGCTGTTCGTCGACGAGCATCCGGTACTGCTCCTGCATCCGGCCGTACCGACCGCCGGAGCTCAGCTCGAAGTCGGCGTACTCCGACCTCGGCGCGGTGCCGACGGCGGCGATGGTGACCCCGGCCGGGGCGATCGCGGCGCTGAGCTCACTGCGCAGGTCGACGATCACCCGCCGCAGGTCGTCGAGGGTCCGCACCACCGGGGTGTTCGTCTCGATCGTCGTGCGCTGCAGCTCGGCGCCGAAGCGGTCGGTGGGCAGTTTGGGCAGAAGGCGCGGGGCCTTCGCGGAAAGTCGGCCGGACTCGAGGTCGATGAGGTGCAGCTCTTCCTCGGCGCCGAGCGTCAGCTCTGCACTCATGGCTGGAACCTACGCGTGTGCCCTGTGGCGTGTCCGCCGCCGCTCCGCCCGACTCACGCTCGTAACATATGTCAAATATTGGCTCGATGACCTCTCTCATCTCCGCCGTCGGGTTGTCCCGCTCGTTCCGCGGCCCCGGCGAACGGGAAGCCTTCGTCCTCGACGACGTCACGGTGTCCGTCCCCCGCGGCGAGTTCGTCACCATCGTCGGACCCAGCGGGTCGGGCAAGTCCACCCTGCTGCAGTGCCTGTCCGGACTGGACTCCCCCAGCTCCGGCTCGGTCCACATCGACGGCACCGACCTGGCGACGCTCCGCGGGGACGCCCTCGCACGGTTCCGCCGCGACCACATCGGTTTCGTGTTCCAGTCGTACAACCTCATCCCGGCACTGACGGCGTTCGACAACGTCGCCCTGCCGCTGCGCCTGGCGTCCGGCTCACTCGACCGGTCGACCGTCCACGACGCCCTCGCCGCCGTCGGCCTGTCCCACGTGGCCCGGCAGCGACCGGGGCAGCTCTCCGGCGGGCAGCAGCAGCGGGTGGCGATCGCGCGCACGATCGTCACGGCCCCCGACGTGGTCTTCGCCGGCGAGCCGACCGGTGCCCTCGACTCCGAGTCCGGCGCGAGGGTGCTCGCCTTGCTGCAGGGCGCCGCCACGGGATCGCGCTCCGTGGTGATGGTCACGCACGACCTCGAGGCAGCGGCTCGTGGTGACCGGGTGCTCGTCCTGCGTGACGGACGCCTGCACCGCGAACTCGTCGCACCGACCGCGGCCGACGTGCTGCAGGCGGTGTCCCGGTGATCGCCCGACTCGTCCTCTCCGAGGTGGCGCGGTCGTGGCGTCTGTGGACCGCGGCCTTCGTCGTGATGGTCCTCGCGGCCCTCGTCGCCCTGGTCTGCGCCGGGGACGTCTCGACCGCCGCCGCCGTCACCGACCCCGTCGACGCAGCCGGACTCCGGAACCACGCGCTGGTGTTCGGGGCGATGAACGCGATCGTGGTGATCGGTGCCCTGAACGTGCTCGTCGGCTTCTCGATCCGGACGCAGCGTCAGGACCACGCACGCTGGCAGCTGGCGGGGATCGGTCCCGGACTGGTCGAGCGCGTGGTGCTCGCCCAGGCCGCGACACTGGCACTCGTCGCGTTCGCCACAGCCCTCGCACTCGTGCCGCTCGTGCTCGGCGCCCTGATGGCGTTCCTGTCGGCACCGCTGCGGAATCCGGGTGCAGCGGCACTCCAGCCGCGACTCGGCGTCGTCGAGACCACGGTCGCGCTCGTGGTCTTCGTCCTCGTGGTCCTGCTGAGCGCCATCGGGGCGGCACGCGCGGCTTCGAGGACCCCCGCACTCCTCGCCGTCCGGGAGCCCGAGCTCGAGCCGACGCGCCCCGGTCGCGCTCGACTCGTCACCGCGTACGCCCTCGGCGGCATCGCCCTGGCGATGTACGCCGCGACGCTGCTCGGCGAACGCGGGATGTCGATGCTCTTCCTCGTCCCGGCGATGGGCGTGGTCATCGCATCGGCACCGTGGTCGTGCCAGCGGCTGGTCTCGGCCTGGACCGCGGCGGTGCCCGGGTCACCGGTCGCCTGGTTCCTCGCCCGCGAATCACTGCGCTTCCACGCAGCACGGAGCCACGCGGCGGTCGCACTGCTCGCCGTGGCCGTGATGCTCGCCGCCCTCACCGGTCTGGCCGGCGTCTGGGACTCCCCGGCGTACTACCGCGGCGGCCTGGCGATCTTCGGCGGGCCGGTCCTCATCGTCCTGTTCACCGGGGCCGCGACCGTCGTGATGACCACGTCGGGCCGGCGGCGCGATGTAGCCCTGCTCGTCGTCGCCGGCGGGACGTTCCGGACCGCACTCGTCGGGGCCGTCCTCGAGGCCGTCGCCCTCGTCGTGACCTCGGTGCTCATCGCACTGCCGTTCGCACTCGCGAGCATCCCCGCAGCCCTGACGAGCTGGACCGACCCACTCCGGCCGGTGCCGTTCGTGATCGCGATCGGCCTGGTGATCATGCTCGTCGCGACCGTCAACCCCGTGTTGCAGGCCCGACGCCGGTCACTCGGCCCGCAGCTCGCCGACACTGCGTCCTGATCACGGTGGACGGCTGAAATACCACATAGGCTTGCCGTACGGGTCGCGTCTCCGCCGGGAAGCGACCCCAGGGCAACGATGAAGCCCACCACCGGTAGGACGGTGATGGGCTTCGATTTGCTCTCCGAGTGGAAAGCCGGGACGGGCAACAGCCGTTCCCGAGTCGTAACGCTCGGGTCCAGTGTAATCGAGCTCCGGCTCGATTGCACGCCCGTCCCGGTCCACCGCTCCTCGTGTCCGCCGGCGCTGACACCGGAGGTGGTCTCGATGTCGAACGACACCGATCCCAAGCCCAGGCGTCGGGTGTTCTGGCTGGGGGTCGCGGGCTTGCTCGTGAACCTCACCAGGCTCCTGGTCGACCTGGCCCGGAAGGACTGAGACAAGGACGTGCCGCACCGACCGTGATCGGTGCGGCACGTTCAGGGACGAAGGCTCAGCCGCGGGTCCGGGCCAACCGCCGGTTGAGCGCCCCGTTCAGCAGCGCGACGAGCAGCCCCACCGCGAACACCAGCGTCCCGAAGCACAGCACCTGCGGCGGCATCCCGGCCTTCGCGGCGCCGTAGACGAACAGCGGGAAGGTCACCGCGGGCCCGGCGACGAACGAGGTGATCACGTAGTCGTCGATCGACATGGCGAGCGCCAGCAGCCCGGCGGCGAGCATGCCCGGCGCCAGCAGCGGCAGGGTGACGAGCCGGAAGGCCTGGAACGGTGTTGCCCCGAGGTCACCTGCGGCCTCTTCGAGTGCACGCGAGGTCCCCGCGATCCGCGCCCGCAGCACCACGACCACGTAGGCGACGTCGAACGCCACGTGCGTGATGAGCACGGTCAGGAACCCGGTGCCGAGCCCCACCGACAGGAAGAAGGAGAGCGACGCGGAACCGACGACGATCGACGGCGCCGCGATGTCGGCGAACACGACGGTGTTCACGACGCCGCGACCCGGGAACCGGTACCGCTCCAGGGCCAGCGCAAGGGGCAACCCGATCGCGACGGAGATGATCGCGGCGAGGAACGCGACGAGCACCGAGGTGACGAACGCCGCCCCGAGCCCGGACACGTTCACCAGGTTCGCGTACCAGTAGGTCGTGAAACCGTTCCAGGCGAACGACAGCCGGTTGGTGGGGGCGTCGTTGAACGAGTACGCGATCATGTAGACGATCGGCACCAGGGTGATCGCGATCGTCACCCAGTACACGATCGCGAGCCAGGGCCCACGACGGTTCACCCCGTGGCGACGCGGACGGCCGGCGACGGGACCGGTCACGGGCGAGGCCGGAGCGGCGGCGGAACGGGACGGTGCGACGGCGGTCATACGAGGTCCTCGAGGTCGTCGGTGCCGGAGACGCGGGCGTAGATGAACAGGATGATGCCGAGCACGACCATGAGCACGGTCGACAGGGCCGCGGCGACGTTGTACTGCTGGTTGCCGGAGTAGGCGTCCTGGATCGCCTGACCGATCGTGTACGTGTTCGTGCCGCCGAGCAGGGCCGAGTTCACCGGGTCGCCGACGCTGTCGATGAAGACGAGCAGGACCCCGGCGAAGATGCCCGAGCGGGACAGCGGCAGCGTTGTGTGCCAGAACGCCCGGAACTTGCCGGCGTACAGGTCGTTCGCGGCCTCACCGAGTCGTGGGTCGATGCGCTCGAGGGCGGCGTAGATCGGCAGCACCATGAAGGCCAGGTCGTTGTAGGCGTCGCCGAAGATCACCGCGCCGCCGGTGCCGAGGATGTGGAAGTCCTTGCCTGCCAGCCCGAGCGCCTGCAGCGTCGTGACGACCGGCCCCTGCGACGCGAGTACGAATGCCCACATGTCGGTCCGGATGATGAACGACACCAGGAAGCTGATGAACACGAGCATGAGCAGCGGGTTCTTCCACCGCGGGGACACCCGGAACGCGATGAAGTACGCCACCGGGTACCCGACGACGATGCAGGCGATCGTGGCGGCGGCGCCGTACCAGAGCGACCGGAGCAGGAACGTCAGGTAGGGCACCTGCGGGTCGACGAACAGCGAGCCGTAGATCCCGAAGTTCCAGGTGAACGTGTAGCCGTCGTCCGGGTTGCCGGTCATGAGCGAGACGATCAGCCCGGACACCAGCGGGATGACGAAGAACACACAGAGGTACGCGGTGCCGACGAGCGCCAGGAAGAACGGTGTGCTCCGACGGCGTCCCCGCCGCACCGGCACGGAACCGGACGGACCGGCGGAACCACCGGGACCGACCCCCGGCGCCACCCCGACCGCGCTCACGACTGCACCACCGCGTTGAAGATGCCGTTCCACTCCGAGTACTCGTCGTAGTTCTCGAACACCCGGAACTCGTGCGACTGCTCCAGCACGTCCGCAGAGGGGAACACGAGCGGGCTGTCCGCCACGGTGGCGTCGTCGAGTTCGTCCCGCACGTAGTCCTCGGCCGCCGGCACCGGGCAGACGTAGTTGACCCAGTCCTCGACGATCCCGGCGACCTTCGGCGTGTAGTAGAAGTTCATCCACTCGAGCGCCGACACCGGGTTCTCGGCCTGCCGTGGGATGAGCATGTTGTCGTGCCAGGTCATCTGCCCCTCTTCCGGCGTGACGAACTCCAGGTCGGGGAACCCGGACTGCTGCGCCTGGAACACGTCGCCCGACCACGCCTGGGTGATCCAGGTGTCGCCGTTCTCCAACCGGTTGATGTAGCTCTGGTCGTAGAAGCCGGTGACGCTGGGCCGCAGTTCGCGCAGCCACGCCTGGGCCTTCCGCCAGTCGGCGGGCGTCGAGGTCTCCGGGTCGATGCCGAGCGCGAGCAGTCCGAGCGACCCGAGTTCGGTGTTGTCGCTCATCAGCCCGATGCGGCCCTTGAAGGCCGGGTCCTGCAGGTCCTTGAGCGAGGTGATCTTCCGCCCGGTGTACTTCGGGTTGTAGGCGAGCCCGGTGAACCCGGTCTGCCAGACGACGGAGTGCTTGTTGCCCGGGTCGTAGATGGGGTCCTTCACGGAGTCCGAGGCGTTCGCGGCGAAGTTCGGCAGCCGCGAGTGGTCGAGTTCGCACACGAACCCGTTCTTGATCATCTGGGTCAGCTCGAACCCGTTCGTCATGACGACGAGGTCGTAGCCGGTCGCACCGTGCGCCCGCAGGATCGGTGAGACGGTCGCGTAGAAGGTCGCGTTGTCCTGGATCACCGCCTGGTAGTCGACCGCGATCCCGGTCTTCTGCTTGAACAGCGCCAGGGACTCGGACTTGCCGTGGTCGGAGTCGATGTACAGCGGCCAGTTCGCGAAGTTCAGGGTGCCGGTCGCCCTCGCGTCCTTCCAGAACGCCGCCCAGTCGACGGTGTCCTCGGCGCCGGCGGCGGCGGAGCCCTTGATGCTGCAACCGGTGAGCAGCGCGGCCAGTGCGGCGGCCCCGCCGCCGGCCAGCAGGCCGCGTCGGCTGACGCGGGCCGACGTCAGCCCGCGCAGCAGGTCCGGACCGGGCACCGCGCCGGTCACGCGAGCGATCCTGCCGTGGCGGGGACGGCCTGGAGGCCCGGGTCGTCCTGGGTGGTGACGGTCGCGTCGGACGCGGGGTGCGCCTCCAGGCCGAAACCGTGGTCGACGCCCCACGTGAGCCAGACCTCGGTGCCGGTCGCGATCCGCGGCCCGCCCTTCGAGTTCTGCGCGAACACCGAGACGCGCCCGGCGCCCGGCACGTCGACCAGGTACTGGGTGCTGACGCCGGAGAACGAGACGTCCACGACTCGGCCCGGGCCGAGGATGTTCCGGCCGGCCTCGGGGGTCGGTTCGGCGGTGCGGATCTTGAGCTTCTCGGGCCGGACGCCGACGACGACGCGACCGGTCGTGGCGACGGCTCGGTCGGCCGGCACGGCGATCGAACCGGCCGCGGTCGCGACGACGAGCAGGCCGGCGTCGGTGCCGCGCACCTCGCCCTCGAGCAGGTTCGACTGGCCGAGGAAGTTCGCGACGAACGCCGTGCGCGGCAACTCGTACAGGTCCTGCGGGCTGCCCATCTGCTCGATCCGACCGCCGTTCATGACGGCGACGGTGTCCGCCATCGTCATCGCCTCTTCCTGGTCGTGGGTGACGTGCAGGAACGTGAGCCCGACCTCGGCCTGGATCGTCTTCAGCTCGAGCTGCATCTGGTGGCGGAGCTTCAGGTCGAGGGCGCCGAGGGGCTCGTCGAGCAGCAGCAGGGCCGGCCGGTTCACGATCGCGCGGGCCAGGGCGACGCGCTGCTGCATGCCACCGGAGAGCTGGGCGGGCCGCTTCGACGCCGACCCCTCGAGCTCGACGAGCCGCAGCGCTTCCTTCGCCTTCGTCATCGGGTCCGGGATCCTGCGCCGCTTCAGCCCGAACGCGACGTTGTCGAGCACGCTCATGTGCGGGAACAGCGCGTAGTTCTGGAACACCGTGTTGACGGGCCGTTGGTACGGCTTCGTGTCGGTGACGTCCTGGCCGCCGATGGTGATGGTGCCGCTCGTGGGTTCCTCGAGCCCGGCGACGAGCCGCAGGGTCGTCGTCTTGCCGCAGCCCGACGGACCGAGCAACGCGAAGAACGAGCCGGCGGGCACCGTCAGGTCGAGGCTGTCCACCGCGGTGTGGCCGGGGAAGGACTTCGTGATCTGGTCGAGCCGGAGATCGGCTCCCGATTCGGCGAACGTTCCGGTCATTGCCATGGTGCCTCCAGGGGGGTGGTCGGCCTCAGCCGATGTAGGACATGACGTGCTTGATGCGGGTGTAGTCGTCGAAGCCGTACTGGGACAGGTCCTTGCCGTACCCGCTGTGCTTGAACCCGCCGTGCGGCATCTCGGCGACGATCGGGATGTGCGTGTTGATCCACACGCAGCCGAAGTCCAGGTCACGGGCAAAGCGCATCGCCCGCGCGTGGTCGGTCGTCCACACCGAACTCGCCAGGCCGTACTCGACGCCGTTCGCCCACGTCAGGGCCTGCTGTTCCGTCGAGAACCGCTGCACGGTCTGCACCGGGCCGAAGATCTCCTGCTGCACGGCCCGGTCGTCCTGGCGCAGGCCGGCGACGATCGTGGCCTCGTGGAAGTACCCGCGGTCGCCCTGTCGTGCGCCGCCGAGCTCGATCGTCGCGTGGTCGGGCAGCGTGTCCAGGAACGACTGCACGTGCGCGAGCTGGTTCGCGTTGTTGACGGGGCCGTAGTAACCGTCCGACCCGGTTCTCGCGTTGAGCCGTGCCTCTGCGGCGAGCGCCGCCACGAACTCGTCGTGGATGCCGTCCTGCACGAGCAGCCGGGTGGCGGCGGTGCAGTCCTGTCCGGCGTTGAAGAACCCGGCGGCGACGATCCCGGCCACCGCCGAGGGGATGTCCGCGTCGTCGAACACGATCACGGGTGCCTTGCCGCCGAGCTCCAGGTGGGTGCGCTTGAGGTCACCGGCGGCGGCGCGCGCGACTTCCATGCCGGCGCGGACGGACCCGGTGATGGACACGAGCTGCGGGGTGGGGTGGTCGATCATCGCTGCACCGGTGGTGCGGTCCCCCACCACGACGTTCAGGACCCCCGGCGGCAGGAACTCGGCGGCGACCTCGGCGAGCAGCAGGGTCGACAGGGGCGTCGTGTCGCTCGGCTTGAGCACGGTGGTGTTCCCCGCGGCGAGCGCCGGCGCGAACTTCCACACCGCCATGTTGAGCGGGTAGTTCCACGGGGTGACCTGGGCGACGACACCGATGGGTTCACGCCGGACGAACGAGGTGTGGTCGGCCAGGTACTCGCCGGCGCTCCGGCCCTCGAGGTTCCGGGCGGCCCCGGCGAAGAAGCGGATCTGGTCGACGGACAGCAGGATCTCGTCCTCGACCAGGGTGGCGCGGGGCTTCCCGGTGTCGAGCGACTCGAGGTCGGCGAACTCCGACGCCCGCTGCTCCATCGCGTCGGCGATCCGGAACAGGGCGAGCTGCCGTTCGCCGGGGGTGGTGCGGCGCCAGGTCTCGAACGCGGTCGCGGCCGCACCGAAGGCGGCGTCGACGTCGGCGGGGGTGGACACCGGGGACGTGCCGTAGACGTGCTCGTCGGTCGGGTCGACCAGGTCGAACGTGGTGTCGGCGGTCGACTCGACCCAGGTACCACCGACGAAGTTCCACAGGACCCGGGTGTCGGTGTCCGCCGTCGCCGTGCTCTGTGCGTCCAGCATGGCGGTGATACTGACACGGATTCCGGCGGTGCGGAAGAAGGATCCGGAGGTTGTGGAGAACTGTAACAACGGAAATCGTCGCGAAACACGGAGTTCACAACGGAATCCCTTGCGCACCCCGAACCTCGCTGCCATGCTGTCCGGCATGGCGGCAGCACCACGACGTCCGGGACCGATCGACGACACCTCGAAACGGATCATCGAGCAACTCCAGGCGGACGGGCGTCGCCCGTACGGCGAGATCGGCAAGGCCGTCGGTCTCAGTGAAGCGGCGGTCCGGCAGCGTGTGCAGAAGCTGACCGAGACCGGCGTCATGCAGATCGTCGCGGTCACCGACCCGATGCAACTGGGCTTCCACCGCCAGGCGATGATCGGCATCCGGGTCAGCGGCGACACCCGAACCGTCGCCGATGCCCTGGAACAGCTGCCGGCGGTCGACTACCTCGTGATGACCGCCGGCAGCTTCGACCTGATGGTCGAGGTCGTGTGCGAGGACGACGACGACCTGATCGAACTGCTCAACGGCACCATCCGGGCCATCCCGGGCGTCGCCGGCACCGAGACCTTCGTCTACCTGCAACTCCGCAAACAGCTCTACGACTGGGGAACGCGATGACCATCTCCGAACAGGCCACAGGCCGGACCACGACGGGCCCGGCCGCCCGCCTCCACTCCTACGACCCGTTCGCACCGGTCGACGACGCCGACCTGCAGCGGAAGTCCCGGGACCACCTGTGGATGCACTTCGCCCGGCACGGCGCGAACCAGGCCGGCGCCGACGTGCCGATCATGGTGCGCGGCGAAGGCCACCACGTCTACGACAGCCACGGCAAGGAGTACATCGACGGGCTGTCCGGCCTGTTCGTCGTCGCCGCCGGGCACGGGCGGAAGCGCCTGGCCGAGATGGCCGCGAAGCAGGCGGAGACGCTGAGCTTCTTCCCGATCTGGTCGTACGCGCACCCCGCCGCGATCGAGCTCGCCGACCGACTGGCCGAGCACGCCCCCGGTGACCTCAACAAGGTCTTCTACTCCACGGGCGGCGGCGAGGCGGTGGAGACGGCCTTCAAGCTCGCGAAGTACTACTGGAAGCTCCAGGGCAAGCCGATGAAGCACAAGGTGATCTCCCGCGCGGTCGCCTACCACGGCACCCCGCAGGGCGCCCTGGCGATCACCGGCATCCCGGCGATGAAGGAGATGTTCGAGCCCCTGACCCCCGGCGGCTTCCGGGTGCCGAACACGAACTCGTACCGCGCCGAGGAGATGGGCTTCCCCGGGGGCACCGAGGAGCAGTTCGGTTTCTGGGCGGCGGAGCGGATCCGCGAGATGATCGAGTTCGAGGGCCCCGACACCGTCGCCGCGGTGTTCCTCGAGCCAGTGCAGAACTCCGGCGGCTGCTTCACCCCGCCGCCCGGGTACTTCCAGCGGGTGCGCGAGATCTGCGACGAGTACGACGTGCTGCTCGTCTCGGACGAGGTCATCTGCGCCTTCGGCCGGATCGGCACGATGTTCGCCTGCGACACCTACGGCTTCGTGCCGGACATGATCACGTGCGCCAAGGCGATGACCTCCGGGTACTCCCCGATCGGTGCGACGATCATCAGCGACCGGCTGTTCGAGCCGTTCTCCAAGGGGGACACGACCTTCTACCACGGCTACACGTTCGGCGGGCACCCGGTGTCGGCCGCAGTCGCGATGGAGAACCTCGACATCTTCGAGGAAGAGGGGCTGCTCACCAACGTGCAGCAGAACGCCCCGCTCTTCCGTGCCGAGCTCGACACCCTGCTCGACCTGCCGATCGTCGGGGACGTCCGCGGTGACGGCTACTTCTACGGCATCGAGCTCGTCAAGGACAAGGCCACCAAGACGACCTTCGACGACGACGAGTCCGAGCGGCTGCTGCGCGGGTTCCTGTCGAAGGCGCTGTTCGACGCGGGGCTGTACTGCCGGGCCGACGACCGCGGTGACCCCGTCGTGCAGCTCGCACCGCCGCTGACCATCGGGCAGCCGGAGTTCCGCGAGATGACGTCGATCCTGCGCAGTGTCCTGTCCGAGGCCTGGACGAAGATCTGACCGTGAGCGGCTACCGGGGCGTCTCGTTCTGGCTCGACCAGCTCGCGTCCACCGGACGCGACGACCTGACGCCCCGGCCGCCGCTCGACGGCGACACGACGGCCGACGTCGCGATCGTGGGCGGTGGACTGACGGGTCTCTGGACCGCGTGGTACCTGCACCAGGCCGACCCGGGCCTCCAGATCGTCGTCCTGGAACGCGAGATCGCCGGCTTCGGCGCGTCCGGTCGCAACGGCGGCTGGTGCTCGGCGCTGTTCCCGCGGTCTGCCTCGGCGATCGCCGAGGAGCACGGGCGGGACGCCGCCCTCGCGCTCCGCGCAGCGATGCGCGACACCGTCGACGAGGTCGGCCGCGCAGCGTCCGAAGCCGAGGTCGACTGCGACTACGTGAAGGGCGGGACCGTCCTGTACGCACGCTCCGCCGTGCAGGAACGCGCCGCCCACGACGAGGTCGCGTCCTCCGCGACATGGGGCGACGACATGGAGTGGCGGGCCGCTCGACCGGGTGACGCCGCCGGATCGGCGGGGGTCGCGTGGACCCCGGACTGCGCGCGCGTGCAGCCCGCCGCGTTGGTGCGTGGCCTCGCGGCCGCCCTGGAGGCCCGTGGCGTCCGGATCGCGGAGCACACGCCCGTCTCGTCCTGGGATCGCGGGCGTGTGGTCACGTCGCGCGGCACCGTGACGGCGGGCACCGTGGTGATCGCGGTCGAGGGGTACGGCGCCCAGCTGGAGCAGACGAAGCGGCGGATCCTGCCGCTGTACTCGCTCATGATCGCGACGGCCCCGCTGCCGGCGTCCGCGTGGGAACGCATCGGACTCGAGCACGGGCAGACGTTCTCCGACTACCGGCACCTGCTCGTGTACGGGCAGCGCACGGCCGACGACCGGCTGGCGTTCGGCGGCCGCGGAGCCCGCTACCACTGGGGATCCTCGATCACACCCGGGTACGACCGGGTGCCGCGGGTGTTCGAGCACCTGCGGAAGGCCCTGGTCGACCTGTTCCCCGTCGTCGCGGACGCCCCGGTCACCCACACGTGGGGCGGCCCGCTCGGGGTGCCGCGCGACTGGTGCGCCTCGGTGACCTGGGACGGACACGTCGGCAGCGCCGGCGGGTACGTCGGTGACGGCCTGTCGACGACGAACCTGGCCGGCCGGACCCTCGCCGACCTCGTGCGCGGGGAGTCGACGGCACTGACCGCACTGCCGTGGGTGAACCACCGGTCGCCCGACTGGGAGCCCGAGCCGCTGCGGTTCCTCGGGGCGAACGCGGGACTCGTCGCGACCGACCTGGCCGACCGCGAAGAAGCACTGACCGGGCGGCCGAGTCTGGCGGCCCGGCTCATGGCACCACTGACCGGAGGGCACTGATGGCTGCCGGTCTCGACGCCGACGTCGTGGTCGTCGGGGCGGGGGTCGCCGGGCTCGCCGCCGCCCGGGCGCTCGCACTGGGCGGGCAGCGGGTCGTCGTGCTCGAGGCCCGCGACCGGATCGGCGGGCGCACCTGGACCGACGCGTCACTCGGGGTGCCGGTCGACCTCGGTGCCTCGTGGATCCACGGCGTCGACGGCAACCCGCTCTGGGCCCTGGCACCCCGGTTCGGCATCGACACCGTGGAGTTCACGGTCGGCAGCTTCCAGTTCGACGGCCGGCCGATCGCCTGGCACGACCCGTCCGGCGCCGCACTCTCCGCCGAGGACACGTCGGCGTTCGTGGCGGACCTGCACACCGTCGACGCGGCCCTCGACGCCGTCGTCGCGCATGCTCCCCCGCCCTCGACCTACGCGGCCGCCGTCGACACCGTGCTCCGCTCGCTGCGGTGGCAGGGCGACCGAGCAGCGCGCGTCCGCGAGTACACGGCCCACCGGTCCGAGGACCTCTGCGGCGCACCCGTCACCGTCCTCGACGCGCACGGCCTCGACGAAGAGCACGTCCCCGGCGACGAGGTGGTGTTCCCCGGCGGCTACGCCCAGTACGCCCGCGCGCTGGCCGAGGGTCTCGACGTCCGGCTGTCGTCGGTCGTGCGGTCGGTGACCCAGGCCGACGACTCGGTGACGGTGGGGCTCGCCGACGGCACCACCGTCGTCGCGCCGCAGGTCGTCGTCACCGTGCCGCTCGGGGTGCTGCAGGCCGGCGACGTGGTCTTCGACCCACCCCTGTCCGCGCCGGTGACCGGAGCGCTCGACCGGCTCGGGATGGGCACCTACGACAAGGTGTTCCTGCGGTTCCCCACACGGTTCTGGGGCGACTCGTGGGTGGTCCGGCAGCAGGGGTCCGCCGGGGTCGACTGGCACTCCTGGTACGACATGTCCCGGGTGACCGGTGCGCCGGTGCTCGCCGCCCTGGTCGGTGGCGCCGGAGCCCGTCGGCTCGAGACCCTGCCGGACGCCATGGTCGTCGACGAGGGGGTGGCGGCGCTGCGGAGGATGTTCGGCCCGTCCGTCCCCCGGCCCGAGGCGTTCCGGATCACCCGGTGGGCCGAGGACCCCTTCTCACGGGGCTCGTACTCGTACCTGCACGTCGGGGCGTCACCCGACGACCACGACCTGCTCGGTACCCCGTCCGGCCGGGTGCAGCTCGCCGGCGAGGCCACGTGGAGCGACGACCCGGCAACCGTGCACGGTGCGCTGCTGTCCGGGCTGCGGGCGGCCGGGCGGTTGCTCGGCACCGAGGTCGAGCCGCTCTCGCTCGCCGACCCGCTGTCCTCGGTGTCGGCCCGTGCGACACTCGCTCCGTGACACCGACGAGGACCCGACCGCGACACGAACACCGGGCACCGGTCGCCGTCGCGGTCCTGGTGAACCTGGCGCTGAGCCTGTTCCTGCCCGACGAGGTGCTGTTCTTCCCGTCGTGGGTGGTGCCCGTCCTGGGCGTCCTGCTGCTCGCCCCGCTCATCGTCTTCAACCCGCGGCGTCTGACGCGCGAGACCACGTGGTCGCGGTGGCTGTCGTTCGCCCTGGCGGCCCTGCTCACCGTCGCCAGCCAGCTCACCGTCGTCCGGACCATCACCGAGCTGCTCGGCGGCCACGCGGACGGTGCGGCGGTGCTGCTCACCGCACTGCAGGTCTGGGTGAGCACGATCATCGTCTTCGGGCTCGTCTACTGGGAGCTCGACCGCGGGGGTCCGGTGGCACGGCGGCGCCCCGAACTGTGGTCGACGGCCGAGGCGGACTTCCAGTTCCCGCAGGAGACCGACCCGAGGACCGCGGACTGGCGGCCGGTCTACCTCGACTACCTCTACGTGGCGATGACGAACATGATGGCGTTCAGCCCGACGGACACGATGCCGATGACCGTCCGGGCGAAGATGATCATGGCCTACCAGGCGCTCAGCGGGTTCATCCTGCTGGCGCTGGTCATCTCGCGCGCGGTCAACATCATCAGCTGACCCACCCGACGGGCACCCCGCGCGAGATGCGCGGGGTGCCCTGGGGCTCAGCCCTTGCGCCACAGCTCGACCAGGAACCGGGCCACGGTCACGAGCAAGCTCGCGATCCCCAGCCACGGCACCGGACGGCCGCGACGCGGTTCGGTGTCGTTCGACATCGGACCACCTTCGTGTCAGCGCCGGCGGACACGAGAAGTGCAGGCCGAGGGATGCAACTCGCTCGACGAGCGCGTTACACTGGCTCCGAGTTTCAGGCTCGGGACCCAGTTCGTCCCTCGTTCTCCACTCGGAGGACAGATCGAAGCCCACCACTGTTGCTGCAGTGGTGGGCTTCTTCTCTGCCCGGGCCCGCGTCCCGGCGACGACACGGAGCCCGAGACCAGCATACTGATATTCGAGAGTCGAAGCCGGGGTCTTGCTTCAGTTGACCATGTGATCAACAATGGCGCATGGACCTCGTCACCGCACCCTCGCTCCCGTCGCCGCTGCACGCCGACACGGGCGCACCCCCCCGATCGCTCCGCGTCGCCCTCGTCCAGATGCGGTGGCTCCCCGACCCGGACGAGCACCTGGCCCAGCTCGCCGACGGCATCGCGACCGCCGCAGCGAACGGAGCCACCGCGGTGTTCCTGCCCGAACTCACGCTGCGCCGCTACCCGGGTGACACCCCGGCGACCGGGACCCCGAAGGACCTCGCCGAGTCGCTGCAGGACGGCCCGACAGTCGCCTTCGCCCGTGCCCAGGCGATCGAGCACGGGGTGTTCGTGCACGCCTCGCTGTACGAGCGGCCGGGCGACGACGACCAGCCCGACGACCCCCGCGGCTACAACACCGCCGTCCTCGTCGCCCCCGACGGCACCCTGGTCGGCCGGACCCGGAAGACCCACATCCCGATCAGCGCCGGCTACCACGAGGACACGTACTTCCGCCCGGGGACCGACGACGATGCCTTCCCGGTGTACGAGCCGGCCGGACTCGGCGCGCGCCTCGGGCTGCCGACCTGCTGGGACGAGTGGTTCCCCGAGGTGGCCCGGTCCTACGGCCTCGCCGGGTCCGAGGTGCTCGTGTACCCGACGGCGATCGGCTCCGAACCGACCTTCCCCGACTTCGACACCGCACCGATCTGGCAGCGGGTGATCGTGGCGAACGGCATCACGGCCGGGCAGTTCATGGTCGTGCCGAATCGGTGGGGCGACGAGGGCGACATCACGTTCTACGGCTCGTCCTTCATCTCGGACCCGTTCGGCCGCGTGCTCGTCGAGGCTCCCCGTGACGCGAGCGTGGTGCTCGTCGCCGACCTCGACCTCGACGCCCGGACGGAGTGGCTCCGGCTGTTCCCCTTCTACCTGACCCGGCGACCCGACCTGTACGCCGGGCTCGTCGACCCCGTCGACGAGGAACGCCACGCGTACGGCGCACGCGACGCGATCGACGCAGCCCTGGCCGTGGAACCGGCCACCACCGGACGCGAGGTGCGCGCATGACGTGGGTGATGCCTCCCGAGACGGCTCCGCAGGAACGCACCTGGATGGCGTTCCCGCGCCCCGGCTTGACGCTCGGCGACGACGCGGCGAGCGCCGAGGCCGCGCGCACGGCGTGGGCGACCACGGCCAACACGATCAGCGAGCACCAGCCGGTGACCGTCGTCGTGGACCCGGTCGCACGGGCAGATGCGGGTCGCCTGCTGTCGTCCGGCGTGGACGTGCTCGAGGCGCCCCTCGACGACTTCTGGATGCGCGACACCGGGCCGACGTTCGTCGTCGACGACGTGGCCGGTGCGCTCGGCGCCGTCGACTGGGTCTTCAACGGCTGGGGCGCGAACCCGTGGTCGACCTGGACGCGTGACGCCGAGGTCGCCACCACGGTCGCCGGTGCTGCGGGAGCCAGGCGGATCCCGTCGCTGCTCGTCAACGAGGGCGGGGCGATCCACGTCGACGGCGCCGGCACCGTCCTGGTGACGGAGACGGTGCAGCTCGACCCGCGCCGGAACCCGTACGCCGACCGGGAGCGCGTCGAGCTGGAGCTGGCGCGCACGATCGGCGCCACACGGGTGATCTGGCTGCCCCGCGGTCTGACGCGCGACTACGACGGCTTCGGCACCCGGGGCCACGTCGACATGGTGGCCACCTTCGCCGACCCGGGCACGGTCCTGCTGCACGCCCAGCCGGATGCCGGCCACCCGGACCACCTGGTCATGCCCCAGATCCGGCGAGCGCTCGAGCAGGCGACCGACGCGACGATCATCGAGTTGCCCGCCCCCTCGACGCTGTCGGACGACGGTGGACCGGTGGACTGGAACTACGTGAACCACGTCGTGGTGAACGGCGCCGTGATCGCCTGCTCGTTCGGCGATCCGGTCGCTGACGACCGCGCCAGGGGCATCCTCGCCGAGGCGTACCCGGGCCGACGGGTCCGCTCGATCGACGCGCGACAGGTGTTCGCGCGCGGCGGCGGGCTGCACTGCATCACGCAGCAGCAACCGGTGGCCTGAACCACTGCCGCGGTGTACAGCGGGTGCCGATCACCTGTACACCGCGGCCGGTCCGCCCACTGCCGACCCGTCGGTATGGTGCTCCGAACTGATCCGGGCGACGCTGCCCGGCCCCGAAGAGCAGGGAAGTCACATGGCATCACCGATCGCGGTCACCGCGCCGGCAGCACCGGTGCGCGGCGGGTCGCTGAAGCGGAGCCTCGGGCTCTGGGCGATCGTCGGACTCGGCCTCGGCTACATGACCCCGACGGTCGTGTTCGACACCTTCGGGATCGTCTCCGGGCAGACCGACGGCGCGGTGCCGAGCGCGTACCTCATCGCCCTGGTGATCATGGCGCTCACCGCCATCAGCTACGGGAAGATGGTGCGCGTCTACCCTGCCGCCGGTTCCGCGTACACGTACGTCCGGGAGTCGATGCACCCGAACCTCGGCTTCATGGTGGGCTGGGCGTCACTGCTCGACTACCTGCTGCTGCCGATGGTGAATGCCCTGATCATCCGGCTCTACCTGGAGCAGGTGTTCCCCGGGCTGCCGCCGTGGGTGACCGTCGTCGTGTACTCGGTCTTCGTGACGACGGTGATCTGCCTGTCGATGCGCGGCACGTCGAACCTCAACATGGTGCTGCTCGTCGGTGCGGTCCTGGCGATGATCGCGTTCGTGGTCTTCACCGTCATCGAGCTCACCCACGGTGCCGGTGCGGGCACGATCGTCAGCGCCGAACCCTTCGTGCACGACGGCGTGACGATGTCGGCCCTGCTCACCGGGGCGACGGTGGTGTGCTTCTCGTTCATCGGCTTCGACGCCGTGACGATGTACACGGAAGAGGCGAAGTCGATCCGCATCATGCCGAAGGCGATCATGCTGACCGTCCTGCTCGGCGGCGCGATCTTCCTGGTCTCCGCCTACTTCGCCCAGCTCCGCTTCCCCACCAACGCACCGTTCGGCGAGTTCACCGACGACCCGCTCCCCCAGATCGGCCTGCTCGTCGGCGGCCCGGTGTTCCAGGCGGTCCTGGTGTCGGCCGGGTTCGTCGCCGCACTCGCCTCGGGTCTCGCGTCGCACGCCAGCGTCGCCCGCATGCTCATGGTGATGGGCCGGAACAACGTGCTGCCGAAGCGGGTCTTCGGCTACGTGCACCCCCGCACGCACACCCCGGTGTTCAACGTCGTCTTCGTCGGCGCGGTCACCCTGCTGGCGATGAGCTTCTCCCTCGACACGATCGCGGCCTACATCAACTTCGGCGCCCTGATCGCGTTCACCTTCGTCAACGCCACCGTGATCGTGCACTTCGCGATCCGGAACGGGCGCCGTCACACGGCGGGCGACCGCTGGCGCTACATCGTGCTGCCGGGGGTCGCGATGCTCCTGACCGGGGTGCTCTGGTCGCAGCTCCATGCCGACGCCCTGATCGCAGGAGGAGTGTGGGCGGCGATCGGGTTCGTCTACCTGCTCGTCATCACGAAGGGCTTCCGGGTCGCACCGAAGGGCTTCGACGAGAACCAGCCCGTCACCGGTGTGAACAAGCAGCTGACCGACCAGGCCTGACCGCCACCACGAGAGGACGCCATGTACGCCGTCACCGACCCCACCACGGGCACGACCCTCGAGACCTACCCGACCATCACGGACGCCGAGCTGCACGACGCCGTCGCAGTCGCCGACCGCACGCACACCGAGTGGTCACGGACGACGACGGTCGCCGACCGTGCAGCCCTGCTCCACCGGGTCGCGGACCTGTACCGGGAGCGGCACGCCGAACTCGCCGCCACGATCGTGCGCGAGATGGCGAAGCCGATCGACCAGGCCGAGGGCGAGGTCGACTTCTGCGCCGACATCTACGACTACTACGCGGACCACGCAGAGGCGTTCCTGGCGGACCAGCCGATCACCCTGGCGGACGGGTCCGACGGGTCGGCGTTCATCCGCAAGGCCACGATCGGCGTCGTGCTCGGCATCATGCCGTGGAACTTCCCCGCCTACCAGATCGCCCGGTTCGCCGGACCGAACCTGGTCATCGGCAACACCGTCCTGCTGAAGCACGCGCCGCAGTGCCCGGAGTCCGCCCTGGCCATCGAGCGGATCTTCCACGACGCCGGCTTCCCGGTCGGGGCCTACACGAACGTGTTCGCGACGAACGACCAGGTCGCCGACGTCATCGCCGACCCGCGCGTGCAGGGCGTCTCGCTCACCGGTTCGGCGCGCGCCGGTGCCGCGGTCGCCGAGATCGCCGGCCGGAACCTGACGAAGGTGGTGCTCGAACTCGGCGGCTCCGACCCCTTCATCGTGCTGTCCACCGACGACCTGGACGCCGTCGTCGAGTCCGCCGTCACCACCCGGCTCGAAGGCAACGGCCAGGTCTGCAACGCCCCGAAGCGGTTCCTGGTGGTCGACGGCCTGTACGACGAGTTCCTGGCGAAGTTCACCGCGGCGATGTCGGCGGTCGAACCGACCGATCCGAGCGTGCCCGGTGCCGAACTCGGCCCGTTGTCGTCACCGGCCGCGGCCGACCGGCTGCAGGAGCAGCTCGCTGCCGCCGTCGAGCAGGGTGCGACCGTCGTCACGGGCGGCGACCGCCAGGGCAACGCCTTCCTGCCGACGATCCTGACCGACGTCACGCCGGAAAACGACGCCTACCGCGAGGAGTTCTTCGGCCCCGTCGCCGCCGTGTACCGCGTCGCCGACGAGGACGCGGCGATCGCCCTGGCGAACGACACCCCGTACGGCCTCGGCTCGTACCTGTTCACCACCGACGCCGACCAGGCACTCCGGGTCGCCGATCGGATCGAGGCCGGCATGGTCTACGTGAACATCGTCGGCGCGGACAGCCCGGAGCTGCCGTTCGGTGGCGTCAAGGGCAGCGGCTTCGGCCGCGAACTCGGCCCCCTGGGGGCCGACGAGTTCGTGAACAAGAAGCTGATCCGCATTGGCTGACGGACGCGGAGACGCCGGTGTCTGCGCAAGACGCCGCCGAACATGGCGGCGTCTCGCTGACGGGACGGCGTCCGATCAAGACGCCGGTGTGTTGCAGCCGGCCCACGACGGACGGGAGGCGCGGTGCCAGCTGGCACCGCGCCTCCCGTCCGTCCGTCGGTCGCCGCTCCCACGTCGCCACCGGAAGACGCCGTCGTCACGCTTCGACGCCGCGGAACGCGCGAGACGCCGCCGGATCCGGCGGCGTCTCGCCGACGTGGAGGCGTCGAGCGAACACGCCGGCGTCTCACGCCGCCGCGCCGCCGCGCGGTCGCCGCTACTGCTGCGGGTCGGCGGGCTCGCCGCCGGAGTCCGTGTCGCTGTCCTGCTGCGGGTCCTCCGTCGCGTCGCCCGTGGGCGACCCGTCCGGCAGGTCCTCGGTGTACTGCTCCTGGTCCTTGGTGGGGTCGCTGGACCCGTTCGCTGCGTCACTCATGGCCCGGACGGTACGCGCGAGCGCCTGAGCACAGCACACAGCAGTGACTGTTCGAGGTGGTTACCGCGTCGCAGCGGCCTGGGGAACGACCGCCAGGATCTCCTCGGCGACCTCCCGCCCGATGCGCACGGCACCGTCGACGTGCTGGTAGCCCTGCCCGGCCAGGTCGCTCGACGCGAACCGGATCGGACCGACCGCGGCACGCTGGTCGGCACCGTAGCGGACGAGCCCGCCCAGGTCGAAGCTCGCGGCGTAGGCGCCGCGCGTCCACTCCTCGGTGCCCCAGTCGCTCTCGTAGTAGACGACCGGCGACAGGGCCTCGTCACCGTAGTAGTGCGCCAGCGAGGCGAGCACACGGGCCCGCCGTTCCTCGGTCGACAGCGCGAACAGGTCGTCGGCGTGCTGGTCGGAGACGAACCCGACCAGGGTGCCCTGCTCGGAACCGTGCGAGGTGTTGTCGTACGCCTCGTGCACGACCTCGTACGGGCTGAACGCGGTGCCGGACAGGCCCGCCGCACGCCAGAAGGGGCGCTCGTAGACGGCGTGCACCTTGATCACGAAGCCCATCGACAGGTGCTGGTGCAGCTGGTGCTGGCGTCGGGGCAGCGGCGGCTCGAACGAGATCCGCGAGTACAGGGGCGGCGGGACCGCGACGAGGGCCTGTCGGGCGTGCACCTCGATCCCGCCGTCGGCGAGCGCGACGACCCCGTCGTCGCCCCAGCGCAGCGTCCGGACCGGGGCGTTCAGGTGCACGTCGTCGCCGAGGCGCTCGGCGAGCCGCTCGGACACCTGCTGCATGCCGCCGACGACCCGCTTGTCGAGGATGAAGTCGGCGTCGACCAGGTTGGTGAAGCTCCCGGCGGACGCCGCCATCAGCAGGGCCTGCAGTGCGGAGAACGCGTGCGCGGGCTTCGTGAGCATCGCGCCGGCGATGAACAGCTCGACGTTGTCGGTCGCGACCCGGTCCGGGCTGAGGTCGTGCAGCCAGGCGCGGAACGAGACCTCGTCGAGGGCGGCCGCGTCCGGGGTCTCCCAGGGGCGGGCGGGGTCGACCTCCGCGACGTACTCGTCGACGACGGCGACGAGCCGTTCGATCTCGTTCGCCGTGGCCTCGGGCAGGGGGAAGATGTCGCCGGTGTACTCGGTGCGGGTTCCCTCGGCGTCGACGTAGACGCTGGAGCCCTCGCGGTACCGGTCGTACGTCTGCAGCCCGAGCTCGTCGAGGGTCTCGAGCAGTGCGGTCTGGTCGGGCGAGACCCACTGCCCGCCGATCTCCAGGGTCACCCCGTCGATGTCGTTCGTCCAGGTGCGGCCCCCCACGCGGTCGCGGGCCTCGAGCACGGCGACCCGCAGGCCGGCGGCCCGCAGGCGGTTCGCGGCGGTGAGACCGGCGACACCGGCTCCGATGACGACGACGTCCTTCTCGATCATCGAGCTGCTCCTTGTGCGGTCGTGGTGCTGTCGGTGTGCCGGAACGGGTCCGGGGTGAGCGTGTACATGGTCTCGAGGTACTCGGCGATGCCCTCGCCGCCGCCCTCGCGACCGAGGCCGGACTGCTTCACGCCGCCGAACGGTGCCGAGGCGTTCGACACGACCCCGGTGTTCAGCCCCAGCATGCCGGTCTCGAGCCGCTCCATCAGACGCTGCCCGCGTGCCGGGTCCTCGGTGAACGCGTAGCCGACCAGACCGTACTCGGTGTCGTTCGCTGCGGCCACGGCATCGTCCTCCGTGCGGAACGTGCGGATCGCGAGCACCGGCCCGAAGATCTCGTCGTCGAGGATCGCGCTGCCGGGCTGCACGTCGGTCAGGACGGTCGGTGCGTAGAAGGTGCCGGGCCCGTCGACCGGGTGCCCGCCGGTCCGGACCGTCGCCCCGCACTCGACCGCGTCGGTGACCAGGCGGTGCGCCTTGTCCACGGCGCGGGCGTCGATGAGCGGCCCGATCGCGACGCCGTCCTCGGTCCCCCGGCCGACCCGCATCGCGGCGACCCGCTCGGTGACCCGGCGGGTGAACTCGTCGGCGACGTCCTCGTGCACCAGGAACCGGTTCGCGGCGGTGCAGGCCTGGCCGGTGTTCCGGAACTTCGCGGCGAGCGCGCCCTCCACCGCCAGGTCGAGGTCGGCGTCGGCGAACACCAGGAACGGGGCGTTGCCGCCGAGCTCCATGCTCGTCCGGAGCACGTTCTGTGCCGCCTGGCCGAGCAGCGTCCGTCCGACCGGCGTCGAACCGGTGAACGACAGCTTCCGCAGGCGGGGGTCGGCGATCACGGGCGCGGAGACGTCGGCGGCGTGCGTGGTCGGGACGACGTTGACGACCCCGGCGGGCACGCCGGCCTCGACGAGGAGGTCGGCGAACAGCAGGGTGGTCAGCGGCGTGAGCTCGGCCGGCTTCACGACGACGGTGCAGCCGGCGGCGAGCGCCGGCGCGATCTTGCGGGTCGCCATCGCCAACGGGAAGTTCCACGGCGTAATCAGGAACGCGGGTCCGACGGGCTTGTGCGCGACGGTGGCACGGCCGGTCCCCTCGGGGTTGGTGCCGTACGAACCGCCGATCCGGACCGCTTCCTCGGAGAACCAGCGGAGGAACTCGCCGCCGTACGCGACCTCGCCGCGGGCCTCGGCCAGCGGCTTGCCCATCTCCAGCGTCATCAGGAGCGCGAACTCCTCGCGTCGCTCCTGCAGCAGGTCGAAGGCACGGCGCAGCACCTCGGCGCGCTGCCGCGGCGGCGTCGCCGCCCACCCGTGCCGTGCGGCGACGGCGGCGTCGAGCGCCTTCCGGCCGTCCTCGGGCGAGGCGTCGGCGATGTGCAGCAGTGTTTCGCCGGTGGCAGGGTCGACGACGGCGAAGGTCGCGTCGTCGGCCGCCGGCTGCCAGACACCGTCGACCAGGAGGCCCGTGGGGACGCGGTCGAGCACCGCCTGTTCGGCGGCTGGTCCGGTGGCGTCGGGGACGCTGGGCCAGGCCGTCGCGGGGATGGTCGCGCTCACGACGCGGCCAGCCCGTCGAGGACGACGGTCAGGCCGTCGCGGAGCAGGTCGTCGTCGATCGAGAGCGGCGGCAGGAAGCGGACGACGTTGCCGTACGTGCCGGCCGTGAGGGCGATGACCCCGTGCTCGAACGCGTACCGCACCACCCGTCCGGTGAGCCCGGGGTCGGGATCACCGGTGGCGGGGTCGACGAGCTCCATCGCGACCATCGCACCGCGACCGCGGACGTCGCCGATGCGGGGGTCGTCTGCCTGGGCGCTGCGCAGGGCGTCGAGCAGGACCGTGCCGATCGCCTCGGCGCGCTCGACGAGTCCGTCGTGCTCGAAGGCGTCGATGGCCGCGAGGGCTGCGGCGCATGCGATCGGGTTGCCGCCGTAGGTGCCGCCGAGGCCGCCGACGTGGGCGGAGTCCATGATCGCCGCACGCCCGGTCACACCGGACAACGGGAGTCCGCCGGCCATGCCCTTCGCGGTCGTGACGACGTCGGGCACGATCCCCTCGTGCTCGCTGGCGAACATCGCGCCGGTGCGAGCGAACCCGGTCTGCACCTCGTCCGCGATGAACACGACGCCGTTGGCGGTGGCCCACTCGGACAGCGCGGTGAGGAACCCCGGTGCCGGGACGACGAAGCCGCCCTCGCCCTGGATCGGTTCGATCAGGACCGCGGCGGTGTTCTCGGCACCGACCTGCTTCTCGATCTGGCTGATCGCACGCTTCGCCGCTTCGGGCCCCGACAGCCCGTCGTGGAACGGGTACGACATCGGGACGCGGTAGACCTCGGGTGCGAACGGCCCGAAGCCGTTCTTGTAGGGCTGGTTCTTCGCGGTCAGCGCCATCGTCAGGTTCGTGCGGCCGTGGTACGCGTGGTCGAAGACGACGACGGCCTGCCGACCGGTGTGCTTCCGGGCGATCTTGACGGCGTTCTCGACGGCCTCGGCCCCGGAGTTGAACAGCGCCGTCCGCTTCTCGTGGTCGCCGGGGGTCAGACGATTGAGCGCCTCGGCCACGGCGACGTACCCGTCGTACGCGGCGATGGTGAAGCACGTGTGCGTGAAGGCCGCGACCTGCTCGGTGACGGCGGCGACCACGCCGGGGTGGGCGTTGCCGACCGACGTCACGGCGATCCCGGACCCGAGGTCGACGAACGAGTTGCCGTCGGCGTCGACCACCACGCCGCCACCGGCCGCGACGACGGCGATGGGCACGGCGACGCCGACCCCGGCCGCGACGGCGCCGGCCTTCCGGGCGAGCAGCTCCTGCGATCGCGGACCCGGGACGGCGGTGACGAGCCGTCGTTCCTGGGGCAGCGACGGGCCGCCGGTGGTCGCTCGGGTCGCGGACGCTGCGGTGGAGGACATGCCGCGATGGTAGGAGCCACCACCGCACACTCGTACTGTCCACGGCGTACATCAACCCCCGGGCGGATCGACCCGGTGGATAGGGTGACGGCATGCCCGCAACGCTGCGCTCCCTGCTGCACCGGGGTGAACTCCACCTGCGCCCGCTCACCGACGCGGACGAGCACGCCCTCGATGCCCCGCTGTCCTGGCTGCACAGCTCGGACCTCGAGGACCCGACCCCGTTCCTCGCCGAAGGCCAGGGGCTGCTCACGACCGGCACGCAGTTCGGTGCCGAGGCCGACGTGCGCGACGACGTCGCCGAGGCCTACGTCCGGCGGCTCGTGGACCGCGGTGTCGTGGCGCTCGGGTTCGGCACCGAGGTCGTCCGCGCCGGCACCCCCGACGTCCTGGTCACCGCCTGCACCCGGCACGGACTGCCGCTGTTCGAGGTGCCCTACGAGACGTCCTTCATCGCGGTCGCGCAGGCCAACGCCGAAGCGGTCGCGCGGGACGCCAACGCGCGCGGTGCCTGGGCCCTCGCCGCGCAGCGCGCCATCTCGCTCGCCGCGATGCGACCGGACGGACTCGGCGCGACCATCGCCGAGCTCTCCCGCCAGCTCGACGGGTGGGTCGGCCTGTTCGACGTCTCCGGGCGGCTCGACCGCGGACACCCCGCCGACGGGCTGCCCGCCGCCGACCTCGACCTCCTGCGCACCGAGGCGCTGCGGCTGCTGCGCTCCGGGCAGCGGGCGAGCCTGCCGGTCGCCACGGACCGGGGCGTCGGGTACACCCTGCAGACGCTCGGCAGCGGCGGGCACCTGAGCGGCGTGCTCGCGATCGCGAACGGCGGCGCACTCGACCGTGCCGGACGCGAGGTCGTCACGGCCGTCATCGCCCTGGCCGGCCTCGCCCTGCAGCAGAACCGCGAGCTCGCCCGTGCCCGGGGACTCCTGCGCACCGGACTCCTGACCATGCTGTCCGTCGGCGAACCCGAGGTGGTGCAGGCGACGTCCCGCGAGGTGTGGGGGCCGCTGCCCGCTGAACCCGTCCGGATCGCGGCCGTCGACGTCCCCGACCACGAACTCGACACCGTGGTGGACCTGCTCGAACTGTGGGTGCAGGACCGCCCGGGACACCTGTTCTTCGCGGTCGACGACGCCGTGTTCCTCTGCGTGAACGCGGACGACACCGGGATCGTCGCCGAACTCGTCGACCGCTTCGACCTGCGCGCCGGCCTGTCCGACGGCGCCGCGTACCGGTCGTTCGGACGCGCCCGCACCGAGGCCGTGCAGGCACTCGACCGACGTCGTGAAGGACGCCCGGGCACCACCGAGTTCGGCGACCTCGCACGAGAAGGGGTGCTCGCCCACCTCGCCCACGTCGACATGGACGCCGGTGCGGTCGCCCGCGCGTTCCTCGCCCCGCTGCTCGACCACGACCGCACCGCCGGCACCGAGCTCTCGGGCACCGTCCGGACCTGGCTGCAGGAGAACTGCGAGTACGACCGCACCGCACGGGTCCTCGGCATCCACCGGCACACCGCCCGCGCCCGGGTGGAGCACGCCGGTCGGCTCCTCGACCGTGACCTCTCCGTCTTCTCGACCCGGGCCGACCTCTGGGCAGCCTTCGTGGTCGAGGGCGCGTGATGCGCGGATACGGTGGGACGATGCCGTCGACACCGGCCCGCCGGCGCCTGAGCCCGGCCGAACGCGGAGCCCAGATCACGGCGGCCGCCGTCGACCTGGCGCGTGCCGAGGGCCTCGCGGCGGTGACGCTCCGCGGGGTCGCCGCCGTGATCGGGGTCGCGCCCTCGCTCGTCGCCCACTACCGCCCGAGCATGGAGGACCTGGTCGGTGAGACGTTCCGCACCGTCGCGGGCGCCGAGGTCGCCGAGGTCCGCGCGATCGTCGCCGCGGCGCCCGACCCCGTCTCCGGTCTCCGCACCCTGCTCGGTTGCATCGCCGATCCCGCCCGCGACGACGTCGCCACCCTGTGGGCCGACGCGTGGAGCATCGGCCGCACGAACGCGGCACTGGCGACCGCGGCACGGGACGTCATGGACGACTGGCAGCTCCTCGCCACCACGGTCGTCGTCGACGGGGTGCGCGCGGGGGTGCTGCACACCGACGACCCGGACGGAGTCGGACGCCTGCTCTTCGCGCTCGTCGACGCCACCAACGGGTACGCCCTGGTCGACTACCTCGACCGGCCGACCCGCGAGGGCCTGGTCCGCACGACGATCGCACGAGCGGTGGGCCTGGACGGATCAGCCCTGTCGGGGTGACACCCGGCGCAGCGCCACCCACTGCAGCAGCATGATCGTCTTGCCGTCGGCGATCCGACCGTCCGCCACCATCGCGAGCGCCTCGTCGAGCTGCACCTCGAGCACCTCGATGTCCTCGCCCTCGTCCTCCACACCGCCGCCGGCCTCGACCCGGTCCGCCGGGGTGTACGCGCCGACGTAGAAGTGGACCCGCTCGGTGACCGAACCGGGGCTCATGAACACGTCGCCCAGGTGCTCGAGCGCGCCGAGCCGGATGCCGAGCTCCTCGGCGGCCTCACGCCGGACCGCGGTCTCGGGGTCGTCCTCGTCGAGCAGTCCCGCCGCAGCCTCGATCAACATGCCGTCCGGGTGTCCGTTCACGTACGCGGGCCACCGGAACTGCCGCGTGAGCAGGACGGTGCCCCGCTCGGCGTCGTACGGCAGCACCGTCGCGCCGTTCCCGCGGTCGTAGGTCTCGCGCTGCTGCCGGTCCCACCGACCGTCACGCCGCCGGACGTCGAGGGTCGTGCGACGGAGCACGTGCCACCCGTTCGACACCACCTCGACGTCCCGCACGACGACGTCGGGGTTGCGGTCGAGGGCACGGCCCACGGCGTCGAGGCCCGTCCGACCACGGTCGTCGGGGACGTCCACTCCGGGACGCTGGACGGTGGTGCGTTCGTCGGTCACCCGGTCACCGTAGCGGGGCACCTCGGCAGGACCCCGTCCGCTCGGTACGCTCGACGTGCCGCACCAGGGAGCGGCAGAGGACGGTGCAGCATGACCAGGACGTTCATCCTCCGACGACCGGACCGACCGCAGGTGGTCACGGTGTCATTCGTGCTGTGGCTGGTGTGGGTGGCAGCCTGCGTCGCGGCCACGGTGCTCCAGTTCTTCGCGACGGACGCGGCGGTCGGCCAGGCGCCGGTCCTCGCCGGGATCGTCGCCCTGGTGCTCTGGGCCCTGGTGACGTGGGCGGTGTTCCGGATGGCCGCGGGCTCCCGCGTCGCGCGCATCGTGCTCGTCGTCGTCGCGGCCTTCCGCGCGCTCCTGAGCGTCACCGGCGGCGAACTCGCGGTCCTGACGATCGCGCTGTCGGTCGTCGCCGCGGTCCTGCTGTTCCTGCCCAGCGCGCGCCCGTTCTTCGCTCCGCAGCAGGCCCGGAGAGCCGACCACGGGTTCGATGGAACCGGCGTGTCGGGGCCGAGCCGTGCCTCCAGGCCGGATGCCGACCACACGACGGACGCCGACCGGGCCTGAGGCCGGACGCGTCGACGGCCGTCCCCGGCCCGCGCCCGAGAAACAGGAAAGGCCCCGGATTCCTCCGGGGCCTTTCCTGTTTTCGCCTGGTGCGCGAGGGGGGACTTGAACCCCCACGCCGTTTCCAGCACACGGACCTGAACCGTGCGCGTCTACCAATTCCGCCACTCGCGCCAGCCCCGAAACACTACCACGCACAGACGGGTGTCAACGCCAACCACTACCATGCAGTGGTTGACGACCGACGACACGGGAGACGCATGGGCTTGCTGGACAACTTCGAGCGAGGGTTGGAACGCGCCGTCAACGGCGCCTTCGCGAAGACCTTCCGCTCCGGGGTGCAGCCCGTCGAGATCTCGAGCGCCCTGCGGCGTGAGCTCGACACGAAGGCCGCGGTGGTCTCGCGCGAGCGCATCCTCGTGCCGAACGAGTTCACCGTGCGCCTGGCGCCGCCGGACTGCACGCGCATGAACGACGTCGGTCGCCCACTCATCGACGAACTGACCCAGATGGTGCACCAACACGCCGTCGCGCAGAACTACTCGTTCTCCGGCCCGGTCACCATCCGGCTCCAACAGGACGGCACGCTCTCGACGGGCATCCTGCAGGTCGACTCCACCACCGTCCAGCGCGACGTGGCCTGGATCCCGGTGCTCGACATCGGCTCGCAGCGACACCGACTGCACCGCGGGCGCACGGTGATCGGGCGCGGCAGCGACGCGGACATCACCATCGCGGACACCGGGACGAGCCGGAAGCACGTCGAGGTGCTGTGGGACGGCAAGCACGCCCAGGCCACCGATCTCGGCTCCACGAACGGCTCGAAACTGAACGGTCAGCACTTCCAGCAGGCGATCGTTGAGCCGGACTCCACCATCGAGATCGGTCGTACCCGTATGGTGTTCCGGGTGATCCCGGAGAACGACGGAGGTGCTCGATGACCACAGGCCTGACCCTGCTCGTCCTGCGCTTCGCGTTCCTCGCGGTGCTCTGGCTGTTCGTCTTCGTGATCGTGTTCGCCCTGCGCAGCGATCTCTTCGGCCAGCGCGTCCGCACGATCCCGACCGATCCCAAGTCGGCGCCGTCCGGGCCCAGCACCCCCACCGTCCCCGCTGCGGCGGCCCCCGGGCCCGCCTCGAGCGGTGCCTTCACCGACGTGATCGGTCAACCGGGTGGTGGGCAGCGGCCCGCCTCGCCGGCCGCGGCCCGACTCGTCATCACCGAGGGTGCGCGTGAGGGCATGGAGATGCCGCTGGGTGGCGGCCCCATCACGATCGGGCGTTCGAGCGAGTCGAACGTCGTGATCCGTGACGACTACACCTCGACCAACCACGCCCGCCTCGACCTCCGCGCCGACGGCTGGCTCCTCACCGACCTCGAGTCCACGAACGGCACCTTCGTCAACGGTCAGAAGGTGAGCGCTCCCGTCCTCGTGGCAGAGGGCACGCCCATCACGATCGGGACGACGACGTTCGAGCTGCGGCGGTAACCCGGCATGACCGCTCGCACGCTGAGCGCCGCTGTGTCCCACGTGGGGCGCATCCGCGCGAACAACCAGGACTCCGGCTACGCCGGGGCGCACCTGTTCGCAGTGGCGGACGGCATGGGCGGCCACGCCGGCGGTGACGTCGCCTCGGCGATCGCGATCCGACGCATCCGCGAGGTCGACCGCGAGTTCCCGTCGGCGCACGACGCCGAGTTCGCGCTGCAGTCGGCGCTCATCGCGGCGAACCAGCTGATCACCGAGACCGTGTTCGAGCACCAGGAGCTCACCGGTATGGGCACCACGGTGTCCGCGATGATCCGCGTCGGCGAGCAGATCGCGATCGCGCACATCGGCGACTCCCGCATCTACCGTCACCGCGACGGTGAGCTGCAGCAGATCACGTCCGACCACACCTTCGTCCAGCGGCTGGTCGACAGTGGCCGGATCACACCGGAGGAAGCCGCGGTCCACCCGCGTCGCTCCGTGCTGATGCGCGTGCTCGGCGACGTCGACGCTGCTCCAGAGGTCGACACGGCGATCATGGACATCCAGCCGGGCGACCGCTGGCTGCTCTGCTCCGACGGCCTGTCCTCGTACCTGGCCGAAGAGCGCATCCGCCACGCCCTGGCCTCGAACATGGACGCCAACCAGGTCACGCAGCGCCTGGTGAAGGAAACACTCGACCACGGCGCCCCCGACAACGTCACTGTCGTGGTGATGGACGTCACGGACACCGAACCCGATGACGACGACGACGCGGCCACCACGGTCGGCTCCGCCGCGGCACCGCTCACCTTCGAGGCGTCGACGGGCCGCAAGCCGATCCGCCTCCCCACGATCCTGCTGCACCCGCTCAAGGTCACCACCGCCCCCGAGGACTCGCACTTCGAGCCCGAGTCCGACCAGTTCTTCGCCGAGCTCATCGCCGAGGACCGCCGACGCCGCATCCGTCGTCGGGTGTCCTGGACCGTCGCGCTCGTGGTCGCGGTCGCGGTGCTCGTCGGCGCGGTGTTCGTCGGCTGGCGGATCACGCAGGACCACTACTACGTCGGCACCGACCGGGGCACCGTCGCGATCTACAAGGGCGTGCAGCAGTCGATCGGGCCGTTGGCGCTGTCGGACGTGTACGAGGACAGCGACATCACAGTCTCGTCGCTGCCGGACTACACCCGCGAGAACGTCCGCTCGACGATCAACGCGCAGTCACTCTCCGACGCCAGGGACATCGTCGAGCGCCTGCGCAAGGCCGCCGCGACCGGTGAGGACCAGGCCGGCACCGGTGGGGACGGCGACGCCAGCTCGTCCCCGTCGCCCTCGCCGACCCGTTCGCCGTCGCCGAGCCCCACGCGGAGCGCGCGATGAGCAACGCCACGGCCGCCCAGTCCTTCACCCAGGCGATCACGATCAAGCTCCGGGAGCCCGCCCGCGCGCGGAACCTCGAGCTCTTCCTGCTCGTCATCGCGTGCGGCATCTGCGCGGGTGCGATGGTGCTCGTGCAGCTCGGCACCAAGGGCCGGCTGTTCGACCAGTCGGTGCTCTGGGTCGGCGGTGGCATCCTCGGCCTCGCGCTGGTCATGCACGTTGTGCTGCGGGTCGTGGCGAAGAACGCCGACCCGTTCATCCTGCCGATCGCGCTCGTCCTGAACGGCATCGGCATCGCCGAGATCTACCGCATCGACGTCCACAACGGCCTGTCCGGCTGGGACGCCATCGGCGTGAAGCAGATCGTCTGGACGATGCTCGCGATGGTCCTGGCGATCATCACGCTCGTCGCGGTCCGGAACCACCGGTTCCTGCAGCGGTACCGCTACATCTTCATGGCGCTGACCATCGTCCTGCTGCTCCTGCCGATGCTGCCCGGCATCGGCACGAACATCGGTGGCGCGCGGGTCTGGATCAAGATCGGCCCGTTCTCGTTCCAGCCCGGTGAGCTCGCGAAGATCACCATGGCGCTGTTCTTCGCCGGGTACCTCGTCACCGCCCGCGACTCGTTGTCGATCGTCGGCAAGAAGTTCCTCGGCATGACGTTCCCGCGTGCCCGTGACCTCGGCCCGATCCTCGTCATGTGGGGCGCCGCGATGGCCGTCCTGGTGTTCCAGCGCGACCTCGGCACCGCCCTGCTCTACTTCGGCCTGTTCCTCGTGATGATCTACGTGGCCACGGCACGGATCAGCTGGGTCGCGATCGGTCTCACGCTGTTCATCGGTGGCGCCCTCGTCGCACAGAGCGTCCTGGAGTACGTCCGCGGCCGCTTCGAACAGTGGCTCGACCCGTTCAACCAAGAGGTCTTCAGCCGCGACACCCAGGCGAGCTACCAGCTCGTGCAGGGCCTGTTCGGCTTCGCGAACGGCGGGATCACCGGCACGGGACTTGGACAGGGCCGGCCGTACATCACGCCGGTCGCCAACGCCGACTACATCGTCGCGTCGCTCGGTGAAGAGCTCGGCCTGATCGGCGTCTTCGCGATCCTCGCCCTCTTCATCGTGTTCGCCTCGCGTGGCATCCGCGTCGGGTTCATGGCGCAGGACGACTTCGGCAAGCTGCTCGGGGTCGGCTTCGGCTTCATCATCGCCCTGCAGGTGTTCGTCGTCGTCGGCGGCATCACCCGGATCATCCCGGTGACCGGTCTGACCACGCCGTTCATGGCCGCCGGTGGTTCCTCGCTCATCGCCAACTGGATCATCGCCGCGATGCTGCTGCGACTCACCGATTCCATCCCAGCCGAACAGCGTGTCCAGCAGGGCGCGATCCCCGCCGCGAACGGGCGGTCTGCGCGCGCGACCAGGAAGGAGCGTCGTCGATGAACCGACAGCTCCGCGGTGTCTCGACCGTCATCGTGCTCATGTTCGTCGCACTCTTCGTGTCGACGACGTCGATCCAGTTCTTCGCGGCCGACTCGTTGCGCGCCGACTCCCGGAACTCCCGAACCATCTTGGACAGTTACTCCACGAAGCGTGGCGCGATCCTCGTGGACGGCAGCCCGATCGCCGAGTCGACCCCGGTGGACGACCAGTACCAGTACCAGCGCAAGTACACGAACGGCGACCTGTACTCCGCGGTCACCGGGTACTTCACGATCGGGCAGGGCAACACCGGCATCGAGAGCGCCGAGAACACCGTGCTCTCGGGCAACTCGGACGCCTCGTTCTTCCAGAACCTCAACTCGATCCTCACCGGCCAGGACGTCCAGGGCGACAACGTCAACCTGACCATCGACCCGGACGTGCAGCAGGCCGCGTACGACGCGCTCGGCACCAACAGCGGCGCCGTCGTCGCGATCCAGCCGAAGACCGGCAAGATCCTCGCGATGGTGTCGAAGCCGAGCTACGACCCGAACTCGCTCACCTCGCACGACACGGCCGAGGTCAAGCGGCAGTACGACGCGCTGCTCGGGGCCGACACCGCCCCGCTGCAGAACCGTGCCATCGGCGGCGACCTGTACACCCCCGGATCGGTGTTCAAGCTCGTGGTGGCGTCGGCGGCACTCGAGGGCGGCAAGTACAACCTCGACTCCACGTTCCCGAACCCGTCGCGACTGCAGCTGCCCGGCACGAGCTCGTACATCAACAACGCCGAGGGCGGCACCTGCGGTGGCGGCGACAAGGTCAAGCTCCGCACGGCCATCCAGTACTCGTGCAACATCCCCTTCGCCGAACTCGGCCAGAAGCTCGGGTACGACGCGATCAAGAGCATGGCCGACAAGTACGGCTTCGGCGACGCGATCGAGATCCCGATGGCGGCGACCGCCAGCCAGTACCCCGACGTCGACTCGACGGCCCAGCTCATGCTGAGCGCCTTCGGCCAGGCGAGCGTCCGGGTCTCCCCGCTGCAGATGGCGATGGTGTCGGCCGGCATCGCGAACGGCGGCAAGGTCATGCAGCCCTCGCTCGTCGACTCGATCACCACGAGCGACCTGAAGACGGTCGAGTCCTTCTCCCCGAAGCAGTACAGTGATCCGCTGTCGTCCTCCGAGTCCGCTGACCTCACCGAGGCCATGCAGAGCGTCGTGAGCGCGGGGACCGGTACCAATGCCAAGATCGACGGTGTCGACGTCGCCGGCAAGACCGGCACGGCCGAAGGTGGCACCGGCGATCCCTACACGCTCTGGTTCACGGGGTTCGCCCCCGCGAAGGACCCGGAGGTCGCTGTCGCGGTCGTCGTCGGCAACGGCGGCGGGCTCGGGCAGTCCGGAGTCGGCAACACGGTCGCGGCCCCGGTCGCGAAGAAAGTCATGGAGGCGGTGCTGAACAAATGAGACCCACCAGCGGACTCACCTTCGGTGGGCGGTACCAGCTCTCCTCCCGGGTCGCCATCGGCGGCATGGGCGAGGTGTGGCAGGCGACCGACCTCGTCATCGGCCGAACCGTCGCACTCAAGATCCTCAAGGACGAGTACCTCGGTGACCCCGGCTTCCTCGAGCGCTTCCGCGCCGAGGCCCGGCACGCCGCCCTCGTCAACCACGAGGGCATCGCCAACGTCTTCGACTACGGCGAGGAGGACGGCAGCGCCTACCTCGTGATGGAGCTCGTCCCCGGCGAAGCCCTGTCGACCATGATCGAGCGCGAGCACACGCTCCCGGTCGACAAGGTGCTCGACATCGTCGCGCAGACCGCGAACGCCCTGCAGGCCGCACACGCGGTCGGCCTGGTGCACCGCGACATCAAGCCCGGCAACCTGCTCATCACGCCCGACGGCCGCGTCAAGATCACCGACTTCGGCATCGCCCGCATCGCCGACCAGGTCCCGCTCACCGCGACCGGTCAGGTGATGGGCACGGTGCAGTACCTGTCGCCCGAGCAGGCGAGCGGCCACCCCGCTTCGCCGTCGACCGACATCTACTCGCTCGGCATCGTCGCGTACGAGGCCCTGGCGGGTCGTCGTCCGTTCACCGGTGAGTCGCAGGTCGCGATCGCGATGGCGCACATCAACGAGCAGCCGCCGCCGCTGCCCGGGGACATCCCCGAGCCCGTCTCGGCCCTGGTCATCTCGTGCATCGCGAAGAAGCCGGCCGACCGTCCCGCGACGGCCGCGAACCTCGCCCGCGCCGCACAGGCGCTCCGTCGTGGTGACGTCGCCGCAGCCACCGTGGCCGTCCCCGCGATCGCCCAGAACGGCACCGTCGCGTTCAACCCGCCCCAGGGCCAGGGGAACGACGCCGCGACCGCACTCCTCGGTACCCAGGCCGGAGCGATGGCCGGCGGACCGGGCACCCCCCGCTCGCCCGTCTCCGACGAGCCCGAGGAACCGAAGAAGAAGCGCGCCTGGATCTGGTGGGTCGTCGGCATCATCGTCGTGCTCGCCATCGCCGCCGGCGCCGCGTACGCCCTGAACGCGAACAACGCCCCGGAACCCGAGCCCACGAAGTCCTCGAGCGCGCCGAAGCCGACCCGCACGCCCACGCAGACACCGTCCCCCGAGCCGACCGAGACCCGCGTCACGGTCTCGGCGGCGGACTACCAGGGGCAGAACGCGGAGCAGGTCGCGAACCAGCTCCGCGCCCGGGGCCTGCAGGCCGAGGTCGTCGCCGGGTCGAACGCCACGTCGTCCGACCAGGTCGGCACCGTCGAGTCGCTCAGCCCCGAGGGCAGCCTGGCCCCCGGCACCCTCGTCACCGTCAAGGCGTTCGGCGACGTGCTGACCGCAGCGGCACCCGAGCGTGCCACCGGCGGGACCGTCAGCGAGTCCGGTCGTGTGACCTTCAGCTGGCCCGCGTACACGAGCTGCCCCGCCGGGTACTCGGACGTCAGCTACACGTACACGATCGACAACGGCACCGTCCCCTCGAACGGCAGCAGCTCCGGCTCCACCTCCGGAACCGCGGTGACCGTCGCCGGCGCCCAGTACGGCAAGGTGACCCTGTCGTACAAGGTGACCTGCAAGTCGCCGCAGTCCGATTCCTCGGTGGTCTCCGCGTCCTCGCCGGGCGCGCAGGTCGAGTGGACCGAGCCCACGGACCAGGAGACGACGAACCCGGACGACGGGATCAACCCCACCGAGACCCCGCAAGACGACCTGTGAACGACCCCCGGACGGGGACTGTCGACACCGTTCGGTAACGGTTCGGTCGACCCCTCCCTGACCAGCGTCTCACCAGGTGGTGCTGCCGTACACTAGCCCGGACGAACAGACGGAGGAGTACGTGCCAGAAGGTGTGACCGCGGGGATCACGCTCCTCGCCAATCGCTACGAGATCGGTGACGTCATCGGTCGGGGCGGCATGGCGACCGTGCACCTCGGCAACGACACCCGCCTCGGCCGCAAGGTCGCGGTGAAGCTCCTCAAGCCGAGCCTCGCCAACGACCCGGCCTTCCGCACGCGGTTCCGGCAGGAAGCCCAGGCTGCTGCACGCATGGCGCACCCCACCGTCGTCCGCGTGTACGACGCCGGCGAAGAGACGGTTTCCGAACCGTCGGGCGCCGAGGTGCAGGTCCCCTTCATCGTCATGGAGTACGTCGAGGGCCGTCCGCTCTCCGACATCATCGCGGAGGGCGCCGTCGCCCCGGACGAAGCCGTGCGCATCACCGAGGGCATCCTCACCGCGCTCGAGTACTCGCACCGTGCGGGCGTTGTCCACCGCGACATCAAGCCCGCCAACGTCATGGTCACCCACACCGGCCAGGTCAAGGTCATGGACTTCGGCATCGCCCGGGCCATCACCGACACCTCGGCGACGGTCGCGCAGACCACGTCGATCCTCGGCACCGCCTCGTACTTCTCACCGGAGCAGGCCCGCGGCGAGACCGTCGACGCCCGCACCGACCTCTACTCCACCGGCGTCGTGCTCTTCGAGCTCCTCACCGGTCGCGCACCGTTCCTCGGGGACACCCCGGTGGCGGTCGCCTACCAGCACGTCAGCGAGCAGCCGGTCGCACCGTCGACGATCTCGCCCGACGTGTCCCCGGCCCTCGACGCCGTGACCCTCCACGCCCTGGTCAAGGACCGCACGCGCCGGTTCCAGAACGCGGCCGAGTTCCGCTCGGACCTGCAGCAGGCCGCAGCCGGCCGGGTGCCCGCGTCCACGAAGAAGCAGCAGCAGAACGCGGCGAACGACGCCTCGACCGTGCTCTTCGGCGTCGACCCCCGCACGACGACCAACGCCGCATCGGCGTTCCGCGAACTCGACGACGACACCGCCGAGCACCGACCGCAGCGCACGCAGAACCGTCCCCCGGTCGCGTGGATCTGGGTCGGCATCCTGCTCACCGTCGCGGTCATCGTCGCCGTGGTGTTCTTCGTCGCGAACCTGCAGCCCGGCAAGCCGCCGGTGTCGTCCTCGGTCAGTGTGCCGAACGTCGCGGGCTCGACCTACAGCGCCGCGGCCAGTGCCCTCGACAAGAAGGACCTCAAGCCCGTCAAGGTCGAGGAGAACTCCGACAGCGTCGACAAGGGCACCGTCATCCGGACGGACCCGGGCTCCGGGGTGAACGTCGGGCGCAACCAGAACGTCAACGTCGTGGTCTCCCTCGGCCCGGAACGCGTCCCCGTGCCCGAGCTCAACGGGCAATCGCAAGCGGCTGCGCAACAGTCCCTGGACGACGCCGGATTCCGCCTCGGAGCGATCTCGAGTGACTACTCGGCCGACGTCCCCGAGGGCACCGTGCTGAGCTCCGACCCCGAGTCGGGTTCCCTGCACACCAAGGGCATCGTGATCAACCTCACGATCTCCAACGGGAAGGTGCAGCTGCCCGACGTCACGCAGCAGCAGTACTCGGCGGCGAAGGCCACCGTCGAGCAGCTCGGGCTCACCGTGACCCCGGCGCCGTCCTACTCGTGCACCGGCGGTCTCGTCACCCAGCAGGACACCCCTGCCGGAGACGTCGCCCAGGGCAGTGCCGTCACGCTCACCTACTGCGCACGAGCTGCGGCGCCGCCGAAGGCACCGTCGTCGAACAACAACGACAGCGGCGGCAACAGCGGGAACAACGATCGCGGTGACGACCAGGGTGACGACGGCCGCTGAGCCGACCGTCTCCTGATGGGACCGTCCTGACGGACGGTTGACGGGCCTCCAGTCCGTCCTCCGTGCCCACAGGCACGTCTGCTCGTCGCCTCCGCTCCTGACGGCCTGGAGGCACGGCGCACGCCCGCAACCGACCGCACGTCACGCAGACCGTCCGGTCCAGTGCCCGCGAGACGCCGTCGTGTCAGCACGACGCCCCCGAACGCACGAGACGCCGCCGGATCCGGCGGCGTCTCGATGACACGACGGCGTCTGCCGCCGCGGGAGTTCGTCAGGCGCGGTGCGTCGCGATGAGCGGCCCGAGGTCGGCCGCGCGCTCTGCTGCGCCGGACAGTCCCGTGGTCTCGAGCCAGTTGCCGACCATGCGGTACCCGCCCTCGGTCAGGACCGACTCCGGGTGGAACTGCACGCCGAACACGGGGTGCGCGCGGTGCTGGACGCCCATGATGACCCCGCCCTCGGTCCGCGCGGTCACGGTGAGCTCGTCAGGGACGGTGCCGTCGACGATCGCGAGCGAGTGGTACCGCGTGGCCGTGAAGGGGTGCGGGACGCCGGCGAAGAGCGCGCTGTCGTCGTGGTCGACCTCGGAGGTCTTGCCGTGCATGAGCTCCTCGGCGTGCGTGACCGTGGCGCCGAGCGCCTCCGCGATGGCCTGGTGTCCCAGGCAGACGCCGAGCAGGGGGGTCTCGGCGGCGATGGCCGCGTGCACCGTGGGGATCGAGACGCCGGCAGCCGCCGGTGTTCCCGGGCCGGGCGACAGGAGCACACCGTCGTACTCCGCGATGCGGTCGGCGATCTCGGACTCGGGGAAGGCATCGTTGCGCACGACGTCGGTCTCGGCGCCGAGCTGCTGCACGTACCCGTTGAGCGTGTAGACGAAGCTGTCGTAGTTGTCGACGACGAGGATCCTGGTCATGGCGGTTCACCGTACTCGTGGGGGATGTGTGCGGCGGTCCGCGGGCCGATCCACACACGTGGTCACGGTAGGATACCGGCCATGGCCAAGGACAAGGACCGCACCAAGCCCGCCCGGACGACCCGAGCTGACTCGGTCGACACCGCGGGGGACGCCCCGAACCCGGTGTGGTTCAAGCCGGTCATGTTCGGCTTCATGCTCATCGGTCTGGTGTGGGTGATCGTCTTCTACATCTCGAACGCCACGCTGCCGGTTCCGAGCCTCGGCTCGTGGAACATCGTCGTCGGCTTCGGCATCATGTTCGTCGGCTTCCTCATGACCACCCGCTGGCGCTGACCCCCAGCCCGCTGTTCTCCCGACGCCCGTCGCACCGCAAGGTGCGGCGGGCGTCGTCGTTCTCCACAAGCTCGAGCGCTCCTGGAACGCACATCCTCGAGGATCCCGCCGTTCTCCACACTTTTCCCCACTCTCCACACCGTCATCCACATCCTGACCCCGGAGTTATCCACAACCGATTCCACAGTGGGGATAATCACACTGGTGTAACTCACCGTCTTTTCCACACCTGTGGATAACTCCCAGTGCCGCTGTGGACAGCTGTGGACGAGCAGGACGCGGGCAGCCCTGGGAACGACGAACGCCCCGCCGCAGTGCGACGGGGCGTTCGGGGAGCGTTGTGGCGGTGTCAGCCGATCGTGACCGCGTACCCGACAGCGGTGAGCGCGATGCCGAGCACCGCCGCGCCGATGATCAGCGCGATCTGCAGCGGACGCTTCCGGATGTTGCGCGTCTGGGCGAAGACGAAGCCCATCAGGAAGCCGCCGATGATCCCGCCGACGTGCGCCTGCCACGAGATGTTGACGCCGGGCAGGAACCCGATGACCAGGTTCAGTCCCATGAGCACGAGGAGCTGCACGGCGTTGTTCCCCAGGCTGCGCTGCAGCACGAAGAACGCGGCGAACAGCCCGAAGATCGCACCCGAAGCACCCAGCACGGTCGTCCCCGGCGCCAGGAAGGTGACGAGCATGGACCCGAAGATCCCCGTGATGAAGTACAGAGCCACGAACCGCCAGGTGCCGAGCATGTTCTCGAGCATGCGACCGAAGATCCAGAGCGCCCACATGTTGAACAGGATGTGGAAGATGCCCGAGTGCACGAACAGCGAGGTCACCACACGCCAGGGCTGCGTCGGCAGCAGGAACGAGTTGTAGGCGAGCAAGCTCGTGAAGAACCGCCCGCTGACCTGGTCGAGCAACCAGATCGCCACCGTGATCGCCACGATGACGGTCGTGCCCTTCTGGTCGAGCATGGCGAAGCGCCGCCGAGCGACCGTCAACCCGCTGGGGGCTCCGGACGCTCGGCGGTTCGCTGCGAACTGTGCGCGCTGCTCACGCACGCACTCCGGGCAGTGCACCCCGACCGCCGCCGGCGTCTGGCACTCCGGGCAGATCGTCCGCCCACAGCGCTGGCAGAGCACGAAGCTCTGCCGGTCCGGATGCCGGTAGCAGGTGTTGTTCGGGTTGTACGCCTGGTCGGTCACGTGCGGGTCAGACGCCTTCGACGTCGATGCTCTGGATGACGACGTCCTCGACGGGCTTGTCACGACCGTCGGTCGGGACGCCCTCGATCGCGTCGACGACCGCGCGGGACTCGTCGTCGGCGACCTCACCGAAGATGGTGTGCTTGCCCTGCAGCCACGGCGTCGCCACCGTGGTGATGAAGAACTGCGAGCCGTTGGTGCCGCGGCCGCCCTGGATGCCGGCGTTCGCCATGGCGAAGATGTAGGGGTTCTGGAACGTGAGCTCCGGGGAGATCTCGTCGTCGAAGCGGTACCCGGGGCCACCGATGCCCTGGCCGAGCGGGTCGCCGCCCTGGATCATGAAGTCCTTGATGATGCGGTGGAAGATCACGCCGTCGTAGAGCTTGTCGGTCGAGACCTTGCCCGTGCCGGGGTGGGTCCACTCCTGCTGGCCCGTGGCGAGGTCGACGAAGTTCTTGACGGTCTTCGGTGCGTGGTTGCCGAACAGGTTGACGCGGATGTCGCCCTTGTTGGTGTGGATCGTTGCGACAGCGGTGTGCAGAGACATGTTCCGATTCTCGCATGTACTCCTGACCGCGGACGGATTGCACAGCTGCGGTTCCGTGACCTGTCAGGCAGTGTGGTGGCAGGATGGGGTCACGCCGATCCGATGGAGGTACCAGATGACGACGATCGAGATCCCGCGAAAGCGTCGGAAGCAGATCAAGAAGCTCAAGGGCCAGACCGCCTCGCTCCTCGGCGAGCAGCGCAAGGTCCTCGAGCACGCGAACGCGATCCTGGCTGAGGCCCGGTCGAACGCCGCGGACGCAGCTCGCAAGGACATCGCACCCCGCGTGCAGAACGCGATCGACAACGGGATCCGTCCCGCGTTCGCGACCGGCGTGCACGCTGCCACCTCGGCAGCGCAGAGCGCTTCGCACAAGTTCCAGTCCGAGGTGGTCCCCGGACTCGTCTCGACCGCTGGCTCGGTGCTGAGCGTGACCGACCTCGCGAAGGACCCCCGGGTCAAGAAGATCGTGAAGAACGCCCAGAAGAAGGGCAAGAAGGCCAAGAAGGCCGCTGCGAAGTACGTCCCGTCGCAGCAGAAGAAGGGTCTCGGCTTCGGCGGAGTCGCACTCATCATCGTCGGCGTCGTCGCCGTCGCCGGTGCTGCGTACGCCGCGTACCAGACGCTCCGCGCCGACGACGACCTGTGGGTCGCCGACGACGCTGACACGGCGGAGAAGCCCGCCGCCTGACCTCCCGGTTCGTACGAAGGGCCCCGGCTGCTGCCGGGGCCCTTCGTCGTTCCCCGGGCCTGGCGTCCACAGACCCGCGCACGACGACCGGCCTGGAGCGCGCCCACCTACCTGCCTGGAGGCGCAGACCGGCCTGACCCCGCGCCTCCCGTCCGCCATGCGCTTGCGCAACACGCCCCGGGGCAGCCACCGAGAGGTCGCAACTTGTCGCTCAGACGACGCGCAGACGACAGTTCCAGCCACCTCGGCGAACCGCACGCGGCATGTCGCGACCACTCAACAAGATGCCGGCCGCAGGCAGATTGACGGGCCGAGCCGCCCGCGACGATCGCGCCGCAGGGGCGGCGGCGCGCATGGGCACAGAACGAAGCCCCTGGGCAGACGACGGAGTCGGCAACCAGGGGCTGATGCGAGTGGAGCCTGGGAGAATCGAACTCCCGACATCCTGCTTGCAAAGCAGGCGCTCTACCAACTGAGCTAAGGCCCCGAGTGTCACCGAGGTGATCGGCGACGGGATGGAATTGTCGTGCTGTTCCGGAGAACTGGTGGGGCTACAAGGACTTGAACCTTGGACCTCTTCGTTATCAGCGAAGCGCTCTAACCGCCTGAGCTATAGCCCCTCAGACCGGATGAAAGCCTACCGTACGATCCCGCCGGAACGAAATCGAGCAGTGGGCCCATCCGGCCCGGGTGTGTCAGTTGTTCGTGAAGCCCACGAGCAGACCGCCCGTGATCCGAACACTGAGGTTGTAGAGCACGCTCACGATGGCGCCGAGCACGGTGCCGACGACCACGTTGAGGATGCCCACGACGATGGAGAACCCGAGCACCTGGCCCAGCGAGAACTGGTCCATGATCGAGTAACTGTTCTGCCCGGTGACGTCCTTCAACAGGGCGTCGACCTGGGTGAACACACCCGTCTGGTTGAGGATGACCCACACCAGTGCCGTGGCGACCACGATCACGATGCTGCCGGCCAGGGCGATGAGGAAGCTCAGCTTCACCATTGACCAGAAGTCGACGTAGACCAGTCGCAACCGCACCTGGCGGGTGCCGACGGGTCGCTTCGCCTTCTTCTGGAGCTTCTCGGCGACACTACTCATTGCTTGACTGGTCCTCTCCGGCCTCGTCTGCGACGGGCTCGGTGTCGATGGGATCAGTGGAATCCGGGGCCGCTTCGGCTGGGCTGACCGTCTCCACCGGGCCCGCGGGCTCGATCTCGGCGTCGTCCTGGTCGTCCAGGTTCCGCTCGGTGTTCCGGGCCACCGCGATGATCCGGTCGTTCTCCGCGAACCTCGCGAAGACGACGCCCATCGTGTCACGGCCCTTGGCAGGGACCTCGGCCACGGCAGACCTTACCACCTTGCCCGATTGCAGCACGACGAGCACCTCGTCGTCCTCGCCGACGATGAGAGCGCCCACAAGATCGCCTCGATCGAGCGCCAACTTGGCCACCTTGATGCCCAGACCACCACGGCCCTGCACCCGGTACTGGTCGACCGCGGTGCGCTTGGCGTAGCCGCCCTCGGTCATCACCCAGACGAAGCCGTCGTCGGAGACGACCCGGGCCGCGAGCAGCGAGTCGCCGTCGCGGAAGGACATGCCCTTCACGCCCGAGGTCGAGCGACCCATCGGACGCAGGGTGTCGTTCGTCGCCGTGAACCGGAGCGACATGCCCTGGCGGGACACCAGGAGCAGGTCGTCGTGCTCGTCGACGAGCAGCGCCTGGCGGAGCTTGTCGCCGTCGCGCAGGTTGATCGCGATGATGCCGCCGGTGCGGTTCGTGTCGTACTCGGTGAGCGCGGTCTTCTTGACCAGACCGTGCTCGGTCGCGAGGACGAGGTACTGCGCCACCTCGTAGTCGCGGATGTCGAGCACCTGCTGGATCTGCTCGTCGGGCTGCATCGCGAGCAGGTTCGCGACGTGCTGGCCCTTCGCGTCGCGGCCGGCCTCCTGCAGCTCGTACGCCTTGGCGCGGTAGACCCGGCCCTGGTCGGTGAGGAACAGGAGCCAGTGGTGCGTCGTCGTGACGAAGAAGTGCTCGACGATGTCGTCCGCGCGGAGCTGGGCCCCGCGGACACCTCGGCCGCCACGGTGCTGCGAGCGGTACTGGTCGCTGCGCGTGCGCTTGACGTAGCCACCGCGGGTGATGGTGACGACCATCTCCTCTTCGGGGATCAGGTCTTCCATCGACATGTCGCCGTCGTAGCCGAACATGATCTCGGTACGGCGGTCGTCGCCGAAGCGGTCGACGATCTCGCTCAGCTCGTCGCGGATGATCGAGCGCTGGCGGCTCTCCGACCCGAGGATGTCCTGGAAGTCGGCGATCTTGCGCTCGAGCTCTTCGGCCTCGTCGTGGATCTTCTGACGCTCGAGGGCGGCGAGACGACGGAGCTGCAGCTCGAGGATCGCACGCGCCTGGATCTCGTCGACGGACAGCAGGTCCATCAGGCCGGTGCGGGCCTCTTCGACGTCGGGCGAGCGACGGATGAGCGCGATGACCTCGTCGAGGGCGTCGAGCGCAGCGAGGTAGCCGCGCAGGATGTGGGCGCGCTTCTCGGCCTCGCGCAGACGGAACTGCGTGCGGCGGACGATGACGTCGACCTGGTGGGCGACCCACGCCGAGATGAAGCCGTCGAGCGGCAGGGTGCGGGGCACCCCGTCGACGATCGCGAGCATGTTCGCGCCGAAGTTCTCCTGCAGCTGGGTGTGCTTGTACAGGTTGTTCAGCACGACCTTGGCGACGGCGTCACGCTTCAGCACGATGACCAGGCGCTGCCCGGTACGGCCGGAGGTCTCGTCACGGATGTCGGCGACACCTGCGAGCTTGCCGTCCTTGACCAGCTCGGCGATCTTGATCGCCAGGTTGTCCGGGTTGACCTGGTACGGCAGCTCGGTGACGACGAGGCAGGTGCGACCCTGGATCTCCTCCACCGAGACGACGGCACGCATCGTGATCGAGCCACGGCCGGTGCGGTAGGCGTCCTGGATGCCCTTGGTGCCGAGCACCTGTGCACCCGTCGGGAAGTCCGGGCCCTTGATGCGCTGCATGAGCGCGGCGAGCAGCTCTTCACGGGTGGCGTCGGGGTTGTCGAGCGCCCACTTGGCGCCCTCGGCGACCTCGCGCAGGTTGTGCGGCGGGATGTTCGTGGCCATGCCGACCGCGATGCCGACCGAGCCGTTGACGAGCAGGTTCGGGAACCGGGCCGGCAGGATCGCCGGCTCCTGGGTGCGGCCGTCGTAGTTGTCCTGGAAGTCGACGGTGTCCTCGTCAATGTCGCGGACCATCTCGAGCGCGAGCGGCGCCATCTTCGTCTCGGTGTACCGCGGGGCGGCGGCGCCGTCGTTGCCCGGCGAACCGAAGTTGCCCTGCCCGAGCGCGAGCGGGTAGCGGAGCGACCACGGCTGCACCAGGCGGACGAGGGCGTCGTAGATCGCCGAGTCGCCGTGCGGGTGGAACTGGCCCATCACGTCACCGACGACGCGGGAGCACTTCGAGAACGCGCGGTCCGGGCGGTACCCGCCGTCGAACATCGCGTAGATCACACGGCGGTGCACCGGCTTGAGGCCGTCGCGGACCTCCGGCAGGGCACGACCGACGATGACCGACATCGCGTAGTCGAGGTACGAGCGCTGCATCTCGAGCTGCAGGTCGACCTGCGAGATGCGGTCACCGGAGACGACGATGTCCCCACTGTCGCCGTGGACGATCTCGGGCAGCTCGTCGGCGCCGTTCTCGTTGTCGTCAGCCATGTGGCTTCGTTCCCTTTCTGGACAGCCTGGAGGCTGTGGTTCCGTTGGTCGCGCCGGGCGCGACCACAGGTGGTCAGGACTGGTCGACGCGGCTCACGCCGCGCCTCCTGGCCGTTAGATGTCGAGGAAGCGGACGTCCTTGGCGTTCTGCTGGATGAACTGGCGACGTGCGTCGACGTCTTCACCCATCAGGGTCGAGAAGGTGCTGTCGACCGCAGCCGCGTCCTCCAGCGTGACCTGCAGGAGCGTGCGGGTGTCCGGGTTCATCGTGGTGTCCCAGAGCTCCTTGTAGTCCATCTCGCCGAGGCCCTTGTACCGCTGGATCCCGTTGTCCTTCGGGATGCGCTTGCCGGCTGCGAGGCCGGCCTGCATCAGGGCGTCGCGCTCCCGGTCGCTGAACACGTACTCGTGCGCCGAGTTCGACCACTTCAGGCGGTACAGCGGCGGCTGCGCGAGGTACACGTAGCCGTGCTCGATGAGCGGACGCATGTATCGGAACAGCAGCGTGAGCAGCAGTGTCGTGATGTGCTGGCCGTCGACGTCGGCATCGGCCATCAGCACGATCTTGTGGTACCGGGCCTTGTCCGGGTCGAAGTCCTCACCGATGCCGGCACCGAACGCCGTGATCATCGACTGGATCTCCTGGTTGGCGAGGGCGCGGTCGAGCCGGGCCTTCTCGACGTTCAGGATCTTGCCGCGCAGGGGCAGGATCGCCTGGGTCATCGGGTTGCGGCCCTGCACGGCGGAACCGCCGGCGGAGTCGCCCTCGACCATGAAGATCTCCGACACGGTCGGGTCCTTCGACTGGCAGTCCTTGAGCTTGCCGGGCATGCCGCCCGACTCGAGCAGCCCCTTGCGGCGGGTGGTCTCGCGCGCCTTGCGGGCAGCGAGCCGCGCCTGCGACGCCTGGATCGCCTTGCGGACGACGTCGCGTGCCTGCGTCGGGTTGCTCTCGAACCAGTGGGTCAGCTCGGTGCCGACGACGCGCTGCACGAACGACTTCGCCTCGGTGTTGCCGAGCTTGGTCTTCGTCTGCCCCTCGAACTGCGGCTCGCCGAGCTTCACGGAGATGACGGCCGTCAGCCCTTCGCGGATGTCGTCACCCGTGAGGTTGTCGTCCTTCTCCTTGATGATCTTCGTGTCGCGCGCGTAACGGTTGACGAGGGTCGTGAGCGCTGCACGGAAGCCCTCTTCGTGGGTGCCGCCCTCGTGCGTGTTGATCGTGTTCGCGAAGGTGTGGACGCTCTCCTGGTACGAGGTGTTCCACTGCATCGCGACCTCGAGCGCGATCTTGCGCTCCGGGTCCTCGGACTCGAAGCCGATGACGTCCGGGTGGACGAGGTCGGCCTTCTTCTGCGCGTTGATGTACTCGACGTAGTCGGCGAGACCACGCTCGTACATGAACGTGTCGTTGCGGGCCTCTTCCCCTTCTTCCGGGGCGCGCTCGTCGCGGAGGTTGATCCGCAGGCCCTTGTTCAGGAAGGCCATCTGCTGGAACCGCGTGCGCAGGGTCTCGTAGTCGAAGACGACGGACTCGAAGATCTCGGCGTTCGGCCAGAACGTGATCGTCGTGCCGGTCTCGTCGGTCTCTTCGTCCTTGGAGACGGGCGCGACGGGGACACCGTCGGTGTAGCTCTGGCGCCAGACGTGGCCCTGCCGACGGACCTCGACGTCGAGCTCGGAGCTCAGCGCGTTCACGACGGACGAACCGACGCCGTGCAGACCACCGGAGACGGCGTAGCCGCCACCACCGAACTTGCCGCCGGCGTGCAGGACGGTGAGGACGACCTGCAGGGTCGAGACCCCCTCGGCCGCGTGGACGTCGACCGGGATGCCACGGCCGTTGTCGACGACGCGGACGCCACCGTCTTCACGGATGCTCACGTCGATGGTGTCGCAGTACCCGGCGAGGGCTTCGTCGACGGAGTTGTCGACGATCTCCTGGACCAGGTGGTGCAGGCCGCGAGGGCCGGTCGAACCGATGTACATACCCGGGCGCTTGCGGACGGCCTCGAGCCCCTCGAGCACCTGAATCTGGTCTGCGCCGTAGGACGGTTCGCTCTGCGGGGTCTCCGCACCGAGCGGGTTCTGCCGGTCGTCTTCAGATTCTGCTGCCATGTCGAGCGTGCTCCTGCCTGCGCGCGGAACGCCCGCGCACTGCACCTCCCAGTCTACCGCAGAGCCCCCTCTTTCGAGGGCTCATCTGCCCCGCAGACGGGCTTTTCTGGCACTCCAGGATGATTTCGTCGCCTCAACCGTAGGTGTCGCGAGGACCGCGCCCCTGGACCGTCCTGGGGCCGCGTTTCCACGTGGGGGCGTCCGGGCCGGAAACCCTGATCGACTCGACCCCTGCTTCTGGGTGCCGTTCCGCGATGGTCGTCGTGACCGTCGCACGCATCAATCGGAGCTGGGTCGCCCAGGCCGTCGAGTCGCACCGGATGACGAGTGCGCCGTCCTCGATGGTGACCGGTCGGGAGTGCTTCGCCAGCTCCTCGCCGACGACGCTCGGCCAGTCCACGAAGAGCTCGGAGCGGGCGAGGGGTTCGGTCCAACCGAGTTCCTGAGCGAGCGAACCGACGATGTCCGCGAGGCCCTTCGGCTCGCGGCCGCGCCCGTACGGCACGGTGTCGGCGTCGAACTCGCGGGCACGGCGGCGGCGGGCATCGGTGCCGCGCTTGGACGGGTCGCCGAACACCGCGCGCAGGTGGCGGTACACCTGCGAGGGTTCGGTGGGCTTGCGGGGCTTCGGCATCAGGCGTCGGCTTCGGTCGGGTCCGTCTTGCTGTCCGCATCCGTCGGCTCGGTCGCGTCGGTCGCGTCCGCCTCGTCGGTCACGTCGGTCGCGTCCGTCGCGTCCGTCGCCGGACTGGAGGCCCGGGTCGCGTCCACCTCTTCGGTCACGATCGTGCCCGCCTCGATCCGCACGGTGTGCGCCGCCAGCTTTCCGGGCACGTCACCGAAGACCGCTGCCGTGATGAGCACCTGCTCGTAGTCGGCGACGGCGTTCGCCAGCCGTTCCCGCCGCGATTCGTCGAGTTCGGCGAAGACGTCGTCGAGGATGATGATCGGGTCGCCCAGGTTCGACTCGGCGCGCAGGATCGAGGCGCTCGCGAGCTGGATGGCCAGCGCGAAGGACCAGGATTCGCCGTGACTCGCGTACCCGCGGGCTGGTAACCCGTTGAGCTGGAACAGAACGTCGTCCCGGTGCGGCCCCACGAGGGTGAGCCCGCGGTCGAGTTCGTCACGGCGACGACGCTCGAGGGCGGCCGCGAACGCTTCGGCAGCCGACGCGACCGTGACGGGCTCGTCGGGGGTCCCGAGCACGGGGTCGGTCGCCGCCGCGGACTCGGGGTCGCCACCGCGGATCGACAGGACTCCGGTGATCGAGGCGTCGTGGTGTTCGCCGGCGACGGTCGCGTAGGCCTCGGCCACGAAGGGTGCGAGCCGCCGGGTGAGGTGGTCACGCGCCGCGACGATCTCGGCGCCGAGCCCGACGAGCCGGTCGTCCCAGACGTCGAGCGTCGACAGGGCGTTCGCCTTCGCGCCGGCGGCACGGGCCGACTTGAGCAGGGTGTTCCGCTGGCGGAGCGTGCGGTCGTAGTCGGCGAGCACGCCCTGCATCCGCGGTGCGATCTGGCCGAGCAGCTCGTCGAGCATCCGGCGTCGCCCGGCCGGCTCGCCCCGCACGAGGGCAAGGTCCTCCGGGGCGAAGAGCACGCTCGTGCAGTAGCGCGGCAACTCCCGCGGCTTGATCGCCGACCGGTTCACCTGCGCACGGTTCGCACCGGTGCGGTTGATCTGCACCTCGGCGAGGATGCTGCGGTCCTCGTGCGCGAGACGAGCCCGGACGATCGCGGCGTCGCATCCTTGACGGACGAGCGCTGCGTCGGTGGGGACGCGGTGCGAGCCGAGGGTCGAGAGGTACCCGATCGCCTCGACCAGGTTGGTCTTGCCCTGTCCGTTGCGCCCGACGAACAGGTTCGGCCCGCGTGCGAGGTCGACGTCCGCCTCCCGGTAGTTCCGGAAGTCGGTCAGTTGGAGATGGTCGACGTGCACGCGGGCCGAGTCCGGGTTCCCCCGGGAAGTCCTAGGACTTCTTGACGGCGTGACCGCCGAACTGGTTGCGGAGCGCCGCGACGGCCTTCATGGTCGGCGAGGCGCTGCCCTGGCGCGAGACGAAGCGCGCGAAGATCGACGCCGAGAGCGCCGGCATCGGCACGGCGAGCTCGATGCCCTCTTCGAGCGTCCAGCGGCCCTCACCCGAGTCCTCGACGTAGCCCTCGAGCTCGTCGAGCTTCGGGTCCTCGTTCAGCGCGAGCACCATCAGGTCGAGCAGCCAGGAACGGACGACCGTTCCGCGCTGCCAGCCGGCGAACACGGCGGGAACGTCGGTGATCAGGTCCTTGGCCTCGAGGAGCTCGTAGCCCTCGCCGTACGCCTGCATGATCGCGTACTCGATGCCGTTGTGGACCATCTTCGCGTAGTGGCCGGCGCCGATCGGGCCGGCGTGCGAGAAGCCCTCTTCACGGGGACCCTCGGGACGCAGCGCGTCGAACACGGGCATCGCGAACTCGACGTCCGCGGCGTCACCGCCGACCATGAGGCCGTAGCCGTTGTCCTTGCCCCAGACACCACCGGAGACGCCGGCGTCCATGTAGCGGATGCCGCGCGCAGCGAGCTGCTCGGCGTGCGTGGTGTCGTCCAGCCACTTCGAGTTGCCACCGTCGATGACCAGGTCGCCCTCGCCGAGGACACCGGCCAGGTCGGTGATCACGTCGTCGGTGATCTTGCCGTGCGGGACCATGACCCACACGAGACGCTTGCCCTCCGGGAGGGCAGCGGCGAGGGCGCCGAGGTCGGCGACGTCCGAGACGGCGGGGTTGGCGTCGTACCCGGTGACCTCGATCCCTGCGTTGCGGAGACGGGCACGCATGTTGTTGCCCATGCGACCAAGGCCGACAAGACCGATGTGCATGATTTCCTCTTCTGTTCGTCGTCGCGCTGATGCTGCCGGTGGTGTGCGCCAGCGCAGGTTGCCTGTTGCGCCTATCGCAGCAGCAGGTTCGGCTGCAGCAGGTACCGGTATCCATCGGTCGCTGCGGCCTCTTGCGAAGTCTGGCCGGTGATCAGCACCGGGCCCGGCTTGTTGGGGTTCTCCGTCTTGGTGAAGGAGATGCGGACGAACTCGGAGTGCACCGCGTTCAGCCCGTCCAGGAGGAAGGCGGGCTTCAACGAGACCACCGTTTCCTCGCCGGTCAACAACGCACTGATCGACTCTGACGCCTGCGCTTGTTCGGATCCGATCGCCTCGAGCGTGAGCCCGTCGACCGTGAAGGAGAACCGGAGCGCCGCTTCGCGCTCCAGGACGAGGGAGACCCGTCGGACCGCCTCGACGAGCTCCGCGGTGTTGATCACCGCGTGGTCGTTGACGGTCTCGGGGAAGAGCCGCCGGACCGGCGGGTAGTTGCCCTTGATGAGCAACGACGTCACGGTCTTGTCGTCGGCGTGGAACGCGATGAGCTCGCGGTCGGAGTTGCCGCTGATCGACACCGACACCGTGGACGCCGAACCGAACGTGCGGCCGACCTCCTGCAGGGTGCGGGCCGGGACCAGTGCGTGCAGGGGGTCCGAGCCGACTCGGCCGGAGTCCCACGCGATGGTGCGGACGGCGACGCGGTAGCGGTCGGTGGCGATGAGGGAGAGGTCGTTGTCGCCGACCTCGAGCTGCACGCCCGTGATGACGGGGGTGACGTCGTCGCGGCTGGCGGCGACGGCGACCTGGGACACGGCTTCGGAGAACGCGTCGCCGGGGATCACACCGGTCTGCGGGCCGATCTCCGGCAGCGTCGGGTACTCCTCGACCGGCATGGACAGCAGCGTGAAGTGCGCAGATCCGCAGGAGACGGAGATCTTGGCGTCCTCGGTGGTGAACGACACGGGGGCGTTCGGCAGCCGGCTCGCGATGTCGTTCAACAGTCGACCGGAGACCAGGACCGTGCCCGGCTCGTCGATCTGGGCCGAGATGGACGTCTGCGCGGACACCTCGTAGTCGAACGACGAGAGCGTCAGACGATCGCCATCGGCGTGGATGAGGACGCCCGACAGGATCGGGAGGGTCGTGCGCTGCGGGAGGAGCTTCACTGCGAAGGAGACGGCTTCGGAGAAGACGTCCCGGTTGACCTCGAACTTCACAGCTGGAACCCCTGTCGATCGGCTTGGACTGTCCGGCCGCCCCATTCTGGCACAGGCGGACGGGGGCCGGATTTCTTGTCATCCCGCCGTCCACAAGGTTGTCCCGCGGAGATTGATCGTTAACCAGGAGTAATGGTGTTAACGCCTGTGCACACTGTGGATAACCCTGTGCATCCCGCTCCGCAGTAGGGAACTACACGCTTGTGACTTGTGAGCGGTGTGTGAGCGTTAACGGGATGAATGAATCTCATCTATCCACTTCCATCCCCAGTCTCCACAGGTGACCCCCCACCTGTGTACAACCGGGCGGCGTGTCCTCCACAGTTATCCACAGGCTATCCACACTGTGAGAAGTCCGGCCCATGGAACCGTCTCAGATGGTGGATGGGGCCGGGAACGGGCCGATCTCAGCGGTAACGGCGGTCCTGCTTGATGCGGCTGGTGAGCTCGGTGACCTGGTTGTAGATCGACCGACGCTCCTTCATCAGCTCGGTGATCTTCTTGTTCGCGTACATCACCGTGGTGTGGTCGCGGTTGCCGAACAGCTGCCCGATCTTGGGCAGGGACAGGCTCGTCAGCTCACGGCACAGGTACATCGCGATCTGTCGTGCCGTGGCGATCGCCTGGGAGCGGGACGACCCGTACAGGTCGTCGACGGAGAGCTTGAAGTACTCCGCGGTGTGGTTGATGATGTCCGTCGGCGCGACGACGTTGTCCTCGTCGAGGGTGATCAGGTCCTTGAGGACCGTCTGCACCAGGGCCATGTCCACGGCCGTCCGGTTCAGGCTCGCGAACGCGGTGACCCGGATCAGGGTGCCCTCGAGCTCGCGGATGTTGCTCGACACCTTCGATGCCATGAACTCGAGGATGTCGTCGGGCACCTGCAGGTGGTCGGACTGTGCCTTCTTGCGGAGGATCGCGATGCGCGTCTCGAGCTCGGGCGCCTGCACGTCGGTGATCAGGCCCCACTCGAAGCGCGATCGCATCCGGTCCTCGAACCCGGTCAGGTGCTTCGGCGCGACGTCGGACGTGATGACGACCTGCTTGTTGTGGTCGTGCAGCGTGTTGAACGTGTGGAAGAAGGCCTCCTGCGTGGAGTCCTTCCCCTGCAGGAACTGGATGTCGTCGATCAGCAGGATGTCGATGTCGCGGTACCGCTGCTGGAACTGGTTCGAGCGGTTGTTCGCGATCGAGTTGATGAAGTCGTTGGTGAACTCCTCGCTCGACACGTACCGGACGCGGATCCCCGGGTAGAGGCTCTCGGCGTAGTGCCCGATGGCGTGGAGCAGGTGGGTCTTGCCCAGCCCGGAGTCCCCGTAGATGAAGAGCGGGTTGTAGGCCTTGGCCGGTGCCTCGGCCACGGCGACCGCTGCCGCGTGGGCGAACCGGTTCGACGAGCCGATGACGAAGTTGTCGAAGTTGTACTTCGGGTTGAGTCGCGACTCGGGCCGACCGCTGGTGCCGGGAGAGTCGATCTGGCTCGGGACGAACGGCGCCTCGATGTACTGGCGCGGAGCGGCACTCTGCTCGACGGCTTCCTGCACGGGCTCGGCGTACTCGGGGACGTTCGGGTCCACCCGCGGCTCCGACGCCATGTCCGGGTTGACGGTGATGGCGAAGTTCGCGACCGAGTCGTCACCGATGCGGCCGACCGCCTCGGTGATCGGGATCCTGATGCGCTGTTCGAGCATGCCCCGGGTCAGGTCGTTCGGGACCTCGAGGTACAGGGTGCCGGCGAGCACGCCCTTCGGCTCGACCAGGTTCAGGAACCCGTGGAGCTGCGGCGTGATGCGGGGGTCCTCGGCGAGGAGTCCGAGTACGGATGACCAGAGGTCCTCGACGGGGTCGGCCGGCATCGTCATGTCGCGCTCGTCTCCAGGGGTCGTGTCGTGCGTTCGCTGCCGGACGAGGGTGCGTCCTGCGGGGTCGGACATGCCGTGGCGTCCTCGGCGACCGCACTCGGGACCAGGTCGTCGCCGGCGGATCGTCGGTGGCTCCGGGGGCTTCGTCGACGCCTCGTTGCCGCGGAGGTTCCCACAGGGTTGTCCACAGTGTTGTCCACGACCACCTCGAGCCGTCCGACAGGAGTACTTCCCTGTCGTACCGGCCATCGGGGCGATCGATCACACCACTGTAAAGGACCGGACCGAGTCCCACCGAACGGAAGTTGTCCCCAATGTGGAGAATGGCCTCGAGCGACGGCAGACCCGACGCCGCCGTCGCAACCGGTCCGGGCGGGGTTTGACCTGCTCGCCGCTGTCACGTACCGTTAACCAGTTGAGTGCGGCCCTTTGGTCGCGCCCATCTGCGTCGTTCGACACCCGGACGGCTACACATACGTGACGGCTCGCCGCGAGCAGCCGTGTGGAGAACATCATGAGCAAGCGCACCTTCCAGCCGAACAACCGCCGCCGCGCCAAGAAGCACGGCTTCCGTCTCCGCATGCGGACGCGTGCCGGCCGCGCCATCCTGTCGGCGCGCCGCGCCAAGGGCCGTACCGAGCTCTCGGCCTGATCAGGCTCATCGCCTGATCCGGTCCTCGGTCTGACCCCGGCGTCGCAGTGTTGGCCAGCGCCAACCGCATCGTGCGCGGGGATGACTACCGGAACGTCGTGCGTCGTGGTCGCAAGAGCGCCACGGCGCACGTCGTCGTGTCCGTGGTCCGTCAGCCGGCAGACGGCAACGGACCGACGCGGTTCGGCTTCATCGTCGCGAAGACGGTGGGGAACGCCGTGACCCGGAACCTGATCAGGCGGCGGCTGAAGGCGATCGCGCACGACCTGCTCGCCGAGACCCCCCAGGGCTTCGACGTGGTGGTCCGTGTACTGCCAGCCGCATCGCAGGCCGGATGGCCTACCCTGCTCGAAGACGTCACGCGCTCCTTCGCGCGCGGGGTGGAGAAGGCAGCATGAACCGCACTCTGTGGACCCGGCTTGCCTGGGTCATCGCGTTGCTCCCACGCAACGCGTGCGTCGTCGTGCTCCGGGCCTACCGTGCGGTGATCTCCCCGCTGTACGGCAACGTCTGCCGCTACCACCCGTCGTGCTCCCGGTACGCCCTCGACGCGATCCAGCAGTACGGCGTCGTCCGCGGATCCGCCATGGGCGCCTGGCGCATCGCCCGTTGCAACCCCTGGGCTGCTGGTGGCATCGACGACGTCAAGGAACGCCGTCACCCGTTCGTCGTCAACCGGTTCGGGTTCGTCCTCGCGCCGATCCCGCAGCAGCCGCACCCCGCGGTCGGAACGGCCCGGCCGGTCCTGCTCCCCCAGCGCACTCGAAAGGCGTAGCCGTCCCCATGGACATCATCGGATTCGTCCTCTGGCCGCTCAAATGGGTGGTCTCGGCCATCCTCGTCGGCTTCCACTGGATCTTCGAGAACATCGGCATGGACCCGAACGAGGGCATCACGTGGGTGCTCTCGATCATCTTCCTGACGTTCGTCGTCCGCGCAGCGCTGATCCCGATCTTCGTCCGGCAGATCAAGTCGCAGCGCCGCATGCTCGAGGTCGCGCCGCAGCTCAAGAAGATCCAGGACAAGTACAAGGGCAAGAAGGACCAGTTCTCGCGTGAGGCCATGAGCCGCGAGACGATGGCGCTCTACAAGGAGACCGGGACCAACCCGCTCAGCTCCTGCCTGCCGCTGCTGCTGCAGATGCCAATCTTCTTCTCGCTGTACTCGGTGCTGCACGAGGCCCAGATCAACCAGAAGGGCATCGGCCTGCTCACGAACGACCTCGCGGCGTCGTTCGGCAACGCGGCCCTGTTCGGCGCTCCCCTGCACGAGACGTTCACGAACGCCTCCGGCTGGGAGGTCCGTGCGATCGCGGGCTTCATGATCGTCGTGATGACGGCGTCGCAGTTCATCACGCAGCTGCAGCTCGTCGCCAAGAACATGTCGCCGGAGACCAAGGAGTCTCCGATGTACCGCCAGCAGAAGATGATGCTGTACATCCTCCCGCTGGTCTTCGTGATCTCCGGCCTGAGCTTCCCCCTCGGCGTCATGTTCTACTGGCTGGCCTCGAACCTCTGGACGATGGCGCAGCAGTACTTCGTCATCCGCAGCATGCCGACCCCCGGCTCCGAAGCCGCTCTGGCTCGTGAAGCCCGCCTGGCCAAGAAGGCACAGCGTCGCGGGACCGCCACCCCGGTCCTCGCCGAAGCTGGTGCCGGCGCCGGTGCGACGGAGATCGAGCCCGTGCGCGTCACAACCCAGCGTCAGCAGCCGGTCGGCAAGCAGCGCCAGAAGAAGAACGGGAAGAAGTAAGTGACCGAGCAGGACACCGCAGGGGCCGTCGAGACGACGGACACCGAGACCGAGGATGCCCGCGACGAAGCGGACATCGCGGCGGACTACATCGAGGAGCTCCTCGACATCTGCGACCTCGACGGCGACATCGAGATCGAGGAACGCGCCGGTCGCGTCTACCTGTCGGTCACCGATGACGGCGAGGCACTCCGCGTGCTGTCGAAGCCCGACACCGTGACGGCGCTGCAGGAGCTCACGCGGATCGCTGTGCAGGCGGAGACCGGCGAGTTCAGCCGGCTCATCCTCGACGTCGGTGGCTCGCGGGATGCCCGTGCTGACGAGCTCCAGCGGCTCGTGGACACGGCTGTCGAGCGCATCGAAGCCGGTTCGTCGTCGGCTGCGCTCCCCCCGATGTCGTCGTACGAGCGCAAGCTCGTCCACGACCTGGTCGCTGAGAAGGGCTTCCACTCGGAGTCCGAGGGTGAGGGTCGGGACCGCCACACGGTCGTCACCCGATGACGGACGCACCCGTCCCGACCGACGCAGCACCGGTGCTCGAGGCTGAGCCCACGGCGGCTGCAGCACTCTTCGGTGACCAGATCGAGGTTGCGCGCTCGTTCACCAACGAGCTCGCTCGGCGGGGCGAGGAGCTGGGCCTGATCGGCCCGCTCGAGTTGCCTCGCCTCTGGACGCGACACATCCTCAATTCGGCGTTGCTCGCGCCCCTCCTGGAGGCCCGGGGTCGCGTTGCCGACGTCGGTTCGGGTGCAGGGTTGCCGGGTCTCGTGCTCGCGATCGCCCGTCCGGATGTCGAGTTCGTCCTCATCGAGCCGATGGAGCGCCGGACGGATTGGCTTCGCGCTGAGTCTGACCGGCTCGGCTTGCAGAACGTCACGGTGCTCCGTGGCCGTGCTGAGGACGTAGCGGACGACGTCGTGGTCGACCAGGTCACCGCACGCGCCGTGAGTGCCCTGTCGAAGCTCATCCCCCTCACCGTGCCGCTGGTCCGCTCCGGCGGCCAGCTCATCCTGATGAAGGGTGCGCGGGTCGACGAAGAGATCGAGAAGGCCCGCAAGGTCATCCTTCGGAAGCGCCTCTCTGATGTCGAGGTGCTCGAGCTCGGAGAAGGTGTGGTCGACGAGACCACCCGCGTCTTCCGGGCTACAGTTGACTGACGCTGCGGCTCGGGCCGGGTCATCCGGCCGCCAGTGGCTCCGCGTTCCACGTGAAACATCGAACCGGGGAAGAGGCACTCGTTGAGTTCATCGACCGACTACGACGCGTCGACACCGCTCGCTCGCGAGATCGCCGACCTGAACCGTCGCCGGCGTGCCATCGCCACGCAGCAGTTCCCGCTCCCTTCTGAGACACGGATCATCACCGTCTCGAACCAGAAGGGTGGCGTCGGCAAGACGACCACGACCGTCAACCTGGCCGCGGGCCTCGCCCATGGTGGTGCTCGCGTTCTGGTCATCGACCTGGACCCGCAGGGCAACGCCTCGACCGCGCTTGGTGTCGATCACCAGGCCGAGGTCGCGAGCATCTACGACGTGATCGTCGACGAAGCACCGATGGCCGACACCGTGCAGGCCTCCCCCGAGTCGGACACGCTCTGGTGTGTGCCGGCCACCATTCACCTCGCCGGCGCCGAGATCGAGCTCGTGTCACTGGTGGCACGTGAGCAGCGTCTCCGGACGGCGCTCGACATGTACCTGCAGTCGCTGGACGAGCCGTACCACTACGTCTTCATCGACTGCCCGCCGTCGCTGGGCTTGTTGACGATCAACGCCTTCGTTGCCGCACAAGAGGTACTCATCCCGATCCAGTGCGAGTACTACGCGCTCGAAGGGCTGAGCCAGCTGCTGCGGAACATCGAGTTGATCGAGCGACACCTCAACCCGAACCTCCGAGTCTCGACGATCCTGCTGACCATGTACGACGGCCGCACGAACCTGGCGAACCAGGTGGCGAACGACGTCCGGGAGCACTTCGGTGACCAGGTCCTCAAGGCGATGATCCCCCGCTCCGTCCGCGTGAGCGAAGCACCGAGCTACGGGCAGAGCGTCGTCGCGTACGACGTGAACTCCACCGGGTCGCTGTCCTACCTGGAAGCGGCCGCCGAGATCGCAGCACGAGGAGCGAAGCACTGATGGCACCGAAGCGAACCGGACTCGGCCGAGGCATCGGCGCCCTGATCCCGACGGCGACCGATCAGCAGGACCGTCCCGTCGACGTGTTCTTCCCGACCGGTGGCTCGCCGGCATCCGCTCCGACGGCAGACGAGTTGGTGGCCGTGCCGGGAGCCCGTCTCGCCAACCTCAATCCGCTCGACGTGATCCCCAACGCGCAGCAGCCGCGGAAGGAGTTCCGCGAGGAGGAGCTCCAAGAGCTCGTGCACTCGATCCGTGAGATCGGTGTCCTGCAGCCCATCGTCGTCCGGCCGATCCCCGGCGCGACGGGCACCGAGCCGCAATATGAGCTCATCATGGGTGAGCGCCGTCTGCGGGCCACGAAGGAACTCGGCCTGAGCACGATCCCGGCGATCGTGAAGGACACCCCCGACGACGCAATGCTGCGGGACGCGCTGCTGGAGAACCTCCACCGGGCGCAGCTCAACCCCTTGGAAGAGGCATCGGCGTACCAGCAGCTCCTCGCAGACTTCGGGATCACCCAGGAGCAGCTCGGGCAGCGCATCGGTCGATCGCGCCCGCAGATCACGAACACGATCCGACTCCTGCGGCTCCCCTCCCCCGTGCAGCGGCGAGTGGCCGCAGGCGTGCTCTCTGCCGGACACGCTCGTGCCATCCTCGCCGCTCCGGACGCCGAGGCGATGGAGTACCTGGCCGAGAAGATCGTCAACGAGGACCTGTCCGTTCGTGCTGCTGAGGCGATCGCGCAGCAGCTGTCAGCCAAGACGCCGGCCACGAAGCCGAAGCCCGAACCGTCGAAGCGCCAGGCACACTTCAACGATCTCGCTGAACGGCTTGGTGATCGCCTCAACACGCGGGTGAAGATCGCGGTCGGTGCTCGCAAGAGTTCCGTCACGATCGACTTCGCGAACGGCGACGACCTCAACCGGATCCTCGGTGAGCTCGGGGTAGAGGACCTCGAGGGCTGAACCAGGCCGTATGCGGCGCTGCGCGGCGCTGTGAGCCCCTGCGACGGTCAGGCCGGGGTTGATGGACCAGCGACTCCTGTCGAGCGGTCTTGCGGCAATGCAGCGCTCGGGACGACGCCTTCGTCGGACGCGATCGGACTCAGCTGAGTTGGTCGTGTCGTGACCACCATCGGCTCCCCCTTCATGCCAGCGATCCGAGGGACGTTCTCTCGAGCGGTCGACCCGAGGTTCCCTGAGTTCGCTCTCGAGGTATCGTGTTCAGCTAGCCCGCTAGTCCAGAGCGGACGGTCGGACGCGCTATCTCGGATTGCCAGTTGAGGGGGTCGACGCTTCGATGCTTGCGCACAAGGGCGTCCGGCCGCGCACCCGTGGAGATTGAGGTCAAGGCCTCTCCGATTGTCTGTTCACGCGGTTCGGGCGCCTCGGCACCCGCCGAGCGCGCGGAGCGCCAACACAGGCGCTGAGTGAGGAACGTCACGGCGAGATGTTCCACGTGGAACACGTCGTCTCGCGGAGCAAGAGAGTCGCCTCATGCCGCCGTTCCACGTGGAACATCACGGCCCGTTCGAGGGGCAGGTAGAGAACACGTGCCGGTGTTCCACGTGGAACATCGGTCAGCAGCAGTCAGGCGCGGTGATCCCGGATGGCCTGCTCGGCAAGCTCGGCGTAGGTCCAGCCGAGGTCGAAACCGGACGCGGACAGCGCCTGCGGCAGCAAAGACGTCTCGGTGAGCCCAGGGAGCACGTTCGACTCGAGGAACCAGGGTGTGCCGGCCCCGTCGATGATGAGGTCGACGCGGGACAGATGCCGGAGTCCCAGAGCTACGTGCGCGGCTACCGCAGCCTCCGAGGCTGCTCCGGCGAACTCGCCGGACAGTCGTGCGGGGGTGTAGAAGGTCGTCTCCCCCGCGTTGTAGCGCGCTTCGAAGCCGTAGATACCGTTGCGCGGCACGATCTCCACGGCGGAGAGCGCCACAGGGCCGTCTCCGGTGTCGATGATCCCCACGGCGACCTCGGTGCCACGGATGAGCTGCTCGACCACGACGTCGTCGCAGTAGGTGTACGCCGTGACCATGGCCCGGGGCAGGTCCTTGACGTCGTCGACGAGGGTCACGCCCTGCGCACTTCCGCCGCGCGCCGGCTTCACGGCGAGCGGTACCGGGTGCTCGGTCGCGATGGCCTCGAGGACACCGACAGCGCCGAGCTCGCGGAATACGTCGTGGGAGAGCGTCACCGAACGAGGGGTACGGACGCCGGCGCGGGCGACCAGCGCTGACGCCGTGGGCTTGTCCCATGCCAACCGGGCCGACGTCGAACGTGAGCCGACGAACGGGATGTCCACGGCCTCCAGGATGCCCCGCAGGGCCCCGTCCTCACCGGAGGCGCCGTGCAGGGCCGGCCACACGACGTCCGGGCGTGATTCGGTGAGAGCCGGCAGGAGCATCGCGTCGGCGTCGCGCAGGTCGACCTGCCAGCCGTAGCCGGTCAGTGAGTCGGCGACCCGACGACCGGAGCGGAGGGAGACATCCCGTTCGTGCGAGATGCCTCCGGCGACGACGACGACGTGACGACGGGTGAGCTCGGCCATGCGGGGTCCTCCGGTGTGGAACTGCGGTGCTGTGCGATCAGTACCGAGGAAAAGCGCTGATCAGGAGATGTTCGGGGGCGGTGCACTGACGGACGACGTCTCGCGGACCACCGTGTTCGGGCGGGTGGTCGGGCCGAACGTCTCGATGAGTTCGAGTTCGTCGTTGACGACGTTGGCGAGTCGCTTGACGCCCACCCGGATCTGCTCCGGAGTCGGGTAGCAGAACGACAGACGGATGTGGCCGCCTCCGCGTCCGTCGGCGTAGAAGGCCGTGCCGGGCGTGTAAGCCACGAGCTCCTTGACCGCGCGCGGCAGCATGCCCTTGGAGTCGAGTGACTCGGGCAGGGTCAGCCAGACGAAGAAGCCACCGTTCGGCTTGGTCCAGCACATGTCGGGCAGGAACTCCCCCAGTGCGGACAGCATGGCGTCACGGCGCTCGGCGTAGATGCCCCGGAAGGTGTCGACCTGACCCTTCCAGTCCGCAGCGTCGAGGTACGCGTTCACGACGTACTGGCCGAAGGAGTTCGGCGCGAGCACGGCCGACTCGTTGGCGAGCACGAGCTTCTCGCGGATGGCGTGCGGCGCGAGTGCCCAGCCGACGCGGAAGCCCGGTGCGAGGGTCTTCGAGAAGGAGCCGAGGTACACCACGCCCTCTTCGTCGATCGATCGGATCGCCTGCGGCGCCGGCTCGTCGAACCAGAGGAGCCCGTACGGGTTGTCCTCGAGCACGAGGATGTTGTTCGACCGGCAGATGTCGAGCACCTCGATGCGGCGCTCGCGGCTCATGGTGACGCCGGCGGGGTTGTGGAAGTTCGGGATCGTGTAGAGGAACTTGATCCGCTTGCCCTGGGTGCGGAGGTTCGCGATCGCCTCGCGCAGCGCCTCAGGGACGAGACCGAGCTCGTCCGTCGTCACGTGCACCGTCTCGGCCTGGTACGACCGGAAGACCCCGATCGCGCCGACGTAGGACGGCGACTCGGCGAGCACGACGTCACCCGGATCGATGAACAGCCGTGTGACGAGGTCGAGGGCGTGCTGCGAGCCCGTGGTGACCACGACGTCTTCGGCGCTGGCACGGATGCCCTCGAGGCTCATGACGTCCACGATGTGCTCGCGGAGGGACCGCAGGCCCTGTCCGCCGCCGTACTGGAGCGCCATGGCGGAGTGCTCGCTCATGACACGGTCCAGGGAGCCCGTGACGAGCTCTCTGGGGAGCGCGGAGACGAACGGCATGCCGCCGGCCAGCGAGACCACTTCGGGGCGCGAGGCGACGGCGAACAGGGCTCGGACCTCGGAGGCGCTCAGCCCGGCGGTGCGCTGGGCGTAGGAGTCGTACCAGGGGTCGAGGCTGTTGCCGTTCGTCATCGAGTGCTCCGTTCAGTGGGACATTCCCGCCACACTACGACATCGTCCCGGAGAACCAGGGTTCCGCGACGGGGCCGATCGTCATCCGGTGGCTCCGGACGAGAACGGCCCCGCTCTCCGGGGAGAGCGGGGCCGTTCGGGTGGGGCGACCTACGCGAGGAACTCGGCGAGGTCGGCCTCGAGCGCGGGCTTCGGCTTGGCGCCGATGACGGTCTTGACGACCTCGCCGCCCTTGAAGACCTTCATCGCCGGGATCGACGTGATCTGGTAGTTCATGGCCGACTGGGGGTTGTCGTCCACGTTGAGCTTCACGATCTCGATCTTGCCGGCGTGCTCTTCGGCGATCTGGTCGAGGATCGGCGAGACCGCGCGACACGGGCCACACCACTCGGCCCAGAAGTCGACGAGGATCGTCTTGTCGGACTTGAGGACCTCGTCCGAGAAGGTGGCGTCGGTGACAGCCTTGGCGTTGGACATGTGTGCTCCTTCGAGAAGTCGTTCAGGGGGTACAACGGCGATGCCGTCGTGGTATTCCGAGGCGGGTCAGGCCCGGGCGGCGATGACGTCGACCATGGCCGGCTCGGTCGGGGCGACGCCCTCGGCCTCGTCCGTCAGTGCGTCGTCGAGCTCGGCGAGGTACTTCTCGGCGTCGAGCGCGGCGACCGTGCCCGAACCGGCAGCCGTGATGGCCTGACGGTAGGACGGGTCGATGACGTCACCGGCGGCGAAGACACCCGGCAGGTTGGTCTTCGACGAACGGCCCTGAACAGCGATCGTGCCCTCGGGCGCGATGTCGATCTGGCCGTGGATCAGGTGCGTGCGCGGGTCGTTGCCGATCGCGATGAACAGGCCGTCCAGCGCGAGCTCGGACTCCTCGCCCGTCACGGTGTCCTTGAGCGTGACGCCCTCGACCGCGGAGTCACCCGTGATGCCGGTGACCTCCTTGTTCCACGCGAACTCGATCTTCGGGTCGTTCATCGCGCGGTCCTGCATGATCTTCGACGCACGCAGGGAGTCCTTGCGGTGGATGACCGTCACCTTGTCGGCGAAGCGGGTGAGGAACGTCGCCTCTTCCATCGCGGAGTCGCCACCACCGACGACGGCGATGTTCTTCTGACGGAAGAAGAAGCCGTCGCAGGTCGCGCACCACGAGACACCGTGGCCGGACAGGCGCTCTTCGTCGGGGAGGCCGAGGTGACGGTACGCCGAGCCGGTGGCGTAGATGACCGCGAGGGCCTCGTACGTCTCGCCGGAGCCGACGGTGACCTTCTTGACCTTGCCGGTGAGGTCGACGGAGACGGCGTCGTCGTACAGGACCTCGGCACCGAACTTCTCGGCCTGTTCCTGCATCTTGATCATGAGGTCGGGGCCCTGGATCCCCTCGGGGAAGCCCGGGAAGTTCTCGACCTCGGTCGTCTTGGTGAGTTCACCGCCCGTCTCGACACTGGAGGCGACGATGAGCGGATTGAGCTCTGCGCGCGCTGCGTAGATGCCGGCGGTGAACCCGGCCGGGCCGGAACCGATGATGATGAGCTGGCGCATGCCTGATTGCCCTTCCGTTGCGTCTGACCGGGTCAACCCATCGTACCGGCGAGGCATTCCACACGCCCCGAGAGCGTGCGGTGCGCGGCTGGGATCAGCGGCCGAGCTTGCTGCGGAGCATCCGGACGGCGTTGCCGATCTCGCCGTTCTTCGCGACGACGAGGGCTCCGAAGTACACGGCTGCCATCACCGCGCCGGCGAGGACGAGGGTGATGGCCGCTCCGGTGAAGTCGGCCATCGCGAAGCCGCTCGCCGAGAACGACCCGAAGAAGTTCACGACGAGGAGTCCCACGACGCCCGCGATGAGCGCGGCGATGACGAACTGCACGTGCGAACGGGTGACCACGGGTCCTTCGATGCCACCGAGCCGCTTGCGGACGAGGACCAGGGCGACGATCGTCTGCGCGGTGCCCGCGAGGGTGGTGCACGCTGCGATCGCGACGCCGATCGCCTCGTTCGGGAGCGTGCTGACCGCGAGGGCACCGATCACGAACAGCACCGACTGGACGCACTGCATGAGGAACGGCGTCCGGTGGTCGTGCATCGCCCAGAAGACGCGCTGGATGATGAACAACATGCTGAAGAGCACGAGCCCCGGCATGTAGGCCAGCAGGACCGCGCCGATCGACAGCGCGCCGTCGAAGGTGTTGGAGAACATGCGTCCGAACGGCACGGCGACGACCATCAGCGCGATCGAGGCGAAGACGGTGAACAGTCCGACGATCCGCAGCGAGAGCGACAGGTTCTTCCGCACGGCGTCGAGGTCGCCGCGTTCGGCGTCGTGGCTCATCCGTGTGAAGTACGCCGTCGCGATGGAGACCGTGATGATCGAGTGCGGCAGCATGAAGAGCAGCCAGGCGTTCTGCAGCACCGCGTTGCCCGCGGCACCGGAACCCAGCGATGCGACGCGTGACTGCACGATGCCGGCCAGCTGGGTGACGAGGATCATCGCGAACAGCCAGCCGGCCGCCGTGCCCGTCGACTTCAGGCCGACCCCACGCCAGCGGAAGTCAGGTCGGAAGCTCAGGCCAGCCCGGCGCCAGAAGAACGGCAGGAAGGCGGCCTGAGCGAGGACGCCCAGGGTCGCACTACCGGCGAGGACGGCGATCTTGAGCGGAGTCCAGTCGTCGACGCCGGAGTTCGCGGCCCTGCCGCCGAACATGGCGATGAAGACGACGAGCCCGGCGATCGAGATGACGTTGTTGATGAGCGGCGCCCACGTGAACGGGCCGAAGACCTGCTTCGCGTTGAGGACCTCGCCGAGCAGGGAGTACATCGCGTAGAAGAGGATCTGCGGCAGGCACCAGAACGCGAACGCCACCGCGAGGTCGATCTGACCGGGCGTGAACCCCTTGCCCTCGCCCGAGGCGGTCTGCGCGTACACCTGCACGAGCAGTGGAGCGATCAGGGTCGCGACGACGGCGATGACGATGAACAGGGATCCGCCGAGCGTCACGATCTTGTTGACGTAGGCCGTGCCACCGTCGGTGTGCTGCTTCATCGCACGCACGATCTGCGGGATGAGCACGGCGGACAACAGGCCACCCGCGATCAGCGCGTAGATGTTGTTCGGGAGCTGGTTGGACACCGCGAACGCATCCGCCGCCGGTGACTGCGTCTGCCCGATCGCGTACGCCAGCACGAAGGTCTTCGCGAAGCCGAGGATGCGCGACAGCATCGTGCCGGCGGCCAGCATCGCGCTCGCCCGGCCGAGGCTGCGCTCGGCGACCGGCTCGGCGTCGACGTCGGGCTGGGGCTGGCTGGTGCTGATGGTCGGCTCCTCGGGGTCGCGGTCGTCCGCGACGGTGTTGCGTACGGCGTCGGACGGGAGGCGCGGCTCGGCCCCGGCGCGCACGATGGCGTCCCGCAGGGGGCCCTGGTCCACCGCCGTGGTCGTCTCTGCAGCCGGCGCTGCAGCCGGGACCGCGGCCGCGGCTCCGGTGGCCGTGCCGGCCGTGGACGCGGCCACGCTGGGTGCGGGGGCCGCTCCGGAGCGGTGATCCGTGCCTCCAGGCCGGGTGGTGGACGCCTGCGCGCCCCCGACCGTCGGCTGGACCGCAAGGGGGCGGTTCGGGTCGTCGTCGTCCTCGTCGTCGAGTTCGCCGTTGCGGCGGCGGATGCGCTTGCGGATGCTGCGGAAGATGCCGAAGCCGAAGATGCCGATCAGGGCGATCGCGGCGGCCGCGGTGATGACCGTCTCCCACTGCGCCTGCACGTTCAGCTCGACGGTCGCGGGCTGGGCCACGGCGACGCCGGTGGGGCTCGAGAGCGACATCGTCAGCTCGACCTTGCCGTTCGCGACCGACTGCACGGGGACGGTGGCACGGGTGGAGGAGTCGGGCTGGATCTCGACGACGATGTCGTTCCGGACCACCCGCAGCGCCGAGTTGGACGGCTGCACGGACAGGTGCACCGTGACCGGGTAGGCGGAGCTGTTGCGGATGGACACCGGCAGGGAGGACCGGTCGCCGAGCAGGGTGAGGCTGCTCGAGTCGACGATCCCGACCTCGGTGGTGCTCTTCGCCCAGGCGGCCGTGCGGGCCTCCACCGCGGCGGCGAGGCCCTGGTCGTCGTCGCGCCACGCGTTCGAGGCGAGCGCGAGCAGACGGAGCCGGGCCGGGGCGGTCAGCTGGTTCGGGTCGCCGAGGATCGTCGCGAACGCGGAGAGCCCCTGTTCCCCCCGCACGAGTCGCTGCAGCTGGTCGATCCGGGCCTCGCCGGTGGACGCGCTGGCGAGCGTGAGCGACCCGGCGACGGCCTTCGACGCGGTGGAGAGGTCGGCCGGGGCGACCCAGGCGGTGCTCTCGAGGGCGTCCAACGCCTGGCTGAGCCGGGTGGAGTCGGACGGCCACTCGCGCCCGAGGGTCAGCAGGATCGGCCCCGTGGCGGTGGCGGCACGGGCCGAGGTGGCCAGCGTCGCGGTGAGCTCGGACATCGTCGACGACCAGGTCTGCCGGTCGGTGGCGGCGGCGGCCCGGCGGAGCATCGACGACATCGTCTGGTCGGAGACGAGCACGTGGTCGTCGCCGATCTTCTCGGAAGCGGTGATGGTGGTGTCCGCGCCGGCCGAGGTGTTGCCGCTCGAGACGATGGTGGTCTTCGTGCCGGCACGCTCGAGGGCGGGCAGGTCGGCGGAGGACACCGTCCCCTCGGTCGGCCAGGCGATCGAGTCCATCGAGTACGGGAAGTCGAGCAGGGACTCCGTGGTCGGCAGCGTCTCCTGCGCCTGGTCGGCACCGTCGTCGGTCGTGGTGCCGTCGCTCGAGGCCTCGGTGGGGGCCGGCGACGAGGTCTGCCCCGGCGTGGCCGTCGGTGTCGGTGCCGGGGTCTCGGCGCCGGGGAAGTTCTCGGACTTGACGGACTGGTCGAGGGAGATCGGCGACAGGATGCCGTCGGACCCCGCCTGGCGCAGACCGGTGACGTCGGCGTCGGCGTAGGACAGCGCGAAGGTCTCGTTGCGCAGTGCTTCGAGACGCTGCAGCCAGGTGATCGCGCTCGACGGGGCGTTGTCGCCGAGGATCCGGATCGAGGCGATGATCCGCGGGTCCACCGCCACGGCGACGTTGTGGTCCTCGGCGGCGTCGAGCTGCTGCGTGAGCGTGCCGTCCACCGAGGTCGCCGCGGCCAGCACGGGGGCGGTGAGGATGCCGTCGGTCGACTTCGGCACGGTGATCGGCATCGCGACGGAGACGCTGACCGGGGCCTGTTCGAAGTCCGGGTACCAGGTGATCGCAGAGCGGTCGACGGCGAAGGCGTCGCCCGCCGTGTACTCGGCCGCGATGCGCCGGGCGCCGAACGAGGAGTACCCGCCGAGCGCCACGTTGCCGGAGACGATCTCGACCGAGTCGATGGTGATCGAACGGTGCGCCGGGATCGCCGGGATGTCCACGGAGTCCATCGGGGCGCCGAGGTAACCGGTCGTGGTGGTGTCGCTGAGCCAGCTCGCCAGGACGTCGCGCGTGCTCACCGAGCGGAAGATGTCGAACTCCGCGGTGCCGGCCGGCAGCGCCGCGTCGGTGTCGTTCGTGACGGTGACCGACAGGGTGAGGTCCTGGTCGCGCTGGACGACGCCACGGTTCGCGGGGGCGATCGAGATGGTCGCCTTGCCCGCGTCTGCGGCGGCCGGATCGGCGACGTGGCTCTTGGCTGCGGACACAGTGGCGGCCGAGGCGTGATCGGTGGCGACGGGCGCGACGACCAGGCCGAGCGCGACGAGGGTCGACGCGGCTGCGGCGAGCGTGGTGCGGAGCATCTGCATACGGGGAGCGGGCCACGGGGTCGGTTCGGGCCGAGCACGAGTGTATGAGGCGCGACCATGAACAGGTCCCGTGCGCGCGCGGCTTGTGGAGAACTCGGGGCCTCGATCTGGGAGGATGAGCACCGTCATGCAGTCCGTTGCCCAGGCCGTCGAACGACTCGACGCACTCGCCACCACCGAGCCCGTCGACCTCCTCGCTCGGGCTTTCGCCGACGCCGGGCACGAACTCGCCCTCGTCGGCGGCCCCGTCCGTGACGCGTTCCTCGGCCGTCCGGTGACCGATCTGGACTTCACCACCGACGCCCGGCCGGACGACATCCTGCGGATCGTCGAGCCCATTGCGAGTGCCACCTGGGACGTCGGTCGCCAGTTCGGCACCATCGCCGCACGGGTCGCCGGCGAGCAGGTCGAGATCACCACGTACCGCAGCGACGTCTACGACGGCGAGACCCGCAAGCCCGAGGTCGCGTTCGGCGACACCATCGAGGACGACCTGCTCCGTCGCGACTTCACCGTCAACGCGATGGCCCTGCGGCTGCCGGACCGCGAACTCGTCGACGTGCACGGCGGCGTCGAGGACCTGCTCGCCGCACGGCTCCGGACGCCCCAGACCGCGGTCGTCTCGTTCCGCGACGACCCCCTGCGGATGATGCGCGCGGCCCGGTTCACGTCCCAGCTCGGGTTCACCGTCGACGACGACGTGCGTGCCGCGATGCAGGAGCTCGTCGCGTCGATCGACATCGTGTCCGCCGAGCGCGTGCGCGACGAGCTCGTCAAGCTCCTCAACACCAGCGACCCCGTCCCCGGCATCCGGCTGCTCGTCGACACCGGCCTCGCCGAGCGGTTCCTGCCGGAGCTGCCCGAGATGCGGCTCGAGGTCGACGAGCACCACCACCACAAGGACGTCTACGAGCACTCCCTCACCGTGCTCGAGCAGGCCATCGGGTACGAGGCCGAGCGGCACGCCGGCGATCCCCCGGACACCGTGCTCCGGCTCGCGGCGCTGCTGCACGACATCGGCAAGCCCGCGACGCGCAAGCTCGAGCCCGGCGGCGCCGTGAGCTTCCACCACCACGACCTGGTCGGTTCCAAGATGGCGAAGAAGCGACTCCGTGCGCTCCGCTTCGACAACGACACCATCGCCGCGGTGTCCCGCCTGATCGAGCTGCACCTGCGCTTCTTCGGGTACACCGAGGGCGCCTGGACGGACTCCGCCGTCCGCCGCTACGTCCGCGACGCCGGACCGCAGCTCGAACGGCTGCACGAGCTCACTCGATCGGACGTCACCACCCGCAACCGCCGCAAGGCCGACCGGCTGGCGTTCGCATACGACGACCTCGAGGACCGCATCGAGGTGCTGTCCAAGCAGGAGGAGCTCGAGTCGATCCGTCCGGACCTGACCGGCGACGACATCATGCGGATCCTCGACATCCCGCCGGGGCGTGCCGTGGGCGAGGCCTACCGGTCCCTGCTCGAGGCCCGGATGGACGAAGGGCCCCTCGGGCCGGAGACGGCCGAGGAGCGCCTGCGCGAGTGGTGGAGCGCCCGCGGCGACACCGACGCCTGAGACGCGACCGCCTGCCGGGCGGAACCGCTCTCCACAGGCCGGTGGCGCGCCTCCAGGCAGTCCGGTAGGCTACCCAGGTTGCCCCTCGCGCACCTGCGTGGTCTGGGGCACATGCATCAACCCTCCTGCCCCGGGAACCGCCCGGGGCCGCTGAGACCAGAGGAGGTGGGTTCCGCATGCACCAGTACGAACTGATGGCGATCCTCGACCCCGAGATCGATGAGCGCACCGTCGCTCCCAGCCTGGACAAGTTCCTGGCCGTGATCCGCAACGCGGGTGGCACCGTCGACAACGTGGACGTCTGGGGCCGTCGCCGGCTCGCTTACGAGATCGCGAAGAAGTCCGAGGGCATCTACGCCGTCGTCGACTTCACGTCGTCGCCCGAGGCTGCCAAGGAGCTCGACCGTCAGCTCGGTCTCTCCGAGGCCGTGCTCCGCACGAAGGTCCTCCGCGCTGAAGAGGGCATCGCGCAGGTCGCCGCCCAGAAGCAGCGTGACGAGGCTCGCGCGGCCCGCAAGGCCGCCAACGCCTCCGCGACCGCGACCGCGAGCGCCGAGTAACCCGTGGCCGGCGAAACCGTCATCACGGTGGTGGGCAACCTCACCGCGGACCCCGAGCTGCGCTACACGCAGAACGGGCTCGCCGTGGCGAACTTCACCATCGCGTCGACTCCTCGCACGTTCGACCGTCAGGCGAACGAGTGGAAGGACGGCGACGCGCTGTTCCTCCGTGCGAGTGTGTGGCGCGAGTTCGCCGAGCACGTGGCGGGGTCGCTGACGAAGGGCTCGCGCGTCATCGCGCAGGGTCGTCTGCGTCAGCGTTCCTACCAGGACCGTGAGGGCCAGCAGCGCACGAGCATCGAGCTCGAGGTCGACGAGATCGGCCCGTCGCTCCGCTACGCGACCGCACAGATCACCCGCGCAGCGGGTGGCAGTGGCGGCGGTCGTGGCCAGGTCGGCGGCGGCGCCAGCGCCCCCGCGGGCAACGGCGGCGGCAACTGGAACAACAACGGTGGCGGTCAGTCGGACGCGCCCTGGTCTCCCCAGGGCGGCCAGCAGGGTGGCGGCAACGCACAGTCGAACGACGTGTGGAGCACCCCCGGCGGCAACTTCGACGACGAGACCCCGTTCTGATCCTCAGCGTTCCGACGGACACACAACTTTTCTTCTAAGGACAAATCACTATGGCTGGAAAGAGCACCGGCGACCGCCGGAAGCCTCGCGGCAAGGGCGGCAAGAACGCTGCTCCCGCGAAGTCGATCAAGGTCGGCGTCATCGACTACAAGGACGTTGCGACCCTTCGCAAGTTCATCTCGGAGCGTGGAAAGATCCGCGCCCGTCGCATCACCGGCGTCTCCGTCCAGGAGCAGCGCCTCATCGCCCGTGCCGTGAAGAACGCCCGTGAGATGGCGCTCCTCCCCTACGCCGGCTCCGGCCGCTGATCGGAGGTCGACACATGTCGAAGCTCATCCTCACCCACGAGGTCTCCGGCCTCGGTTCCGCTGGTGACGTCGTCGACGTCAAGAACGGCTACGCCCGCAACTACCTCATCCCCCAGGGCTTCGCTGTCGCGTGGTCCAAGGGCGGCGAGAAGCAGGTCGAGTCGATCCGTGCCGCGCGTACCGCGCGCGAGCTCGCCACCATCGAAGAGGCACAGGACCTCAAGATGAAGCTCGAGAACGCGACCATCACCCTGTCGGTCAAGGCCGGCAAGGACGGTCGTCTGTTCGGCTCCGTCCGTCCGGGCGACGTCGCTGACGCCGTCCAGGCGCAGGGCGTCGGCTCGCTCGACAAGCGCAAGGTCGAGGTCCCCGCGACCATCAAGACCGTCGGTGACCACGAGGCCACCGTGCGCCTGCGCGAGGACATCACTGCCGTGATCTCGCTCAAGGTCGTCGCTGCCAAGTAGCACTGACGTTCCGCTCCACGACGGGCGGGTCTCCTCCGGGAGGCCCGCCCGTCGTTGCGTTCCGGGGGCGGTCGCGCGGCTTCTCCCACGACTGTCGCTGACATGGTCACGGGCCTGGAGGCGCGGCTCGACTCGGGTTGGCTGGTTACGGTTCAGACGGGGTCGGGCTGGCTGGGAACAGGCCGAGAACTCTTCCCACAGGAGGGGTGCTTGTCAAGTCGTTTTACACAGTGGAAACGTGTCAAATCGGAACCTTCAAGGGGTACTTGAACCCCACTTTTCCACACATGGTGTGAAACAGGAAAGCCCAGTTCAAGCGGTCGAAAGTGTGTTCGTACGGGTGTTTTTCCACAGGTCCGTCCACAGTTCTCCACACAGCGCTCCGGCGTGTTCCGCAGGCTCTCCACAGAGTTATCCACAGGGCCGTTTGTTGGGGATAACTCTGGGGCCGTACGTTGGCCCAGCGACTCGAGGATGTCGGTTGCCGGGGGTAGAAACAGGGGTGCGGGTTCCGGCCGGTGGGTGCTGTCCCGCCGGTCCAGGTCCGTGTCGTCAACAGAGGAGAGCGTGTGTCGATCGCACATCTTGAGCCCGCACCGCAGGACTACGCGGAGCGCGGCATGGAACGCACCCCGCCGCACGACATGCTCGCGGAGCAGTCGACCATCGGTGGCATGCTCCTGTCGAAGGACGCCGTCGCCGACGTCATCGAGACCGCCCGTGGCGTGGACTTCTACGTCCCCAAGCACGAGGTCATCTTCGACGCCATCCTGTCGCTCTACTCGCACGGTGAGCCCACCGACGTCATCGCCGTCACCGACGAGTTGACCAAGACCGGACTGCTGTCCCGCGCCGGCGGCGCCGAGTACCTGCACAGCGTCACGAGCATGGTGCCGACCGCCGCGAACGCCGGCTACTACGCCGGCATCGTCGCCGAGAAGGCGGTGCTCCGCCGCCTGGTGGACGCCGGCACCCGCATCGTCCAGATGGGCTACGCGTCCGAGGGTGAGGTCACCGACCTCGTCAACAGCGCGCAGGCCGAGGTCTACAACGTCGCCGGTGGTGTGCAGACCGAGGACTACGTCCCGCTGACCGACGCCATCTCGGCCGCGCTCGACGAGATCGAGGCCGCCAAGGGCCGCGACGGCCAGATGACCGGCGTGCCGACCGGGTTCGCGCAGCTCGACGGCCTGACGAACGGCTTCCACCCCGGACAGCTCATCATCGTCGCTGCCCGACCGGCCCTCGGTAAGTCGACGCTGGCGCTCGACCTGTGCCGCGCCGCCGCGATCAAGCACGACCAGACCGCCGCGTTCTTCTCGCTCGAGATGGGTCGCGCCGAGATCGCCATGCGTCTGCTCTCCGCCGAGACCAGCGTGCCGCTGCAGAACATGCGCAAGGGCACCGTGGACTCGCGCGACTGGACCACCATCGCGCAGACCCGCGGCCGCATCAACGACGCCCCGTTCTTCATCGACGACTCCCCCAACATGACGCTCGTCGAGATCCGCGCCAAGTGCCGTCGACTCAAGCAGCAGCACAACCTGAAGCTCGTGGTCATCGACTACCTGCAGCTGATGACCTCGGGCAAGAAGGTCGAGAGCCGCCAGCAAGAGGTCTCCGAGTTCTCGCGTGCCCTGAAGCTGATGGCCAAGGAGCTCCAGGTCCCCGTCATCGCCCTGTCGCAGCTGAACCGTGGTCCGGAGCAGCGTGCCGACAAGAAGCCGGCGATCTCCGACCTCCGTGAATCCGGCTCCATCGAGCAGGACGCCGACATGGTCATCCTGCTGCACCGTGAGTCGGCGTACGAGAAGGACAACCCGCGTCAGGGTGAGGCGGACCTGATCGTGGCGAAGCACCGTAACGGACCGACGGACACCATCACCGTGGCGTTCCACGGGATGTTCTCGCGGTTCGTCGACATGCCGCAGTAGGCGCATGTGTCGCCACGCACAGAACTTGTCTCCTTCGCGTGCAACTTGTCGCCGGTTGGTGTCTCGGAGGGGAGACTCCATGGGTTGGTTCTGCAGATTGGATGATTTTTGGCTCGACAGTCGCAAACTGGCCGACCAGCGGTTCAACGGTCCTTCTCGTACCGTTCCGAGTGGAGACACGAGGTTCGAAACGAGCGGTGCGACGCGGATGGCGTCGGCATGGCCCGGGCGGCGCCGGCGCTCCAGCGCGACCGATGACTGCCAGTGACCCTCGGGATGTCGACCGTCATCGGTAGACTCCTGAGTACAAATAGAGCCCCGATCGGCTAGTTCGAGAATGGCTCTCAAATCGCAGATCGGGGCTGAGGTGTCCGGGAAGACTCCTCGACCTTAGAGGTTCGATGACCTCTACGCCAGTCCGCTAATCGGCGGACGGCGTGCTTCTGCGCAACCCCAGTAGGAGGTAAGCAGATGAGCAAAACCGGGAAGCCCAGCAGGACGGCGAAGCCGTCGAAGCAGGCCCTGTCGAAGGCAGGCCGGACGCTCGCATCCGACGGGTCGTCCAAGACGGCGAAGTCGAACGCGGGCTCGACGCTCGGGAAGGGCTAATCCTTCAGGGGTGGCGTGCGGCCACGCACGCCACCCCCTCTGCTTCCCCTGCTCGTCCCGCGGTAGCGCGGGGAGAGGAGCTGCGATGAGCAGCGAGAAGTTCAGGTTCGACGAGAAGGCGTTCCGCCGCGCAGTTGGCAAGCAGATCGACGCCGCTGTGAAGGACATCTCGGCGGAGCGCAACGCCGACATGAAGCGGCTGGAGGCCGAGTTCGGTGGGAAGCCGGTCGAGGTCATCAAGCCGGCGCTTCGTCGCGCATTTCAAAGGGACGGCGGCTCGCTCACCGAGCCGGAACTGACTAAGTACGCGGAAGCCATCCGCGATGGCGTGCAGATCCGCTTCCGACCGGGTCAGACTCGCTGGTGACCTGACCCCTGGGCCGGGTTAGTAACGCCCGGCCCAGGGTGCAGCACAAGCGGCTTGTGCTGTAAAAGGAGGAGCCGATGACTCGCCGTGGAGGGGCCGGCGCCAAGACGCCAGCGCTTCTTCCGAGCCGCCCCCTTCGCTCGTCGGTGGGATGCTTTAGAGATGGAACCGTGGCGCGCTTATCAAGAGGAAGCGGCTGCACACTTTCGCTCCCTCGGCATGACAGCTGATACGGATGTCTCACTTGTCGGCGTGAGGACTGGCCACAACGTCGATGTCGCTGTCTCCTTCCGCAGGGCAGGAATGGACTTCTTGTGGGTGGTTGAGTGCAAACACCACGCCAGACGTGTCTCGAAAGATCGTGTTCTCGCGCTTCGTGCGATCGTTGACGACCTTGGGGCGGACCGTGGTGTCTTGCTTGCCGAAAACGGGTTCCAGTCAGGAGCGGTGGCAGCTTCGACTGGAACTAATGTCTTAGTCACCTCGCTGCAGGAACTTCGCGCGGCGAGCATCGATGAGGTTCGCGAACTCGAACTCGAACAACTTGGTCGTCGCATCGACGCGGTTCGGGCCGCACTTCATGCTCGCGGAAGTCACCATCGCATGGAATCAGGCTTCGCTTCTCACGTGCCGAGTCCACCGAAAGAGCTATGGCCTACAGGGCACCTGGGCCTCGTGAGTTCACTCAGTGTTCTGGAGCGCGGCGCCAAGCAGGCGCGAGCGGGGCATAATCCGGCCGTATTTGGATGGCACGATGACGGCGAACGGCTGCTGCGTGCAACGCGCGATCAGTACGTTGAGGAAGCCTCCAGGCTTCTCACCCGGATCGAGAAGGTCGTTGAGGGATTACCGCACCTTGAAGACCGAAGCTGACGAGTTCGGGTCAACTCAGCGGCGCTCCGCAGTTCAATCCACGGTGTGGAGTGAACGACAAGTTGTCGTTTTGCAACGGAAGTCGTCGCGACTGACGACTAGCGTGTCTTTCCCAGGGTCCCCGACCGGCCTTTCGTGAGGGCGGGCTTGAAGGAAAGAGAAGGCGCTGGTCTGCCGAGCGCACTCCGACTACGAGGGCGGTGTCCTCGTGAGAGCGATCCGTACGTGCCTCGACTCGGAGCCAGTCGTTGAATTCCAACTGACCGCTCCGCTGGCAGCGCGGAGCGGGAACGCGTAGCAAGCGTCGCTCACTCGGCGCCCATCACTCGGGCCCGTTCTCCGCACCGGGCCTATTGCCGACGAGTGCCTCCAACGTCAGATCACCAATCTCGGCCTATGGCCAGTCGGCAGTCACACCAGCCCTCAGACGTGGGTACGCTCCAGGTCCGAAGGGGACGGTACCGTTCGGGGCGTGACCGAACTTGAGAAGCTTCGCGAGGCAGTCGAAGCGTTGAACCACTCGCCTGGCTGGGACTGGAACAGTTTCGTTAGCACTCTGATTGCGACCCTCGTAGGTGCTGCCGCCGCGGGGGCGGTGACCATCTGGGTACTCCGGAAGCAGCGTCGCGACGAGTATGAGCAGACCATTCGTGCAGCGTCAGTGCGCTGCGTCGAAGCGACCCTTCGACTAATGGAGGCTCGCGACGGATCCGACTCAGTGCGGGCCCGTCTCGCCCTAACGGCCGAATTGCATCTTCTCAGCGGAGTGATGGATAACGACGACAGTCGCTTCGCGCGGGCGCTGATCAGGCTCGTGACGGAGCTCGGGAGGTCCCGAGCGCCCGCGCCCGTCGGCCACCTCGTCGGCACCGTCTCCGCTTCAATCGCTGAGTTTCTCAGCCGACGAACGACAACAGAAGTGCATATCGATCGGCTCGCCGAGGCTCGCGAGGTACTGAAGAAGCTGATCGTTGAAGCCGAGGCTGACGCTGAGTAGACCTTCTTGGCCAAGGTCCCGTCCCGGAGCCCGCTGTCACAGACGTCTGGTTGATGTTCTTCGCGACCGTCTGGGATATCGAAAGGTCCCCTTCGCCCATGTCTGAGGCAGTGCGTGCTGGTGCTCCCACCGTCCGATGGGCGATCGGGGGCTTAGGAACGGGCGAGCCGTACGGCCTGTTCCGTGTGAGCAGCTTGGCTTTGTGTCGTCCTTATCGCCGTGACGAGTGTCGATGCCATCGCTTCTCTCCAGCGCTGACTACAAGCTCGGTGAGTGCTTCGACCGCCTCGCGGCGACTGGTTCAGTGTGGCGGGCGAGAGTCCGGTAGATAGTGGTGCGACTGACGCCGAGGACGTCGCCAATCTGCGCGACGGTCATGTCCCGCTGCTCATACAGCCGGCGCGCGGTGCGCACCTGGTCTGCGGAGAGCCGTGTCGGCCGACCGCCGCTCCGGCCGCGGGCGCGGGCGGCGGCGAGACCGGCATTGGTGCGTTCCTTGATGATGTCCCGCTCGAACTCTGCCAGCGCAGCGAAAACGTGGAACACGAGGCGGCCACCGGGTGAGGTGGTGTCGATGGTCTCCTGCAGCGACCGGAACCCGATCCCGCGCTCGGCGAGAGCGTGCAGCTGATCGATGAGGTGCCGGATGGACCGGCCGAGCCGGTCGAGTCGCCAGATGACGAGAGTGTCGCCGGGGCGGAGCTGATCGAGGAGCTTGTCGAGCTCGGGCCGGAGTTGAAGCGACCCGGACATGGTGTCGACGAACACGCGGTAACAGCCGGCGGCGTTGAGCGCGTCGATCTGCAGCGACGCGTCCTGGTCGGTTGTGGACACGCGTGCGTACCCGAGGAGGTGACCCATGAGGAGAACGTAGCAAAACTCGACCGGCAGGCACAGTAACGGGACGTAGATTCTGGGACTGAGTTTCGCAACAAGATGTGGGCAGCTTCGCTCCGTGTCGTCGGAATCACTTCCTTCGGTGTCGGGACATCACGGATGCGCGAGACGGCTCGCGTGACTTGGGGGTTCGGGTGCATACTGGTGATGTCTTCGGACCCGGTAGTGGGGCTTGCCGGACCCAACCTCGACAGTTGTCGACAACAGTCCCTATCTCAGCTGGTCGCGTTTCGGCGCGCCTGAGGTAGGGAGTGTCATGACAGCACCAATCGGTACCGGACCGGTCGTCGTCGGCGTCCCACCCGGCCTCGCGCCGGGGGTCATCGAGGTTGCGTCGTCCATCGCGCGCCGCTTCGGTACGACGCTGGTGTGCGTCAGCGTGGATGCATCGCTCATCGATGCCGGTACGCGCTCGGACGGGTCGGTGATGGTGGAACCAATCGACCCTGATACCGCTGACACGACACCGCAGGGCTTGTCGGACAGTGACGAGGCGGCAGTACGTGCTGCCGCAACGACCTACGGCGTCGACGTCACGTTCGTCCCGGGTGTCGGGGATCCGAGCCGGGCACTGTCGCAGGTGGCCGAAGACCGCGACGCGGCGATGCTGGTCGTCGGGGCCAGGACGGGAGCGGGTCGAATCGCGGAGTTCTTCACGGGGTCGGTCGCGGCACGGCTGACCCATCGACAGCACCGTTCAGTGCTCGTAGTGCCCGTTGATCCGGTCGGGTTCGATGCCCCACTGCCCTGGGACACCCCGTGACCGGCCAGCTTGTTCTGCTCCGCCACGGACAGAGCACCGCGAACGCTGCCGGCACCTTCACCGGCTTGCGAGACGTCGCGCTGACCAAACAGGGCAGCGCCGAAGCGAATCGGGCTGGGTTGCTACTTCTGCATGCCGGCATCCGAACGGACCTCGTGCTCACGTCGACGCTCGAGCGGGCGCTCCACACGGCGGAGCTCGTCACCGACGCCCTCGGACGTGATGCGCCGATCGAGTCGACGTGGCGGTTGAACGAGCGGAACTACGGCGCCCTCACCGGCATGTCCAAGCAGAATGCGCAAACGGCGTTGGGGGCGGAGCAGTTCTTCGCTGTTCGCCGGACCCGCACGGGTCGGCCGCCACGGATGTCGATCCGCGCGTGGCTGGCGCTCCGGCGGACGCCGGCGCTTCGTGGGCTGCCGTGGGCGGCAGTTCGTCGAACCGAAACACTCTCCGACGTCATCCGCCGGGTCCAACCCGTCCTGTCGGACCGCATCACCCCGGCACTCCGCGACGGGCAGACAGTGCTCGTCGTCGCACACGGCAACTCACTGCGGGCACTGTGTGCCTGCATGGACGGCCTGACCGACCGTGAGCTCGCGGACCTGAACCTCCCCACCGGCGAACCCCTGATCTACCGGTTCGACGGCGACGGAGGGTTCTGTCCGCGGGGTGGGGAGTACCTGCATCCGGCAGCACGAGCAGCAGCGGCAGCGGTCGCTGCGGAAGGTGGAACATGACCTCCCGAACGGACACGGACCTGCCCGATGGGCAGCTCCCGCCCGACCCGGACATCGACGCCAACGACCCGGAACGTATCGCCCGGCCAGTGCATCTGCGGTGGCGGTACCTCGGTGTCGTCGCACTCGGCGGCGCCATCGGTACCGCCGCACGCGACGGACTCAGCACCGCGTTCCCCGCTCAGCACGGAGTGTCCTGGGCCATCTTCTGGATCAACACCGCCGGCGCGCTCCTCCTCGGTGTGCTGCTGGAACACCTCGCGCATCGCGGACCTGACGAGGGTCGCCGCCGGACACTGCGCCTGCTTCTGGGAACCGGTGTCCTCGGCGGGTTCACCACCTACAGCACCCTCGCGACCAGCACCGCGGTGTTGTTCCTCGCCGGCCGCGGGTTGTCCGGCACCGGGTACGGGCTCCTGACGGTCCTCGCCGGCGCGATCGCCACCGGTAGCGGCCTCGCGATCGCGGGCTTGGTCCGACCGAACGGAGCCACCTCATGAGCGCCCTGGCCTTCCTCAGCGTCGCTGTCGCTGGCGGTGTCGGCGCGGCCGCACGGTTCTTCGTGGATGGTGCGATCAACCGGGGTCGGCAGTTCCGGCTCCCGGTCGGGACGCTGACGATCAACATCACCGGCTCGTTCCTGCTGGGCTTGATCACCGGCGCCGCCGGTCACCTCGGCGCTACCCCCGTCGCGGTGCTCGGAACAGGGCTCATGGGTGGCTACACCACGTTCAGCACCGCCAGCTTCGAGACCGTCCGCCTCGCACGCACCGGGCGCACCACCGCGGCTGCCGTGAACGGGCTCGGGATGCTCGTCGTCTCCGTCGCCGCAGCCGCCGGGGGCGTCACCCTCGGCACCCTCACTTGACCATCCGACTGGGAGAAGAACAGCTCATGCACTTCGACATCACGATCGAGATCCCCCGCGGCAGCGGCAACAAGTACGAGGTCGACCACGCCACCGGACGTATCCGCCTGGACCGGGCGGTGTTCACCAGCATGGTGTTCCCGCAGGACTACGGCTCGATCGACGACACTCTCGGCGATGACGGCGACCCCCTCGACGCGCTCGTGCTGCTGCCCCGGCCCACGTTCCCCGGCGTCGTCATCGACGTCCGCCCGGTCGGGATGCTCCGCATGGTCGACGAGAACGGCGGCGATGACAAGATCCTCACCGTCCCCGCCGGAGACGTCCGCTCCGACCACGTCCAGGACATCTCCGACGTCGCCGAGCCGGTCCTGGCGGAGATCGAGCACTTCTTCGCCCACTACAAGGAGATCGAGCACGGCAAGCACGTCACCACCAACGGGTGGGCGAACCGTGTCGACGCCGAAGCCATCATCCGCGCCGCACAGGAACGGTTCACCCCGCACCCCTGACCGGTACCCGCGCACCCGCGCACCCGCGCACCCGACACCATCCAGTGCGCGCCCTGAACCGCCGTGGGGAGGCAACTGGCGCCCAGTGATCGCCAGGAGGTCGTCCCTCCGCCTCCCCGCGGCCCACACCCGCACGACCAACCCGAAAGGCGACAACCGCCATGAACGACTACATCAGCAACGTCCACCACACCACCCACCATCAGGGCGAGTACGTGACCCACGCCAGCCGCCCCGTCACCATCAGCAGCCTGCACGGCTCCCGGATCCTCGACTCCCGCGGCTACCCGACGATCCAGGTGCGTCTCGAGCTCGAGGACGGCACCGTCGTCACCGGTGACGCCCCCGCAGGCGCATCCACTGGCGCGCATGAGGCTGTCGAGCTTCGCGACGGCGGCAGCAGCTACGGCGGCCGCGACGTGAGCCAGGCACTGCACCTCATCACGACGGACGTCGCACCGATGATCACCGGCCAGTCGTGGACCTCGATCGGGCAGGCCGACGCTGCCCTCGCTGCCCTCGACGGCACCCCGAACTACCGCCGGCTCGGCGCAAACAGTGTCGTCGCGACCTCGATCGCGATGGCACGCGCTCTCGCCGCCGCAGCGGAGCTGCCGCTCTGGCGTTGGATCGCAGACGTCACCGGCAGCACGCCCCGCCTGCCCGTCCCGCACTTCAACGTGCTCAACGGCGGAGCGCACGCAGCGAACGCGCTCGACTTCCAGGAGTTCATGATCGCCCCGGTGAACGCCGAGACCATGACCGACGCGGTTCGGATCGGGTCGGACGTCTACCACGCACTGGCGGCACTGGTCCGGGAACGGTTCGGCAGTCTCGGTCTCGGGGACGAAGGCGGCTTCGCCCCATCGATCGCCGCGCCCGAGGAGGCCCTCGACCTCCTCGTCGCCGCTATCAGTGCCGCTGGCTACGAGCCCGACGTGGCCACCGTCGCGATCGCACTCGACCCGGCGGCGAACGAGTTCGCGCTCGGTGACGGTAGCTACCGGGTCGTGGACCGCCGGCTCGACCGAGCAGGCATGGTCGACTACTACCGCGACCTCATCAGCCGGTATCCGATCCGGAGCATCGAAGACGGCTTCTCCGAAGATGACCACGGCGGCTGGAAGGCGATGTCGTTCGCGCTCGGCGACATGCTCCAGATCGTCGGCGATGATCTCTACGTCACCGATCCGCAGCGCATCCGCGATGGCGGGAAGGACGGGCTCTCGAACGCGGCGCTCATCAAGCCGAACCAGATCGGCACCGTTTCCCAGACCCTCGACGCGATCGGCGTCGCACGCTCGCTCGGGATGCGGAGCATGGTGTCGCACCGGTCCGGCGAGACCACCGACACGTTCATCGCGGACCTCGTCGTCGGCACCGGAACCGGACAGATCAAGTCCGGCGCACCCGCCCGCGGAGAACGCGTCGCCAAGTACAACCGGCTCACCGAGATCGCGGAGAACAATCCGGAGCTGCCCTACGGGCTGCGCTGACCCCGACCGGCCACCTCGTGGGCGACGCGCAGGAAAGCAGAACCAGCTGGCTGGGGCTCTCCCGACCAGATCGCCCGCAACGGCCGGGCAAGTGGCGGCCCAGCGAGCGGGACCCGCACCAGCGACCCGTCGTTGATGTCGGCGGCGACCGTGCGAAGGCTCATCACCGCCGGTGCAATTCCAGCCTGCGCGTTCGCCCGGATGATGCTCGTGGTCTCCAGCACCGCGGCCGGAACCGACATGCTCAAACCGGCCTCCCTGAGCCATGCGGCGAGGGTCGCGCGAGTCCCGGAACCCTCTTCCCGCAGGAGCAGAGCCGTCGCCGCCAGGACCTCCGCAGTGATCCCGGTCGACCGAGCCCAGGGATGGCCCGGCGCAACGACGACCGCGAGCTCATCGTCCGCGATCACCTGCGCGGACACACCTGCCGCCGTCACCGGGGTCTCCGTGAACCCGAGGTTCGCGCCACCCGACTGCACGAGGTCCGTCACCGCGGCGGAGTTGCCCGCGATCAGACGCACCCGCACGTCGGGTTCGCGGCGGCGAAATTCGAGCAGCCAGCCCGGCAGCAGCAGCTCCGCGATCGTCTGTGACGCTGCGACGACGAGCGAACCCGTGGGAGCCCGCAGCGCAGCCACTCCTGCCTCGAGGTGGCGAGACGCGTCGAGGACCGGTCCGGCCAGCCCGACGACGAGCCGGCCGGTCTCGGTCAGCACCGACCCCGTGGTCGAGCGGTGCACCAACAAGTGACCGACCATGCGCTCGGCGACCCGGATCCGAGCAGACACTGCCTGTTGCGTGACGCCGAGCGCTCCAGCGGCAGCGGAGAGGGAGCCGGTCTCAGCGACGCGTGCGAGCACGTCGAGTGTGTCGAGGTCGAGCGTTCGGTCCATGAGTCGCCGTAGTGCCACAATCATTGATTGTGCCCCGCCAAGAGGTTCCCGGTACCGCCAGAGGCAGGATTCGCGCAGGCTTGGCCCATGACAACGCTCCGCACCGACCCTGCACCCGCGAACGGCAACCAGCTGCCCCAACGGCCGCAGACGGCGTTGTTCCGTGACCTGGAGCGGCCAGGCCTGATCGTGTCGAATCTCACACCGAACTGGTTCGCGTCGATCATGGGCACGGGGATCGTCGCTGTCGCAGCTGCGTCACTGCCGCTGCAGTTCCCCGGGCTGCGCCTCGCGGCGACGGTCGTGTGGGCGATCGCCGCGGTGCTCCTCGTCGCCCTCACGACCGCGACGGTGCTGCACTGGATCCGCTACCGGAGCACTGCAGCCGGGCACCACCTCAACCCGGTGATCTCGCACTTCTACGGCGCACCACCGATGGCGTTCCTCACCGTCGGCGCCGGGACACTCCTGCTCGGCAAGGACTGGGTCGGCCTGCCCGCCGCCGTGACCATCGACTGGGTCCTGTGGACCATCGGCACCATCGGAGGACTGCTCACGGCAGTCCTGGTGCCGTACCTGGCGTTCACCCGCCACGAGAACAAGCCCGACTCCGCGTTCGGCGGTTGGTTGATGCCGATCGTCCCGCCGATGGTGTCCGCCTCCACCGGCGCCCTGCTGCTGCCGTACGCTCCCGCCGGACAGGCGCGGGAGACGCTGCTGTGGTCCTGCTACGGCTTTTTCGGGCTCAGTCTCGTGACGTCGCTGGTCGTGATCACGCTGATCTGGAACCGGCTCGCGCAGCACAAGGTCGGGGCCGCCGGCATGGTGCCGACCCTGTGGATCGTCCTCGGACCCGTCGGACAATCCATCACGGCGGTGAACCTCCTCGCATCGAACGCACCCACCGTCGTCGACACATCCACCGCCCACGCGCTCCTCGTCGTGGCGCTGGTGTACGGGTTCGCGATGCTCGGCTTCGCGCTGCTGTGGACCGTCATCGCCCTCGCCGTCACCGTCCGGACCGCCCGCGAACACCTGCCGTTCAGCCTGACCTGGTGGTCGTTCACGTTCCCCGTCGGCACCTGCGTCACCGGACTCAACGGGCTCGCCCTGCACTCAGGCCTCACCGTCGTCGCCGTCCTCGCCGTCATCTACTACGCCGGCCTCGTCGCAGCATGGATCATCGTCGCGATCCGCACCTTCCACGGCTCCGTCATCCGTGGCACCCTCTTGGCACCGCCACAGCCGGCATGAGCACCCCCGAGGAACTCGCTGACGTTCGATCGCTGAACGGTCTCGCGGAGACGTGGCGGACCGCGGCCAACGGCAGCCGACGGTTCGTCCCGAGCTTCGACCCACGATCCGGCGGCAGATCCAGCCGCGTCCTGGTCCTGATGCAGTCGCCCGGCCCCCAGACCATCGCCGCAGCGCACGCAGCGATCTGCAGCGAGGACAACCCGGGCCCGACCGCGGCCGCGTTCCGAGCAGCCCGTATCGAGTCCGGACTCGCACGCGGCGAGTACGTCCGCTGGAACCTCATCCCATGGGAGCTGCCCGACCGCGTGCGACTCGCAGACATCGACGAGGGGCGGCATGCCCTTGCCACACTGCTCGCGGCCCTCCCCGCTCTCACTGCGATCGTCACGTACGGGGCCGTCGCCCTCGACGGCGTCATGCGACACCTCACCCTGGACGAGCGCCCCCGACTCATCCCGGTCATCGCAGCACCGCACCCCTCTCCCGCTAACGGCCGCCACCGCTCGGAACAACACCTCCGTTCCGTGCAAGCACTCCGGCTCGCCGCGCGAGCGCAACAGACGTAACAAATACGAAGGTTTTTGATACGTGCAGAAGACAGAGTTCTCCTCACCGAATGAGGGACGGCTTTTTGAACCGGCGGTTACTTCTGTCCGCGGCGTGCTCGACGCAGTTCTGCGACGATGCGAGCGCGCTCGGGATCCCTGGCCAGCGTGCGGTCGTCGATGACATCGATGACGTGCTGGATCAGTGCGACGACCTGCTTAGACAGGACGACACTGAGCACGCCGCCGACGAAGGCGATGACGCCAGTCAGGGCAGCAGTACCACCGGAGGCCGTCAGCATGTCCACCGTGTCGGTGATGGGCATGATGCCTCCTTCGGGGTTGGCCAGGTGCGGCCAGAACCCACCCGTCCTCGAGTGGGGGCATGAGGACCGCCGGCGCGCAACGAGGCGTGGCGGCGGATGGCAGGAGCGTCGAGAGCTCTCTGCGGATGCCCGAGTCAGATCAGGGCATGAAAAAGGCCGGTCCTGAGAGGGCCGGCCGGAGACAGCGTCGTGCTGCCTTGAGTGTCAGCGTACAGAGCGGATGCGACACCCGGGCGAGTCCGGGCAGACGCGTGCCGAGCGGTCTCACAATAGCGGAGCGGCCGGGCATGAAAAAAGCCGATCCAGAGGACCGGCTGTGGGCGCGCACTATGAACGCAGGACCATCTTGGCACGACCAGCGGACATTCGGCTAGCCCTTTGCACTGGCGAGTGCCGATGTACTACTTCGCCGGAGCTCGTGCTCGCGTCGATGGCGGCCGGGCCCCGGGAGAAGTAGGCAAAGTGCCGCGCTTCTCCCGGGTGCTCCGAGCGCACCTCGTGTCAGAGGACGACGGTCTCGAACTCAAGCAGCTCGGCACCGGTGGCGACCGGGTTACTGCCGCCGTGGTGCGCGCCGGCCTGCCCGGCCCGCCACGCCTGGTAGGCGTCCTCGTCTGCCCAGGTAGAGACAACGAAGTAGCGGCTCTCGCCGTGCACGGGGCGGAGCAGCTGGAAACTCTCGAACCCGGGCTGCTGTTCCACGTCGTGGTTCCGACCGACGAAGCGGGCTTCGAGGTCCGCCGCCTTGCCCTCGGGGACGGTGATCGCGTTGATCTTGACGACGGACATGCTGCTTCCTTTCGTGATGCTCAGTGGTGATGGCTCGTCGGAGTGATCGTGAACGCGTCGACGTTCCCGATCGCTTCGTGCAGGTGCTCGGACGCATGCTCCGCGACGTGCGACGCCGCGTTGAGGTCGGTGGTGTCGACCTCGATGGTCGCGGAGCCGGTCAGGCGGTGTCCGATCCAGCGGAGTCGGAGGTCCCGCACCGCCTGCACCCCGTCGGCGTGCTCGAGTGCGTGCTGGGCGCGGGAGTAGAGGTCCGGGTCGATGGCGTCCATGAGTCGAGCGCCGATGGACTTCACTGTGCCCCAGAGCAGCATCAGGATCGAGACCGCGATCAGCAGGCCGATGATGGGATCCGCCAGCGGGAAACCGAGAAGGACACCGACCGCGCCGAGGACGACGGAAAGCGAGGTGAAGCCGTCGAGACGGGCGTGGACACCGTCGGCGACCAGCGCGGCGGAACCGATCTTCTGCCCAACGCGGATGCGGTAGATCGCGACGATCTCGTTGCCGGCGAACCCGATCACCCCCGCGGCGACAAGCAGCCATGGGTTCTCGACTGGGCGTGGGTTGATGAACCGGTCGACGGCCTGCCAGCCTGCGACGACGGCGGAGAGCGCGACGACGAACACGATGAACATGCCCGCCAGGTCTTCCGCCCGCCCGTACCCGTAGGCGTAGCGCTTGTTGGCGACGCGGCGCCCGAGGACGAACGCGATCCACAGCGGCACCGCGGTCAGCGCGTCCGCGAAGTTATGGATCGTGTCGGCCAGCAACGCGATCGATCCCGTGAACGCGACGATCACGGCCTGCAGCACGGTCGTGCCGAGCAGGATGAACAGACTGATCTTCAGCGCGCGGACACCAGCGGTACTGGCCTCCATCGCGTCATCGATCGAGTCCGCAGCGTCGTGTGTGTGCGGCACGAACAGGTCGTAGAGGAACCCCTTCACACCACCATGAGGATGACTATGCCCGTGGTCGTGCCCGTGGTCGTGCTCGTGCTCGTGCTCGTGCTCGTGGCTATGGTGCTGATGGGTGTGGTTGCTCACGCGCTTGCCGCCTCAACACGGTGGTGCGGGGCCGCACCGATCGCGTGCTCGGCTTGCTTCACGGCGTCGATGACGAGCTCCGACGCGTGCTCATCGGTCAGTCGGTAGAACACCGTCGTGCCCTCACGACGGGTCGACACCATGCGCGCCAAGCGGAGCTTCGCCAGGTGCTGCGACACCCCGGCCGGGCTCTTGTCCACGACGTCCGCGAGGTGGTTCACGGACATCTCCTCCGCGCTGCGAAGCGCGAGGACGATCTTCACCCTCGTCGCGTCCGCGAGCATCGCGAACACCTCGACCGCCAGCTCGACGTACTCCGACTCCGGGCCAAGCCCGCAGGGCTGCTTATCTACGTGCACACGAAGATAGTAAGCGAAGGAGCGGGCTGCGCACCACCGGATGCGCTGGAGAGCCGACGAGCGTCGTGCCCGTCGGGCTCACAGGCCGAGGACTGTGCAGGCTCCGGCTCCGGCTCCGGAACGGGCAATGGCCGCGTCCCCAGTGCGGGGACGCGGCCATCACCGGCTGATGCATCGATCAGGCGCGTCGGGTGGCACCGGCTCGAGGCAGCACGATGCCAAGGACGATCATCGCGACGGCGAGGATCAGGTGCAGCCAGTTGTCAGCGCTGTTGAGGGGGACGAAGTTCGCGCCGCCCATCATGCCGGCGGTGAACAGGCCGTAGATGAACAGGACGGCGTAGACGATGCCGCCGACCAGGAGGTACAGCCGAGCTGCGACGGCGGTGCGGGCGGCGATCAGGCCGACGATGCCGAAGAGCAGGTGCACGATGTTGTGCAGGACGGACACCTGGAACAGGCCGAGGAGCATCGCCATCGAGCCGTGGCCGGCGACGGACATCGAGCCCATGTCCATCGTGAGTCCGGGGATGAAGCCGGCGAGGCCGACGATGAGGAACACGACTCCGAAGACGAGAGCGCCCTTCTGCGTCAGGGTGCGGCCGTACCCGGTGCGGGCAGTTACTGCGGTGCTGGTCATGGTGGGGTCTCCTCCGACCGGTGCCGTGATGGCGCGTGCTTCCCGGGTAGTTCGGAGTGAACATGCATCTGGTTTGCGGCGCGATCCGAACCCCTGGAGAAGGGGCCTGGTCAGTGGTGACCGTGGACGACGGCGTGGCCGAGACCGCGGCTGATCATCCACCGGTTCACCGGGGTGGTCACGATGAACGCGATCACCAGGGAGAACGCGAGGGAGCCCCAGAACAGCCAGTCGTTCAGCTGCGCGTCCATGGCGCCGGGAACCGCGACGATGACGGTGTTGTCGATGATCTCCATCACGGCGATCGACACCGTGTCTGCGGCAAGGGCGACCTTGAACGCGGCGGAGAAGCTCAGCCCGGACCGGACGACGCCGCGCATGGTGAGGGCGTAGCCGAAGATGAACGCCAGCACGATCGACAGGATGATCGTGCCGGTGTTGTGCAGGCCGGTCGCGGTGCCGATGACCATGCCAAGGACTTCACCGATCGCGCAGCCGGTGAGGCAGTGCAGGGTCGCTTGCGCGGCCATCGTCCACGTCGTCGTCGCGTGACCGCCGCCATGGTTCTGGTGGTTGTCGTGGTCGGTCATGCTGTGGTGTTCATGGGTGTCCATGTCGCTCCTATCGGGTGTGGAAGGTGCGGAGGCGGAGGCTGTTGCTGACGACGAAGACCGAAGACAGGGCCATCGCGGCGCCGGCGATCATCGGGTTCAGCAGGCCGGCCATCGCGAGCGGGATCGCGGCGACGTTGTAGGCGAAGGCCCAGAACAGGTTCACCTTGATCGTGCCGAGGGTGCGGCGGGCGAGCGCGATCGCGTCCGCGGCGGCGCTCAGGTCCGCTCGGATGAGAGTGATGTCGGCGGCTTCCATGGCCGCGTCGGTGCCGCTACCCATCGCGATCCCGAGATCCGCGGCGGCGAGAGCGGCGGCGTCGTTGACGCCGTCGCCGATCATCGCCACGGACCGGCCCTGCTGCTGCAGCCGGGTGACGGTCCGGTACTTGTCTTCGGGGCGCACCTCGGCTTCGACGTCGTCGATGCCGACCTCGGCGGCGACCGTCCGGGCGACGCCTTCAGCGTCACCGGTGAGCATGATCGTGCGCAGCCCCATGTCGTGCAGGCGACGGATCGCGTCCGGGCTGGTCGGCGCGACGGTGTCCGCAACGCTGATGACGCCGCGGGCTGCGCCGTCCCATGCGACAACGACCGCGGTCGCGCCGCCCTGTTCCGCGGTCCGGACCGCGTCCGTGACCGCTTCGGGGATGGTGATGGCCCACTGGTCGGTCAACCACGCGGGTCGGCCGACGAGCACGAGGGCGCCGTCGACGACGGCCTGGACGCCGAGCCCGGCGGTGGACTGGAACGATTCCGCGGTGGGGTGGTCGGTGCCGGCTGCGGTGATGGCGCGGGCGATCGGGTGTTCGGATCCTGCTTCCGCGGCGGCGGCGAGGGCGAGCACCCGGGTGTCGGTTTCCCCGCCGACGGCGGTCACCTGGTGGACGCTCATCTTGCCGGTGGTGACGGTGCCGGTCTTGTCGAGCACGACGGTGTCGATCCGGCGGGTGGCCTCGAGGACCTGGGGTCCGCGGATGAGGATCCCGAGCTGGGAGCCACGTCCGGTGCCGACGAGCAGCGCGGTCGGAGTTGCCAGCCCCAGGGCGCACGGGCAGGCGATCACCAGGGTCGCAACGGCGGCGGTGAACGCGGCTTGCACGTCGCCGGTGAGCAGCAGCCACCCGATGAGGGTCAGCACCGCCAGACCCATGACGATTGGAACGAACACGGCGGAGACCCGGTCGGCGAGGCGCTGCACCTCGGCCTTGCCGGTCTGCGCGGACACGACAAGCCGGCCGATGCGGGCAAGCTCCGTGTCGTGACCGACGCGGGTGGCTTCGACGATGAGTCGGCCGCCGACGTTCACGGTCGCACCGGTGACGGTGTCGCCGGGGCCGACCCCGACGGGGACCGCTTCGCCGGTCATCACGCTGGTGTCGATTGCGCTCGTGCCATCGGTGATGGTTCCGTCGGTGGCGATGCGTTCACCGGGACGGACCACGAACCGGTCCCCGACTTGCAGTGCTGCGGTCGGCACCTCGGTTTCGGCACCGTCTCGGAGCACCCGGGCAGTCGGTGCACCCAAGGCGAGGAGCGCCTGCAGGGCGGCGCCGGAGCGGTCCTTCGCGCGGGCCTCGAAGTACCGGCCGGCGAGGAGGAACACCGTCACCGCGGCGGCGACTTCGAAGTACGGTTCCGGAGCCGCGCCGGGGTGCGGGAACCAGGAGAACGCCATCCGCATCCCGATGTGCCCGGCGCCGCCGAACGCCAGCGCCCAGACGGACCACACGGTCGCGGCGGCGACGCCGACGCTGACGAGGGTGTCCATCGTCGCGGCCCCGTGCCGGGCGTTGATCGCGGCGGCACGGTGGAACGGCCACGCACCCCACACGGCGACCGGTAGTGCCAGCACCAGGACGGCCCACTGCCATCCCGGGAACTGCAGGACCGGGATCATCGACAGCGCCGCCACCGGGACGGCGAGCACCGTGGACACGATCAGGCGTCGCCGGAGCGGCGCGAGCTCGTCGGTGTCCGCACCAGCCGGTTCGGGCAGGTGTGCGCCGTAGCCGGCCGCTTCAACGGCGCGGATCGCGTCGTCGACGGCGAGGTCCGCGGGGAGCGTCACGGAGGCGCTTTCGGTGGCGTAGTTCACGCTCGCGGTCACGCCGGGCAGCTTGTTCAGCTTCCGCTCGATCCGGTTCGCGCACGACGCGCAGGTCATCCCCTCGATCGTCAGCTCAACCGGCGGGGTGCTGGTCGTGGTCATGATGCGACCAACGTGTAGCCGGCCTCCTCCACAGCGGCGGAGACTTCCTCCTGCGGCAGGTCGCGGGTGCTGGTCACCCGAGCGGTGGAGACACCGCCAACGTTGAGGTCGATCGTCACGTCCGTGACGCCCGGCACGGCGACGAGTTCCTCGTTGACACTCATTACGCAGTGCCCGCACGTCATGCCCGTGATGCCGTACGTGTTCGTCAGCTGCTCGCTCATCGTGGTGATCCCTTCGTCGTTCACGTTCATCAGATACCCTGGGGGGGTACCGTAGTGAGTGTAACGCCGGTCGGGTGGATGTGTTCCTAATCCGCCAAACCGGCACCCGGAAAGAGGACGTGATGGCGAGCAGAACTGATCGGCGCGAAGATGCGCGGCGGAAAGCCGCTGACCGCAGAGCGGAACAGCAGCGCAGCCGTACCCGCCGGTGGTGGCTGCTGGGCGCCGCCGTGGTCGTCGTCCTCGCCGCGGTCACCACGATCACGGTCACCGTCCTGACCCGTGGCGACGACACGGCGCCGACAGCGTCTGGGGTGGCGGCGGCCCCGCCGTGGCCGGCCCCCGCGGATGCGCCGGCGCGGGCGAAGGCCGCCGGGCTCGAGGTGGCGGGGATGGAAGGTGCGGCGCTGCACACCCATCAGCATCTGTCCGTATCGGTGGACGGGGAGCCGGTGGCGGTGCCGGCGAACATCGGCGTCGACGTGCAGCGGGGCGGCATGTCCGCACTGCACACCCACGACACCTCCGGCATCGTGCATGTCGAATCCGCGAAGGTGCAGCCGTTCACCCTCGGACAGCTCTTCACCGAGTGGAACGTGACCTTGCGCGACGGGCAGGTCGGCGGGTACGTCGACGGGCGGAACGACCGGCACGTCGCCGTGTTCGTCAACGGCACCCGCACCACCACGCCACTGCCGGATCTGGAACTGCAGGACCAGCAGGACATCGCCATTGTCATCACCCGCGGCGTCGGCACCCCGATCGCGCCGACCCCGTTCGATTGGTCGACGGCGGCATGAGCGCCGCTACCGTAAACGGTGAACCCCGAGGAGCGTCCATGACCGACACCACCGCACCTGCTGCAGAGCACCACCACGGGTACATCACCGTGAAGGACGACTACCTCAAACGGTTGCGCCGCATCGAGGGGCAAGCCCGCGGCCTGCAGCGGATGGTCGATGAGGAGCAGTACTGCATCGACATCCTCACCCAGGTGTCCGCGATGACGAAGGCGCTGCAGTCCGTCGCGCTCGGCCTGCTGGATGACCACCTCGCGCACTGCGTCACCGACGCCGTCGCCGAAGGTGGCGACGCGGCCGCGGTGAAGCTCAAGGAAGCCTCCGACGCGATCGCCCGCCTCGTGCGCGCCTAACCAGCTCCCCGCCCACCAGGCGGGGCGGTTGTCCTCTCAGCGCTCGTCCTGCACCATAGAACCCGCACCCCGACCAGCCATCAGTACGGATCCGCATGCTCACCACCGCGAACACCACGCGCCGCCGCCTGCTGCTGCAGGCCACGGCGGTGCTGGCGTTGCTGCTGCTGGTCGGGTTCACGGTCCTGATGCACAGCATGCTCGGCCACGCGACCACCGGCGAGCACGCCATGACCGCCACGTCGGCCATGACGGCCGAACACACCCACAGCGACGCAGCCGGGCACGGTGCCCACGCGGCCGCGCCGGCTGGCGCGGTGATGAGCGTGCTCAGTGATGCTGGCTGCGATGGCGGCCTGTGCGCGCTGATGTGCTCCTTGATGGGGATGGCGTGCGCGCTGACGATCGCCCTGTTCGCGTGGGCGCTGCTGCGCGCTCGGAACGGTGGGGTCCTCTACGTCCTCGCACGCTTCCTCGCCCTCGGGGACCGTGTTGCACGCCGCGTCGCGGCACCCAAGCCGCCATCACTGACGGCGCTGCAGATCATCCGTATCTGATCCATCCCCGGCGGGAGCGCTCCCTTCGGAAGCTCCCGCATGCCCAGAACACGGGCAGGTATTCGCCTGCTCGGAACACCTGACGCATTCACGGGAACGGATCCATGAACACCACCATCACGCGCACCCTCGCGGCCGCCGCCGCCCTCACCATCGGCCTCACCCTTGCCGGCTGCTCCACCAACGACGCCGGCTCCTCGGACAGCTCCTCCTCGTCTTCGTCGGCGGCGTCGGCGTCGGCGCACAACGACCAGGACGTCATGTTCGCGCAGCAGATGCTGCCGCACCACAAGCAAGCCGTTGAGATGAGCGACATGCTCCTGGCCAAGGGCTCCGACGTGGACGCTGACGTCGTCACCCTCGCCAAGCAGATCAAGGCGGAGCAGGGGCCGGAGATCACGTCCTTGACCAGCTGGCTGAAGCAGTGGGGTGAGCCCACCGAAGCCTCCAGCATGTCCGGGATGGACCACTCCTCGATGTCGGGAATGATGTCCGACTCCGACATGGACGCCCTCGACAGCGCCTCCCCGGCGGACGCCGGGAAGCTGTTCCTGCAGCAGATGGTCGAACACCACACCAGCGCCGTCGACATGGCGGGGACCGAAGTCGACAAGGGCAAGAACACCGACGCGGTCGCGATGGCGAAGTCGATCGTGTCGAGTCAGACCGAGCAGATCAACCAGATGAAGGACATGCTCGCGTCGATGTGACCCCGGCCGCGGGTCGCGGCGGTGTCCCCCTCCCTGCCGCGGCCCGCGACCGGCCTTTCCCCGCTCGAGCACCCCGCCGAGCGGCCCTGTTTCTTCTCACGGGTCATCCCCGTCCGCCGTCTTTCTTGGAGCCTGCCTGTGCCCCAGCAGCACCCCCACACCCCCACCGCAACGCCGCTGACGCGCCGCGAAGCCCTCTCAGCCGAACGCGCCACACCTCCCGGCCCGCGGCCACCCCGCACCCACCGCACCCCCACTGGCATGAGTCGGCCGCCACTGCCCGCCGTGACGGTGACCGCGCCGGCACCGACGCTGACGCTCCGTTCCCGGGCGCTGGCGGCAATCCCCCTAACCGGAGCTGCGGCAGCGATGGCGCTGTTCACCGCCGCAGCGCTTCCCGCACAAGCATCCACCGGCCCCGCCGTCACCGTGCCCGGCGGCGCCCCCGCCGCGACCGGGCAGAGCTTCACCGCGACCGGGCTGACCGTGACCGTCAACCGGGACGGCTACACCGTCACCAAGCCCGCCGTGAAGCCGGTGATCACCAAGACCACCACGAACATCGCCACGGCAGCGGCGGGCAGCACGGCTGCGATCGCGCCGACAGGGACGATCGTGAACACCGGCGCCGGCGATATCCGCTGGCCCATCGCCGGCAGCATCCGAGTCAGCTCCCCATTCGGCCCCCGCCTCGCCCCGTGCGGCGCGTGCTCGTCGATCCACCAGGGCGCCGACATCACCCCCGGCGCTGGCACCCCCATCGGCGCCGTCGCCGCCGGCACCGTCCGGATCTCGGGCACCCACCCGGAGTACGGCCAGTACGTCATCATCGACCACCAGATCGACGGGCAAACCATCTCCACCCTCTACGCGCACATGATCTTCGGCTCCTCACCGCTGCGCGCCGGGCAGAGCGTCGCCGTCGGGCAGCTCGTCGGCCTCGTCGGCAACACCGGCGCCAGCACCGGCGCGCACCTGCACCTGCAGGTAATGCTCGGCGGCACCACCCCGATCGACCCCATCGCTTGGCTCACCGCAAACGCCGGACGCACCTTGTAACCGCGCTGCCAGCCAATCCGTGCGGCGTCGGCAGTACCGCCGTCGCAGGGTGGAGACCGTGGCGAACGACGACGCCAAGCAAGATTGCCCGTAGCGCTACCTCAGCAGCAGTCGCAGGCGTCGATCTGGCGCTCACCCGTGAGCGCGGACACCGGTTGCTTGCAGGCGTCGCCTCGCCACGCTTCAAGTCCTTCTCGGACGGCGAAGACGACGACCACGAGGCCGGCGACGGGGTCGGCCCAGGTCCAGCCGAAGAGGGTGTTCAGCAGGAGGCCGATGAGGACCGCTGCGGAGAGGTAGCTGCAGATCAGGGTCTGCTTGGAGTCGGCGATCGCGGATGCGGAACCGAGTTCCTTGCCGGCGCGCCGTTCCAGCAGGCTGAGGAACGGCATGATCGCCAGGCTGACGGCCGTGAGAACGATTCCAACAGCGCTGTGCTCGGGCTCACGGATCCCGGTCAGCGTGAGGACGGCGTCGACGGTGACGTAGAGCGCAAGGGCGAAGAACGAGACCGCGATGACCTTCAGCGCGGTGCGCTCTCGCGCCTCCGGGTCCCGGCCGGCGAACTGCCACGCGACGGCAGCGGCGGAGAGGACCTCCACGATCGAGTCCAGCCCGAACCCGACGAGCGCGGTCGAAGAAGCCACGGTGCCGGCGGCTATCGCGACGATGGCCTCGATGACGTTGTAGGTGATGGTCGCGGCGACGATCCAACGAACGCGGCGCTGCAGCAGTAGACGCCTCGCACCAGTCGTGGGCGTTCCCAGCTGAACGGTCGTGCTCATGCGACGGCTCCGCAGCAGAGGGGGATGTCACAATCGGCATCGGTGCACACAGCGCCGTCGTCGACCGCGAGGACGACGTCGACAAGCGCTTCGAGCGCACGCGCGAGGTGCGGATCCGCGATCTCGTACCGGGTGCTGCGGCCCTCGCGCGTCGCGACGACGATGCCGCAGCCTCGCAGGCACGCGAGATGGTTCGACACGTTCGTCCGGGTCAGCTCGAGCTCCTCCGCAAGGCGAGCCGGGTAGGCCGGCCCATCGAGCAAGCGGAGCAGGATGCGCGACCGGGTCGGATCGGCAAGGGCTCGGCCGAGCCGGTTCATGACGTCGAGCCGGGGCGCAATGGTCAGCATGCGGTGACTATACAGCCGTCGGTGACGCATTGGTATGGCCTGACGACATCCCGTCCTGCGCAGTGGCTCGACGTGGCCACGACGCGTGACGTCCCGTCCGATGATCGACCGGAACGCCTTCGCTGCCTACTTCGTGGGTGCGGTGATGAGGCCCGCGAGGGCGTCGAGGGCACCTGGGACGAGGGAGAAGTACGCCCACGTGCCGCGCTTCTCACGGTGCAGGATCCCGGCGTCGACGAGGACCTTGAGGTGGTGCGACACGGTGGGCTGCGACAGCCCGAGCGGTTGCTGCAGGTCGCACACGCACGCCTCGGCGCCGTCGTGCGCGGCGACCATCGAGATCAGCCGGAGCCGTGCCGGGTCCGCGATCGCCTTGAGCGACTTCGCGAGGACCTCCGCGGACGCCTGATCCATCGCCTCCGTCGTGACGGGCGAGCGGCACGCGGTGACGTCCTGGATGGGAAGCAGCTCGATCGTCATGGGCTCATTCTCCCACGGACTTCGACACGCGTCTATATTTGCGTTCGTCGATATCGACGTGCTTCGATGTATGCGCCGGCTTTCGGCTCCCGCTCGATCCGTGAAGGACCAGCTTGATGACTCACCTCCTCGCCGTCGGTGGCAGCGACGCCGGCATTGCCGCAGCGCTCCGCGCCCGTGAACTCGACCCGAGCACCGATGTGACGGTGGTGCTCGGGGACGAGTTCCCGAACTTCTCCATCTGCGGCATCCCGTACTGGGTGTCCGGCGACGTCGCCACGGAAGCGTCTCTCGCGCACCGCACCCGCGCCGACCTCGAGGCCGCCGGCATGACTGTCCGCTCCTCCACCTGGGCATCCGCCGTCGACGTCGACCGCCGCCGGCTCACTGTCACGGGCCCTGCCGGCGTCGAGGAGATCGCGTACGACGAGCTGCTGATCGGCACTGGCGCCGAGCCGGTTCGCCCGGCCGGGGTGCCGTTCGGTGAGCCGGGCATCCACCTGCTGCACTCCATGACTGACGCCGAGCAGGTCGTCGACGCGCTCGAGCTGCTGCCGGCGGGGAGCCGGGTCGCGGTCGTCGGTGCCGGCTACATCGGCCTGGAGATGACCGAAGGGCTCGTCGCCCGCGGGTTCGACACGACGCTGATCCAGCGCGGACCGGAAGTGCTCTCCACACTCGACTCGGAACTCGGGTCCCTCGTGACCGCCGAGGTCCGCCGACACGGCGCCACCGTCCTGACCGGTTCCACCCTCACCGGGATCACCCCGGCAGGCGGTGGGCAGTGGCGCGTCGCCACCAGCTCCACGTCCGGTGACGCGGAGGGCACGTTCGCGCTCGTCGTGGTCTGTGTCGGTGTCCGCCCGGTCACGGGCCTTGCCGTCGCTGCCGGCGTGCAGCTGGGCCAGGCCGGTGCGATCGTCGTCGACGCGTCCATGCGGACCGGTGTGCCGCATGTGTGGGCGGCCGGGGACTGCGTCGTGACGCACCACCGCCTCCTCGGCACGACGTGGTTGCCGCTCGGGACGACAGCGCACAAGCAGGGCCGGGTCGCTGGGGAGAACATGCTCGGTGGTAGCAAGGTCTTCGCTGGCTCGGTGGGCACGCAGGTGGTGAAGGTGTTCGACCTCGTCGCCGCCCGCACCGGCCTCCGCCAGCACGAGACCGGCCCTCTGGAGGTGTCTCCGCTGACGCGGGTGACGGTCGCGGATGACCACAAGCGTTACTACCCGGGCGCCGTCCCGCTGACGATCAGCGTCACCGGCGACCAGGCCACCGGTCGGCTCCTCGGTGCGCAGATCGTCGGGCAGCGCACCGCGGAGATCAGCAAGCGCATAGACACGTTCGCCACCGCTCTGCACGCGGAACTCACCGTGGACGACGTCATCGACCTCGACCTCAGCTACACGCCCCCGCTCGGGTCCCCGTGGGACGCCGTGCAGGTCGCCGCGCAGGGCTGGGAACGCACCGCCGCCGCGAACCAGGCCACAGCGAACCAGGCCGGGGCGACCGACTGATGGTGATGGCTGTGGTCGCTGCGGCGATCTTCGTCGCGACGCTTGTGGTGGTGATCTGGCAACCCAAGGGCTTCCCGATCGGCTACACCGCGCTCATCGGCGCCGTCATCGCCCTCGCCACCACCGTCGTCGGCCTCTCCGACGTCCCGACCGTTGTCGGGATCGTGTGGAACGCGACGCTGACGTTCGTCGCGGTGGTGCTGATCTCGTTGATCCTCGACGAGGCCGGGTTCTTCGAGTGGGCGGCCCTGCACGTCGCCCGCTGGGGCCGCGGCAACGGACGGCTGCTGTTCGTCCTCATCGTCGGCCTCGGCGCGGTCATCGCAGCGGTGTTCGCCAACGACGGGGCCGCGCTGATCCTCACCCCGATCGTCGTCGGCATGCTCCGCGCGTTGAACATGCCGCAGAAGGCGGCGCTGGGGTTCATCCTCGCCACGGGGTTCATCGCCGACACCGGCAGCTTGCCGCTGGTGGTGTCGAACCTGGTCAACATCGTCTCCGCCGACTACTTCCACCTCGGCTTCGCCGAGTACGCCGCCGTCATGATCCCCGTCGGCATCGTCTCCGTCCTGGCCTCCCTCGGCATGCTGCTGCTCTACTTCGGCAGGAGCATCCCGAAGCGGTACGACGTCCTCGCCCTCACCAGCCCCGCCGCCGCGATCACGGACCGTGCGACGTTCCGCGCTGGCTGGGTTGTCCTGGCGCTGCTGCTGGTCGGCTACTTCGCCGCCGACCCACTCGGCGTCTCACTCGCGGCCGTCGCCGGCGTCGGAGCCGTCATCATCGTCCTCGTCGCCGCCCGGCAGCCCGCGTTCCTCTTCGCCCGCACTGCGGCTGCGCCGGTCCTCGTCACCACCGGCGGTACTGCCACCGTCAGCACCGGTGGTAGCGGTGCTGGACCGAGCGCGCCGTCGGGGCGGGTGATTCCGGTGTGGAAGACGATCCGGGAGGCGCCGTGGCAGATCGTGCTGTTCTCCATCGGCATGTACCTCGTCGTCTACGGCCTGCAGAACCAGGGCCTCACTGACCACCTCGCGACGCTGTTTGACGTGTTCGGCGACCACGGGGTCCTCGTCACGGCGCTCGGCGTCGGGTTCACCATCGCGATCCTCGCGTCCCTGATGAACAACATGCCTACCGTCCTCATCGCCGCCCTCGCCATCGGCGGTGCCGGCGCGACCGGGCTCACCCACGAGGTGATGGTCTACGCCAACGTCATCGGCTCCGACCTCGGCCCGAAGATCACCCCCATCGGCTCCCTCGCGACGCTGCTGTGGTTGCACGTGCTGGAGAAGAAGGGCATCCACATCGGCTGGGGGCAGTACTTCCGCACCGGCATCGTCCTCACCATCCCCGTCCTCGCCGTCACCCTCGCCGCCCTCGCCGGCTGGCTCACCCTCATCCACTGAACCCGAAAAGACACACACCCATGAGCGACAAGCCCACGATCCTGTTCGTCTGCGTCCACAACGCCGGACGCTCCCAGATGGCCGCCGGCTACGCCCAGGCACTCGGCGGCGACCGCGTCGAGGTCCGCTCCGCCGGCAGCGAGCCGAAGGACCAGATCAACCCGATCGCGATCCAAGCGATGGCCGAAGACGGCATCGACATCGCCGACAACCAGCCGAAGATCCTCACCACCGACGCCGTTCGCGACTCCGACGCCGTCATCACCATGGGCTGCGGCGACGCCTGCCCGATCTTCCCCGGCAAGCGCTACGAGGACTGGGAACTCACCGACCCCGCCGGCCGCGGCATCGAGGACGTCCGCCCCATCCGCGACGACATCAAGTACCGCGTCCAGACGCTCCTCGCCGAGCTGCTGCCCACCGAAGCAACCGCGTAACGACCAGGAAGCCGCAGACCATGACGCTCACCCTCACCGTCCCACCCCGCACCGACGCGGACCGCCTCACCGGACTCCCCGTCGCGATCATCGGTGCCGGCCCCGTCGGCCTCGCCGCCGCCGCGCACCTCCTCGAGCGCGGCCTCCCCGTCGTGGTCTACGAAGCGGGACCGGCGGTTGGGACCAGCGTCCGCGCCTGGGGACACACCCGCCTGTTCTCCCCATGGCAGTACGTCATCGACCCCGCCGCACAGCGCCTCCTGGAAGCCACCGGCTGGGAAGCACCCCGGGCGTCATCGCTGCCCACCGGCCAGGACCTCGTCGACACGTACCTGGCACCCCTGGCAGCGACTCCGCAGCTCGCATCGGTGATCCAGTACGGCACTCGCGTGGAGGCGGTGTCACGGCAGGGCATGGACCGCACCCGCTCCACCGGCCGCGCCGACACCCCGTTCCTGCTCCGCCTCCACACCGCCGACGGGACGCACGACGTCACGGCGCGTGCGGTCGTCGACACCTCGGGCACCTACACGTCACCGAACCCGCTCACTGCCGCTGGGCTCGCACCCGCCGCGGACCTCGGCGAGCGGGTCGTCCACGCACTCCCTGACGTCCTCGGCGCCGACCGTGCCAAGTTCGCGGGGAAGCGGGTCCTCGTCGTCGGTGCCGGCCACTCCGCCGCGAACACCCTGATCAAGCTCGCCAGCCTCGCCAAGACGGCCCCGGGTACCGACGTGCTGTGGGCTGTCCGAAACGCCGGCACCGCCCGGCTCGGCGCCGACGCCGCCGACGGCCTCGCTGCCCGCGGGCAACTCGGCTCCACCGTCCACGGGCTCGTCGAGTCCGGTCAGGTGCAGCAGATCGCGTCGCTCGAGATCGACGACGTCCGCCCCGACGGCGACCAGGTCACCGTCACCGGCCGCCGCGCCGGAGCACCGTTCACGGTGACGGTCGACGTGATCGTGAACGCGACCGGGTTCCGGCCCGACCTCGACATGCTCCGCGAGATCCGCCTCGGCCTCGACGACATCGTCGAAGCACCCCGAGCCCTCGCACCGCTCATCGACCCGAACCTTCACTCCTGCGGCTCCGTTCCCCCGCACGGCGTCGCCGAGCTGGAGCACCCGGAGCCGAACTTCTTCATCGCCGGCATGAAGTCCTACGGCCGCGCACCCACCTTCCTGCTCCTCACCGGGTACGAGCAGGTCCGCTCCATCGCCGCCGAGCTCGCCGGCGACCACACCGCCGCGCGCCTGGTCGAACTCGTCCTCCCCGAGACAGGGGTCTGCTCCACCGACCTCGGCGGATCCTCCTGCTGCACCACCCCGAGCAGCGCAGGGAACCTCACCACCGCTGCCCCGAGTATGGACGTGACAGCTCCGGAAGTGGCGTCGTGCTGCGCAGCCCCCGAGCCCACCACAACCACTGACAGCAGCTCGTGCTGCGCCAACTGATGGGAACGCCCGCATGACGACCAAGCCCACCGTCCTGTTCATCTGCAAGCACAACGCCGGCCGCTCCCAGCTCGGCGCAGCCCTCCTCGAGCTCGCCGCACCCGAGCGGTATACAGCCACCTCCGCCGGCGTCACGCCGGCCGAGGCAGTGAACCCCTCGATCGCCGCGACCGTTCGGGAACGTGGCCTCGACATCACCGACCGGACACCCCGGAAGGTCACCGCGGAACTCCTCCAGGCCGCCGACATCGTCGTGCTAATGAAGCCCGGCCTAGAACTGCCAGCCACGCCGCGAGGCACGGTCCTGGAATGGTCCTTCCCCGACCCTTCCTCCTGGTCGCCCGAGGACGTCCGCCCGATGCGCGACGCCGTCGCGGATCGCATCCAGCACGAGCTCCTCCAGCAGTGATCTCGGTACGGGCGGGAGCTGGATCACACCGAGCACTCCGTGGCTGACCAGCCCCGGCACCCGCTCCTGCTGATCGGCTTGTCCGTGTCGCAGGTCATCTCCTGGGGAACGCTGTACTACGCCCTCCCCGCCACCAGTACCGCGATCGCGCGGGACACCGGATGGTCCGTGGTCCTCATCACCACGGCGTTCTCGGCCGGGTTGATCCTCTCCGCTGCCGCGGGGATCCCGGTCGGGCGGCTTCTGGACCGGGCGGGACCGCGCCTGACGATGACGGTCGGGACAGTCGTCGGCGCAGTCGGCCTCGTGGCGGTCGCCGTCGCACCCTCGTTTCCACTGTTCATCGCAGCATGGTGCGTCGTCGGTCTCGGCCAGTCCGCGACCCTGTACCAGGCGGCGTTCACGGTCATCAACACCACGTTCGGCGCCCGCCGTGGCACTGCTCTGACCGTTGTGACTCTCGCTGCCGGGCTCGCATCGACGATCTTCGCGCCCATCGCCGTCGCCCTCACGCACGGCCTCGGATGGCGTGGAAGCTTCCTGGTCCTCGCCGGAGTCCTGCTCGTCACCGTGGGCCCGATCCACGCCACCGTCCTCCCACGTCGGTGGCCACGCATCGACGGCGTACCTGAGGCAGGCGCGCGCGCTGATCCGTTCAGAGTCCGCCGGATCGCACGATCGAGACCGTTCCTGCTCCTGCAGGTCGGCGTCACCGGCCTCGCGCTCGCGCTGTACGCCCTGACCATCAACCTCGTGCCCCTCCTGACCAGCGCAGGACTTGCCGCCGCGGCCGCCGCAACCGCCTTCGGCCTCGTCGGCGTCGGACAGGTCGCCGGCCGCGCGTTCTTCGCGTTCGGACGCGGCACCACGACCGTCCCGGCCGTCACCGCGGTTGCGGCGGTCGCGGTGATCGCGCTGGCCGGCTTCGCCGCAGGGGCCGGCGCTCTCCCCGCGGCCATCGGCTTAGCCGTCCTCGCCGGCGCGGCCCGCGGCTCCCTCACGTTGATCCAGGCCTCAGTCGTGGTCGACCGGTGGGGCACAGCGAACACAGGACACCTCACCGGGGTCTTCGCCGCCCCGGTGACCATCGCGACCGCGATCGCACCAGCGGTCGGCGCCGCCCTCCTCCACGTAACGGGCGGCGCGACCACCGCGCTGCTCTGCGCAGCGGTGGCGGCGATCGGCGGCAGTGCGCTGCTCCTCGGGACAACCACCCACCGAGATCCGCGGGGCGCAACCCGACATCCAACGCACCAATAACGACGTCACCGAACGAAGCTGCCCACAGTTCGGCGCTAGCTGAGTTCCGTCTTAACCGCCGATCGGCTATCGAGACAACGTCGAGGGCTGTCCGTCGATTCGGTCGAAACCCGCCAAACGCACTGTTCTAGGACGTGGTGCTGTCTTCACGTCCGCGCGCTCAGCGCGCGGCTCGATGAGGCGTTCGAGCCCTGCATGTTCCGGCAGCCCGCCCCCCCCCAACCTGCAACTGAATCCGGGGCGCCGGCGTTTTGGTCAGCCACCGGTGCGGTGCGCGTCGTGGATGTGGCGAAGGCCCGCGGAGAGCGCATTGTCTTCGGATCGCTTGCCACGCAGCACATCGCGGATGAGTTCCACGAGAGCCTGATCCCGAAGCTCCAGGTTGATATCGAGACCCGAAGCACCGACCGCCCGTCGGAACGCCCTGTCGCACCGCATCGCACTGGAAGCCCGAGCTGTCGCGTCGAGTTGCGCGGTGTCGCCGCGGTCGACTGCTCCCTGCAGGTCAACACCCCAAGGCGCTGTCTCCACCTGGTAGCCGGGATCGGAAGGTGCATCGAGATCGACAAGGCAGGCATCGACGTCGGTCAGGACCGTGATGAACACCACTGCTTCATCACCGCTCATCCGTCCCTCGGCAACCCACCGGGCGAGCTGCCGCGCGTAGGGGTCGATGACCGTGATCCCCTCGGCGCCAAGGGCAGCGTCCGCCAGGGCGGCGGCTCGAGTTACCGACGGCTGGTCAGCGGTTTGAGGACGGTTGTGGTCGATGTATTCGGATGCGTAGTCCATCGCTTCGGAGGGCCGCAGTTCGCCTGACTGGATCGCCCGCAGTAGAGCTTTGAGGATCGGATCCGAAACGCGCGCTGGCATGTGCTGACGAACGTCATCACTGCCACAAACGCTGTGTCCCTCATAACCTGACGAGTTGTCGGCAGGTTGGTCCGTCATCTTGGGCGCCTTCTCTCGTGTGGAGCCTCCCTCGGCCGGGCCTCGATGAAGTGCGTTCCGGTCCAGCTGGCCCCGCCCGTCAGCCGCATCATCCAAACCGGAACGAACCGGCAGCACGAGCGAGACGCACCACGTCTTCCGTTCGGCCAGCCCGCAGCGCCGTCGCGGGGCTCACGCCCTCGAGCTCTTCCGCCGGTGCATTCAGCCATACCGCGTCACCCCATGGGTCGACCTGTCCCGGATCGAGCTCAGCGAGCACATCACGCAGCCGGGGCAGGGGCTGCGCGTCCTGCCCGAACTGGAAGGCGGGAAAGAGCGGGCAGCCGTCCGAGGAGATCACCTCGAGCACGTCGCCGGTTCGTACCAGCGCATCAAGCGTGACACTGCTCTCTTGAAGCGTTTCGAGTAGGACAGCGGTGTCGTAGAACGGCCCTACCCGTCCGTCCAGGGTGGCCGCGCCGTCTGCTCGGCCCGCACGACCCGGGTCCATACGCTCGACGGCCCTCTGAAGTGCATCTGGCGGTGCAAGGGCTCCGATGGAGGGTTCCTGGTCCTCGAGCCGTACCGCCACGTCGCGGATCTCATTCAGGCGCGCCAGGCGGTCTGCCTCGTCGCAACCCGGTTCAGTGCTCGCCACGGGCGTTCTCAGCATCGGCTCGGGTCATCGTTGGATTCAACGACGCCGTCCTTCGGTCTGGCTTAACGCCCGGTTGCACTCGAGCCCTCCGGCTCGGCATGGGTGATTCGCCAACGGGTACTTGTCGGTTTCTCCTCGTAGACGTGGAGAAGTGACAACATTGGGTGCACTCGACGGTCCGGACCGTCGGTGACCGAAGGGTGCTGAGTACGATGACTTGCGAGCATGGTGAGCAACGGTCTTCGTTGACCATGCTGGGCGCGACTTGCCGGTCGCACACCATGCCTCTCAAGTTGACACCGTGGAACCGAGGTCCGAGCGAGATTCGCGTCGGATCTTCCCACGTGCCTACAGGCTGCGCAAGTGCCGTTCCGACGCTCGTCTCACAGATCGGAACACAGCGATGATCATGCCTACGCCGCCACGACGGGCCGGCAAGCCTCGGAAGACCGTTACCGACGAGGCTCGCGCTGAGCAGCTCCTCGACGAGCTCCGACAAGCCGAGGCGCTTTTTCGCGAGAGTGCAGCGCGACGGGTTGAGCTGGCCATCGAGGCGCACGCCATTGGGCTGACGACGACGAAGATCGCTGAGGCGGTCGGCGTGAGCCAGCCAGCGGTCTCGAACTGGGTGCGAGCTGCTCGCGAGGCACAAGGTCATAGCAACTCCACCAAGTAGTAAAAGTAGCTTGTAAAAGTACAGCATAGCTCGTAGGTTCTGCCTGTGGTGCAGACACCTCCGCTCAGTGAAGAACCGGCCGTCATCGACCTACGAAGCGAGCCAGAGGCGCGCCTCGCCAGATCTACTTCTGGTGTAGGACAGCCCTTCGGGGCGGGCCGGACCTTGGTGAGGCGCCGATTTCCCCCGCGGGTTGTACCGGTCTCGTCGCCTCCGGACTGGGCCGGCGATCATGGCGAGGAGCTTGTCCGACGCACCGCGAGCAAGGATCTAGCTAACGCCGCCGATCCGTTCGAGGGTGTGGACCCAACGGTGGTCTTCACAGACTGGTTTGGAGCGGGAGACCCTACCTCGAAGCCCGTGTTCCAGCCGTCCTTCGAGCGATGGCATCCGCGGCAGACGCGGATGACAAGCCCCTCGAGGGGTCGGCGTCGCCTCCAGATCGACCCAGACGTCGGTGTCCAGGACGTTGTCACGATCTCGTACACGTTCGACGGTCGGCTGGTCATCACCGACCGCTTCGACGATTTCGATCAGGGCGCGCTGTGGACTGCGCTGCCCATGCGCGACTTTGCGCGCCGTCTCGGCCAAGAGAACAAGCCGGTCGGAACCTGGCTGCACACGAACGGCCACCATGTCGGCTGCGAGTCGCACCACGAGCGCGCCATGATGACAGTCGCCGACTTCCACCCTGCGGTGCACCGTGTCGCTGGCCAACCGTTCACCCTCACCTGGCCGGTCAATTCACCAGCCAGGAGCCACACCCCTGATGCTGTGACGCTCAGCCCCGGCAGGATCCCTCTCGTCCTCGATGTCAAGACTCCCGAAGACGCAGCCCGCGAGGACTGGGTGACGAAGCGGCCGCACGTCGAGGCCGCTGTCCACGCAATGGGTATGGGCTACCTACTGTGGACAGGGATGTCGCGCCGGTACCGGCGGAACCTCGAGCTTCTCACCGAAGCGAGGGTGGCGGACGAGTCGTACGGTCCGTGGAGCGTCGCAGCACTGGAGCTCTGCGATGAACCCATACCTGCGCGGGTGCTCGCGGAGCGTCTCGAGGCGTCCGGGTACCGCCTCGAGTGGGCGCTCATGCTGATCCGACGGATGTTGTGGCGGCGCACGCTCTTGACTGACATGTTTTGCCCGTTTGACTCGATGTCCATCGTGTGGCGTGCTGATGTCGAAGTCTGAGTGGCGCCGATCAGTGGAGGTCGGCGAGACCGTCGTCGTCGAGGGACAACCGCTCGTCATTCAACGGCGCAGCGGCGGATGGGTGCAACTCAGAGACGCTGCCGGGACGACGCCGCCGATGATGCGCGAAGCAGAGGTCGCCGCACTCATGTCGCGCGACGACGCGGCCCCGCCGATGGTCAGCGATCGCCTTGACGCGATCCACGACAACTTGTCCGAGGTCGCGAAGCGAAACTTCCAAGACAAGAAGGATCTGCTGGCATGGATCGAGACCGGCCGGCGCCCAGGCGATGCTGCCGACACCCCTATCGAAACGAGCTGGGATCCGGCGAAGTTCGACGAGAAGCGACGCAAGCGCGCGATCGCTGGAGAGATCGCTCGACAGCGCGGCGTCGATCTGAAAAGTGCGCAGCGTTACATCTCACGCACCTTGAGCGACGCGACGCTCGGTGAGGACAATCTGCTGGACAGTCGCGTGTTCGCCGATCGCGGGCACCGCGTTCATCCGCGGATGGAGCACTGGGTAGAGGAGTTCCTCACCGAGGGTGAGTTCGGCTCGTACCTCCCATCGGAGAGCAAGTACGTCCTGTTCGCCGCCTGGCTGCAGATGGAGCACGGCGAAACCGCCCCAAGTCAGAGCGTCTACGACCGCATCCAGAGCGAGGTATTCGGACGGAAACCGCACCTTCGGCTGAAACGCCGTAAGACTGCTGAGCTGCAGACGAAGTCCAAGAGCCCCAAACCCGCCCTGCAGCGACGCCTGCCGAAGCGCGCTGGCGAGTTGTGGTTCATTGACAGCACGACATCTAATGTCACCGTCTGGGATCCCTACGCGCCAGACCCGAAGGCTTCTACGTTCCGCCCGACGATGACGAAGACCATGGATGTCGCCTCCCGGCTCATCACCGGACGCGCGATCAGTAACAACGTCGGTGGGCTCGCTGCGAATCTTGCCCTCGCGGACGCCTTCCGCAGCATGGTCCACGACCAAGGACCCGTGCTCGTTGACGGGAAACCCCACCCGAGAGCTCTCGCCGGAATCCCTCGTTCGATCACCCGGTTCCCGATCCCCCCGCGAAGACTGCTCACCGATAACGGGACAGAGTTCCTCAACCGGCTGGTCCTCGCTGCGCTGCACCGACTTGGCATCGACGTGGAACCAGCTCGTGTCACGGACCCTCGAATGAAGGCTGCGCTCGAGCGGCATTTCGGCACCGACAAGACCAAGTTTGAGTCGAAACAGCCGGGCTACGTGTCCGGGTCAGTCGACACCCGCGGGAGTGCAGCCGAGCGGGAAGCATGCCTGACCTGGGAAGAGCTCTTCGACCGCGACGGCGAATGGACGGACCTGCACAACACGTCCGTACACGGTGGCCTCCTCGCTCTCACCGGACGCCGAATCAGCCCCAACGCGCGATGGATCGAACTCGCGGAAGAGTACGGATGCGTCGAGATCCCTGCCTGGCGGAACGAGTGGATCCGTTTCCTCGACAGTGACGTGCTCGCCATCAGTCCGTTCGGCGTGACGAGGAAGAAGTTCGTCTACCACGCCCCGATCCTTGAGACCCTCCTCGCCGTTCCCGGAGCGGCACCAGGCGGCGTCGCTCGCATGTTCTACGACCCATCGGACCTGCGTCGGATGTACTGCTTCGACCCCGATGGCAACGCGTGGGAAGTTCCCTGGGTCGGACTCGACGACGACACCGAGCCGTTCAGCGACTTCACCGTGGACCGCGCTCGCGCACACATCCAACCGGGCTCGTTCTCACCTCGAGAAGCGCAGAAGCGGCTCATCGAACTCGTCACCACATGGCGCCACCAGAACGCCCTCCTTGCTGTCCGCCGAGCAGGCAGTACCCGAAACGAGGAGATGTACGCCGCTCAGTTCGATCGGCTCCTCGCCGCTGATCACGGCACCGTCCGGTCGGAGCGCACCACCTCCCCAGGTAATGGCATCGAAACCTTGCCCGACGCGGAAGCGGACTTGCCGGACTCCGTTATGGAGTTCCTGACCGAGGGCGCTGACGACTTCGACTCGGACCTCTTCGAGGAGTACGCGTGAGCAGCACGCTGCCAGACGAGATCGTTGACCTGTTCGGCGATGACCCACATCCGGAGAGGAGCTGGCGACTGCTTGCACCGGTCGATCAGGACTTCGTCGAGCAGATCGCACTGCGCTCCGGCACCGACCCCGGCCGGATGACCCGGGCCGACTTCCTTCACCTCGATGCTGACGCTCGACGCCGACGGGAACGCCGAATGCAGCAGTGGTACCAGTCATGGCCCTACATGCGGACCGGCCAATACCGCCTCGCCGAACGGCGCATCGCGGCCCTCCCCGAACCGAAACCGGGACGAGCACCCGACCTCCTCGCAGCCCCCTTCATCACCGGTGAGTCAGGCGTCGGAAAGACCTTCTTCCTGAAACACGTCGCGACGCGGGCCATAACCGAGTCCGCGTGGAACCGTCGGCTCGATCTCGAAGACGGTGTCGTCGAGTCCGACCCGACGTACCGGTCAACCTGGCGACCGGTCATCTGGCACTCGCTGCAGGGCAACCCCACACCGAAGTCCCTCTTCCGAACGCTTTGCTCGAGTCTCGGCGTCCCCACCGGCGACGACCCGCATGCGTCCTTCACCACGGCCGCGCAGCGTCACGGAGTGCGGTGGATCTTCCTTGATGAGATGCAGATGGTCAACTACGACGGCCAATACGGGCGATATCTCCACGACGCGCTCAAAGCGCTCCAGAACCAGGGTTTCCGGCTCGTGATGGGCGGCCACAACATGCGCAGCGTGTTCCGGCGGCAGAAGACCGCAGCGCAGAACGCCGCACGCATGCAATCAGAGGCGCGCTGGGCGTTCATCGACTTCTCACGGTACGAGCACCGGACGCCGCAACAGGTGAAGGAATGGCGAACGCTCCTGGGCCGGCTGGACGACCGACTGCGGCTCGAGGGTCACGAACCCGGGGAACGAGTCCTCAGCCAGCAGTTCGAAGAATATCTCTGGGTGTCCACGCTTGGATACGCCAACTCTCTTGCGACACTCGTCACCGACGCCTGCATCGGGGCGATGCGAACCCCATCTCAGCGCATCACACGGGCGCTGCTCGATGACGGCGGCGTGGAAGACCGCGTAGCGCAGGGCCGACATGAGCGTATTCGGCTCTGGGAGTCGGGCCGGCTCTCGTGGTCCACCGACTGGCCGGCATGGGCAGTATGACCCGCGCGCCGAACCAGCCCTACAAGATCGGCGCCGAAGACGTCCGTCCACTGGGAACTACGATCACGGTGTTCGAGCACGAATGGTTGCCGAGCCTCTTCCGCCGGATCGGGTACTTCTACGGTCAGCCGGCGGTCGTCATTGCCCATTGGTGCGGCTTGTATGACCTCCCCCGCACGTTCCGGGACCGGCTGCCAAACGTGCTCCATCCGAAAGCCACCACAGGCATCGCGGCCGGGCTCGACTGCGACCCGAAGCTGCTTCAGACAACTGTGATGTCGCACCTCGCGCCGGGCCTCGTCGCGATACGCCCGGACGGGAAGCCTTCCCAGTCACATATCTGGACTCGAGGCGGCGGGACGAGGTACTGCGCAGAGTGTCTCGCGGAACGACCCGGCGTCTACTACACCTACTGGCGCACATGGTGGGCCTTCCTCTGCCTGAAGCACCACACGCCCCTTCGCGATGACTGCCCCGCGTGCAGTAGCCCGATCATCGAAGCCAACGTCATGGAGGTCGAGAGCCGTAACCCGAACCAGTGCCACGCTGCGCTCCCCTTCGGAGGCATCTGCGGTCACACCCTTACCGCCGGCTGGACTGAAGCACCGGTTCTCGACTCGAGCCCTGCGTATCGGGCCCAGATCGCGCTATCGAAGGCCTGGGTTGAAACAGATCGACGCCGACGTGTCATCGATACGAGCACGCTTCGCGGCATCGCTATCGCACTTCTCGGAGCGCGAGATATCGACCTTGTGAGCAGCCTGTCGGATATCCCACGAGACGCGCTCGTGGGGCTCTTCGAGGACACCGAACGGATCGGCACCACCCCGCCTCGCGACGCGCTCGCAATGAGCGCCCTCATCGGCGCCGCGCACCGCCTCGCAACTGACCCCGAGCCCGAGGTCAGCAGGACGATCCGGCGCATCACGTTCTCGCGACCCGTTCGCACAACCCAGGAGCTATCGGGCCCCGGCAGCGCATCGCACCTCCTCGAGTTCTGGCCGGGGGTCGGCGCGCCCATGCGAGGAAGAGTCCTCCGCGCGCTCGACGGCGACCTTCCCGACATGCAACGGCTCGTTCACGCCACAGCCGTTTCGCCCGGCTTTGCGGAAATCATCGTTGCTCTTGCAGAGCCGGACCCGCGGATCGAGCGCACCGAATGGTCGTGGAACGCCCGTGCCCTGGCGACCGAGCAACCCCTGACCGACGTCCTCATCCCACCTCTGATGTGGCCCACCTGGGCAAACCCCCTCGGCGTCGACAACGTCACCGACCCCTCCGCGTTACAGCGCGGACTCGCGGACGCGCTTCGCGTCGCCGGCGTCGGAGCCGAAGGCGGTATCGAGCGAATCGCCGGGATCGGCCGCAAGCTCAGGCCGTCGATGCTTGGGACTCCTGAACAGGCGACCGCAGTGCTCCGGCAACTCGGAGAGCTAGCAGGATGGCTCCGTCTCAACCCGTCGCCCATCAACTACGTGGCGCGCCGATACCTGAGGTGGAGCGGGCTGCTCCCCGAGGCGGACTGGCGTCTGCTGAGTAGCAGCGTCGGAGAGGCCCCCGGCCGAGGCAGAAGGGTGCTGAACGCTCAGCGCTACGCGTGGCTACGACTCACCGCCGCCGGCACCCGTGACCTTCCGCAGCACCTCCAGTTTGAACCCGGTACCGCAGACGCGGCCGACTACACCCGCTTCCTCACCACGATGAGCGCGGAGCTCCAAACCGCGATCGACGACTACCTCACGGCCTGGCTCCCGAAACACCGCATGGTGGGCACGTTCCCCGAGGTTGGGCACATTCGCGCGTTCGAGGACGAACCCGTTGTCTGGGCGCCACCACGATGGAGACCAGCCGGTTCGCCGCTCTCGCCGGAACTCGACGACATCGACCTGACTCAGCTCCACGATCGGGTCCGTGCAGGCGAGTATGCGCTCACTCATCTGGCGATCGACTTGCATCGCAGCCCACGTCACGTCCGATGGGCCCTAGCCGCGCATCCCGTGCCGAGTGGACGGCCCCGCACCGTAATCGATTGGGACTCACGCATTGACTATGCACGTCGCTTCTACGACTAAGACTCATCTGCGGCTCTGGTTGCCCGGCAACCTACGGCCCCTCGTCGTTGATTGCCGTCACAAAGCGGCGCACCCCGGCGAAGTCACGAGCACATAGCCGTGTTCTTCGCCCCGCCGCAACCGGGAGCCCCAAGCGCACGGTTCGTCCGCGCACCACGTGGTGGTCTCGTCTACGCGGCACGCAAAGGCGCAGCAGTCAGGCTCGAGCGACTCTGCAGTGTCGTCTCTGGCAGTTACGATCAGAACATGAGCGCAGCTTGGAGACGAGGGTCCGAGTCTCGCTGTTGCGACCCCTCCGCTGCGCCGTACGCCTGGTTGGACTACGTCGACGATAACGATGAAGAGGTCAGTGATCTACGGGACTGGTTGGGGTCGTTGCGTCCCTTCGCCCGCGCAGTTGCCGAGGGCGAGATCGACGACCTCTTCGATGCCGCGGCTAAGGGGGGCCTCGAGGACTCAGGGGACGAACGGACGCCTATCAAGCCGATTCGCGAGGACCCGGAGATCTACGAGCTGCGGCACACGACGTTGTCGAAAAAACTGAGGTTCTACCACGGCGAGCCATCAGAACTACCGCTACAGCTGGTAGCTGTGCACCGCCATATCAAGACGACCAGCGCGGACCAGCAAGCTCAGATCGAAGCCGCGGCCGACCGTTACGACTCCGGGCGCCCCACAGCCTGGACGAAAACTGGGGCTTGAACAACTTCCAGGTTGTGCGGCTATAGTTCCGGACATGCCCTCGATCCTCGAACGGGTCTTGCCGGCGCTGAACCTCCGCCTGACGCGTGCGCGCGCGAAGGTCCTCGCCCGTGAAGACCGCGAACTTCGTGCTGCTCTCGTGAGACTGCGCCGCGAGTCCGGCATGACCCAGCAACAGGTCGCGGACTTGGTCGGCGTTTCGCAGCAAGCCATACACAAGCTCGAGCGCTACGACGCCGACCCGAAGCAGTCAACGCTGCGTCAGTATGCGAACGCTGTCGGAGCCCTTGTTGAGCACCGTGTCACGCGCGACATCGGTCAGTCCGTGTGGATCGCGTCGTCTACGCGGTGGGAGTCAAACGTCGAAATCCAGCCGGCGTCGCTGCATGCCGAGTTCGCGCCGGTGGAGAAGAACCTGGCCGGTGCGGGATGGGTCAACAGCAAGCGGACCGACTTCGCCCTCGTCGGATGACCGACAATGAGTTGAGCGGGGACGACGTCGCGGCCGTGAAGGACCTCATCGCGAACTCCGAGTTGCGCAGCGTCGAGTACTACGAGCTGTCCGCTCAGCGGGCCGATGCTGCCCCAAAGGTGTCGGAGGGGCCGGAGGATGCGGAGTTGTCGATCACCGTCGAACAGCGCCGGGACGATGACAGTTTCGGCGTACGCCTTGTTGCGAACGTCGCCATCTCCGTTGGCTCTGCCACGGCCAGCGTTGCTGGGGAATACGCGCTCCTCAACGGGCACCAACCCAGCGTCCGCACGCTTCAGCTCTTCACGAACGAAGTCGGTGTCATGACAGTCTTTCCGTATCTCCGCGAAGCGATCGCCAGCTGTACGTCTCGCGTGTTCGGGCAGCCGTTACAGCTCCCCACAGTGGAACGTGGGCAAATCGCGGTGAACGTCGACCCAAGGTAGTTGCTCCTTCACGACGCGAGAAAGCTCGTTCCGAAGGGCGAACCGCGTGAGCGGTATGGGCTCGGTTCACCATTGGGAGCGCTCATCCTCTCACTTGATCGCGGTCGCGGCACGGCGCGGGAAATCTGACGCGCCGGCCCCGCGAATCTTCTATGGACGTGACACCCCGGCCGCCACTCAGCGATGAGGGGGGATGACGCCGGCTCGATGGCTGTTATCAGCAGCTAAAGGTACGCCCAGGATTTTCGCGCGGACGCACCGCGAACGGACGCGAGCAGGCAACCGTTCACAAGGCCTGAGCACCTATACCGCCGTGCACGGGTGCCCTTCCAGACCCGGAGCGGCTGCACGCGAATCGGCGACAAGATATTCGGTCAAGTCGAGTGACAGGCGGGCTGACGGCGAGTCTCGCGAGCCGCAGTTGGCGACAAGTAAAGAGTGCGTCGACAGCATGTGTCGACGGACTCACTCCTCGTCACCAACTCGGCTCACGAGTCTCGGCGACGCCGCCCGTGTCTCTCGATCTGACCGAACATCTTGTCGCGGTTTCGACGGTTCCACGGCGGTCTCGGGAGCCGATCCCTCAGCGAGAGAGCTGCAGGACCGCGGCGCCCACCACCATCGCCAACACTGCGAGCCCGACGATGGTCAGGCGTTGCTTGCGGCTCGGCGCGGGGCGGGTTCGCGCGCGCTTGACGACCGTGGGTACACACGCCAGCGGGAGCCGTCCGGTAGCCGATCAGCTACCGGCGCGCGTCGAGGACCAGCTGCACCGCTTGCCTGGCCGCGTCCGGCACCAGCGGTATCTGCGCGAGCGAACTCACTTCCACCCACCTCGGCTCGTACTGGTTCAGTTCTGATGCTCGTTCGATCTCTGGGCCACCCAGCACCAACGAACCAGGACGCACTTGCGCCACGAAGTAAGCCGCGGGAACGGCGCTATCCACTAGTACGTCGAGCAGGTCGCCGATGCTCGCATCAAGGCCCGTCTCCTCACGCAGCTCGCGCTGACACGCTTCGCGGAGGCTCTCGCCTTCCTCGACCCCGCCACCAGGGAGCACACAGTAGTGACGATCGTTCTTCAACCGATCGATGACGAGCAGGCTCTCGTCTCGGATGACGACGGCCGCTGACCTGATGCGCATCCGGCTAGCTCACCACGAAACGCCTGGCCGAGTGTCACCGTTCGGTATCAAGGTGCCTCGATTGACGATCCCCATCCGAGACGGCGGCAGGGTGCCGCCCGGTCGAGCGCACGTCCGTTCACCGAGACGGTCTCCCCGTCTCCCGCACCCAGCGTTCTTCGTAGAGCCCGGTCCCTGAATCGATCTGTCGATCTCCTCGGCGCTCGAAGCCGTGCTTGGCGTAGAAGCGCTGAGCCCGCTTGTTGAACGAGAACACGAGGAGGTGAGCATCCTCTTCGTTGAGCGCAGCATTCAGGAGGCTTGAGGCAACTCCCGTGCCCTGGGCCTCTCGATCTACGTACAACGTCGAGAGCTCCAGGCTTGGCAAGCTGCTCGAGTCGCCGGAACTGCGACTCGTGCTCGCGACACCGATGACTTGTTCCTCGGGTGACTCGGCAACGAACACGCGTCGACTGCCGGTGCCGATGCGCTCTGCCCAGCGATCCGTCGCTGGACGGAGGGACCGAGCGTCCAGGAAGGAGTCCGGGACGATGCCACGGTAGGTCTGCTCCCACGTCAGCGTCTGGAACAGTCCGACCCTTTCGGCGTCATCGACACGTGCCCGCCGGATACTCACCACCAGACCAGTCTGGAGGACGCTCACCGCGGCATCACAACGTCTCACTCGCCGATCGGTGACCGGACATGTCGGTGCGGGTCGTCAGGTTGTGGCGGCGGACTGGTGGCGGAGGCGGGACCACCCTGCGCAGATGAGTGCGATTCCTGCGGCGACCGCCCATCCGACCGATGGGGTCGATGCGGTTGCGATGAGGATGATGAGGGCGGTCCCGATCGCTGTTCCGAGCTGCGCTCCGGTGTTCACGATGCCTGCTGCGCTGCCGGCCAAGGCTGCCGGGACGCTGGTACCGAGGCCGGTCGCTGCGACCGAAGCCGCTGCAAGGCCAAGGCCGATCACGGCGACGCCGGCCGCGATCCACGGCCACGAGTGGCCTAGAACAGCGAGGACCGCGTTACCGCATGCGATGGTTGCAGCCCCCACTGCGGCCAACCGGTCTGGTCCGAGTCGGGGAGCGATTTGGCCGGTTGCGACGGATCCGCCGATGACGGCGAGGCTGAATGCCATGAGGACCAGCCCGGACAGCAGTGCTGGTATCCCGAGGCGGTCCTGGAGCACGAGTGTTGCCAGCACCGACGATGAGCTGGTGGTCGCGGTGTTGAGGAATGACTGCACCGACCCACGTCGGAGGTTGGTGTCGCGGAACGCATCCCGCGGCACGAGCGGTGAACGTGAGCGGCGGAGCCGCCAGGCCAACAACCCAGCGATCACCAGACTGAGGAGGATCAGTCCAACACCCTGCGGCTGCGTGGCCTGTGCCTCGAGCAGGGCCGTGCCTGCGATGACCGGCATCACGGCCGCGACGAGGAGGACGGCACCGAGGACATCAAGCCGTTCGGCCCGACCCGGCTCCGGCTCCTCCCGCACGACGAGGGCCACTCCGACGAATAGGAGAGCAGCGACCGGTGCGTTGACCCAGAACACCGACGGCCAGCCGAGCACCGTCGTCAGCAGTCCACCGATAAGGAACCCGGTTGCGCCGGCTGCGGCACCGACGGCGCTCCAAGCTGCGAGAGCTCGTGACCGGCCCGGTCCAGCAGCCGTTGCGTGGAGGATCAGCCGGAGCGCTGACGGAGCAGATACAGCTGCCGCGGCTCCCTGGACAGCGCGCGCAATGAGCACCTGCGGGAGCGCCTGCGCGGTACCGCCGATGATCGACACCACGCCAAAGACGACGATCCCGACGAGAAGGATCCTCCGGTGACCGTAGCGGTCCCCGTCGCGCGCCGAGGATCAGCATCGCCCCGAAGAACATCGCGTACGTCGTTGCAAGCGGACCGGCGGCCGCCGGATCAGCGCCGAGACCATTCAGGATCGCCGGAATCGCCGTGACGACGCTTGTGACACCCAGTACGTCAACGAACTGAACGAGACAGAGCACGGTCACTACCCCGGGACGCATGCATGCACCGTACGTGAAACGTCGTCAAGACGACGAGCTACGAGTCCCAGTAGCCGATCGTCTACCGGTCGCTGGAACGACGCTCGGCTCGAGCTCGACGTCGCTCGTCACGCCTCGCCCGCCACTCGGCGTCCTGCTGATCCTGCAGCGGGCTTCGACTCATGCTCCCGCGGGCCGCGAGGAAGATGAGCACGGCGACGACAACCAGGACTACCGGCACGAGCAACTGCAGAATCAACATTGCTACCCCTATCGATCGGTCGTGCCACTCCAGATGTGGGTGGAGCTTAGCGAGCCGTTGGCGACAGAGGTGCCGTCCGGTTGCCGATCCCCTATCGGACACCTTCAAGGAGCCGTACTAGGTGCTTCTTACATCGAGCGCCCCCGCTTGCAGAGGGAAGACCACCATCCTCGCCATTGCCGATGAGCCCGTGCACATCACGCCCTGATCGCCAGTAGGCATATTGGCCGCGGGTCGGGCGCACCGCTGGCGGCCAGTGACTCATCCCGACGACGCGGTGGCCCTACGTCGCCGGTCGATCGCGCAGATGACGAGAGCGATGACCGCGCCCAGCACCGCGCCGACGGTGTTCATGGCCAAATCGTCCGTGTCACACCGGCGACCGAGGACGGGCGCGAGGGCCTGTACGACTTCGATGACGGCGGAGAGGGCGACCGCACCGGTGAGGATTGTCAGCGGCCGGTTCGTCGCCGTCCCGAGGAAGAGCACGAGCGGCAGCAGCATCGCGACGTTGGCGAGCGTGTCGATGCCCTGGAACGGGACGCTGAACTGCACGGTGCAGGTGACACCGCCGGGCCGAGCTCCGTCGGGCACCAGGGTTAGAACGAGCACCGCGATGAGCGCGACAGCCGAGAGGCCGAGGAGGACACGCCGGAGCCGGAGCCGGTGCAGGACCCAGGCGAGCAGGGTGGCGGCCGCGACGGCGACCCAGAAGCCGATGCGGACGAGGGGCGCGTGTTCGACGAGGAACGTGGAGATCACCGGGGGCCGTCGCTTTCTCGGTCGAGGCGCGTGAGCCAGACGTTCATGAGCGCGGACTCCTCGGGGAGGAGGGCACCAGGCCCGCCCTCAGCGAGCTGCGCACGGAGCTGCCGCCGGGCGGCTGTGGCAGCGTCGAACGACGCCGGCGGGGAACCCGCGACGAGGACGGCACCGAGGACGGCGTCGCGGAGCGCGTCGGCGACCGCATTCGCCCGTCGCGCGGGACGCACGGTCGTCATCTCGTCGAGGGCGAGCCCGACGTTGGCCGCCAAGATCATCCCCGATGCGACGTCGACTTCGAGACGGAGAAGCCCCGCGGCCGCGCACCGAGAGAGCGTCCGCTCGAGCAGCGCCCTCACACCGTCCGCTGCGCGACCGCCCGCCCAGGGTCGCGGCGCGAACATCAGGCGATAGAGGGCGGGGTTCTCCCTCGCGAAGTCGAGGTGGTCACCCCACCCGCGGCGCAGGTCCGCCGCCGGGTCGTCGGTGGCCTCAAGCTCGGCCTTGCGGGCGGCGTAGCGCTGCAGGCCCGTCTCGGCCAGGGCGTCGAGGAGTCCCCGCTTGTCGCCGAACAGCCGATACAGCACCGGCTGGGTCACACCGACAGCCTCACAGACCGCTCGTGTGGCGATCTCGCCATCGGACGCGGCGACCAGTTGTTCCTCGGCCGCCGCGAGCAGCGCGCTCCGGAGGTCGTCGTCGGATCGGATCATGGCCCCCAGCCTAGGGCACTTGCTATCGCGTCTCGTATCTGTGATAGTTCTCGCGTATCGGCGAAACGGCCGAGCAATAGCAACGAAAGGCAGATCATGAGCACTGATCCCCAGCGCATCGCCGTCGTCACGGGTGGCTCCCGCGGCATCGGCCGCGCCATCTCCACCCGACTCTCCCGTGACGGGTTCACCGTCGTCGTCGCATCAGCCAGCGGGGGTGCCGCGGCCGCCGCGACCCTCGACGAGATCACGAGCGCCGGCGGCCATGCCATCGCCGTGCAGGCCGACGTCGCCGACGAGCACGCCGTGGCGGCGATCTTCGACAGGGTCGCGAACGACTTCGGGGGCGTCGACGTCGTGGTGCACTCGGCCGGACGCCTCGGCTTGTCGACCATCGCCGAGCAAGACCTCGACGCCCTCGACGACCTGCACAGGACGAACGTCCGCGGCACCTTCGTCGTCGCACAGCAGGCAGCACGTCGACTGCGCTCCGGGGGTGCCTTCGTCGGCATGTCGACATCCGTCGTCGGAACGCAGTTCCCCACCTACGGCGCCTACGTCGCGAGCAAGAGCGCGGTCGAGGGCATGGCGCTGATCCTGGCGAAGGAGCTCCGTGGCCGGGACGTCACGGTGAACGTCGTCGCTCCGGGCCCGACCGCGACGGAGCTGTTCCTCGACGGCAAGACGCAGGAGCAGATCGACGCCCTGGCCAAGGTCCCGCCGCTCGAGCGCCTCGGCACCCCGGAGGACATCGCCGGCGTGGTGGCGTTCCTTGCAGGGCCGGACGGGCGCTGGGTGAACGGCCAGACCATCCGTGTCAACGGCGGCATGGTCTGATGACGGTGCCGCTGGTCATCCTCGTCACCGGCGCCTCCACAGGATTCGGTCGACTCACGGCAGAATCGCTGGCACGCGCAGGCCACGTCGTCGCGGCGGGCATGCGTGCCGTCGACGGGAGGAACGCGGCTCATCGCGACGCCCTGGCCGACCTCGCCTCTCGTGAGGGGCTGAGGCTCGGCGGCGTCGAGCTCGACGTCCAGTCGCAGGGATCCGTGGACGCTGCGGTCGACACCGTCATCAGGGCGTACGGCCGCATCGACGCCGTCGTGCAGAACGCCGGCCACATGGCCTTCGGTGCCGCTGAGGCTTTCACGCCTGAACAGTTCGCGTACCTGTACGACGTCAACGTGGTCGGCGGCCACCGGGTAGCCCGCGCCGTCTTGCCGCACATGCGCTCCCAGCGCTCGGGCTTCGTCGTATGGGTGGGCAGTTCCTCCACCCGCGGCGGGCACCCTCCGTTCCTCGCCCCGTACTTCGCCGCCAAGGCCGGCATGGACGCCCTCGCCGAGAGCTACGCGGCCGAGACGATCCGCTTCGGCATCGACAGCTCGATCGTCGTCCCCGGGGCGTTCACCTCGGGCACGAACCACTTCACCAACGCCACCACCCCGGCGGACGAGGCGCGGGTGACCGACCACGACGCCGAGTACGGCACGCTCCGCCGCCAGCTGACCCACCGCCTCGCCGCGATCGTGCCGCCCGAGGCCGACGTGCAGGACGTCGCCGACGAGATCGTGCGCCTGGTCGGCCTGCCCCAGGGGACGCGCCCGTTCCGGTCGCACGTCGACCCGTCCCGCGATGGCAGCGAAGTCGTGTCCGCGGTCACCGACCGCGTCCGTGCCGAGTTCTACCGCCGCATCGGCATCGAGGATCTCTTGCCCTCGAACGCCGCCCTCTGACCCCCGGAACGTCCGGGCCACCACCGAAAGGAACCACCATGCCCTTCGCCAACCTCAAGGTCCCCGCGGACACCCTCACGCCTGAGTCCAAGAAGAAGCTGCAGGACGCCGTCACGGACGCCATCGTCGACGTCTACGGAGAACGAGCACGCCCGACGACCCTCGTCATCCTCGACGAGGTCGCCGACGGCGGCTGGATGCTCGGCGGCACCATCCTCAACGAAGCGATGCTCGGCCGCGTCTAGTACCGCATGTCACAGGATGAGGGGCCCGGGCGACCGGGCCCCTCATCGCGTTCGCGGCACCGAGCCTGCCGCGACTCGAGCGCGCCGGTCCCGGTTCACCCGTCGGGGGCGGTGACCGGTCCCTGGGCGGCCGTTCCGAGCTGCTGCTCGATCTGCGGCAGGAGCGCCCGCACCGCGGCGACGACGACTTCGTCCACGCGATCCTCGGGGAGCCGGCCGGTGGCGGCCAAGGCACTGATGCCTTCTGTCGTCGCCGCGACCAGGAACGGCATCGGGCCCATCGACTCCGGACTTCTCTCCCCGAGCAGCTCCGCGCCCAGCGCGAAGAAGCGCTCGGCCGAGGACTGCGCCTCGGGGTCGCGCCCCGCATTCGTGCCGTCGTCGGTCGACGCGAACATCAGCTGCATCAGGGGGCCGTTGTGCTGCGCGAAGCGAGCATGAGCGCGGATGTACTCCGTGAGCCGGCGCTCGAGGGTGCCCACCTGCCGCGCGGCCTCGAGATAGCGACGCAGCTCGTCGAAACCGTCCGCGGCGATCGCGGCGAGGACGGCGTCCCGGTCACGGAAGTGACGGAGCGGCGCACCATGGCTGACGCCCACGCGGCGCGCGAGCTCTCGCACCGTCACCGCCTGTTGCCCCTCCTCGATCAGGAGCGCGCGCCCCTCGCGGACGAGCTCTTCACGCAGCGACCCGTGGTGGTAGGAGCGTGCTTGCTGTGCCATCCGAACAGTGTAGACGTTGACAACAATGTAGCCAGTGTCTACATTGGGGGCATGGACGACACCAGAGCAGGCCAGGCACCGACCAACGAGACCGTCATCATCACCGGCGGCACCAGCGGCATCGGCCGAGCGACCGCGGTCGCCCTGGCCGAGTCCGGATCACGCATCATCCTCGCTGTCCGGAATCAGGAGAAGGGGCAAGCCATGGCAGCGACCCTCCCCGGCACTCCGGGAACGCACCGCGTCCTGCCACTCGACCTCGCGCGGCTTGAGACGGTGCCCGACTTCGCAGACCGGATCGACGAACCGATCGCCATCCTCGTCAACAACGCAGGCGTCGAGTCGAAGGACCTCCAGCGGACGGCCGACGGTCACGAGCTCCAGTTCGGCACGAACCACCTGGGGCACTTCCTCCTGACGACGCTGCTCCTGCCGCACATCACCGACCGCGTCGTCACCGTCGCGTCCCAGGCGGAACGGATGGCTCGTCTCGACCTCGACGACCTCGATTGGCACCGACGCCCGTACCAGGCGAGCCGGGCGTACGCGGACTCCAAGCTCGCCAACCTGCTGTTCACGTCGGAGCTGGACCGGCGGCTGCAGACGTCGGGCTCTCGAGTGCGGGCGCTGGCCGCCCACCCGGGGTTGGTCAAGACAGCCATCTACGACCGGCCGGCCGGTCAGCGCCCCAACCTCTGGGACCGGCTCGTCCCGATCTTGGGGCAGGAGCCGGAAGACGGTGCGCTGCCGTCGCTGCTCGCCGCCTCAGCCGACCTCCCCGGCGGCACCTTCGTCGGACCCCAGCGGATGATGCACATGCGAGGCGGGGCTGAGGTGATCAGCCAGTCGAAGCAGGCACGGAACCCGGAGACCGCAGCGAGACTCTGGTCGATCTCCGAGCGGATGACAGCAGCGGGCACCCGCCCGTGAGCCTCGTCCAGGACCGTTCCCGCGCACTCTGGACCGCGGTACGCGGATGGCACCGACCTCTCGTCGCCTTCACCACAGTGATGTGCCTCTGGGCTGTGGTGTGCCTCGTCGGGCTGATCCTCGATCCGCGGACATTGGCAGACGACCCGATCTGGGCCAAACCTCTCAAGTTCTCGATCTCCCTCGCGCTCTACGCGATCACCCTTGCGTGGATGCTCTCGATGGTGCAGCGGCCTGTCCTGCGTCGGATCGGTTGGTGGGCCGGAACCGTCGGCGCAGCGGCGTCCCTCCTGGAGATCGTCGTCATCTCGATCCAAGTGGTTCGCGGCGTGGGAAGCCACTTCAACGTCTCGACTCCGACGAACCAGCTCTTCTACCAGCTCATGGCCGGTGGGGTCACCCTCATGTACTGCGCGACACTGGTCATCGGAGCCTTCCTGGCCATGTTCTCCCGGATCGAGGACAGGGCGCTGGCGTGGTCCCTGAGGCTCGGACTGATCATCGCCCTGGTCGGCCTGTCCGTGGGCTTCCTCATGGTGATCCCCACCGCGGCCCAGCTGGCCGACCCGACATCGTCGACCTACGGCTCCCACTCCGTGGGCGGTGACGACGCGACCGGCGGCATCTTCTTCCTCGGCTGGAACACCGCCCACGGAGATCTCCGCGTGTCCCACTTCATCGGCATGCACGCACTGCAGGTGCTGCCGATCCTCGCGATCACGCTCCCCCGGGCGCTCAGTGAGGCCGATCGGCTCCGTATCGTCGTCGCGGCCGGAGCGACGTACGCTGCCGTCACCGCGATCGCCCTGTGGCAGGCGTTGCGGGGACAATCGGTCATCCACCCCGACGCCATCACCGTCGCGGCAGTCGGGGTCACCATCGTCCTGGCTGCGATGAGCTTCATGACCATCGCCGCGCAGAGACGTCACCAGCACAGGTAGCTCCAGAGCCTGGCCTGACGGCACACCGATGGACGAAGTCGAGGTCGCGCTCGACGAGCGCCCTGGCTTCCCGTCGAGTTTCGGCCCACCTCCTGTCGGTCACCTCCAGCGTGGTCGCTACAAGCACTTGACCGGGTCTGGGTTGCCTCGCGCTTCAAGTGAGCAGGGTGAACGCCGCTCGGCCGACACCGAGGAGCACCGACCGGTCGGCGCCGGCAGTGCCGAGGACCTCCATGCCGCGAGTGACCGCCACGAAGTACGTCGCCAGGGCCCGGGCGTCGAGAGCCGCGTCCACTTCCCCGGCTGTCTGCGCTTGCTCGATGCACCCGGCGTACTCGTCCTCGAGGCGCCGATAGGCGCAACGAGCGGCTTCGGCGACCTCCGGATCGCGGTCGGCCAGCTCCACCGTGGCCTTCGTGAACAGCGAATCCAACGGCCCTTCCAAGGTGAAAGTGATGGCGAGTGCATCCAGGTGCGCTCTGATCCGCTCGAGCGGAGAGGCCGTCCCCGATGTGAGCTCGACAGTCAGGCGATCAACCTGCGTGGAGGTGCTCCGCTCGAGTGCGCGCAGAAAAAGGTCTCGCTTGCCCCCAAAGGTGTTGTAGATGCTCTGCTTACCGAGCCCGGTGGCGCGGCTCAGCTCCTCCATCGTCGTGCCGCCGTAGCCAACGGCAGCGAAGACACCGGCGGCTTTTTCGACGACGGTGTCCTCGTCGAATTTGCGAGGTCGGGGCATGGCGCGATCCTATGCGGGGCCAAGGCGGGCTCGGCCTACGATCCGCAGGTCGCTGAGTGGTGCTGTCAGCTCACGCTGGGGAGGGCGCCAGCTGTCTGGGCGGCCACGTCGTAGTACTCGGCCTGGTAGTCGAGGATGCGGATGCCCCCGAGGACGGCTGTAGCCGCCTCAAGGAAGTTCTCATCAGCCATATGGGCGTCGACGGCGGCTTGGTCACGCCAGCCCTCGGTGAGGTGGATCGTGTTCGGGTCCGTGAGATCCTCGGCGAAGACGTAGTACGTGCATCCGTCTTGGTGCGCAGTGGTGGTCAGGTGAGGGATCACGGCGTCGCTGAATGCCTGTCGATCGTCGGGGTGGACCGTGTAGTACGCGCTGATGACCTTGCTGGTCGGGCTGTGCTTGGTGTGCGAGATCATGGCGCCTTCTCCTCCGTGACCACGGACCGTCCGGGCCAGCAGGCCACTGTACCTCGATAATTGTCTAGTTAGTCAATAACTCGGTCTTTGCGCCCTACCTACTCGCTCCCGTGACCGTCGAGAAAGGGTTAGCACACCGTCCTGTTCTTCAAGGTCGCAACCGTCGCCGACACAATCATCGACACCATCTAAATCCCTGGCGACCGGGGCGCATGCACGCCGGCGCGACTCCTCCCCTGACGCAGCCGCACTAAACCGGCCCCCCACGCACACGCCGGACCGGACGAATAACGCCGAGAACCACGAATGTCGCTGAGCGATCGTCTATCGGGACCGCCGCAGAGCTGAAGGCACGGCGACAAGATGTTTGGTCGAATCGAGAGACACGGGCGTCGGCGCCGAGAACCGTGAGCCGGGGTGGCGACAAGTTCTGAGTCTGTCGACACATGGGCGCGCGACGCCTCGCCGACGTCGCGTCGACTAGCGGGCGATCGTGAGTGCCCCGTTGTCCTCGCGGATGCGGCCGTCCTTCGGGACCCACACGCGCAGGCCGTCGAGCCTGCCCGTGGTGAAGGACGAGGCGTCGTCTTGCAGCAGGTTGGTCACGGCCTCCGGTGCGGGGAGCCGCTGGTCGCGTCCGACGACGATGGCGACGTAGGGGCCACGGTCGAGTCGGTTGGTGCCGTGGTCGCCGACGTACGGCAGGAAGAGCGTGGGAGTCGCCGACACGAACAGGATCCGACCCTCGGGTACATCGTGGTCCTCGAGGTACCCGGGCAACAGCGCGATCCCGGTCGGGTGCGCCCGCGCGACGGCCTGGCTCACCCGGAACGAGGGGACGACGAGCGTCGCGACGAGGACCAGCACGACCGGGACGGTCAGGGCCCTCGGGGGGACGGTGGCGAGTCGCGTGAAGCCGATGGCGGCGAGGACCAGCAGGAACGGCATCCACGCGGTGTAGTAGGTCGGCAGCGCGATCTTCGCGACGACGACGTAGAACACGACGAGCAGCACCAGGGATGCGCCGACGTACGCGACCAGGCGGTCCGCCCGCACCACCAGGGCGGCGAGCACACCGATCGCGAGGACGACGAGCATCCCCTTGCCGGTGCCGTCGAGCAAGAACCGGAAGCTCGCCCACCACGGTGCGAACGTGTAGATCTGCCCGTCGATCGTGATCGGGTGCCCGTTGGTGTTCTGCCCCTCCTGGAACGCGACCATGTACTGGATCGCGGAACGGATGCCCATCGGGACGTACAGGGCGACGAACGTCACCGTGAAGGCGGCGACCCACAGCGCGCCGCCGACGAGGCCCTTCCGCCAGGCCTTGAACAGGACCGGGAGCAGCAGGAACGCCGGGAGCAGCACGATGGTCGACAGCTTGGACGTGACCGAGGCGGCCATGAGCACGCCGGACACGGGAGCGAGCCACCAGGCCCGCTCGCTGCGGATCCACCACCACGCGGCGACGATCGCGAACACGGCGAAGGCCGTCATCACCGGGTCGAGCAGGGCGAGCCGGTCGACCCGGGCGCCCGCACCACCACGCGGAGTCAGCCACCACAGCGACGCCGCCAGGAGGGCACCCCAGTACCCGATCTCGCGACGCAGCCACAGGTACAGGACCACGCCGACCGCGAAGGTGAGCACACCGACGAGGACCCGCGGGCCGATCGCACCCTGCCCGGTGAGGAGCTGCACGAGCCCGAACAGGTACTTGGCCGTCGGCGGGTGTTCGCGGTTCGCGGTGAAGTCGCCGTGGACGTACTGCCACCCGCTCTGCAGGTAGATGTTCTCGTCGCCGGTGATGTTCGAGCCGGCCAGGTTCCAGAAGCACTGGTAGAGCGCGGCGATCACGACGAGGGAGGCGATCGTCAGGCGGAGGCGGAGGTCGCCGGCGAACCCGGACACTCGTGATGGCACCAGACGAACCTACTGGCCCTTCGACCGTCTTCGGCATCGACGTGTTAGGTTGTGCACAACCTAATGGAGCGCAACGTGAAACTCACCAGCTGGATCGACCTCCTCACCGGCGGCCTGCTCGCCGGGCACGGCATCGCCACGGTTCGCCGTACCCCGCTGCGCGCTCGAGCCCGGCAGATGCAGCGACGTGGATTCGAGCCGGGCGTCCCACACGCGCTCGGCATCCCTGGCCTGGAAGTCCTGTCCGGGCTCGGACTCGCCACCGCGGGGGTTCGCCGTGCATCCGTGAACGACCTGGTCGGCACCGGCTCCGCCATCGCGGTGACAGCCCTCGGCGGGACCCGGCTCGTGATCGACCGCGAAGACGGCTCGGTGACGAGCACGACCGGCGGTGCCACCGCACTCACACTCGCCGGCGTGCTGCGGCTGCTCACCTCGACCCGCGGCCGTCCGGTCGCGCGGATCCTCACGCTCGGTTCCGCCGCTGCCGCGATCACGTTCGAGGCCGCACGCCGACGCCGCGTCCTCCGCAGCCGCTGACCTCGGCCTCCCACTCCACCGAACCCCACCACGACCGTGAAAGGCACCACCCCGATGGCAACCCGCACCCCCGCAGTCCGTTCCACCCGCCCCCGGACCATCGTCCGCATCCTGTTCGGCGCGATGCTCACCTGGGCCGGCATCAGTCACCTGACGGTGGCCCGCGAGGAGTTCCAGGCGCAGGTGCCGAAGTTCGTGCCGCTGCCGACGGACGTCACGGTGATCGCCTCCGGTGTGGTGGAGATCTCCCTCGGGGCTGCGCTGATGCTCCTTGCTCGGCGTCAGGTGACGGTCGGGTGGGTCGTCGCGGTGTTCTTCCTCGCGGTCTTCCCCGGCAACATCGCGCAGTGGATGCACCACCGCGACGGGTTCGGTCTGGACACCGACACCAAGCGCTTCGTCCGCCTGCTGTTCCAGCCCGTGCTCATCGCCGTCTCACTGTGGGCGACGAACGCGCTGCGCAAGCGCCGCTGAACCGGCCTGCGCGAGCGCCGCTGACCGACGCTGCAGGCGCGCGACCGTGACCATGGGGCAGAATCGGCCCCATGAGCGGGGACGACATGGACCAGCCGCGCGTGGTCGCGGTGAGCAAGGACGGCGAGCACCGGTTCAGCAAGCCGTTGGTCGACGCGGTGACGCTCGTGGCGGGGTGGGGCATCGAGGGTGATGCCCACGCCGGCATGACCGTGCAGCACCGCTCCCGGGTCGCGCGTGACCCGTCGCAGCCGAACCTGCGCCAGGTCCACCTGCTGCACGCCGAGCTGTTCGACGAGGTCGCCGAAGCCGGGTTCAGCGTCGAACCGGGACAGATGGGCGAGAACGTCACGACCAGTGGCATCGACCTGCTCGGGCTGCCCGAGGGAGCAGTGCTGCACCTCGGCGACGACGCCTCCGTGCAGGTCACGGGCCTGCGGAACCCGTGCCAGCAGATCAACGGCTTCGAGCCGGGACTCCTCCGTGCCATGTTGGGGCGCGCCGAGGACGGCACGGTCGAGCGCAAGGGCGGGGTGATGAGCGTCGTGCTCACCGGTGGCACGGTGCGGCCGGGCGATCGCATCCGGGTCGAGCTCCCCGACGGTGAACGACGACCCCTCCAGCCCGTCTGATGGCCGAGCGCGTGCGACGCGTCCTGGTACTCGGCGGAACCGGTTGGCTCGGGCGAACGATCGTCGACGAGCTGCTGTCCGAGGGCGCCGACGTCACCTGCCTCGCCCGGGGCACGACCGGAACCGTTCCGGAGGGAGCGCGCTTCGTCCAGTCGGATCGAGCCCTGGCCAGCGCGTACGAACAGGCCAGCGGGAACTGGGACGAGGTCATCGAGCTCGCCAGCGCCCCCGAACTCGTCGCCCCGGCGCTCGACGCCCTCGCCGACCGGGCCGCGCACTGGACCCTGGTGTCGACGGTCTCGGTGTACGCGGACAACGACGAACCGGGCGCCGACGAGTCCGCCCGGCTGGTGGAGCCGAAGGACCCGTCCGAGTACGCCGACGCGAAGGTCCTCGCCGAGCGCATGACGCGGCTCCGGCTCGGGTCACGGCTGCTCATCGCACGCCCGGGGTTGATCGTCGGGCCCGGCGACCCCAGTGACCGGTTCGGGTACTGGTCGGCACGCTTCGACCGCGGTGGGCCGGTGCTGGTGCCGACGACGGCGGAGCGGTTCGTCCAGGTGATCGACGTCGCGGACCTCGCCGCTTGGATCGTCCGTGCCGGGCGCGAGGGGTTCGTCGGGACGGTCAACGCCGTGGGCACTCCGGTGCCGATGCAGGACTTCTTCCGATGCGTGGCCGAGGCCACCGGGTTCGACGACGAGCTGGTCGCGGTCGACGACGGCGTCCTGCTCGCGCACGAGGTGGCCTACTGGGCCGGACCGCGATCACTCCCCCTGTGGATCCCGGTGTCGGAGGCCGGGTTCGCACAGCGATCCACTGTGGCGTTCGCTGACGCCGGCGGGGTGACCCGGCCCCTCCGGGACACCGTCGTGCGCGTGCTCGAGGACGAGCGTGCCCGCGGGACGGATCGGGAACGCCGTGCCGGCCTCACCTCGACCGAGGAACGGGCGATCCCCACCAGGTAGACGCGCGGTCCGCACGAGCGAGATCAGGACGCTGCGGCAGCCTGCTCGTACAGACTCGTCGCCAGGTCGTTGAGCACCTCGTGCAGTTCGCCCTTGTGCGCCCCGTCGACGGCCCGGAGCATCGCTGCGTACCGCTCCTGGTAGTCCGACACGACGACATGGCCCGGAGGCAGCAACCGCAGCAGTGAGCCTCGGCGATCGGCCGGGTTCGGTGCGCGCTCGAGCAGGCCGGCGGTGCTCATCCGGTCGATCATGTTCGTCACCGCGCCCGAGGTGAGCCCCAGGTACCCGGCGACCTCGGTCGGCGTGGAGTACCCGGTGTCACTGATGAGCACCAGGGCGCGGAGGGCGTTCTCGTGCACGCCCGCCCGGGCGCTGAGCTGACTCACCAGGCTCGCGTTCGCACGCACGACGGCGGTGAACGCGGCCATGAGATCGGCGGCGTCGTCGTCGTTCGGTGCTGCTGCCACGAGGGCCCTCTTCCGTGTCGGATACCGGGGGGACAAGAGGCGTCCCCCGCACTGGGGTAAGTATACGAGTGGTCAACTTGGTGAATCAGTGACTATCTTAACCATTGAAGCAAAACAGCCCGAATGCCTTGCTTCCCCCAACTTCCTGCAACCACCACCGAACGAAGAGGTACCCCGTGTCCACCAAGCTCCGCACCTCCGCACTGAAGCGGATCCGCTTCGCCCCCGTGGCGCTCCTCGCGGGTATCTTCGCCGCCGTCCTGCTCTCCCTCTCGCTCACCGGCACCCTCTCCGGGTTCGCCGCGAGCATCACCAACAGCAGCAACACCGCCGGCAGCGGCACGCTGATCATGCAGGAGCAGAACGCCGGCGCGACCGTCACCTGCCTCAGCACCGACGGCGGCTCGGTCTCGACGAACTCGGCGACCTGCTCGACGATCAACAAGTTCGGCGGCAGCACGACGATGACCCCGGGCAACACGGTCAACACCGCGATCTCGATCAAGAACACCGGCACCGCGAACGCCAGCACCTTCACGCTGAACCCGGGCGCCACGTGCACCCAGTCGGCGAACGGCTCGGCCAACGGCACCGCGACCGACCTCTGCGCCAAGATGAACCTCGTCGTCACCTCCGGCTCCACCACCGTGTTCAGCGGCACCCTCGCCAGCTTCAAGGGTGCGGCGGCGTCGGCCTTCACGATGCCGCAGGCCCCGGCCGCCGGTGCGAGCGTCCCGTTCAACTTCGCGGTGACCCTCGACTCCTCGGCCGGCAACACCTACCAGGGCCTCGCCGCCTCGGTCCCGATGACCTGGACCTTCACGGCCTGATCCAACCCCCCATCCCCCTCCCCCAGACCGGCGACGCTCGGCCGACCCCCCTCCGGTCGAGCGTCGCCATTCCCCTGAATCCCCGGAGCAGCGCCCATGAGCCAGACCGCAGCGATCCCGCTCAGCGGCATGCTCGACCGCCCGGTCCTCCGCGGCCGTCAGGTCACCCGCTCCGAGACGGTCCTCGCCTGGTCGGTCGCCGCGATCGCCGCACTGCTCCTCACCGCCGCCGTCCTGTTCCTCTCCGCCGGCGGCCGCTGGTTCGTCGTCGAGACCCCCTCGATGGGCGAAGCCGCCCCGGTCGGCACCCTCGTGCTCGACCTGCCGGCGGACGTCGCCACGCTCCGCGTCGGCGACATCGTCTCGTTCGAGACCTCCGCCAACCCGGACGTCGTCTACACGCACCGCATCGTCTCGATCGACGCGGACGGCGGCATCCACACCCGCGGTGACGTCAACGGCGCGACCGACCCGTGGACGCTCACCCAGGCGGACGTGATCGGCACCCCCGCGCTCCTGGTCCCGCGCATCGGCTGGCTGCTCCGCGCCGCCCCGATCCTGCTCATCGGCACGCTGATCATCCTGACCCTGACCAGCGCGTTCACCGACCGGGTGACCCGCACGTGCCTGCGGATCGCGGGCAGCGCCCTCACCGTCTCGTACGCGGCATTCGTGTTCAAGCCGTTCGTCAACGTGACGACGATCACGAACACCTCGAGCCCGACCGGGGTCGAGGCCACCGTGATCTCGTCGGGGATCTTCCCGGTCCGCGTCGATGCCCACGGCGGCAACAGCGTCCACCTGGTCGACGGCGAGATGGGCAAGGTCGTCATCCACGAGCTGACGAAGAACGGGCACTACCAGCTCATGTCGAACATCGACCTCGACCCCCTGGGTTGGGTCGCCCTGTTCGCCGTCTGCCTCGTGCCACTCGTGGCGTGCCTGGCGGTCGGCCGCGTCGAGGCGGTGCGTCCCTCGTGATCCTCCGTCGCCTGCGCGATGGTCGCGTCGTCGCCGTCCTGCTCGTGGTCGCGCTGGCCGTCGTCGTCCTGCTGAACCAGTTCGCCCCGACCCGCTCGGCGTACACCGCCCGCGTCACCAACAGTGCGAACACGGCGGCGACCGCCCCGTACTTCACGTGCACGGGTGCCGTCGGCGCGGACACCGCGAACGCCCTGTTCGCCTACCGCCTGACCGAGGCCTCGGGTTCGAAGACGGCCACCGACTGGTCGGGTCGCGGCGCGAACGGCACCTACCAGGGCACCATGACCGCGACCACGCCGAGCCCGAACGCCTGCCCGCGTGACAGCGGCAGCGCCTACGCGCTCAACGGCTCCACGAGCTACGTCTCCACCCCGCGTTCGTCCGCCAACCCCACGACCTTCAGCGAGGAGGTCTGGTTCCGCACCACGGTCGCCGGCGGCATGCTCATCGGCTTCGGCAGCAGCCAGACCGGAGCGTCGAGCCAGCACGACCGGAAGCTCTACCTGACCACGACCGGCCAGCTCGCGTTCGGTTCCTACAACGGCGCCACCCAGGTCATCACCTCGCCGGCGGCTGTCAACGACGGCGCCTGGCACCACACGGTGGCGACGATGTCGCCCACCAACGGCATGCGCCTGTACGTCGACGGCACGCTCGTCGCGTCGAACGCGGCCTTCAAGAGCCCCGAGAACTTCACAGGGTACTTCCGCGTCGGCTACGACGTCGTCAGCGGGTGGCCGGGTTCCACGAACAACCCGTACTTCACCGGGTCGATGCGGTACGCCGCCGTCTACGGCACCGAACTGACGGCCAGCCAGGTGGCCGCGCACGCGGCCGCCGGTTCCTGACGCACCGACTGCCGGACTGGAGGCTCGTGGCCGTGCCCGCCACGAGCCTCCAGTCCGTCCCCTGGTCACGTCGAGAACGTGGGCCGGGTTGGCGGACCGGGCCCACCAACCCGCGGATTCGGGGCGACGAATCCCGCTGATCAGGCCTTTTCGTGCCCGGGACCGTGCCAGGATCGTCAGGTCCTGAGACGTCGGAGTCTCCATCCGACCGTCTCGAAAGGCGCCACCCCCATGTCCTTCTGGGCCCTCTTCCTCATCGCGCTCGGCGTCTCCGCGGACGCCTTCGCCGTCGCCCTCGGCAAGGGCCTGCACATGAAGCGCTTCGACGTGCGGCACGCGATCGTGATCGCGCTGACGTTCGGGGTGTTCCAGGCGGTGATGCCGTTGCTCGGCTGGCTGCTCGGGTCGGCGTTCGCGCAGTACATCGCGGCCTTCGACCACTGGGTCGCGTTCGGGCTGCTCGCGCTGATCGGCGGGAAGATGCTGTGGGAGGCGTTCTCGAAGCACGAGGACACGGAGCAGGACACCGATCGGCTGCCGGTCCGGGAACTCCTCGTGCTGGCGGTCGCGACCAGCATCGACGCCCTGGCGGTGGGCGTCACCCTGGCGTTCCTGCCCGTCTCGATCGGCGGCGCGGTGCTGCTCATCGGGATCACGACTGCGGTGCTGTCGTTCGTCGGGGTCCTGGTCGGTCGCCGTGTCGGTGCCCGCTTCGGCAAGCCGGCGGAGATCGCGGGTGGCGTCGTCCTGATCCTGATCGGTCTGAACATCGTGCTGGAGCACACCGGCGTCATCGGCTGAGGCCACGCTCGGAACCGACACCGGACAGACGGGAGGCCCGTGGCGAGCTGCCACGGGCCTCCCGTCTGGTGCTGGTGGGCGTCAGTAACTGCCCATGCTGCCTGCCGGAGCGTTCGCGACGACAGCGATCACGAAGATGATCCAGATGATGCCGAACACGAGCGACAGGGCGCTGATGATGACGCCGGCGAGGGCCAGGCCGCGGCCGCGCTCCCCGGTCTTCTTGATCTGCGAGAGCGCGATGATCGACACGACGAGGCCGGCGATGTTCACCACGAAGGCCAGGACGAACCCGACGATCGCCATGACGTTGAAGCGGTCGGACGACGGCTGCATCGGAGCGCCGTAGGGCTGCCCCCCGGCGGCGTAGGGGTTCGGGTTCTGCTGGTTGTACTGGGGCGTGCCGTCACTCATGGCGCCGCGTCCTCTCTGATCAGGGGGATGTCTACACAGGAAACGTACAGGACCAGCGAGCCGCACGGGGCGGTGGGATCAGGCAGGACGGCACCCGTCAGATGTCGAGCACCCCGTCCACCGCGTCCGACCGGTCAGCGATGTGGCCGGTGGCGATCTCCTCCTCCAGGTGCACCGTGACGTAGGTCCAGTCCTCCACGTGCCCGGCGTCGTCGAACACCCGGTAGCGCCGACGGAGCCGCAGGTACGGCACGGCGCGGTGCTCGAACGACACCACGAGCTCGGTCGCCGGCCACTCCCCCTCGACGGTGACCTCGACCGCCCGGTAGTCACTCGCCGACCGGCGGGGCTCCGGGTGGTCGCGGGTCCACAGGATGCCGGGCTGGTCGAGGGCCTCGAACACGTCCACGAGGTCCGCGACCGCGCGCTCCCGTGCGGCAGCATCCAGGTCGTGCAGCGGCCAGTGCGCGCCCTCGACGTCGGTCAGGTCGAAGCGCTCCGTCCACGGTGCGAGGGCTGCTTCCAGACGTTCCTGTTCGTCCTCCCACGACGTCTCGTCCTCGTCGCTCGCGGGGCGGGACGGCAGGTCATCGGTGGTGACGGCGCTGGGTAGGCCGGCAGCGACGTCGAGGTCGACCTCCCGAGCGTCGTAGTGGTAGGTCAACCCGCCCGTCGGATCGGGCGTGCGCCGGGGTCCGGTGGGCATGTACCGGATGGTGAGGACTGAGCCGGTACGGCGGACGTCCTCGACCAGGTGGTCGACGGCGATCGTCGTCCGGCTGCCGTCGGTCCGGACGAGCACCAGTTCAGTCGACGGGGTCGGCAGGGGCGGAGCGGGTTCCGCCTGCGGTTCAGGCGGCGGGACGAAGCCGCCCTCGACGCCGCCGAAGCTGACGCTCCAGTACCGGGGCCCATCGTCGTCGTCGTCGTCCAGCAGCTCGGGCTCGTCGTCCTCCGGCTCGTCGCCGGCAGCGAGCGTCGCCGCCCACTCCTCCGGCGACGGCCAGAACGGCTCCGACGGCGCCCACGGCAGGGTCTCCGGGTCGACGCCGTCGAGCGGGTCGTCCGAGTCCCCGTCGTCGTCCTCGACCGTCTCGTCGTCCTCCGGATCCTCGGGGCCCTCGTCCTCGTCCTTGCCCATCCACATGGACGCGTCACGTGGGTCGCCGATCCACAGCCCCTCGACGTCCGCCCCGAGCACGCGTCGATCACCGAGGTCGACCGCGCACGTCACCCCGGTCGGCGTGACGTGCACGGCGGTCCGGGACATCTCGTCGAGGTCGTCGCCCACTTCCTCGCGCGATCCGTAGACGACCCAGGCACCCCCGTCGGTCCCGAGGACCCCGACCTCGTCGACCGCACCGTCCGGCAACGGGGCGTCCGGCCACGTCACCCACCGCACGTCGTCGCCCGTGACGACCGCCGCGACCGGTCGCGTGGCGTCCGGCACGATCGTCGCGTCACCGACGCCGACGGCGTCGATGGGCTCGAGGAAGCTGCTCATGCAGCGACCGTACCGCGGCCCTGTGGCCGGCCCGTGAACAGCCGGGAGGCCCGTGGCGGGCCGGCACCGCGCCTCCCGTCCGTCCGTTCCCGGTCCACCTGCCGGACCCGCCGCAGCGGTCGGGCGCATGATGGGCGGATGGCACGCATCCTCGTCACCGGATCCACCGACGGCCTCGGGCGGGGAACCGCCGACTCGCTGCTCCGCAACGGGCACGACGTCGTCGTCCACGCGCGCAACACGGCCCGCGCCGAGGCGGTCGCCGACCTGGTGGAGCGCGGCGCCGAACTCGTCGTCGCCGACCTGGCGGACCGCGACGCCGTGATCGCCACCGCCCGGGAACTCGACGCCGGCACCCCGCTCGACGCCGTCGTGCACAACGCCGGCGTGATCTCGGGCCGTTCCCTGGTGCCCGTCAACGTCGTGGCGCCGTACCTGTTCACCGCGTTGCTGCGCTCGCCGGAGCGGCACGTGTACCTGAGCAGCGGGATGCACCGGGGCGGCCGCCCGCGCCTGGACACCGTCGACTGGACCGGCGCGTCGGAGACGAAATCGTACTCCGACACGAAGCTGTTCGTGACGGCGCTCGCCGCCGAGGTGCCGCTCCGACGCCCGGGCGTGCTGAGCAACGCTGTCGACCTGGGCTGGGTGGCGACCAAGATGGGCGGGGCCGGCGCTCCGGACGACTTCGAGCTCGGACACCGCACGCAGGAGACGCTCGCGACCGACCCGGACCAAACCGTGACAGGCGGTTACTGGTTCCACGGGGAGCGGCAGGAACCGCACCCGGCGGTGGCCGACCAGCGGTTCCGCACCGAACTGCTCGACACGCTCGCCGAGGCCACCGGCATCACGCTCTGAGTCGCTGACGGAACCGCCGCGACCGGTCGGGTGCTCCTGCGAAGGCGTTCGTCGCGCCCGGACGAGGATGGCGTCGACACGACGAACGGAGGACCCGGTGACCCTCGGCCTGCACAACGGATCGAGCGGGTGGCAGCGCGTGCGACGGCACGGCCTGCTCCTCGCGAACGTCGCCGTCTTCGTCGTGTGCTTCGTCGGCATGGTGTTCGCCGGGTGGCGGGTGTCCGCGGCGGACGCCCTCCAGCACGGCGAGGCGGCCGTGTCGCTCTGGGGCTTCCTGACGAGCGGTGACTTCGCCGAGGCGACCTTCGAGAACTGGGAGAGCGAGTTCCTGCAGATGGGCGCGTACATCGTGTTCACGGTGTTCCTGTTCCAGAAGGGGTCGAGCGAGTCCGAGCCCCTGGACGAACAGGGCCCGCAGGACGAGGACCCCCGGGAGTACGCCGACGACCCGAAGGCCCCGTGGCCGGTGCGCCGGGGCGGGATCGTGCTCGTGCTGTACGAGAACTCCCTGCTGATCCTGTTCGCGGTGCTCTTCCTCGGCAGTGTCGTCGGGCACGTGATCGGTGGCGCTGCGGCCTACAACGAGGAGCAGCTCGAGCACGGCGACAGCGTGGTCTCGGCGTGGGGCTACCTGGGCACGAGCCAGTTCTGGTTCGAGTCGATGCAGAACTGGCAGTCGGAGTTCCTGGTCATCTCGGTGATGGTGATCGCCACCGTGTCCCTGCGGCAACGAGGGTCGAGCCAGTCGAAGCCCGTGGCCACGCCGACGGAGCAGACCGGGGCCTGAGCCGACCCGGCTGACGATGATCGCGGGGTTTCCCCACCGACCACGGGGGGCAGCACCGGTGTGCGGGCGGACCCCCGCGGCGAGGCTGGTGTCGGGCAATAAGCTCGTCACCGACACGAAGAGGTCCGCATGTACACCGCCGTCGCCACCCCGGGCGCCCCCACCACCGTCCCCCGGTTCCGACCGTTCCGAGCCGTCGCCGACGGCAGCACCTGGCGGGCCTTCGCGTTCCACGCCGCGCACCTGCCGATCGCGATCGCCGCGCTGGCCTGGTTCGTCGTGGTGCTGGCCGTCGGCATCCCGGTGTCGCTGACCTGGGTCGGCCTGGTCGTCGCCGCGTTCCTGCTCGGTGGGTCGCACTGGTTCGCCGCGGTCACCCGCCGGATGTCCGCCGCGCTGCTCGGGCAGGTCGTCGTCGCTCCGGCACCGCCCCGTGCAGGTTCGACGCCGCTCGGCACCGCGTTCGCCCGGCTGTCGGACGGCCCGACCTGGCGGGCGTTCGCGTACCTGCTCGCGGGGTTCGTGCTGACCACGACCACGTTCGCCGTCTCGACCGCGGTGCTCGTGAGCGGTCTGGGCGCGATGACCCACGCGGCGTGGGGGCACTTCCTGCCGGCGCAGCGGGGCGCGGACGGCGAGCTCCACAGCGGTGCGCAGTTCCTCGGCGTGTACGTCGACACCCCGCCGCTGCAGGTCGCGTTCGCGGTGCTGGGCCTGCTCATCGTGCTGTTCCTCTGGCCCGCGGTGAACCACGGGCTCGCGGCACTGCAGCGCGTGGTCATCCGCGCCCTGCTCGGTGCCACCGCCCGCGACCTGCGGCTCCGCCAGGTCACGGCCTCGCGCGACGCCGCCGTGCTCGACGCCGACACCACCCTGCGCCGCATCGAGCGGGAGCTGCACGACGGCACCCAGGCCCGGCTCGTCGGCCTGGCGATGACCCTCGGCGACGCCCGCGACCGCCTGCAGACCGGCGCTGACCCGGACGCGGTCACCGCGCTGGTCGACCGGGCGCACGCGTCGACCAAGGAGGCCCTGGTCGAGCTCCGCGCCCTGGCCCGCGGCATCCACCCGCCCGTCCTCGACGAGGGGCTCGAGGCCGCGCTGACCTCGGCGTGCTCCCGGACCCCGTTCCCCGTCGCGCTGTCGGTGGACCTGCCCGTCCGACCGTCCCGCGTCGTCGAGGGCATCGCGTACTTCGGGGTGCTCGAGCTGCTGACGAACGTGTCGAAGCACGCCGGAGCCTCGGCCACCGCCGTCCGGGTCGGCATGCTCGGCACCGACCTGCTCGTCGAGGTCGAGGACGACGGCCACGGCGGGGCCCACGTCGCGCTCGGCACCCCCGACGGTCACGGCACCGGCCTGGCCGGGGTCCTCGAACGGCTGCGCGCCGTGGACGGTGACCTGCAGGTGGACAGCCCCGCCGGCGGCCCGACCCGCATCCGGATGCGCATGCCGAGCGGAGCCGAACGGTGAGGATCGTCGTCGCCGACGACAACACGATCGTGCGCGAGGGGCTGACGTCCCTGCTGCGCGGTCGCGGGCACGAGGTCGTGCCGGTGTCGGACGGCGACGCCGCGGTGGCCGCCGTCGCGCACGGCGCGGTCGACGTCGTGGTGATGGACATCCGGATGCCGCCGACCCACACCGACGAGGGCGTCCGCGCGGCCATGCGGGTGAAGGACGTCCGGCCCGACGTCGGGGTGCTCCTGTTCTCGCAGTACGCCGAGGCGCAGTGGGCGCGGGCGCTGCTCGACGTCGCCACCGTCGGCGTCGGGTACCTGCTGAAGGACCAGGTCGCCGAGGTCGGCACCTTCATCGACTCGCTGCACCAGGTCGCAGCGGGCAACGTGGTGCTCGACCCCGAGGTGGCGGCCGCACTGGTCCAGGCGCCGCGTGCCACGAGCGGTCCGCTCGATTCGCTGACCGCCCGCGAGACCGACGTGCTGCGCCTGATGGCCGAGGGCCGGTCGAACGCCGCGATCGCGGACACCCTGTTCCTGTCCGGCGGGACCGTCGAGAAGCACGTCACCGCCGTCTTCACCAAGCTCGGGCTCGAGGCGACGCCGAACGAGAACCGGCGGGTGCTCGCGGTCCTGCGGTTCCTGGCGGACTGAGCGGGGCTCTGGACGGGCGACGGACCGGACGGGAGGCCCGTGGCGGGCCCGCCACGGGCCTCCCGTCCGGTCCGCACCACGCTGGTGCGGTAGGTTCCTGCCGAACGCAGTCCGCACGTGAGAGGGGGCGCCCGATGGCGCAGGGGCACCGCTCTCCGCCCACGATGAGCGACGTCGCCGCCGTGGCGGGTGTCTCGAAGAAGACCGTCTCGAACGTGCTGTCCGGCTACGAACACGTCTCCGTCCGCACCCGTGACCGCGTGATGGCCGCCGTCGACGAGCTCGGCTACGAGCTCAACGTCTCGGCCCGGAACTTCCGCGCCGGACGCTCCAAGGTGCTCGGGCTCGCGGTGCCGGAACTGCGGCAGGCGTACTTCGCCGAACTCGCCGACGCCGTCATCCGTGCTGCCGGAGCCGTGGGCTACACGGTGCTCATCGAGCAGACCGCGAGCGGCGTGCGCGAGGCGGACGCGATCACCCGGATGCGCGAGCACTCGATCGACGGCATCATCTACAGCCCGCTGACCGTCCGGCCGAGCGACGCCGCCGCACTCGAGGTGAAGTTCCCCCTCGTCGTGCTCGGTGAGCCGATCCCGGACGCCCCCGTGCCGTTCATCGCGATGTCGAACGCCGACGCGCTGCGGGACGCGACCGCCCACCTGCTCGACGCCGGCCGCCGGTCGATCGCGTTCATCGGCTCCGACCCGTCGGGCCCCGTGCGCACGGCGCAGGAGCGACTGCGGGGCTACCGCGAGGCGCTCGACGACCACGGCGTACCGTTCGCGCCCGAGCGGGTCGTGCCGACCGCGCTGTGGCACCGGGCCGAGGGTGCCGCGGCTGCACGGCAGCTCCTCGACGCCGGCGTGCCGGTCGACGGGATCGTCTGCTGCAACGACGCGCTGGCGCTCGGGGCGATGAGTGCCCTGCAGCTCGCGGGCCGGACCGTGCCGGACGACGTCGCGGTCGTCGGGTTCGACGACATCGAGGAGTCTGCGTACTCGACCCCGGCACTGACCACGGTGTCGGCCGACCTGGACCGCGTCGCGGCGACGGCGGTCGGGGTGCTCGTCGCCCAGCTCGAGGAGGGCGCCCCGGCGACACCGGGGGTGCTGCGCTCCCCGCACGCACTCGTCGTCCGGGCGTCGTCCGGACCGTTGCGTCCGGTTGCTGCCTGACCCGTTGACCACGGGTGCTCCCCGACCCCTTGACCGGGCGGTGGAGCACCGGCTACTGTCCACATTTACACCGGTGTAAATCCGGGATGGACGAGGTCCGCACACCGACGTGCCGGACGGATGGCAGGTTTTCGATGAAGAAGCACATCGCGGTCGTCGCGCTCGCAGCAGCGGCGTCGCTCTCCCTCGCCGGTTGCGCCGGCTCCCCCGGATCGTCGGGTGACGGCGGCCACGTCGACCTGACGTTCTGGCACGGCTACACCGAGGCCGACGGCAAGGTCCTGGACGGCATCGTCAAGGACTTCAACGCCTCGCAGGACAAGGTCACCATCACGACCCAGACGAAGACCTGGGCCGTGATCGACGACACGATGCTCCCCGCCCTGTCCGCGAAGAAGGGCCCGGACCTCGTCGCGATGACCTCCGACCGGCTGCCGGTCTACGCGCAGAAGAAGGCGCTGGTCGACCTCAGCGACTTCTACGCCGACGACGCCAACAACACCGGGGACCTGAAGGAACAGGCCGTCGCGATGGAGCGGGTCGACGGCAAGGAGTACGGCGTGCCGAGCGGGTTCGTCCCGCTCTCCGTGATCTACAACAAGAAGCTGTTCGCAGCGGCCGGCATCGACTCCTTCCCGACCACCTGGGACGAGTGGGTCGCCGACGCGAAGAAGCTCACGAAGGACGAGAACGGCGACGGCACCCCGGAGCAGTACGGGCTCGTGCTGCCGGACCACCAGACCGTCGGCAACGGCATCTGGCCGAGCCTGTTCGCCGGCAACGGCGGATCGATCACGAACGAGGCGGGCACGAAGTCCACCATCGACTCCGCCGCGAACGCCGAGACGCTCGAGTACTGGGCGAAGGCGGTGCGCGACGACAAGATCTCGCCGACCGGTGTCGACGGCATCGCCGCGGACAAGCTCTTCACGGCCGGCAAGACCGCCATGGAGATCGGCGGCCCCTGGATGGCCGGCGTCGCCGAGGCGTCGGACATCGACTACGGCATCGCGGCGATCCCGGCGGGCCCCGAAGCGCAGGTGGCCTCGGCCATCGGCATCTCGCTCGGTGTGACGGCCCAGACCGACGACACGAAGCAGGCCGCCGCCGAGCGGTTCCTGCGCTACTTCAACGAGCAGTCCGTCGCGACGAAGTGGGCCCTCGGGTCCGGCTGGCCGCCGCTCCGCACCGACGTCACCGCCGCCGACGTCGACGAGAACCCGACCGTCGCGACGCTCACCGGGCTGCCGGGCACCACGATCCCGCTCCTGCCCGGCGTGGTCGACAGCGCTGACGTACTCACCGCCGTGGACACCGCGACCCAGAAGGCGATGGCGGGCGGGGACCCCGGATCGCTCCTCGCCACCGCCGACGCCGACGTGCAGTCGGCCCTGAAGTAGCAGCAGCGGCCCTCGGAGGACCCTCGTGACCACGCAGCAACTCGGCCGACGCCGTCGGTACCGACCACCGGGCCAGCTCGGCGGACGATCGCCCCTGAACGGCACGTTCCGCCGCCGCGCCACCATCGTCGGGTTCCTCGCACCCGCGATCGTCATCCTCGGGGCGTTCGTGCTCTGGCCGATGCTCTCGGCGCTCCGACTGTCGTTCACCGACGCCAGCGGGTTCGGCGACCCGTCGTTCATCGGGTTCGCGAACTACGTCCGGGTCTTCACCGACCCCGACGTCCTGCGGTCAATCGGCAACACCGCGCTCTACTCGGTGCTCTTCACCCCCGTCGCGATCGTCGTCGCCCTGGTGCTCGCCCTCGTGCTGAACCACCCGGCCCTGCCGTTCCGCGGGTTCTTCCGGTCGGCGTTGTTCCTGCCGTTCATCGTGTCCCTGGCCGTCGCCGCGTTCGCGTGGTCGTACCTGCTCGACCCGCAGATCGGCCTGCTGAACCACTGGCTGCAGCTCGTCGGCATCCGGCTCGGCAACGTGCTGCAGGACCCGACGCTCGCGATGCCCACCGTGGTGCTCGTGGCCGTGTGGAAGAACTTCGGCTTCTACATGGTGATCTTCCTGGCCGGGCTGCAGGAGATCCCCACGAGCCTGTACGAGGCCGCGCAGCTCGACGGCGCGAACGGCCGCCAGCGGTTCGCGAACGTCACCTTCCCGATGCTGAGCAACACGATGGCGTTCGTCGTGATCGTCGCCCTCATCGCCGCGCTGCAGGCGTTCGACCAGATCTACGTCCTGACCGGCGGTGGTCCGTACCGGTCGACGGAGACGATCGTCATGCAGATCTACCAGTCCGGCTTCAAGGACCTCGACCTCGGGTTCGCGAGCGCCCTGGCGTACGTGCTCCTCCTCGCGACCCTGCTGCTCAGCCTCGTGCAGTTCCTGTTCTTCGGGAAGCGCGGAGAGGACACCGCATCATGACCGCGCTCCCCCGTCCCGCGACCGCCGTGCGCCGTCGCACCGTGGCCCGTCGACAGCCGTCGACGCGGTGGCTCGGCTTCGCAGCCGTGGCCGTCGTGACCCTGGCGGTGCTGCTCCCCGTGCTCGTGATCGTGTTCACCGCGTTCAAACCGGCGAGCGAGGTCAACGCCTACCCGCCGACGCTGTTCCCGCACACCTGGACGCTCGACAACTTCCGGGCGATCTTCACGCAGCTGCCGTTCGGGCGGCTCATCCTGAACAGCTTCGCCTTCGCCGGCGGTGTGACGGTGTTCGCGCTGGCGTTCGACGCGCTCGCCGCCTACGCCCTGGCACGGCTCGACTTCCGGGGCAGCAAGGTGCTGCTCATCGTGATCGTCGCCAGCCTGATGATCCCGTTCCAGGCGACGCTCATCCCGATCTACCAACTGGTGTCCGACCTCGGGTGGGTGAACACGTTCGCGGGGCTGATCGCGCCGCGGGCTGCCGACGCCTTCGGGATCTTCTTCCTGCGCCAGTTCTTCGTGTCGCTCCCCCGCGACCTGGACAACGCGGCGCGGATCGACGGGGCCTCGGAGTGGCGGATCTTCCGGAGCGTCGTCCTGCCGAACGCCGTCCCCGCCCTGCTCACCCTCGGCATCTTCACCTTCGTCAACAACTGGAACGACCTGCTCTGGCCGCTGGTGTTCACCACCGACCAGGACATGGGGACCATCACGTCCGGCCTCACCCTGCTGACCGGACCCGGCGGGATCATCCCGCAGGGCGTGATGATGGCCGGCGCCCTGATCGCCGTGCTGCCCCTCGCCGTCATGTTCCTGCTCGTGCAACGCCGCTTCATCGAGAGCGTCGCCAGCACCGGGCTCAAGTGACGACGACACCGCACGAGCCCGGAGCGGCCGTGCCCACCACGAAACGAGACACCATGCACTGGTCCGACGACGGCAGGCTGCACTTCGCCCTGGGCATCGAGGACACCTTCGTCCCGCAGGCCCGACCGGGTGAACGGCCCATCGACGAGTACGAGCTCACCGACCACTACCGGCAGTACGCCGCCGACCTCGGGCTGGCGGTCGACGTCGGCGCCGAGCTGCTCCGCTGGGGCGTGCCCTGGTACCGGGTCGCCCCGGAGCCCGGTGTGTGGGACTGGTCGTGGGTCGACGGTGTCATGCAGCGCTTCCGTGAGACCGGCCTGCGGCCCGTCGTCGACCTGCTGCACTACGGCACACCGCTCTGGCTCGACGGGCAGTTCGCCCACCCCGACTACCCCGCGCACGTGACCGAGTACGCCGCCCGGTTCGCGGCGCGGTACGGCGACGTCGCCACCGACTACACGCCCGTCAACGAGCCCGTCATCCACGCCCTGTTCTCGGGTGAGTACGGCTACTGGCCCCCGTACCTGACCGGCGCGGAGGGGTCGGCCCGGATCGCGTCCGCCCTGGCCAAGGGGTTCGTCTCGACGCAGCACGCGATCACCCGCGAGCTCGGAGACGCCGCCACCTTCGTGCACGTGGACGCCGGCATCCGGTACGTGGGCGACGTCAACGCCCCGGAACACCGCGACACGGTCGCCCGCCTGCGCGCCCAGACGTTCCTGGTCGAGGACCTGGTCACCGGGGGCGTCGACGACGCCCATCCCCTGGTCGGTCGGCTCCGGTCCGGGGGCGTCACCGACGCCGACCTCGACTGGTTCCGGCAGCACGCGGTCCGGCCCGACGTGATGGGCGTCAACTACTACCCGCTGCACTCCACCGAGGTCTTCGAGGCGGGGGTGCACCACGGCGGCGGGTTCGCCGACCCCCGGCCCTACGAGGACACCGGCGTCGAGGGGCTCCGCGACGTGCTCACCACCTACGCCGAGCGCTACGGCGCCCCGGTCATGCTCACGGAGACGTGCGTCACGGGTTCGGTCGAGGAGCGCATCGGCTGGCTGGACGCCTCGGTCACGGCCGTGCGGGAGCTCCGCGACGAGGGGGTGCCGGTCGTCGGCTACACCTGGTGGCCGCTGTTCGACATGTACGAGTGGACCTGGCGGCACACCGACGCCCCACGCCAGGAACACCTGCTCACGATGGGCCTCTTCGACCTCGTCGAGGACGGCGCCGGCGGCCTCGACCGTCGCCGCAACCCGGTCGCCGACGCGTTCGCTGCGCACACCCGACAGGAACGGGCCGTGGCAGCGGCCCTGTCCGCGACCCCGTGACCCACTGGAGGCGCGGGGCGGGTCGGTCCCGCGCCTCCCGTCCGTCCCGGTGCCGCGTCTCAGGCCGCGACCGGCTCCGCAGGCCGGTCACGCAGTGCCGGGCAGTGCTCGGCGGTGGGGTGCTCGGTGATCGCGATGACCTGGTCGAGCCGCCCCCGGACCGCCTCGAGCTCGGCCAGCTGCGCGGTGATCCGGTCCCGCTCCGCGATGAGCAGCGCGAACGACTCCGGCGTCGACTCCCCGCGGTCGACGCAGGGCAGCAGCTGCACGATCGTGCGGCTCGCGAGCCCGGCGGCGAACAGCTGCTGCACGAGCTGGACCCGCTCGACGGCGGCGTCCGTGTAGACCCGCTGCCCGCTCGCGGTGCGCGACGCGGTGAGCAGCCCCTGCTCCTCGTAGTACCGCAGCGAGCGGACGCTGACGCCGGTCTCTGCCGCGAGGTCACCGATGCGCATGGTGCTCCGATCCGGGGCTTGCCCCTGACATGGATGTGAGGTCTTAGCGTAGCCGAGCCGCCGCGGGAGACACCCGTGCGGCAGGAGGAGACACCATGGACATCGCTGGATCGGTCGCACTCGTCACCGGCTCGAACCGCGGCATCGGACGCCGCTTCGCTCTGCAGCTGCTGGAGCGCGGCGCCACCAAGGTCTACGCGACCGCACGTCGACCCGAGCTCGTGGACATCGAGGGCGTCGTCGCGCTGCCCCTCGACATCACCGACCAGGCATCGGTCGACGCGGCGGCTGCCGCCGCGGGCGACGTCACCCTGCTCGTGAACAACGCCGGCATCTCGACGACGGGCTCGCTGCTCACCGACGACCTCACCGATGCGCGCCGCGAGATGGACACGCACTACTGGGGCAACCTCGCGATGATCCGGGCGTTCGCGCCGGTGATCGAGCGCAACGGTGGCGGCGGCATCGTGAACGTCCTGTCCGCCCTGTCCTGGTTCGTCTACCCGGGATCCGGCGCGTACGCGGCGGCGAAGGCCGCCGAGTGGAACCTGACGAACGCCGTCCGGTTGGAGCTCGCAGGCAAGGGGATCAGCGTGCAGGGGCTGCACCTCGGGGCGGCGGACACCGACATGATGGGCGACTACGACGGACCGAAGACCGACCCGACGGACGTGGCCCGAGCGGCACTCGACGGCGTGGAGCACGGCGCGGCGGAGGTGCTCGTCGATGACTGGAGCCGCATGGTGAAGGCGTCGCTCGCCGATGCACCGGAGCGCTTCTACGCGCAGATGGCCTGAGCGTCGCCCCTGACTGGGGGCGTGTCCCCGCAGCGCAGTCCTGGACCCGGTGCGCGGTCATCGGCGAGCATGGACCCCGATCAGGAGCGGGGGGCACGTCGCCTGCCGCTGGAAGGGAACCATGCGTCCTGTCAGGAACGCGCTGAGCACCGGGGCGATCGTCGCGATCCTCGCCGGCCTCACCATCACCGCAGCACCCGCCCAGGCGGCGACCCCGGGGGCCGGCGCGAGCTGCGCCCCCGGGACCCTGTCGGTGCAGACGCTCGAGAGCGGCTGCACGGCGACCTCCGGCACGGTCGTGACGCCCGACGGCCGCACCTTCGCGCTCCCCGCACCGGGTGAGAGCGTCATGGCGAGCAGCTCGGCCGCCCCCGGGGCACCCGAGCTCGCCGACGTCCTCATCGCGAACAACGGCTCCGCCGGTGTCGCCGTCCGCGTGGACGAGGCCTGGACCGGTTCGGCCCCCGCCGTCCAGCAGGAGCGTGCGCAGAGCCAGGCCGCGACGGCACAGGCAGCCCCCGCCGCGACGACCGCTGCGACCACGAAGTGCACGAGCACGGCGTACAAGGCGTCCGGCTACACCTGGCCGAGCACGGTCAAGTGGTACTACAACCAGACCGGGCAGAAGTCGACGTACGCCAAGGACGCCCTGCGCAAGGGGGCGAACGCGTGGAACGGCACGATCTCGGCGTGTGACCGGACCGTCACGTCGACGGCGAAGAACGACTACCTGCGTCTCGCGACCCAGAAGCCCAACCTCACCGACCAGGGCGGCTGCTCGCGGAACAACGGCTACAACGTGATGGGCTGGGGCAAGCTCCCGACCGGCACCCTCGGCGTGACGTGCGTCTGGTTCGACGGCAACGGCAACGCCCGCGAGGCCGATCAGCGCTACGCCACCGGCTTCAAGTGGAGCTCGACGGCCACCTGCTCGGGTGCGCGCTTCGACACCCAGGTCGTCGCGACGCACGAGTGGGGTCACCTGTACGGCCTCGACCACGTGAAGACCGGCACCGGCCAGGTCATGGAGCCGTCCGGCGGCTACTGCGAGCTCGACGGCCGCACGCTCGGCCGTGGAGACATGACGGGCATCTCGACGCTCTACTGAGCTCGACGCTCTGCAGGGACACGGACGGGGTCGAGGCGGAGAACCGCCGCGACCCCGTCTGTCTGTCTGTCTGTCTGTGGGTCTTGCTCAGACCGCGTCGGCGCGGTCGGTCCCGGTCAGGCCGCGTCGGCGCGCAGGAACTCAGCGACCGGGGTGGACCCCGTGTTGAACCGGAACGTGTTGCCGGCCGTGCCGGGGTTCTCGACCACGTCGGCGACCACGTGCGCCACGTCACCGCGCGGCACCTGCGTCGACGAGCCGTCCCAGTCGACGGAGCCGGTCGGCTCGTCGTCGGTCAGGGTGCTCGGGGCGACGATCGTCCACTGCAGCCCCGAGTCGCGGAGCACGGCGTCGGCGATCATCTTCGACTGCGCGTACGCGAAGAAGTCCTGGTCCTGCGGGACGCCGTGGTCGAGCTGCGAGCCCGAGAACGACACCATCACGTACCGGTCGACGCCGGCCTGCTTCGCCCCCTGGATCGACAGCACCGCAGCGTCGCGGTCGATCGCCCAGGTCCGGTCGACGGACCCGCCACCGGCACCGGCCGACCACACCACGGCGTCGTGCCCGCGGATCAGTTCGGCGAAGTCGTTCAGGGACTGCTGCTGGATGTCCGCGACGAGCGGTTCGCCGCCGTGCGCCCGGATCTCGTCGGACTGGTCGGCGTTCCGGATGACGGAGGTGACCGTGTGTCCGCGCTCGGACAGGATGCGGGTGGCGAGGAGTGCGACCTTGCCGTGGCCGCCGAAGACGATGACGTTGCTCATGGGCCGGACGCTACTCGGGGCGGCTCCGTGCCCGGGGAACGCCCGGGGAACGCCCGACGTCCGCCCGTCGCCCGCGATGCTCGGAACACCCGGGGGCACCGTGCGTACCGTCGGGGGCAACACGACAGGAGTCACGATGAGCAAGCAGCACGAGCAGCACACCCTGGTCCGCACCCTGGTCCTCGGCATCATGAGCGGCGGCCGGAGCGCCACCCCGCTCGCCGTCCTCGCACTGAACCACGACCGGTCCTCGCTGAAGGGCTCGTGGCAGCAGTGGAAGGTCTTCAGCACCCCGGTCGGCCGTGGGCTGCTCGTGGCCTCCGCCATCGGTGAGCTCATCGGCGACAAGCTGCCGAAGACCCCGAACCGCATCGCCCCGTCCGCACTGCTCGGACGGATCGCGTCCGGTGCCCTCGCCGGTGCCGCCCTCGGCACCACGGGCAAGCGCGACCTGCGCATCGAGGGCGCGATCCTCGGTGGCGTCGGTGCCCTCGTCGGCAGCTTCGTCGGCTGGGGCGCGCGCAAGGCCCTCGGGGGCGCGGGCCTGCCCGACCCCGTCGTCGCGCTCGCCGAGGACGCCGCGACCATCGTCGGCTCCGTGAAGGTCATCACCGCCGACTGAGCGTGCCGGGCGCGGCGCTCGTGGGCGCCTCGCTCGTGGGCGCCGCGCTCGCCGCGGGCGCGTTTCGTGAGCAGGAACGGTCGGGTCGCACCGCCGCACCCGACCATTCCTGCTCACGATCCGCACGCCTCGGCCTACGGTGGCATCCATGCACATCGTCGTCATCGGAGCCACCGGCCACATCGGCTCGTTCCTCGTCCCCCGTCTCGTCCGCTCGGGTCACCGGGTCGTCGCCGTCACCCGCGGCACGAGCACCCCGTACGCCGACGCCTCGGAGTGGCAGCAGGTCGAGCGGATCACCGCCGACCGCGAGCAGGAGGACCGCGACGGCACCTTCGGCAGCCGCATCGCCGCGCTCGGTGCCGACGCCGTCGTCGACCTCGTCTGCTTCACCGAGTCCTCCGCCGCAGCGCTGGTCGACGCGCTCCGCGGCACCGGTACGCACCTGGTGCACTGCGGCTCGATCTGGCGCGCCGGCGTCTCGCACGTGCTGCCGATCACCGAGCAGAACGCGACCCCGCCGTCCGGCGACTACGGCGTCCAGAAGGACGCCATCGCCCGGATGCTCAAGGAGGAAACCGCATCAGGCGGTTTGGACACGACGTCGCTGCACCCCGGTCACATCAGCGGTCCGGGCTGGACGCCGATCGGTCCGCTCGGCAACCTCGACACCTCGGTGCTGACGAAGCTGTCCGCCGGCGAACCGCTCGAGGTCCCCGGTCTCGGCGCCGAGGCGATGGCCCACGTGCACGCCGACGACGTCGCGCAGGCGTTCCAGCTCGCGGTCGAGCACCGCGATGCGGCGGCGGGCGAGGACTTCTTCGTCACGGCTCCGACGGCGCTCACCGCGCGCGGGTACACCCACCTGGCAGCGTCGTGGTTCGGCCAGGAGGCCCGGCTCGAGTCCGTCACGTGGGACCGGTTCCGCGAGACCACGGCTCCAGAGCACGCTGACGCCAGCTGGGAGCACCTGTCCCGCAGCCAGGTCTTCAGCACCGAGAAGGCGAGTCGTCTGCTCGGCTACGCACCGGCGTTCACCGCCGAGGAGACCGTGCTGGACGCCGTGCGCTGGCTCGTCGACCACGGTGAGCTCGAGGTCACGAACCCCCTGGCCTGCTGAGCCCCGGGGTCAGGCCCGCTCCGGCTCGACCACGAGCCCACGGTTCCGGTGCACGACCCAAACAGTCGCGGCGAACCCGGTCAGCACCGCGCCACCGATCGTGACCGCCGTCCAGCCCCCGGCGTTCCACAGCACCGACGCCAGCGCGGAGCCGATCGCCCCGCCGATGAAGTTCGAGGTGACGAAGGCCGTGTTGAGCCGGCTCCGCGCGGCCGGGTCCACCGAGAAGAGCCGGGTCTGGTTGAGCACGTTCGCGGCCTGCACGGCGACGTCGAGCAGCAGCACGGCGAGCAGCACCACGACGATCGAGTGCGCACCGATCCCGGCGACGACCAGGGAGACGAGCAGGAGCGCGATCGCTCCCCCGGTGACGGGTACCGACAGCCCGCGGTCGTGCAGTCGCCCCACCCGCTGCGCCGCCACGGCACCCGCGAGCCCCACCAGGCCGACCAGCCCGATGCTGCTGGTGGAGAAGTCGTAGGGGTCGCTGCTCAGCAGGAACGTCAGGGCGGTCCAGAACATCGTGAACACGGCGAACACCGACGAGCTGATCACGAGCGTGACCTGCACGGTCCGGTGGGTCCGGACGGCACGGAACACCGACAGGATGAGCTGCGGGTACGCCACCCCGCCGCGGGCCTCGAGCTCCGGGATGGCGCGCCGCAGCAGCAGGGCGAGGACCACCGCGACGACGGCAGCGAGCACGTAGATCGCGCGCCACCCGAACGCGTCCGCGACCAGGCCGCTGATCGTCCGCGACACCAGGATGCCGGTGAGCACCCCGGACGCGATCGTGCCGACCACGCGTCCGCGCTGGGCGGGGTCGGCGAGGTCCCCGGCCAGCGGGATGAGGAGCTGCCCGGCGACCGTGGTCAGCCCGACCAGTGCCAGGGCGACCAGGAGCGTCGCGAAGGTCGGAGCGATCGCGGCGAGCAGCAGCGCGACCGCGGAGGCGACGAGCACCCAGGGGATCAGGCGCCGGCGGTCGAGGACGTCCCCGAGCGGCACGGCGAGCAGGATGCCGAGGGCGTAGCCGACCTGGGTCAGCGTGACGAGCAGCCCGGCGAGCGACGCCGAGGTGCCGAGCGACGATGCGATGTCGTCGAGCAGTGGCTGCGACCAGTACAGGTTGCCGACCGCCGCTCCCCCGGCGACGGCGAACAGCAGCGTCCGGCCCGTCGACATCGAGTGGTCGGTGGTCATGCTGCGGGTGCTCCCTCGTTCACGGCGGCCAGGGCGTTCAACGTGCGCGGGTAGCCGATGAGCGGGACGAGCACGGTCAGGACGTCCAGCATCTGCTGGCGGGTGTTCCCGACGTTCAGGTTGCCGGCCACGTGCCCCTGCACCTGGGCGTCGGCCCCGCCGAGCGCCGCGAGCAGCGCGAAGGTCAGGAGTTCCCGGGTGGGCAGCGACAGCCCGTCCCGGCCGACGGTGTCCCCGAAGCAGTTGCCGGACAGGAACCGCTGGAAGTGCACGGCGTCCGCGGGGGCGTTCTCGTACATGGCGTCGACGCGGTCCGCACCGACGACGGCGCCCTGCACCGCTCGGCCGCGCTCGAGCCGGTCCGCCGGGGTGGTCGTCGACTGCCCGGCCAACGGCAGGGTGACCCCGCGGGCGACCAGTACGGTGTTGGTGATCGTCAGGAAGTCGCCGACGCGTGCGGAACCGACGTAGGCCACGGCCTGGTAGACGATCTCCTTCGCCTCGGTGGGCGAGAGCGGGCCGTCGAGGGCCTCGTCCAGCAGGTCGCGGAACGCCGCCGGCGCCCCGGCCGCGATCGTCGCACCGAGCTGGACGACCACGCGGTCGTGCTCGCTGAGTGCTGCGTTCCGCAGGGTCTCGTCCACGAAGTCGGCATGGTACCGGGCGAACTCGGGGTCGGTGTCGGCGAAGGTCATGTCCTCGACGCTAGGGCCGACCGCGGAGCCGTGACAGGTGCTGTCCTCCCCCCTCAGCCGTCACCGTCGCCGGAACAGCTCCCCCAGGTGCCACGGCCCGGGCGCGAGCCGCACCGCTGCCTCGGCTCGGACCCGCTTCTCGAGTTCACGGTCGCGGGTGAGCTCGTGGATCTCCTGCTCGGCGCGCCACCGGAACCGCAGTCGGCCGAGGAACCCGGTCGGCGGAGCCGGGACGACGGTCTCGACGGACTCGGTCTCGTTCACGCGTCCTCCCCGGCAGCAGCGGCGGCGGCAGCAGCACCGGCGACGGAAGCGGTCGACGCAGCCGCCGCACTCGTCGCACCGGTCGCGCTCGTCGCCGCGAGGTTCGCCAGCAGCTGCAGCCGTTCCTCGGACGCCGACCCGGGCTCGGTGCCGTACACGACCATGGTCAACCCCGAGTCCGTGACGAGTTCCATCGTCTCGTAGCTCATGTCGATGTCGCCCACGTCCGGGTGGTGCACGCGCTTCACACCGCTCCGGTGCCGCATCACGCCGTGCGCGGCCCAGCGCCGCCGGAACTCGTCACTGCGGGTGGAGAGCTCCCCGATCAGGTCGGTCAGTCCCTTGTCGTACGGCGAGCGGGCCGCCTCGGCGCGCAGGGCGGCGACCACGTCGCCGGCGACCGAGTCCCAGTCTCGCCAGAACTGCTGACCGCGCGGGTCGAGGAATGCGAAACGCGCGGTGTTCGGGGTGCCGGAGGGCGACAGGAACAGCGGCGAGTACACCGCGCGGGCGAGCGCGTTGCCGGCGAGGAAGTCGAACCGGCCGTTGCGGACCCAGGCCGGGGCGCTGATCGAGTCGAGCACCCGCTGCACGTTCGGCCGGACCTTCGACGTCGGGATCGTCCGGCGCGAGGCACCCGAAGCGTTCTGCAGACGGGCCAGGTCGAAGAGGTGCGCGTGCTCGGCATCGTCGAGACGCAGCGCACGGGACAACGACTCGAGGACGCTCTCGGAGACCCCGGTCAGGTTCCCGCGCTCGAGGCGGACGTAGTAATCGACGCTCATCCCCGCGACCAGCGCGAGCTCTTCGCGCCGCAGTCCCTTGACGCGGCGGACCCCACCGAAGTCGGGCAGACCGACCTGCTGCGGCGTGACGCGCTCGCGGCGTGTGCGGAGGAAGTCGCGCACTTCGCTTCTGGTGTCCATGCGTCAACGGTACGGCCGGCCGGGTGCCGGAAGCAGGGGTTGCTGGTACCCGTCAGCAGGGAACGGCCCGGACCCGGACGGGACGGACACGAGCCGGTTCGACCGGGTGATCCCGGAGGTCTGACGCGACCACGAGCGGCCGGGAGGCGCAGTGCGGGCTGGCGCCGCGCCTCCAGGCCCTGGGTGGTCGCGACCACCGCGTCAGGCGAGTTGGCGCGCCCGCTCCGCGATGCCCTCGGTCGCCGCCCACGAGGCCAGCACCCGCAGGGCGTCAGCCGTCGGACTGCCCGGCGTGGCCGGGTAGATCGTGAGCGAGAGTCCCGGGTCCTCGGCGAGTTCGAGCGTCTGGAAGTGCAGTTCGAGGGGCCCCACGACGCTGTGCCGGAAGGACTTCACGCCGGCGTAGTGGCGGCGGACGTCGTGCGCTGCCCAGAGCTCGCGGAAGTCGTCGCTCCGCATCGACAGCTCGCCGATCAGTGCGGCGAGGTCCTTGTCGTTCGGCGTCCGGCCCGCTTCGCGGCGCAGGATCGCGACGTTCGTGTGCGCAGCCCGTTGCCAGTCCTGGTAGAAGTTCCGCGCCTGCGGGTCGAGGAAGATGAAGCGCGAGAAGTTCATCGGCCGGGCCGGTGCCGCGACCAGGTCCGAGTGCATCGCGAAGCCGAGCGCGTTCGCGGCGACGATGTCCTGCCGGTTGTTGATGATCATCGCCGGGGCGTCCGTGACGACGTCGAGCAGGTACTGCAGCTCGGGCCGGACGGCAGCGACGGGCACGACACGACCGGCGCGACGCGGGGTCTCGTTCTGGTGCTGCGACAGGTCGCGCAGGTGCTCCTGCTCGGCGGGGTCGAGCTGCAGGGCCCGGCCGATGGCGTCGAGCACGCTGTCCGAGACCCCCTGCAGGTTCCCGCGCTCGAGCCGCGTGTAGTAGTCGATGCTGACGCCGGCCAGGCGTGCGACCTCTTCGCGACGCAGCCCGGTGACGCGACGCCGCGTGCCGAAGGTCTCGACACCGGCCTGCTCGGGGGTGATGCGGGCGCGACGGCTGGAGAGGAAGTCGCGCGCTTCGTCGCGGTGGTTCATGCCGTCACGGTACTTCGCCCCGTCCGGCGCGAGCGAGGGGCTGCGGGAACCCCTTTCACGTGCGCGTGAACGGGACGGACACGATCCGGTCGTCCCCGCTCGACGGTGTCCCACGGCCGTCGGTGTTGTTCGTGACGAACCAGAGCGTGTCCGACGGGCCCTCGAGCACCGTCCGGATGCGGCCGAAGTCACCCGCGAAGTACTCGGTCGCCGTGCCGGGGTCGCCGGCCGGGATCGCACGGAGCACCTCGCCCCGCAGGTTCGCGACGAACACCGTGTCGTCGACGACGGCGAGGCCACTCGGGGACGCCTCGTCGGTGGACCACTGCTGCACGGGGTCGACGAACCCCTGGTCCTCGCCGCCGGTGCCCTCGATCTCGGGCCAGCCGTAGTTCGACCCGGGCTCGATCACGTTGAGCTCGTCGTGGGTGTTCTCACCGAACTCCGACGCGAACATCGTGCCGTCCGACGACCACCCCATGCCCTGCACGTTGCGGTGCCCGAGGCTCCACACCGGCGAGCCGTCGATGGGATTGTCGGCGGGGACGTCGCCGTCCGGGGTGAGCCGCAGGATCTTGCCCGCGAGCGACTCCTCGTCCTGCGCGTCCGTGCTCGCGCCGGCGTCCCCGACGCTCGCGTAGAGCATGTCGTCGGGCCCGAACGCGATCCGGCCGCCGTCGTGGAACGTGTTCTTCGGCAGCCCGTCGATGATCGTCGTCGCCTCGCCGAGCCCCCACGACCCGGTGCTCCCCGTCAGCTCGTACCGCTGGATCCGGTTGCCGTCGTCGGCCGTGGAGTAGACGAACAGGTCGTCGTCGTGCAGCGCGAGCCCGAGCAGTCCGCCCTCGCCGCCGTGGCTGACACCGTCGACCGTACCGACCTGGCGGGTGGTGCCGTCGGACCGCAGCTCGAGCACCCGGGCCGAGTCACGCTCGCTGACCAGCGCGTCGCCGTCGTCACCCGTCAGGACCACCGACCAGGGGGCCTCCAGGCCGGTGACCACGTCGGTGGTGTCACCGTCGAGCGCCACCTGACCGGCCGCCAGGTCGGCGGGCGCGGTCGCGCGCGCCGACGGCGAGCCGCCCCGGTCGGATCCGTCGCGCTCTGCTCCGTCGCTACTCGTGCAGGCGGTGAGGGCCAGCGCCGCGACGGCGGCGAGGCCGGCCACCGACCAGAGGCGGCGGCTGCGGGGCCTTCCGGCGGGTGTGTCCACGATGATCCTCCCGGGGTCGTGGGTCGATCACACACGCTGCGTTCGGGAAACCCCTGAGGGGGTCTGTCGGCACCTCCCGACGGTGCGCACGGCGGCCTACCGTCGTCGGCATGCAGATCGAACCGAAGCAGCCGACCGTCAAGAACCCGCCCGAGCAGTTCACCGGTGACGTGTACCTCGACGCCATCGCCTCGCCGAAGGAGCCCGGTCAGACGATGACCGTCGCCAAGGTCCGGTTCCTGCCCGGCGCCCGCACCGCCTGGCACTCGCACGCCAAGGGGCAGACCCTGCACGTCACCGAGGGCGTCGCACGGATGGGCACCCGGGACGGCCGCGTCATCGAGGTGCAGGCTGGACAGACCGTCTACACGCCGGCCGGCGAGGAACACTGGCACGGCGCGACCCCCACCGACTACATGGAACACCTCGCGATGCTCGAGGCCGCCGACGACCCGGCGACGACCACCACCTGGCTCGAGCACGTGAGCGACGAGGAGTACACCGCATGACCACCATCGCCATCGTCGGGGCCGGCAAGGGCCTCGGCCTCGCCGTCGCCGAGCGCTTCGCCCGTGAGGGCTTCGCCGTCGCCCTGATCTCCCGCAACCAGGACCGGCTGGACGGCCTCGCCGCGGAGCTGCGCGAGCGCGGCCACACCGCAGCCGGGTTCGCCGCGAACGTGCGTGACGGGGACTCCCTGCGCACCGCACTCGAGCGCGCCACGGAGCAGCTCGGCCCCATCGAGGTGCTGCAGTACAGCCCGCTCCCCGCCAAGGAGTACATGCGCCCCGTGCTCGAGACCACGGCGGACGACCTGGTCGGCCCGATCGAGTTCTCGGTCTACGGCTCGGTCAACGCCGTCCGCCAGGTGCTGCCCGGCATGCGCGCGATCGGCCACGGCACGATCCTGTTCGTCAACGGCGGCAGCGCGGTCCGACCGGGAGCCCGCGTCACCGGCACGTCCGTCGCCTTCGCCGCCGAGAGCGCCTACGCGCAGCTGCTGCACGACGCCGTCCGCGACGAGGACGTCCACGTCGGCCAGCTCATCATCCCGTTCGGCATCGACGACGGGCAGCCCGAGCACTCCGGGGAGTCCATCGCCGACCGCCTGTGGGCGATCCACACGGAGCGCGGCGACTTCCGCACCTACGCGGAGGCGCTGCCCGAGCTCGCGTGAGCGGCATCGAGTGAGCAGAACGCGACGAGTCCGAAAACCCGACCCGTCGCCTTCTGCTCACTCCATGACGGACTGGAGGCCCGTGGCGACGCCGCCACGGGCCTCCAGTCCGTCACTCCGGCAAGTGCACCTTCGCGAGATCCATCGACGCGTCTCGCCAGGAGCGCGCGCGGGCGGTGCTCATCACCGCGACGTGCGGTTCTGCCCATTCGGTGATCGCCGGCCCGCGCATCAGTCGACCGGTGTGCACGATCACGGCTCGGAGTGCGGCCTCGGTCAGCTCGGCCGCGAACGCCTCGCCCCCGGGCACCCCCGCGAGTTCGGTGAGGTAGGCATCCCCGAATCGTTCCGCCGCCGCCGCGCGCAGATAGGGGCTGTCGAGGCGCTCGTACCAGCGCCGGACGAACGCGTCGTACGGAGCCATGTCCACAGCGAAGCCGCCCGAGGCGAAGAGCAGGTCGGCCACCCGGTCGGGAGCCAGCCCCTGAGCTTCAGCGACCGCGGCTTCGATCGCTCCGGCATCGACGAGCCGTGCAATTTCGCTCATCTCACCCATCCGTTGCTGATGTGGCCACTCAAGGACGTCCGCGCTGTGATCGTTCGGTTGTTGTGACGCCAAAGGTAGCCAATGTGCTTCCGAGTCTTCGTTGCGGGTCACTTCGTGAGCAGAAGACGTCGAGTCCGAGCAGGCGACTCGACATCTTCTGCTCACCAAACGAAGCGGAGCGCACGAGGCAGCGCGAGGCGGCGCGCGCGTCAGTGCGCCCGTCGCACCGCCACCCGCCGCCGACCTCGCGAGGTCAGCCATGCTCCGGCCGTCACCACGAGGGGCAGGCCGATCGCGAGCAGCGCCAGCACCGGCCAGTCCGGCACGAACGGCATGTGGTTCACCCCGACCGGACTCTCGGTGAACCGCAGGGTCAGGGCGCGGATCGGCAGGAGTCCGAGGAGTGTCCCGATCACCGAGCCGACCGTGGCCAGGATCGCCGCCTGCCAGGTCGACACCCCTCGGCGCAGGCGTGGTGCGGCACCGATGGCGTCGAGCACCTCGTCGTCCCGCCGGCCGTCGGACCGTGCGAGTCCGATCGCCACCGCCGTCGCACCGATGGTGACGGCCGCCGCGAGTGCGAGCACGATCGCCCGGATGATCGCCTCGTTGTCGATCGGGCCGGCTTCGTACATGAACGACGGGCCGCCCCACCGGGCACGGTCCTCGCCGCCGAAGCTCTGCCACGCCGAGCTCAGCTCGTCCCACTGGGCCGGCTGGATGTCGTGGGGCAGCGTCGTGACGAGCATGCCGTCGACCACGGGCACGCCGTACCGTTCGGCGGTCGCCTTCGTCATGAAGACGCCGACCTGGATCCGCGGGGTCTGCACGTCGAGCACGGCGGGGATCGAGACGCTGGCCGCCGGTCGGCTCCGCTCGGTGATGGGGTCGCTCTCCCACGTCCGGTCGTGGAAGGTGTCGACGCGGACCGCACCGTCGTGGGCGTACTCGGGCCAGAGCGACACGGCCCGACCGCCCTCGAGCGCACTCCGGACGGCGGCGGACGGCCGGTGCCCGGTGAGCACGGCGTAGTCGTCGACGGTGCCCGTCCAGATGTGCGGAGACGACGCGCTCGCCGTGTCCAGGTAGTACGAGCAGCTCGTCGTGTCGTTCGCCGGGCAGTCGTACGCGCTCCAGCGGTGCGGGATCGTGATGGTCGAGGGGGTGTCGCCCGGCTGCTCCTGCGTGACACCGAGCACCCGGATGCGGTCCTGGTCGAAGACCCCGGACACCACCTTCGCGGCGTGGGCCGTCAGTTCCGCGTCGTGGCGACCGGTACTGCCGCCGTCCTTCGTCTCGGTCTGCACCTCGGCCGTCGCCACCCCGACCGCCGTCGTGTACTCGTACCCGCGGACGTACTGGGCGTGGCTCGACGCGCTCCACGTGATCACGACCGAGGCCACGAACACGACGCTCATCACGCTGGCGAGCACCGGCACCGTGCGGACCGGGTTGCGGCGTGCGTCGCGGGCGGCGAGCCGGGCGGACAGACCGGCCCGTGAGGTGAGCCGGGTGATCAGGGCGAGCAGCCACGGTGAGCAGATGGCGATGCCGAGCTGCATCAGGCACGGCCCGATCGCGACGCCGGCGCCGACGACGTACGCCCACCGGTCCTGCTGCACCGGACGGTCGTTGAGCATGAGCACCCCGACACCGCACGCCAACGTCATCACGGCGCCGAGGACCACGAGCAGCGGCCCCCAGATACGCCGACGACGGCGGGCCGGACGGCTGACGGGCACCGGGCGGAGCGAGCCCCGCAGGGCCGCGAGCACGTTGATCCGGGTCGCCGACCGTGCGGCGACGAGCGCGGAGACGAGTCCGGCGAGCACCCCGGCGGCGGCGATGGACAGCAGCAGGAGCGGCGGCACGTGCAACCCGGGGAACGACGCCACGTTGCCGTTGTCGATCAGTCGGTAGGCGAGCACGCCGATCCCGGTGCCGGCGGCGACCCCGAGGACCGCGCCGACGAGGCCGAGCACCAGGCCCGACCCGGCGACGATCGTGCGGACGAACCGTTTGTCGCCGCCGACGCTCGTGACGATGGCGTACGAGCGGGTGTCCGCCCGGGTGCCGACCAGGAACGCTGCCCCGGCGAGCAGGGCGACCTCGAACATCGCGAAGACGCCGAGCAGTCCCATCGCCCCGAGGTACCAGCCGAGCGTCGAGCCCAGCTGCCCACCGGGGAGCCGGGCGTCCGGCGGGTCGAGCACGACCGGACGCGACTGCACGATGATGCCGTGCGCGTTGAGCTGGCGGATCTCCGACCACGTCGGGGCGTCCGACGGCAGGTACACGGTGACGTCGGTGAGCCCCACGTCATCGGTGGTGTCGGTCGTCGAAAGCGTCGTGCCCCAGGGCAGGAAGATGCCCTGCGATCCCGGATCGGAGCCCAGGTCGGTCATGGTGCCGGCGATCGTGAAGCGCTTGGTGACCGGGTCGGTCAGGTCCACCGTGTCGCCGATCTGCACCCCGAGGCGTTCGAGGGTCGCCGGCGTGACCATGAGCTCACTGCGCGTGGTCGGCGTGGAACCGTCGAGCACGTGCCAGTGGCCCTCGAGCGACGGGTCCCAGACGCTGCCCTCGACGGCGGTCAGTCCGACCGGGCCGTGCGCACCCTGGAGCACGACGGGCGTGCTGCCCACCGGGATCGACAGGGCACCCTCGGGCACGTGGGCCAGGACGTTCGTGAACGGTGAGTCTTCATCCGACTTGGTGACGGGGCTGTTCCGCTTCGAGTCGGTGAACTCCCACTGCACCGGGTCCTGCACCATGCCGGGCAGGTCCGGGCCGGACACCCGCATCTGCGCCGATGCCTGGCCGAGGTCGTAGTCGAGCCGCTCGGTTGCGGTGGCCTGTGTGGACTGCACTACGACGGCGACCGCGGCGAACCCGGCGGTGGGGATCCCGATGAGCGCGATGATCAGTGCCGCACGGCCCGCCTTCGCGAACGCCAGTCGACGCCCCAGACGGAGCGCCGGTCTCAGGGCGAACGGCGTCCGGCCGGTCCCGGCACGCCGACCCCGGCTCACGAGGCGGTCCGGTCCGTGAGTACGGCCTCGACGCCCGAGTACACGGTCTCGTCGACCACCCGACCGTCGCGCAGGAACACGATCCGGTCCGCCCAGGCCGCGTGCCGGGCGTCGTGGGTCACCAGGAGGGCGCCGGCTCCGGCGTCGACGTGCCGACGGAGCATGCGGAGCACGACCTCGCCGGTCTGCGAGTCGAGGGCTCCGGTCGGCTCGTCGGCGAGCACGAGCCGGCGCTCGCCGACCACGCCGCGGGCGATCGCGACGCGCTGCTGCTGCCCGCCGGACAGGTCGTCCGGGTAGGCGTCGGCGCGGTGCGACAGCTCGACGTTGTCCAGCGCGAGTTCCGCGGCACGGCGGGCCTGCGAGGCCTTCCACCCGTCGAGCTCGAGCGGCAGTGCAACGTTCTCGACCGCGGTCAGCGAGGGGATCAGGTTGAAGTCCTGGAACACGAACCCGATGAGCCGGCGGCGCAGCGCTGCGAGCTCCTTGGCGGGACGGTCGGACACGAAGGCGCCGTCGATCAGCACCTCACCGCTCGTCGGCGGCAGCAGGGTGCCGGCGCAGGCGAGCAGCGTCGACTTGCCCGAGCCCGACGTGCCCATCACCGCCACCATCTCGCCGCGCTCGACCCGCAGGTCGATGCCGGCCAGGGCGGTGACGGCCTTCGCGCCGGACCCGTAGTGCACGCTCACGGCGTCGAGCTGCAGGAGCGGTGCGGCGGTCACCGCGCGCTCCGGGGAGCGGAAGCGGCAGCGGCAGCGGTAGCCGCAGCGTCGGCACTGGCAGGCGCCGCCGGGTGCTCGTCTGGCCGGTACCGCGCGACACTCGACTCCACGTGGTCGAGCCAGCGCACCTCGGCCTCGGCCTGGAACACCATCGACTCGAGCACGAGCGACCACGCCAGGTCCGTCGACGGGTCGGTCGTGCGTTTCAGCCGCGTCAGGTCCTGCAGGTTCCGGATCGCGGCACCGCGCTGCACCTGCACCAGCCGGGCGACGTCGACCCCGGGCACGGTCACGGCGAGGGCGAACTTGATCGCCAGTTCGTCACGCCCGCGCTTCGCGGGCACGGGCTCGCTGAACCAGCGTGCCACCTCCGCGCGACCCGCTTCGGTCGCCGTGTAGACGACGTGTCCGTCGTCGTCGGCGTCGCCGCGGGCCACGAGGCCGTCGCGTTCCAGGCGGTCCAGGGTCGTGTAGACCTGGCCGATGTTCAGCGGCCAGCTCCCGCCGGTGCGGTGCTCGAACTCCCCCCGGAGCTGGTACCCGTAGCCGGGTCCGCCCACCAGCAGCGCGAGTACGCCCATCCGAACGCTCATGACACTTCCCCTGTCTCGGGCCACCGTGGCCATACTGAGTATGCACATACCCGGTATGCGTGCGCAAGCACGGATCTGGACAGGGCGGGAAAACGGACGGGAGGCGCGGTGCCAGCTGGCACCGCGCCTCCCGTCCGACCGGTCGTCGCGTTCGCGACCCGCGATCGCGTCCGAAGGGTCAGTGACCCAGCTTCGCCAGCTCCTCGAACTCGTCGTCGGTCAGCTCGACGGTGGCACCCGCGAGGTTGTCCTCCAGGTGCGCGACGCTCGACGTGCCGGGGATCGGCAGCATCACCGGGGAGCGCTTGAGCAGCCATGCGAGCGCGAGCTGCGCCGGGGTGGCGCCCTTGCGCTCGGCGATCTCGGTGAGCGGCGAGTCCTCGCCGGTCAGGCCACCCGTGGCCAGGGGGAACCACGGGATGAAGCCGATGCCCTGCTGCTCGGACCAGTCGAGCAGCTCCTCGGCGTCACGCTTCTGCAGGTTGTAGAGGTTCTGCACGGAGACGATCGTGGCGATCTCCTGCGCGGCCTTGACCTCGTCGACGGAGACCTCGGACAGGCCGATGTGGCGGATCTTGCCCTCGTCCTGCAGCTTCTTCAGCTCGCCGACCTGGTCCTCGAGCGGGACCTTCGGGTCGATGCGGTGCAGCTGGAACAGGTCGATGCGCTCGAGGCCCAGGCGGCGGAGGCTCATCTCCGCCTCTTGCCGGAGGTACTCCGGGCGGCCGACGGGCGGCCAGACGTTCGGGCCGGTGCGGGTGAGGCCGGCCTTCGTGGCGATGACGACGTCGTCGCCGTAGGGGTGCAGGGCCTCCTTGAGGAGCTCCTCGGCGACGTAGGGACCGTACGAGTCGGCGGTGTCGAAGAAGTTCACGCCGAGCTCTACGGCACGCTTGAGGACGCGGATCGCCTCGTCGTGGTCCTTCGGCGGTCCCCAGACGCCGGGGCCGGTGAGCTGCATGGTGCCGTAGCCGAGCCGGTTGACCTCGAGGTCGCCGCCGATGCGGAAGGTGCCGGAGGACGCGGCCGGACGGTTCGTGGTGTCAGTGCCTGTGGCTGTGGTCATGACCCCGGTCTACGCCCGGTGCGTTGCCGGTCGCTGAGTCGGTGTCCCCCGACCGCTTTCCGGGTTCGCAGGGTCTACGGACGGGTTGGCCGCGGGTACGGGGTCTCGCCGCGTTCGAGTCCGCCGACGAGCTTGGTGAGCCGGTTCGTCCGCACCGTGGCGTTCGGGGCGGTGGTGATGCGGTGCAGCACGGCGTACCGGTTCGTGGCGTCGAGCTCGGCGAACAGCGCGGCGGCTGCGGGGGCGGCGTCGAGCGCGGCCTGCAGGTCCTCGGGCACCGTGGCCGTTGCCGAACCGGCGTAGGCGCGGTCCCACCGGCCGTCAGCCTTGGCGCGCTCGATCTCGGCGTGCCCGCGCTCCCGCATCCGCCCCTCGGCGATGAGTGCCGCGACCAGGCCGAGGTTCCGCTGCGACCACAGCGAGGCCTTCCGGCGCGGGGTGAACCGCTGGCGGTAGGTCGTGTCGTCGCGCCCGCGCCGCTGCCCGTCGATCCACCCGGAGCAGAGCGCCTCGTCGAGGGCCGTGTCGTACGTCAGGGTCGTCGGCTCCGTGACGCCCTTCTTGGCGAGGACGAGCCACACCCCGTCGGGTTCGTGCTCGTGGTCGTCGAGCCAGGCACGCCACGCGGCGACGTCCGGCAGCACCAGGTCGACGATGTCCATGCGGTCATCGTAGGACCGGGCGGCCGCGCGGGTCAGGCCGCGCTGCTGCTGATCCGGGTCGCGCTCGCCCAGTCGTGCACCCAGTCGGGCACGGTGAGGTCGCGGTCCGCGCCACCCGCCGCCTCGAGCAGGTCCGCGGTCGGCACCGTCCCGCCGGAACGCCGCAGGAACCGAGCCTGCACCACGGCGCGGGCCATCACGGCACCCTGTCGCACGAACGTCTGCTCCAGGTACACGGCACGGTCGTCGACCCCGAGCACGTGGGTGCGGAGCTCGAAGCGCTGCCCGAGCGTCAACGACCGCTTGTACGTGATCGTCTGCGCCGAGACGACGGGGTACCAGCCGTGCTCGCTCAGTGCTGCCCAGTACCCGGAGCGGAGCATCAGGTCGAGCCGACCGAGGTCGAGCATCGACAGGTACTTGCCGTTGTTGACGTGGCGCAGGGGGTCGAGGTCGGTGGGAGCGACCCGGAACGGCGTCCGGACCTCGTCCCAGAGCGACGCCCGGCGGCGTCCACCGACCCGAGCGCGCAGACGGGAGCGCAGCTGTAGCAGGAGCAGTCGGAAGTACAGGTTCACGGGTCGATCACACCAGTGCGCGGAGCACTCGTGCGAGCACCTTGGAGGAACCTCACGAAGCGCGCGGCCGTCCGCCGACACACGACCAGCCGCTCCCGACAACCGGCAGGCGGCGGAGTCGGGCGGTTCAGCCGGGGAAGCCGCCGCCGGCGCCCGTGATGCCGGGGTGTGCGGACTTGGCGAGCCCCTCGGTCCTGGAGTGCGCCGCATCGGCTTCGGCCGCGGCGCGTGCGCTGTCACGCGGATCCGACAGGTCTTCGATCGATTCGAGCGCCCGCCGACGACGGCGGTTCTGCGCCTCGAGCACGATCAGCAGGGCGCCGAGCACGACGACCACGGCGATGACGATCCAGATGATGACCACGACACTCCCCCGAGCCCGGGGCGCCTGCCCCGTCCCTCGCAGCGTAGCGGTGCCGAGGCGGGTACAGCCAGTGCCTCCCGCCGTCACGGGGACCGGGAGTAGACCTGCAGCATGCAGACACGCAAGCTCGCAGACCTCGAGGTCGGACCGATCGGCCTCGGAACCATGGGAATGAGCGCCTTCTACACGGGCGCCGGCACCGACGACGACGAGTCGATCCGCACCATCCACCGCGCGATCGACCTCGGCGTCACCCTGTTCGACACCGCCGAGGCGTACGGCCCCTACACGAACGAGGAACTCCTGCGCCGTGCGCTCGAGGGCCGCCGCGACGACGTCGTCATCGCGACCAAGTTCGGCCTGTACCGCCACGAGGCCGGTGAAGAGACGCCGACGCAGCAGCGCGGTCTCTCCAGCCAGCCGGAGTCCGTGCGCGAGGCGCTCGAGGGCTCCCTCCGTCGCCTGGGCACGGATCACATCGACCTCTACTACCAGCACCGCGTCGACCCGGCCGTCCCGATCGAGGACGTCATCGGCCAGCTCGCCGGCTTCGTGCAGGAGGGCAAGATCCGGCACATCGGACTGTCCGAAGCCGGTGCCGAGACCATCCGCAAGGCCCACGCCGTCCACCCGATCACCGCGCTCCAGAGCGAGTACTCGCTGTGGACGCGGGACCCCGAGGGCGACGTGCTCGACACCCTGCGCGAGCTCGGCATCGGCCTGGTGCCGTACTCGCCGCTCGGCCGCGGGTTCCTGACGGGTGCCATCACGAAGCCGTCCGACCTGGACTCCGACGACTTCCGCCTGGCGAACCCGCGCTTCCAGCAGGAGGCGTTCGCGCAGAACATGCGCATCGTCGACGCGGTCAAGGAGATCGCGACCGAGGCCGGGGCCACCCCGGCGCAGGTGTCGCTCGCCTGGCTGCTGGCCCAGGGCGACGACATCGTCCCGATCCCCGGCACGAAGCGGGTCTCCCGCCTCGAGGAGAACGTCGGCGCAGCCGACCTGACCCTCACCGCGGACCAGCTGTCGCGCCTGTCGGCGCTGCCGGTCCCGACCGGTGACCGCTACCCCGACATGTCGACCATCGGTCGGTAGACGCGACCGGTTGACGGCCGGGAGGCCCGGTGCCAGCTGGCACCGGGCCTCCCGGCCGTCGTCAGTCGCGTCAGCGGACGCGAGACGCCGTCTCAGACCTCGGCGGCGAAGGACGCGGCCCGGACCTGCAGGTCCTCGATGCGCCGGAGGCGCGCTGCCTCGACGTCGTAGCCCTCGTAGGCGGGCGGCGGCAGCTTCCGGACGTTCCGCGAGCACTGGAAGTCCTGGCAGACCAGGGTGCCGACGGTGTTGCCGTTGCGTCCGGCCGGCCCGGATCGCTTGGCGCTGTAGAACGCGACGTCGTTCGGCAGCTTGACGTCCTGGCACCACGAGCACTGGGCACGGGAGCGGGGCGAGGCCTCGGCCTGCCGGAACAGGATGCCGATCAGGTCGCCGTCCAGGGTCGGCACGACGGCGTACGCACGCCGACCGATCTTCGGATCGCGCCAGCCGAGGTAGTCGAGCGCGCCCCAGTCGAGCGTCTCGAAGTCGGCGGGCAGCGTGAGGTCGGACACCTCCTTGCGCGAGGCGTTGACGAAGGACGTGCGGAGGGTCTTCTCCACGATGGGGAGCATGGGTGATCGCTTTCGTGCGGGCCCGGGGTGTGCGGACGCACACCGCACCGGGCGGAGGAGGTCAGGGTTCGACGAGGGCGGCCGCACCCGAGGGCACGACCGAGGGCCTCACGCCCTGATGCCGGCGATACGGGCGCCGACCACCTCCTGGAAGCTCACCCGACCAGCCTACGACCGGGTGTCAAGCCCGGCCCGGTCCGTCCGCGGCCGATTCGGCGTCGCCGTGACCAGGACGGCCGAACCCTCGTACGTCGGGCGGATGCGGAGCGACCCGTGCCGCCGGTCCCACTCCCCCGACTCGAGCGCGGTGCGGAGCGCTGCCACCGACCGCCGGACGGTGAACTCGTCGACCAGGCCCCACGCCGGGTCCGCCTGGCGCACGCCGGGGTCGAGGAGTCGCTCGGGGCGGGCGTAGTACGCCTCGGCGAACCCGTCGACGCACGTGAACGGGATCGGCAACGGGGTGCTCGTCACGGTGTCGTCGCCGAGCGCGTCGGCGATCCGCGGCAGTGCCGGATGGCGACGGGCGTCGGCCGACAGCACCTCGGGCGCGTACTCGGCGAGCCAGGAGCGCTCGATGCGGTCGGGGTCGAACGTCAGGATCACGATGGGCCCCCGGGTCACCCGACGCACCTCGGCGAGCCCGCGCTCGAGGTCGTCCCACTCGTGCAGCGAGAAGGTCGTCATCGCGGCGTCGAAGGTGTCGTCGGCGAAGGGCAGGTCTCCGGCGGGTTCCACGGCGGTCACGTCGCGGTCGGTCGGTGCGTAGGAAACAGCGTCGGCACCGATGTCGAGCACGGTCCGGGCGTCACCGAGGGCCTTCGCGACCGCACGGGCGAACGCGGGTTCGGGCCGGCGGTGCTGCCGACGGTCCGCGTCCCCTGCGGAGCCGTCCGTCGTCCTCGTCACGTCCCCACCCTCCGAACCCGCGGGGTCCGGGTCAGTCGACCGACTCGGACTCGGACTCCGACTCGCGCAGGGCCGCGTACTGCTCGGCCCGCTCCGTCGCGGCCCAGCTGCCGAGCAGCGCGAGCGACCGCTCGGACTCGCTGCCCGGTTCGGCCGAGTACGAGAACAGCGTCAGGCCGGGGTCGGCGACCAGGTCGAGCGCCTCGTACGACAGCCGCAGCTCCCCCACGATCGGGTGGTCGATGCGCTTCTTGCCGGTGCGCTGCATCCGGACGTCGTGGGCGGCCCACCAGCCGCGGAACTCTTCGCTCCGGGTGGAGAGTTCACCGACGAGCGTGATGAGCCCCGGCTCGCAGGGGTTCGACACCGCGGCGGTCCGGAGCACGGCCACGGCGTCCTTCGCGGTCTGTGCCCAGTCCGGGAAGAAGTCGCGGGCGGCCGGGTCGAGGAACGTGAAGCGTGCGGTGTTCACCGGGCGTCCGGGGCCGGCGAAGAGCGGTGCGTAGAGCGCGCGGCCGAGCTCGTTCGTCGCGACGACGTCCCCGCGCTCGTTCCGCACCCAGGCCGGTGCGCCGGTGATGGCGTCGAGCAGCCGCTGCACCCCGGGGCGCACGCGGGTCGGCACGTTCCGGTGCATGACCTTCGCCCCGGAGTTCGCCAGCCGCGTGAGGTCCCACAGGTGCGCACGCTCGTCCTCGTCGAGCTGCAGGGCGCTCGCCAGGCCCTCGAGCACGCTGTCCGAGACGCCCTTGAGCGAGCCGCGCTCGAGCCGCGTGTAGTAGTCGACGCTCACGCCGGCGAGCATGGCGACCTCGTGCCGACGCAGCCCGGGCACGCGTCGGACCCCGCCGCCGAACGATGGCATGCCGACCTGCTCGGGGGTGAGCCGCGCCCGCCTGGAGGACAGGAAGTCGCGGATCTCGTTGCGCACGTCGATACCCATGCGACGAGCGTACGTGCCCGGGCCGTGCGTCCGGCAGGCACGGGCGGTACCCGTCAGCCCCGGTGCGCAGAAGCGACACTTCGCGGGTCGCCCTACCGGCCGGTTCGCGAAAGCGACAGATCGTGCCCGAACGTTCGCGGGATTCTGTCGCTTCGACGGGGTGGACGCGACCAGGGCCGGTCGGGAGGCCCGTGGCGGGGCCGCCACGGGCCTCCCGTCCGACGCGGGGGCGCGGTCAGGGCGCGGCGTCGGCCCCGATGCGCACCCGCGCGACGCGGTGACCGTCCATGGCGGTCACCTCGAGGCGGTGGCCGCCGGCCAGGACGACGTCACCGACCTCGGGGACGCGGTCCAGCTGCACCTGCACGAGCCCACCCACGGTCTCGTAGTCGCCGTCCGGCAGGACCGGGCCGCCGTCCGCAGCCAGGTCCTCGAGCACCGTGGCACCGTCGACGCCGTCGTGCGCCAGCACCGACTCGTCGTACTCGGTGGAGTCCCACTCGTCGCGGATGCGGCCGACGAGGTCCTCGAGCAGCGCCTCGAGCGTGACCATGCCGGCGCTGCCGCCGTACTCGTCGACCACCAGGGCGATCTGGTGGCCGTCGGTGCGCATGTCCGCGATCGCGCTCGACAGCGACTTCGTCTCGGGCAGGGCGAGCACCGGCCGGACGAGCGTGGCGACCGGTGCCGAGGGATCGACCGGACGCAGCAGGTCACGGAGGTGCACGAAGCCCTGCACCTCGTCGCGCCCGCCGGAGGTCACGAGGTACCGGGTGTGCCCGGCCGCGATGGCCTGGTCGGTGGCCTCGGCGACGGAGAGGCCGGCGTCCAGCGTCGAGACGTCGTACCAGGGTCGCATCGACTCGCGCAGGATGCGGTCACCGGCGTCCAGGGCGCTGCGGGCGATCCGGCGTCCCTGCTCGTCGACGCCGGTGTGCTCGTCGACCAGGCCGCGGAGCTCCTCGGTGCTCATCGACTCGCTGCGGGCGTCCGGGTCGCCGCCGAGTAGTCGCACGACGGTGTCGGTGGACTTCGAGAGCAGCCAGATCACCGGCCGCATCAGCACCGCGAAGCGCTCCAGGGTCGGGGCGACGGCCATCGAGAAGCCCTCGGCGCGCTGCAGGGCGAGGCGCTTCGGTACGAGCTCGCCGAACACGAGCGACAGGTACGCGATGACGAGGGTCATCAGCACCAGCGCGACGGCTTCGGCCGTGCCCTGCTCGAGGCCGAGCCCCTGGAACAGCGGTGCGACGTCGGGTGCGATCGAGGACGCACCGTACGCGGCGGAGAAGAACCCGGCGACGGTCACGCCGATCTGCACGGCGGACAGGAACCGGTTGGGGTCACGGCCGAGCTCGGCGACCCGCATCCCGCGAGGGCCGCGGCGTTCGAGCTGCTGCAGCTGGGATTCGCGGAGGGAGACGAGTGCGATCTCGGCGGCCGCGAAGACCCCGCCGACGAGCACGAAGAGGATGACGAGCCCAAAGGCGATCCAGGTGTCGGCGCCCATCAGCGGGCAGCCGCCTCGGATCGACGACGGGCGGGCGGTCTGTGGGGATCGTCCATGCCTGTGAGTCTGCACAGGCCGACTGGGACATCACCGTGCTGCCGCTCGACAGCGGCTGTGGATCCGACCTCGCGACGGGGCGCGATCGTCACAGAGGCAGTCGCTACAGGGTGAGCGAGCGACCGATGCGGGCTTCGAGCCACGCCTTCGGGTCGATCGGCGTGACGCCGTCCATCAGGACCTCGAGGTGCAGGTGCGCACCGGTCGAGACGCCGGAGGACCCGACGAGCCCGATGAACTGTCCGGCCGCGACGGTGTCGCCGACCTTGAGCGGCGAGGAGCCGGGGATCATGTGGCCGTAGAGCGTGGAGACCTGACGGCCGTCGACCACGTGGTCGATGATGACCGCGTTGCCGTACGAGAAGTACGTGCCCGAGACCCGGACCTTGCCCGCGGCGACGGCGCCGATCGGCGTGCCCATGCCCGGGGTGAAGTCGAGGCCCTGGTGCAGCGACGAGCACGCGCCGCACGGTGCCGAGCGGTACCCGAAGCCGGAGCTCATCTGCACGGGGCCGGGGAACGGCGAGCGGACCGCGCCGCCGAACGACACGGCGCCACCCGCGGTCGCCGCGGTGTCGGCGGAACCAGCGGTCTTCGTGGTGACGGTCGAGCCGCCGCCGACGGTGAACCCGTCACGGTCGAACCCGGCGGCCGTGACCGCCTGGGTCACGGCGTAGTCCTGGGTGCGCACGACGGGCGCGATGGTCGAGGTGGCCATCGAGGTGCCGGCGCTCGCGTGGGCGGGCATCGCCGAGGCGGCGAACATCGCGATGGCGGCGGCGGCGCTGGTGAGGGTGATGCGTCCGGCGCGGGCCGACCGGGAGGCGCGGGGTGCGCTGGCGACGCGCGTCACCTTGGGCGCGGGGCGACGGACGACGCGCTGGATGCGGTCGTCGACGTGCTCGGTGGTGGCGCGTGCGGTTGCGGAGCGGCGGCCGGCCGGCTCGGTGGTCGAGGACGCGAGGACGACGGCCTGCACGGGCTTGGTGACCTTCGCGGCCTTCGGCGCCTTGGCCGGCCTCGCGGCTTTCGCCGGCTTGGCGACCTTCGCGGCCTTGGCCGGCTTCTCTGCCTTGGCAGCCTTCGCGACCGGCGCCGTCCTGCTGCGACGCTGCGGTCCGCGGGCTGCTGCACGCTCGGCCTCGAGGGCGGCGCGACGGGACAGGTGCACCACCGGGGTCTCCGGGTGCTGGTCGAGTTCGGGTGCAGTCGTCATGGCCGCCCACCATTCTGCACGACTCTGTCGCTTTGTACAGGCCCTTTCGTGATCTTTTCGTTACCGAGTGCGCTGGGAGGCCCCTGATCACCACGGGCGGAAGCGTCCCCCGGGCCCTCCGCATCGGTACGGTCAGGGGAAAGCGACGGAAGGACCCGCACCATGGCCCGATCGCCGCGTGAGCGGTACGGAACGGTCGACCTGGCGTCGGCCGACGTCGTGCTGGCGGGTACCCAGGAACTCCTCCCCGTGCTCCGGGCCGCGGCGGTGCGCGCCGGGATCGACGCCGCGCGAATGCGGGTCATCGGAGTCGACGACCTGCCGGACCCCGAGGAGACGTGGGGCGCGGCGTTGGCCGTCATCGCGATCCGTCGCCCCGGGGACGACCCCGCGTTCCACCGGGCGCAGGCGGCTGCCGAGCTCATCGCACCGATGCTCGCGCCGCACGCCGTCCGCATCGTCGTCACGGTGTCCGGGGTGACCCGGCTCGCGCCGAAGCTCGAGCGCACCCTGACGTCCGAGGTCCTGCACCAGATCGATGCCGCGTCGGCGTCGTCCGGGTTCCGTCGGCCCTTCCGGCCCCTGCGCATGCGGCTCGGGCTCGCCGGGCTCCGTGCCGCCGGTGTCCGGGTGTTCCGCGTCTCGATCGGCGACTGAGGCTCAGGCTCCGTCGGGTCCGGAGCCCTGCGCGGCGCTCGCCTGCACCGACGGGTGCGGAGGAGCGGTGTGCGCGACGACGGAGACGCTGCCGACGGCGAGCACGAGCGCCAGCGCACCGGCGGTGCAGGCCGTCCCGATTCGCCGCAACCGCGACCGGCTGCCACGCTGACGCGGTGCGAAGCGCTTCGTGCTCCGTCGGGGTTCGGGGCCGACGAGCCAGGGACCGGAGCCGTCGGGGTCGTACGAGAACGGACCGGAACCGTACGGGGCGTACCGGTAGGGCCCGCTGCCGTCCGAGGCGTAGGCGGACCGCAGGTCCTCCGCGGTCCAGCCGAAGTCGTCCGGGGTCTGCCGTGTGGTGGTCATGCGCGCTCTCCCTCGCTCTGGTGCTGCGGAAGACCAGTCCACGCACCGTTCCTATGTGTCGACAGTGCGCCTCCAGGGTGTCGGCCGAGCATCTGCCGCGCGGAAGCGGGGGCCATGTATCTTGATGTCGAGACATTCTGCGCCACGAGTACCGTGGACGTACCGACGGTCGAACAAGGGAGTACCCGCCAGCATGGCCAAGATCATCTACACCCTCACGGACGAGGCGCCGTTCCTCGCCACCCACTCCTTCCTCCCGGTCATCCAGGCCTTCGCCGGCACCGCGGGTGTCGACGTCGAGACCCGCGACATCTCGCTCGCCGGCCGGATCATCGCCCAGTTCCCGGAGCGGCTCACCGACGAGCAGCGCCTGGACGACGCCCTCGCCGAGCTCGGCGACCTGGCGAAGACCCCCGAGGCGAACATCATCAAGCTGCCGAACATCTCGGCGTCGATCCCCCAGCTCAAGGTCGCGATCAAGGAACTGCAGGCGCAGGGCTACGACCTGCCCGACTACCCGGACGAGGCCACGACCGACGAGCAGCGCGACGTCCGTGCCCGCTACGGCCGCGTCCAGGGCAGCGCCGTCAACCCGGTGCTGCGCGAGGGCAACTCCGACCGCCGCGCACCCCTGTCCGTCAAGAACTACGCCCGAAAGCACCCGCACCGCATGGGCGCCTGGTCGCGTGACTCGAAGACGAACGTCACCACCATGGGCGTCGACGACTTCCGGTCGAACGAGAAGTCCTGGATCGCCCCCGCCGACGACGTCCTGACGATCACCTTCGTGGCCGAGGACGGCAGCGAGCAGGTCCTCAAGCAGTCGATCCCCGTGCTGCAGGGCGAGGTCGTCGACGGCACCGTGCTGCACGTGGCCGCACTCGAGTCGTTCCTGCGCAAGCAGATCGAGCGCGCCGCCGCCGAGGACGTCCTGTTCTCCGTGCACCTCAAGGCCACGATGATGAAGATCTCGGACCCGATCATCTTCGGCCACGTCATCAAGGCGTTCTTCCCGTCGGTGTTCGAGCGATACGGCGCCGACCTCGCCGCCGCGGGCCTGACCCCGAACGACGGCCTCGGTTCGATCCTCGCCGGCCTCGGTGCGCTGCCGAACGGCGCCGAGATCGAGCGTGCCTTCAAGCAGGGCATCGCCGACGGCCCCGAGCTCGCCATGGTCGACTCGGACAAGGGCATCACGAACCTGCACGTGCCGAGCGATGTCATCGTCGACGCCTCGATGCCCGCGATGATCCGCACCTCGGGCCACATGTGGGGCCCGGACGGCGACGAGCACGACACCCTCGCCGTCATCCCCGACTCGAGCTACGCCGGCATCTACCAGGCCGTGCTCGACGACTGCCGCGCCCACGGCGCCTTCGACCCGTCGACGATGGGCTCCGTGCCCAACGTCGGCCTGATGGCGCAGAAGGCCGAGGAGTACGGCTCGCACGACAAGACGTTCGAGCTCCCCGGCGCCGGTGTGGTCCGCGTCGCGACCGCCTCGGGCGACGTCGTCATCGAGCACGACGTCGAGCCCGGTGACATCTGGCGCGCCTGCCAGACCAAGGACGTCGCCATCCGCGACTGGGTGAAGCTCGCCGTCACCCGCGCCCGTGCCTCCGCGACGCCGGCCGTGTTCTGGCTCGACGAGACCCGTGCGCACGACGCGAACCTCATCGGGCTCGTCCGCCAGTACCTCGGCGAGCACGACACCGAGGGCCTGCAGATCGAGATCCTCGCGCCCGAGGACGCCATGCGCTTCTCGCTCGAGCGCATCCGCCGCGGCGAGGACACCATCTCGGTCACCGGCAACGTCCTGCGCGACTACCTGACCGACCTGTTCCCGATCATGGAGCTCGGCACCTCGGCGAAGATGCTCTCCGTCGTCCCGCTGCTGGGCGGTGGCGGCCTGTTCGAGACCGGTGCCGGTGGTTCCGCCCCGAAGCACGTGCAGCAGCTCGTGCAGCAGAACTACCTGCGCTGGGACAGCCTGGGCGAGTTCCTCGCACTGGCGGTCAGCCTCGAGCACCTCGCCGGTGTGACGGGCAACGAGCGGGCGAAGATCCTGGGCGAGACCCTCGACCGTGCCACCGGGACGTTCCTGGAGCAGGACAAGTCCCCGGGTCGGAAGCTCGGCTCGATCGACAACCGCGGCAGCCACTTCTACCTGGCGAAGTACTGGGCCGAGGAGCTCGCGGCGCAGACCCAGGACACCGAGCTCGCGGCGTCGTTCGCGGACCTCGCGGCGAAGCTCGGTGAGCAGGAGCACACCATCGTCGACGAGCTCGTCTCGGTGCAGGGTCACCCGGCCGACATCGGCGGCTACTACCGCCCCGACGACGCCAAGACGAGCGCGGTCATGCGTCCGTCCGCCACGTTGAACGCGGCGCTGGCAGCGCTCTAGCAACGACCAGCCGACGGACGGGAGGCCCGGTGCCAGCTGGCACTGGGCCTCCCGTCCGTCCGTGGTCGCGACCACCGCCGCGCTTCGTGAGCAGGAATGGTCGCGTCCGCACCACGAACCCGACCACAGCTGCTCACGAAGTGACGCGGGGGCGCTCGTCGCGTCAGCCGCGGGACGGCACGGGCGGGCCGGCGGCGAGCAGCCCGGTGAAGACCAGGGCAACGGCCACGACCCCGATGCCCACGGCCACGGCGGGCCGACGCACCACGAAGAACAGCAGGCGGTCCCAGAAGCCCGAGTGGGCGTCCGGCGAGCGGCGCCAGGAGCCCTCGAGCATGCCGCGGCGGGCAACCGCGACCTCGAACGGCACCGTGGCGTACGGCACGACGGCACTGGCCCAGCCGAGCACGAGTGCCCCGAACGACCACCGCTGGTTCACCGCGACGACCGTCGTGACCACCAGGTACGCCAGGAACACGAAGCCGTGCACCCCACCGCCGATCCGGACGCCCCAGTCGCCGGCGTCCAGGCCGTACTTGAGCACCATCCCGAGGATGAGCAGGGTCCAGGTCACGAGTTCGGCGACCGCGGCGGCGCGGAACAGGGAGCGCGGAGTCATGCCGTCAATCGTGGCGGACCCGGTTGACAGACAGCAGAACGCCCCGGATCGTCCGACCTGGGGCGCGCTGCAGGTCCGCTCAGTGCCGCACGACCACCGTCTGGCCGAGGCGGTTCACACCCGTGCTCGCGTCCCACGTGCCGGTGTTCGCAGTCTGGATCGCGAAGGCCGGGTTCGCCGCCACCGAGGCCTCCGGCGCGGGCAGGGCGAGTGCGACGCTCCAGCGCCCGTTCGGCACGTCGGCCAGCGACGCCCGGACGGTCACGGTCCGTCCCGGCTGCCAGGACGACGCGTCGGCGGCCACGGGCACGGTCACCCGGCGATCGCCGTCGGTCAGGACGAGCTGCACCGGGCGGCTGTTGTACGGCGCCGCCCAGCCGTCGTTCCGGATCGACACCGCCACCGACGGCTTCGCGCCCGAGGTGGCGGTGCTCGACGTCATCGTGAAGCGGTAGCCGAGCTTCTTCGCGGCGTCGGTCATGCCGTCCGCGCCCCAGGTCGCCAGGACGTCCTTGTTGTAGTCGAGGTTGAGGTAGCTGTAGTGGTACTTCGCCATCTCGGCCGAGGCGGACGGGTAGTCGGTCCGCGGCGCGTTCACGGCGCAGGTCTCACCACCGACGGGGACGTACCGCGACTCCGCCGCCAGGTAGTCCTGGTCGAGCGACAGCGGGTTGCTCAGGAACGTGCCGAAGTCGTCCGGCGAGGCGAGGAAGCAGTCGTTGTGGTGCCCGATGCGCGACGCTGCCGATCCGTCGTGCGCCTGCTCCGGGGTGAGCGCCCCGGCCGTGCCGGACGGCGTGCGGAGTGCGTCCTGCTTCATCTGCATCGTGCGGACCTGGACCGAGCGACTGGAGGGCAGGGCGGCGAGTTCGGCCTGCAGGACCTGTCGTCGGGCGTCCTTGTCGGCCTCGGTCAGCACACCCGGGTTCGCCGGGTCGCTCGCGAAGTGGTCGGTGTAGTAGCCCTCGCCCCAGAGCCCGATGAATCCCCCCTGCAGGGTCGGGATGACGTCGGCGTTCCGGCGGAGCGTCGGGGTGAGCTGCTCGATGTGCGCGAGCACGGTCGGCAAGTCGGCGTCACCGTAGGGCGCCGAGTACGGGTACGAGCCACCCTGGACGTACGCGAACCGGGTGATCACACCCACGCCGGCTGCGCGCGCGGTGTCGTAGTCGTGCTGCACGAGCGCGAGCCAGGCCGGGCTGAGTTGCCGCTGCTGGACGAACGCCTCCATGTAGAACACCCGGACGACCTGCGTGACGCCGTCGGCCCGGTAGCCCCGGAGTGTCGCGGCGTCGAGCGGCGTGTACCCGGTGCCGTCGGCGCGGTAGTGCGTCTCGGTGGTGTGGTCGAACCCGCGGGAGGGGTTCGGGATGACCGCGTCGCTCGCCGTGTAGGTCACGGTCGAGGTGGTCGTGCTCCGTTTCGAGTGGTGACCGGTGGGTGATGCCCACGCGGTGGTCGGTACGGCGAGTGCGAGCACCGCCGCGAGTGCGACGGTGGTGATGGTGCGGTGCTGCATCGGACGAGCCCCTGTCCTCGGCGCGGGCGGTGACCGGCACCCCCTGGCACCGCCGCCTGCGCGATTGTGATCTGAAGGTAGGCCAAACGATCAGAAAACGCCAGGACCTGCGCAAAGCGATCACGGGTATCGTGGGTCCCATGTCGCCGTCGACCGAGAACCGTCCCCTGAACATCGTCGTCTGGAACGAGAACGTGCACGAGACCCGCGGTGACGCGACGGTCATCGGGCACTACCCCGACGGCATGCACACAGTGATCGCCGAGGCGCTCCGGCAGCTGCAGCCCGGGGCCGACGTCTCCACCGCCACCCTGCAGGAACCCGACCACGGCATCACCGCCGAACGACTGGCAACCACGGACGTGCTGTTCTGGTGGGGCCACGCCGCCCACGACGAGGTGAGCGACGCCGTCGTCGACCTGGTCGTCGACGCCGTGCACGCCGGCATGGGCCTGGTGGTGCTGCACTCCGGCCACTACTCCAAGCCGTTCAAGCGCCTGATGGGCACGACCTGCTCGCTGAAGTGGCGGAACGACGGCGAGCGCGAACTCGTCTGGACCGTCGCGCCCGAGCACCCGATCGCCGCCGGGGTCCCGCACCCGATCGTCATCGACCGGCAGGAGATGTACGGCGAGTACTTCGACATCCCGCGCCCCGACGAAGAGGTGTTCCTGTCGACCTTCGCCGGCGGCGAGGTCTTCCGCTCCGGTGTCGCGTACCGCCGGGGGCTCGGCAAGGTCTTCTACTTCTCGCCCGGCGACCAGGAGTACCCCGTCTACCACCACCCGGACATCCAGCGCGTGCTGTCGAACGCCGCCGCCTGGGCCGCCCCGGTGTCCGAGCGCCGCGAGCTGACGGCTGACCCCCACCCACGGGACTGGTTCCTGTCGGACGATGGGGGTAGACAGGCCGGGTGACCAACCATCTCGACGGTGCGGACAAGCGCACCGCGGTGATCGAGGCGCTCGCCATCTTGGGATCAGGACCCGAGGAGCGCTTCGACCGCATCACCCGCATGGCCCACGAGGCGTTCGACGTCCCGTTGACCTTCCTCAACCTCGTCCACCACGACCTCGTCACCACGCAGTCGACCTTCGGCTGGCACCAGGGGTCGAGTGTCCCCGCCAGCGAGCAGTTCTGCGCGTCGACGGTGCTCACCCGCGAACCGATGGTGATCCCGGACGCGTCGCTCGACGCCCGGTTCGCGCACACGGCGGCGGTGGCCGAGCACGGCATCCGGTTCTACGCGGGCGCACCGTTGACCATGGTCGACGGCACACGGGTGGGCACGCTGTGCCTGATGGACGCTGTTCCGCGCACGTTCTCGCCGGACGACGTCGCCCTGCTGGGTGACCTGGCCCGGTGGGCGGAGCGCGAGCTCGGCGTCGCCATCGACCGCGGGCGGGTCCGTCGGGTGCTCGACGGCCTGGTGCCGGACCCGGTCGCGGTGCCGGGGTACGACCTCGACGTCCTGGTGGCCCAGCACGACGACGGCGGGGGTGACGTCGCCGACTGGCGCGTCGCACCGGACTCTGCCCTGCACGTCACCGTCGGCCGGGTGAGCGCCGCCGGCCCGGCGTCGGGCCTGCTCGCCGCGGCGGTCCGCGGTGCCGTGGCGGCACGGACCGGCACCGACATGTCGGACGCGATGGTCGGCCTGGAGGCGCAGGTCACCGCCGACCTGTCGGCTGCGGACGCCGTCGGCTCGCTCTTCCACCTGCGGCTCGACCCGACGTCGGGTCACGTCGACTTCGGCGACGCAGGCCACGGCCTCGCAGTGCTCGTCCCCGCCGACGGTCCGGCTCGCGTCCTGCACCCGCTCGACCTACCGCTCGGGCTGCAGCCGGCGTCGATCCCCAGGTCGCCCGGCGCGCTCGACCTGCAACCCGGTGACCGGCTGGCGATCTGCACCCAGGGCGTCCTGTCGCTGGAGGGGCTCCGGCACCTGGACGACCTCGCCGCGCTGGTGCGCTCGGCTCCGGACGGGGCCACCGTGGTCGAACGGGTGCGCACGGCGGTCCCCACGGACGCCGTGGTCGACGTCACGCTGGTGGTGCTCACACGGCACTGAGCGTGCATGCCGCGCGCGTCAGGAGCGGAAGCGGTCCTGCCGTGGGCGCGGGGTCCCGGTCAGCGAGACCACGAGCAGCGTGGCGAGCAGGGCGAACCCGGCGAGCTCGATGCCCAGTCCGGCGAGCTGCCAGTACGCGCTGCCGACGTGCTGCGGCTGCGTGATCGACTCCGGCCACCACGACTGGATGAGCGGGAACGAGCCCGGGAACGGGTCGAGGCCGAACACGACGAGCCCGCCGAGCAGCATCACCACGCCGAGGCCGGCCATCGCCCCACGGGACCGGCGGAGCATGTGCACCACGAGGGCCGCACCCATGCCGGCGAGCCCGACGACGGCGATCAGGAACGCGAGCACCACGATGGTCTGCGGCGCGAGCGCGACCCAGTCCAGCACCGCGATCGGCAGCAGCAGCCACCGACCCGTCCGTGCCCAGCGCGCAGGGTTCCGCCATCCGTCCATGGCGACAGACCGTAGGGCACCCGGCCGAACGCATGCCGAATGCGGCCAGCCGGCCCCGGCGGCAGCGTGCGCTGACTACGATCGGACCCCATGGCGCAGGACCGACCGACCCGGCAGCAGCGGTCGCTCGCGACCCGCACGGCGATCATCGAGGGCGCGGCCGCGGAGTTCGACGAACGCGGGTACGTCGGTGCCTCGATGGACGGCATCGCCGAGCGCATCGGGATGACCAAGGGTGCGCTGTACTTCCACTTCACGTCGAAGGCCGACATGGCGGGTGCCGTGATCGCCGAGCAGCACGCGATCTCCCGGCGGTACGGCGAGGCGGCGGTGTCGAAGGGGACGACCCCGCTCGAGTGGATCCTGTGGTTGGCACAGGGGCTGGCCGTGCAGATGACGACCGAGGTGGTGGTCAGCGCCGGTGTCCGGCTGTCCACCGACGTGGCCACGAGCGACGTCGACCGGCAGGACCCGTACACCGACTGGACCACGGTGGTCGCCGACTTCGCGCGGCAGGCCGTCGACGCGGGCGAGATCGACCCGCGGTGGGACCCGGACCTGGTCGGCCGGGTCGTCGTCCGCGCCTACACCGGCGTGCAGACCGTCTCGGACGTGATGACCCGTCGGGCCGACCTGTTCGCGGGCCTGCGGGAACTCTGGACGGTCCTGCTGGACGCGTTCGTCACCGAACGGCTGCGTCCGGAGATCCCGCGGCTCGTCGCGCTCATCGCTCCGGAGTGACGCGGGTCCCCCCAGGGAAACACCCACGTCACCTCGCCTCTGAGACTACCGAGAAGGGTGTCGCGCCACCGGCCCCAGTTCGCGGGCATGTGTCCGGCGGCCCACTAGCCTGACGCGGTGCCCACACCCGCTGCCGAGGTCGACGTCGACGTCCCGCTCGTCCGGTCCCTGCTGCGCGACCAGCACCCCGACCTGGCGCGCCTCCCGCTCGAGGTCGTCGCGAACGGCTGGGACAACGTCGTGCTGCGTCTGGGCGACGACCTGGCCGTCCGGGTCCCCCGTCGGGAGCTGGCCGCACGGCTCGTCGAGCACGAACAGCGCTGGTTGCCGGACATCGCCGCCCGGGTCGGATCGGTCGTCCCGGTGCCGGCCGCGGTGCGCACCGGACGCCCCGCCCTCGGCTACCCGTGGTCGTGGAGCATCGTGCCGTGGCTGCCCGGCACGGCGATCGGTGAACGTGCGGCCGGGGTCCGCGTCGCCGAGGCGCTCGCCGCGTTCGTCGGGCTCCTGCACGTCCCCGCCCCGGCCGACGCCCCGGCGAACCCGTTCCGTGCGGTGCCGCTCGTGTCGCGGAGCGACGCCGTGCTGACGCGACTCGACGAGCACGGCGTGCACCGGGCCGGAGAGCTGGCCACGCTGTGGCGGACCGCAGCCGCCGCGCCCGCGCACGCCGGGCCTCCCGTCTGGGTGCACGGCGACCTGCACCCCTTCAACCTGCTCGTCGACTCGTCGGACGGTGTCGACCGACTGTCGGCCGTGGTCGACTTCGGGGACGTCACCGCGGGCGACCCCGCCGTCGACCTCGCCACCGCCTGGCTGACGCTCGACGTACCGGGGCGTTCCGCGTTCCGGGCGCGCGTCGCGGCCTCGGACGCCACCTGGCTGCGCGCACGCGGGTGGGTGGTCGCGCTCGCGTCCGCGCTGGCGACCGCCGACGAACGCGCCTTCCGGAGCGTCGCGAGACGGAGCATCGACGCGGTGCTGGACGACTGAGTCCCCACGGGGCTATCGTGACCGCACCATCCGTGCACAGCCGATCGGAGGGGCCGCCATGACCCTCGAGCTCCGCGTCCAGCACGACGTCGCCACCGACGCCTCCCCCGCCCCCGTCCGACCCGGTCTCCGCGGCCTGCTCGACCGTCTCTCGGACCGCCGCGCCGCCGCCCGCGCGCGACGGGTCGACGACCGGGTGCGCGAACTCGGCGAACTCGTCCACCTGCTCTCCGACGCCCGCGCGGTCGTCGAACGCGGGTGGGTCCAGCACGCCTGGTTCGCCTACCTCGACGAGCACGGCCGGGAGCGCAAGGCCTCCAGTGCCGCCGCGATGGACGTACAGGGCCGGCCGCTCGTCGGCGCCTGCCTGGTCGGTGCGGTCGTGTCCGCCGCCGGCGGGCCGCACGCGGTGCACGCTCCCCGGGTGCAGCACGCGCTCGACGTCGTGTGGCACGCCCTCGCCCGCGACGAGGGCGAGCCCGTGCTGTGGTGCCCCGCGCCGGACATCCGGATGGGGCGGGTACGGGACCTGACGAGCTGGAACGACGCCCCGGCACGCACCGGCGCCGAGGTCGCCGGGCTGCTCCTGACGGCCGAACGCGTCGCCGTGCAGGAGTCGACGCGCCTGCAGGAGCTCCGGGTGGCACGATCGGGGGCATGAGCGACGTCGAAGCGGTCCCCGAGGTGCACCCCGCGAGCACCAGCACCCTGGCCGCGAGCGGCAACGCCCTGCTGTCGGACGAAGGGGCAGCACCGAACCCCGACGGTGCGGCGGCCGCGGACGGCGCGGGCGCGCACGCGGACGCCGCTGCCGCCGACGCCGCGGTGAAGCGGACGCTGCACCGGTACCTGCAGAAGCACCGCGCCGCCCTGCTGGCCAAGCTCGACGGGCTGGCCGAGCGTCAGGCGCGCTGGCCGGTGACGCCGACGGGCACGAACGTCCTCGGGCTCGTGAAGCACGTCGCCGGGGTCCAGGCCGGCTACTTCGGCGAGGTGTTCGGGAGGCCGTTGCCGGACCAGCCCGCCTGGCTCGAGTCGGAGGACGGCGAGGACATGTACGCCTCGCTCGACGAGACCATGGCCGACATCGTGGCCTTCCACCACCGGAGTGCCGCCCACGCCGACGCCACGATCGAGGCGCTCGACCTCACCGCCACCGGGACCGTGCCGTGGTGGCCGGAGGGGCACCGGGACGTCACGCTGCACCGGATCCTGGTGCACATGGCGTACGAGACCGCTCGGCACGCGGGTCACGCCGACATCGTGCGCGAGATGCTCGACGGCCTGGCCGGCGACGGTGACGGCAACCTGGCCGACAAGTCCCCGGACGAATGGGTCCGGTGGCGCGAGCAGCTCGTCGACATCGCGGAGCGAGCGGGGTTGCGCGGCCTCGGCGCATAGCCGAGCAGGCAGACCGATCGTTACCGTTCTCCCAGGCTCGCCCTGCTGAACCCCTGCTGATCAGGGGTTGTCCTCCTCGCAACTGCAAGGGAAACCGTCGTCTCGGTGGGGTTGCGTTGTACAACCGGTCCAGCTGCTGCGTAGCTTTGGCCGAGCTCGTGCCCCGATCTGTGGGCAGTTCAGCCGACCGGAAGGGGAGCGCCCACCCGTGTTCCAGTACGTCGTGGAGCGATGGAACCAGATCTGGTTCGCATCGTGGCAGCACTTCTCACTGGTCGTCCAGTGCGTCGTCCTCGCCACGGTCATCGCCGTGGTGCTCGCCACACTCGCCTACCGCAGCCCGCGCCTGACCGCGTTCGCGAACGGGGTGTCGGCCATCGGCCTGACCCTGCCGTCGTTCGCCGTCATCGGCCTGCTCATCGTCCCGCTCGGCTTCGGCGTCCTGCCGTCGGTCGTGACGGTCGTCTTCTTCGCCGCGCTGCCGATCCTGCGCAACGCGGTCGTGGGTCTCGCCGAGATCCCGCCTGCCGTCGTCGAGTCGGCGCGCGGCATCGGCATGAGCCGGTTCCGCACCCTGCTGCAGGTCGAGCTGCCGATGGCGTGGCCGATCATCCTGAGCGGTGTCCGCGTTGCCGCGCAGATGGTGATGGGCATCGCCGCCATCGCCGCGTACGCGCTCGGCCCCGGGCTCGGCGGCTTCATCTTCTCCGGGCTGTCCCGCCTCGGCGGCGCCAACGCCCTGTTCTCCGTCGTGGTCGGGGTGGTCGGCGTCGTCCTGCTCGCCCTGGTCCTCGACCTGCTCCTCATCGGCCTCGGCCGCCTGACCATCTCGAGAGGTATCCGTGTCCAGCACTGACTCCGCCACCACCACCGCGCCCGACGGGGACGTCACCGGGCGCAGCATCCTGCTCGACGAGGTCACCAAGCGGTACCCCGGGCAGTCGAAGCCCGCCGTCGACGGCATCACGCTCGAGATCCCGGCCGGCAAGATCGTCATGCTCGTCGGCCCGTCCGGCTGCGGCAAGACGACGACCCTCAAGATGATCAACCGCCTGATCGAGCCCACCCAGGGCCGGATCGTCGTCGGCGACGACGACGTCACGGGCATCGACGGCGACGAGCTCCGTCGCCGCATGGGTTACGTGATCCAGGCCGGCGGGCTCTTCCCGCACATGACGGTCGCGGCGAACATCGCGATCGTGCCGAAGATGCTCGGCTGGTCGAAGGAGAAGATCGCGGCGCGGGTCGACGAGCTGCTCGACCTGGTCTCGCTCGACCCCGACACCTACCGCGACCGGTTCCCCCGCGAACTCTCCGGTGGCCAGCAGCAGCGCGTCGGCGTGGCCCGTGCGCTCGCGGCGGACCCGCCCGTCCTGCTCATGGACGAGCCGTTCGGCGCCGTCGACCCGATCACCCGCCAGCGCCTGCAGGACGAGCTCCTGCGCATCCAGGAGGAGCTGCACAAGACGATCGTCATCGTCACGCACGACTTCGACGAGGCCGTGAAGCTCGGCGACTGGATCGTCATCTTCACCGAGGGTGCGCACATCGTGCAGTACGACACCCCGGAGCGGATCCTGGCCGAGCCGGCGAACGAGTTCGTCGAGAACTTCATCGGCTCCGGCGCCGGCCTGAAGCAGCTCACGCTGAACCGCGTGCGCGACGTCGAGGTCGAGTCGGCCGTGACCTGCTCGCCCGGCGAAGAGGTCAAGGCCGTGCTGCAGCGGATGAACGAGGCCGGCGGGCACCAGCACGCGGTCGTCGTCGACCACCGCCAGCGGCCGATCGGGTGGCCGTCGCGCCGCCAGCTCGAGCGCCTCGACCGGATCCCCGACGGCGTCGAGCCCGGCCTGCCCGTCGTGGGCGAGGCCGCGACCCTCAACGACGCGCTCGACACCATGCTCGTCTCGAGCGCCGGCGCCGCGCTCGTCACCGGTCGTCGTGACGCGTTCCGCGGGGTCATCACCGTCGAGACCGTGATGGAGGCGATCACCCGCTCCCGCGCGACCGCCGCAGGCGACCAGGCCTACACGCCGGTCGGCACGAACACGAACCCGATCGAGACCATGCCGTCGTCACCGGTGTCGGCCATGCCCACCGGAGAAGACCTGTGAGCGCAGTCGCCACTGCCGGCCCCGCCACCGGTGCGAGCACCTCGTGGAAGGGCCTGCTGTTCCAGCCGATCGCGATCCTGGTCGTGCTGGCCGGCTTCGCGGTGTGGCTCGCGACGGCGGACCTGACCCCGACGGAGCGCACGACGCTCAACCCGGCGGACATCCTGGCCCTGACCGGCCAGCACCTCGTGCTGACCCTGCAGTCGACGGTCCTGGTGCTCGTGATCGGCATCCCGCTGGGCGTCGTGCTCACCCGCGGGCCGCTGCGCCGGGCGAGCCCGTACGTGCTCGCCGTCGCGAACTTCGGGCAGGCGGCCCCGGCCGTCGGCCTCATCGTGCTGCTCGCCGCCTGGCTCGGCCTGAACAGCTCGTCCGCCGTCATCGCGCTCGTGCTCTACGCGATCCTGCCGGTGCTCCGGAACACCATGATCGGCGTGCAGAGCGTCGACGACCGCCTGGTCGAGGCCGGTCGCGGCATGGGCATGAGCGCCTTCAGCGTGCTGATGCGCGTCGAACTGCCGCTCGCGGTGCCCGTGATGCTCTCCGGCATCCGGACCGCCCTCGTGCTGCTCGTGGGTACGGCGAGCCTGGCGACCTTCGTCGGTGCGGGCGGACTCGGTCTGCTCATCACCACGGGCGTGACCCTGTTCCTGCCGAAGGTGCTCGTCGCCGGGGCCCTGCTCGTCGCCCTGCTCGCCCTCTCCATCGACTGGCTCGGCCGCGTGGTCGAGACGGTCGCACGACCGAAGGGACTCCGATGACCCGCCGCACCCGCAGCACCCGCCGCACCCGCACCCGGGTCGGAGCCGCCGCGTTCGTCGCCGGTGCCACTGCCCTCGTCCTGACCGGGTGCGGCCTGCAGCCCGCCACGTCGTTCGTGCCCGAGGCCGGCGCCGGCTCCATCCAGCGCATCGACGACCTGCCGGCCGGCGCCCACATCACCGTGACGTCGAAGAACTTCACCGAGCAGCTCGTGCTCGGCAAGATCGCCGTGCTCGCCGCCAAGGCCGCCGGGTTCGACGTCACCGACGAGACGAACGTGCCCGGCAGCGTCGCGGTCCGTGAGCTGATGACCTCGCACGCGGCCGACTTCACGTACGAGTACACCGGCACCGCCTGGCTGACCTTCATGGGTCACACGAAGGGGATCCCGGACAAGACCGAGCAGTGGACGGCGGTGAAGAAGGAGGACGCCGGCAACGGGCTGACGTGGCTCGAACCCGCGCCGATGAACAACACCTACGCGTTCGCCGTCCGCAACGAGGCCGTCAAGGAGCTCGGGGACGTCAAGACGCTCTCCGACATCACGAAGCTGCCGGTCGACCAGCGCACGTTCTGCGTGGAGTCGGAGTTCAACTCCCGTGCCGACGGCTTCAAGCCGATGCTCAAGAAGTACGGCTTGGAGCTCGGTGGTTCGGGGTCGAACGGTGTTCCGAGCAGCAACGTCAGCATCCTCGACACCGGCACGGTCTACACGGCCACCGACCGAGGCAAGTGCAACTTCGGTGAGGTCTTCACCACCGACGGCCGCATCAAGTCGCTCGGGCTGACGGTGCTCGAGGACGACAAGGGGTTCTTCCCGGCGTACAACGTCGCGCCCGTCATCGACTCGAAGACGCTCAAGGAGTACCCGCAGCTCGAGGGGATCTACGACCAGATCTCGCCGAAGCTCACGGACGCGGTGTTGCAGGAGCTCAACCGTCAGGTCGACGTCGAGGGGCGTGAGCCGGCGGACGTCGCCTTCGACTGGATGGTGAAGGAGGGCTTCATCACGAAGCCCTGACCGTTCTCGACGTCCCCACGAACGGACGGGAGGCGCGGTGCCAGCTGGCACCGTGCCTCCCCTGCGTTCGTGGTCGCGTCTCAGGCCGCGGCGATGCGCGCAGCCGTGTCGCGGATCGACGCGACCACCGCCGCCCGCACCTGTTCCGGGTCGGAACCCTCGTGCCGAGCGGCACTGCGGAGCCCCGTCATGCACATGCCGAGCAGCATCTCCGCCGCCTGCGGGGTCGCCGCCTCCGGCCCCCAGGCCGGGTCGCGTTCGAGGATCGTGCGCACCGCGCCGGTCATCGCCTCGGCGACCGTGGTCATCCGCGTGACCTGCCGACGCATCAGCTGTGGGAACCGCACGATGACGGCCTTGCGCTCGAGCCGCTCGTGCTCGTCGCCGAACGACGACCCGAACACCAGGAACGCCAGGTCCACGACGGCCTGCGCCGCCGGCTCCCCCGCGACGGCCGCCAGGTGCGCCTCGAGGGTGGCGGGTTCGAGGTCGAGCTCGGTGTGCCCGAGGACCGCGTCCTCCTTGCTCTCGAAGTAGTTGAAGAACGTCCGCGGGGAGACGTCGGCCCGCGCGGCGATCTGCTCGATCGTGGTGCCGTCGACGCCCTGCTCGAGGGCCAGGGACCGAGCCGCCTCGGCGATGCGGTTGCGGGTCTCGATGCGCTTGCGGTCACGGAGACCGAGTTCTGACGGCGTCGCGGAGTCGGGCATGGCCCGACTGTAACCGGAACGTCACATGATCTACAGCAAACGCAAACTTGCAGTCGTGCATCGGACACTACGGTGAACCCATGACCACTCCCGTGCTCGAGGCCCGTGACCTCGCCAGGACCTACGGCCGCGGCGCGACGCGGTTCGACGCGCTCAAGGGGGTGTCGCTGGCGGTGCACCAGGGCGAGAGCCTGGCGATCGTCGGCAAGTCCGGCTCCGGCAAGTCGACGCTGATGCACCTGCTCGCACTGCTCGACAAGCCGTCGGCCGGACAGGTGCTGCTCGACGGCACCGACGCGGCGACGCTCGGAGCGCGGCAGGTCAACCGCACCCGGAACAGCACCTTCGGGTTCGTGTTCCAGCAGTTCTTCCTGACGCCGAAGACCTCGGTGCTCGACAACGTCGTGCTCCCGCTCAAGATCGCCGGTGTCTCCGGAGCCGAGCGCAAGCGCCGGGGCATGGCGGCGCTCGACGCCCTCGGGTTGGCCGACAAGGCCAAGAACGACGCCAACGACCTGTCCGGCGGCCAGAAGCAGCGCGTGGTCATCGCCCGGGCGCTGGTCGGTGAGCCGAGCGTGATCTTCGCCGACGAGCCGACCGGCAACCTCGACACGAACACCGGACAGGTGGTCGAGGACATGCTGTTCGGGCTGCAGCGCGAGCGGGGGATCACGCTCGTCGTGGTCACGCACGACGAAGAGCTCGCCGCGCGCTGCGACCGCAGCGTGAACGTCCGCGACGGCCTGATCGTCGGCGGACCCGACGACGCGGTCGACGCGTCTGCCACGCACGGAAGGCACTCCGCATGAACTTCCTCGACCTCCTGCGCACCGCGGTCTCGAACACCTTCCGCTCGAAGCTGCGCACGACCCTGACCGTCATCGCGATCTTCATCGGCGCCTTCACGATCACGCTCACCTCGGCCATCGGCACGGGCGTCAGCAACTACATCGACAGCCAGGTCTCCTCGATCGGCGACACCGGTTCGCTGACCATCACGAAGGCGGTCGACAGCACCTCGACCGACAGCGGCCCGGCGAAGTACGACCCCGAGGCGTCCGGTCAGAGCGTCGACCGCGGCCCCGCGTCGTTCTCGTACCTGTCGCAGTCCGACGTCGACGCGATCGAGAAGACGGACGGCATCAAGAGCCTCCGTCCGGCGATCGCCCTCGCACCGAAGTACGCCGAGTACGGCGACCAGGGCAAGTACGTCGTGTCGCTCACGGCCAACGCCGGCGAGCTCGACGCCGACCTGGCGAGCGGCAAGCAGCTCGACGACGACACCGACGCCAACCAGGTGATGCTGCCGACCGACTACCTGAAGAACATGGGTCTCGGCAGCGCCTCGGCCGCCGTCGGCAAGGAGCTCACGATCGCCGTCGACGACTACCAGGGCAAGGAGCACACGCTCACCGCCACCGTCGTCGGGGTGCAGAACGAGTCGCTGTTCGGCAGCGGTGCCGGGGCGAACGTCGCACTGACCGACGCCATGCAGGCCGCGCAGGAGATCGGCAAGCCCGACTCGATCGCGACGTCCTACGCCAGCGCCACGGCGACGCTCGACGCCGGGGCATCGGTGACCACGGTCAAGAAGTCCCTGGCCGACGACGGGTTCCTCGGCCAGACCATCCAGGACCAGCTCGGCCAGTTCCAGACCGTCATCAGCGGCATCGTGGGGGTCCTGAACGCCTTCGCCGTGATCGCGCTCGTCGCCGCCGGCTTCGGCATCATCAACACGCTGCTCATGAGCGTGCAGGAGCGCACCCGCGAGATCGGCCTGATGAAGGCGATGGGCATGGGCGGCGGCAAGGTCTACACGCTGTTCTCGCTCGAGGCGGTGTTCATCGGGTTCCTCGGCAGTGCCATCGGCGCCGGGGTCGCGATCCTGCTCGGCACCGGGATCTCGAACGTCCTGGCCGGCACGCTCCTCAAGGACCTGCCGGGGCTGCAGATCATGCAGTTCGCGCCGGGGTCGGTCGCCACGATCATCCTCGTCGTGATGTTCATCGCATTCCTGGCGGGCACCCTGCCGGCACGACGAGCCGCACGGCAGAACCCGATCGAGGCGCTCCGGTACGAGTGACAGGCAGGGGTGCCTAGTGTCTGGACGGTGACGACGTTCGGACGCGATCTCGGTGACGGCTACACGCTGACGCTGCGCGACCTGACGACGGTCGACCAGGTGCTCGCACTCGTGCACGCCAACACCGATCGTCTGCGGGCCGCCGAGCCCTGGGCATGGGACCCCCAGACCCGCGAGGCCATCGCCCTGCACACCGAACGGCTGCTCGGCCAGTTCGCGATGGACCGCGCGCTCCCCTGCGTCATCCGCCAGGACGACCGGATCGTCGGGGTGGCTTCGCTGACGTTCGACCCGTACCTGGGCCAGGCATCGCTCGGCTACTGGGTGGACGCCGGACAGGAGGGCCGTGGTGTCGTCCGGCGGGCCGCCACGGTGCTGATCGGGGTCGCCCGAGCGCGCGGGTCCGCACGGATGGAGATCCGGACGGCGGTCGACAACGCGCGGAGCCGGGGGCTCGCCGAGCGGCTCGGCTTCACGCACGAGGGCACCCTGCGCGGGGCGCTGCCCCTCGGGCCCGAGCGTGTCGACGTGGCGGTGTACGGCCTGCTGCTCTGACGAACGACTCCCTCGTGCAGGCCGACCGACACCGGTCGCCGGTATCGTCGGAGCATGGCCTTGTTCGGACGACGCAACCACGACGTGCGCGATCGACCCATCAGCCAGGTCGAACTGAAGCGGGCGGTCGACGAGGGCTTCCTCATCGCGAAGGCCGCCGTCACCATCGCGGTGGCCAACCGCATCATCACGAACGCCCTGCGTGACCAGGGGTACTTCGACCACGCGCTCATCGCCGAGGCCACGCGCGAGGAACTCCACCGCATGGCCGAGGAAGAGCGGGGCGACGCCGCACGCATGCGGGAGATCCGCTCCACCTCGAGCAAGCAGAAGGGCCGTTCCCGCCACCAGCACGACTACCGGCGGGGCGACGACCTGAAGCTCCGGATGCGCGAGGCCACGTACGAGCAGCTCGCCACCATGCTCGACAAGCGGCGCGACGACCAGCACTTCGTCGACGGCATCGTGCTCGCCGCGCGGGCCCGCGCCTGGGACGACATCGGCACCACCGTCGTCGGACGGCTCGGGTGGGCCCAGCGTCCGGCCGACGACTACGAGATCGGCCGTGACGACCGGCTGCAGCAGATGCTCGACGAGGACTTCGCCGAGTTGCTCGCCGAGCACCCCGTCGGATCGACCCCGGTCGACGCCGACGAGCCCGACGACGCCGATGGTGACCAGGACGAGTCGGACCCGGCCGACCCCGACACCTCGCGCACCTGACCGGTACTTGATATACCGGCCCGTCTTCGATAGGCTCATCGAGTAACGCCCCAGGACCATTCGGCTCGCCGGACTCCTGGGGCGATTGCTGTCTCGAAGGGGTGCGACGAGGGGCGCGATGATCGATCCAGCCACGCTGCAGGCGCTCCCGAGGCTGCTCAGCGCAGCGCGCTTCGACCGGTACGCGGCCCGCTACGACGGCCGTACCGACCTCGCCGCGCGGCTCTACGCCTGGAACTCAGAGATCGCGTCAGCGTTCTGGGGTCCCGTCGGTTGCCTCGAAGTGTTCGTCCGGAATGCTCTTCACGACGAGCTCCGCCGGGGCCGTCGTGACGACTGGTGGAACAACGCCGCTGTCCACCTGCTGGACCGCGAACGCCGGGCGGTCGACGACGCAACTCGAACCCTGCGACGACGGGGCTTCACCGATCCCGAACCGGATCAGGTGGTCGCCGCGACGAGCTTCGGCTTCTGGGTCGGCCTCACCGATGCGGGGATCCCCCGAAACCCGATCTGGAGCTACGAGACGACGCTCTGGCAGCCGCGGCTCGTGCACGCGTTCCCCGGCCTGGGGACGGTCCGACGCAAGCAGCTGCACCGACGACTCGATGCCGTGCGGAGATTCCGGAACCGGCTCGCCCACCACGAACCCATCCACAACGCGCCGTTGGCGGCCATCCGCGACGACATCGTCGCGATCGCCGGAGCGATCGACCCCGACGCAGCGACGTTCATCGCCGGTGCGCACCGTATCGACGACGTCCTGGCTCGGAAGCGAGTGGCGGTGTCGACAGGCGCCTCGGTGATCTGACCGACACCACACGCAGTCACGAGTCCCTAGGCTCGGTGCATGGTTGATGCGGTGGTCGTCGGAGCGGGACCGAACGGGCTCGCGGCAGCGGTGACGCTCGCACGCGCCGGACTGTCGGTCGAGGTCGTCGAACGGAACGACACGATCGGCGGGGGCGCCCGAACGGCCGAGCTCACCCTGCCCGGCTTCCTGCACGACGTCTGCTCCGCCGTGCACCCGATGGCCCTGCAGTCCGAGTTCTTCCGGCTGTTCCGGATGGAGGAGCGCATCGAGCTCCGCCTGCCCGAGGTGCAGTACGGCCACCCGCTCGACGGTGGGCGCGCCGGCATCGCCTACCAGGACCTCGACCGCACCGCCGCCGAGCTCGGGGTGGACGGGCCGGCCTTCAAGCAGCTGATGGCCCCGCTGGCGGAGAACGCGGACCAGGTCGCCGACTTCGCGACCGACGCGCTGCTGCACGTGCCGCGGCACCCCCTGACGGTCCTGCGCTTCGGTCTGCGGGCGCTCGAGCAGGGCACCGCGGCGTGGAACCTGCGTTTCCGCGGCGAGGCCGCACCGGCGATGGTGTCCGGCGTCGCCGCGCACTCGATCCAGCACCTGCCGTCCCTGTCCACCGCGGCGGCTGCCCTGTCGCTCGGCTCGTACGCGCACGCCCGCGGCTGGCCGGTGCCGATCGGTGGCAGCCAGGCGATCGTCGACGCGCTCGCCGCGGACCTCGTCGCGCACGGCGGCCGCATCGTCACCGGGCAGGAGGTCCGGTCGCTCGGTGACCTCACCCCGGCGAAGGCGGTGCTGTTCGACACCAGCGTGCCGGGCATGCTCCGGATCGCGGGCAAGCAGATCCCGACCCCGAGGCGCGGTGCACTGCGACGCTTCCGGTTCGGCAACGCGGCGGCGAAGGTCGACTTCGCGCTGTCCGACCCGGTGCCGTGGACCAACGAGTCGCTGCGGAAGGCCGGGACCGTGCACATCGGCGGGACCCGCCAGGAGATCGCGGCCGCTGAACGTGCCGTCGCGAACGGGCAGCACGCCGAGCGCCCGTACGTGCTCGGTGCGGAGCCGACCGTGGTGGACCCGACCCGCGCCCCGAAGGGCAAGCACGTCTTCTGGGCCTACGCGCACGTCCCGGCGGGGTCGGACGTCGACCCGACCGAGGCCGTCACCCGTCAGATCGAGCGGTTCGCGCCGGGGTTCCGTGACACGATCCTGTCGTCGAGCTCCCGTACCGCCGTGCAGATGGGCGAGTACAACCCGAACTACGTCGGTGGCGACATCGCCGCCGGTGCTGCGAGCTTCTGGCAGCTCGTCAAGCGCCCCGTCCTGTCCAGCGACCCGTGGCGGATGGGCGGCGGCATGTACCTGTGCTCCGAGTCCTCCGCGCCCGGCCCCGGCGTGCACGGCATGGCCGGCTGGCACGCGGCGAAGAGCGCCCTCCGGCACACCTTCGGCCTGCTCGAGGACGTCGACCTCACCCCGGAAGGCTGATCACCATGGCGAAGAACGTCCGCATCCTGCACTGCCGCCCCGAAGCCGTCTTCGACGTGCTCGGCGACGGATGGCTCTACACGACCTGGGTGGTCGGCGCCTCGCGCATGCGCAAGGAGGAGTCCGGTTGGCCGCAGGTCGGTACCCACCTGCACCACTCGTTCGGCGCGTGGCCGATCGTCATCAACGACGTCACGACGTCGCTGGTGTGGGAGCCGCCGCACCGCATGGTCATCCAGCCGAAGGGCTGGCCCATCGGCGAGGCCCGCGTCGAGCTGACCGTCGAACCGCACCGGCACGGCAGCAAGGTCACGATCACCGAGAACGCGGTGGCCGGGCCGGGTTCGTACGTGCCCGACTTCCTCATGCAGCCGCTCATCTGGATCCGCAACCGAGAGACGCTCCGCCGCCTCGAGTGGGTGGCCGTCGGGCGCGCGGCGAACGCCTGAGACGTCCCACGAGACGGACGGGAGGCCCGTGGCGGCGCCGCTACGGGCCTCCCGTCCGCCCTGTGGGGGCGTCGACTACTCGGCGCGCGAGAACTCGCTGGCCCGCGCCACCTGGTCGTCGGTCAGGGCGACGCCCGTGTACCGCTCGAACTGACGGGCCGCCTGCAGGGCGATGACCTCGGCGCCGGTGATGACGTGCTTGCCGGCGTCGCGGCCCGCCCGCACGAGCGGGGTCTCCGACGGGAACGCGACCACGTCGAAGACGGTGTGCGCCGCCTCGATCCGTTCCGGCGCGAAGGCGAGTGCGTCCTGCTGGTCGCCGCGCATGCCGAGCGGGGTGACGTTGACGACCAGGTCGGTCTCCCCCGCCTCGCGCTCGTCGGCGACCCACTCGTAGCCGTACTGCGATGCCAGGGCCGGGCCGGTCTGCTCGTTGCGGGCGACGACCGTCAACCGGTCGAAGCCGGCGCCGCGGAACGCCGCCGTGACGGCCTTGGCCATGCCACCCGAGCCGCGGAGCAGCACCCGCGAAGCCGGGTCGACCTGGTGCGACCCGAGCAGGGCGGCGATCGCCTCGTAGTCGGTGTTCGACGCCGTGAGCACGCCGTCGTCGTTCACGACCGTGTTGACCGACTGGATCGCGGCGGCGGAGTCCTCGATGTGGTCGACCAGCGGGATGATCGCCTCCTTGAAGGGCATCGACACCGAGCAACCGCGGATCCCGAGCGCACGGATGCCGGCGACGGCGCCGGGCAGATCGGTCGTGGTGAACGCCTTGTACAGGAAGTTGAGGCCGAGCTCGTCGTACAGGTAGTTGTGGAACCGGGTGCCGATGTTGCTCGGTCGCGCGGCCAGCGACATGCAGACCTGCATGTCCTTGTTCAGGATGGGCATGCCCCCAGTCTCGCACCCTCTCGCTTTCGCGTCCTCGCAGGGATGGAGCGGTCCACGCAGACCGGGTACCGCGCTCCGGGGTAGCGTCGGTCCCGATGACTGAGATCCCGGAGACCATGCGCGCTGTCCGCTTCGACGAGTGGGGTGACCGATCGGTCCTGCACGTCGCCGAGGTGCCCGTTCCCGAGGTGACGCCCGGGCGGGTGCTCGTCCGCGTCCGCGCCGCAGGCATCAACCCCGGTGAGTCGGCCATCCGCCAGGGGGCGTTCGGCGGTGACCTGCCGTCCGGGCAGGGCACCGACTTCGCCGGCATCGTGGTGGCCGTCGGGGCCGAGGTCGACGGCGTCGACGAGGGCGAAGAGGTCATCGGCTGGTCGTGGGACCGCGCGAGCCAGGCCGAGTACGTCTCCGTGCCGGCCGTCCAGGTCGTCCAGAAGCCACGCCTGCTCGACTGGACCGTGGCGGGTGGCCTCGACGTCATCGCGACCACCGCGGCCGCAGCCGTGCGTGCGGTCGACCCGCGTCCGGGCGAGACCGTCGTCGTGTCCGGCGCCGCCGGCGGGGTCGGCGGCTTCGTCACCCAGCTGCTCGCGAACGAGGGCATCGACGTCATCGCCGTCGCCTCCGAGGCGAACCACGAGTGGCTCCGTTCCAAGCGTGCACGGCCGGTCGCGTACGGCGACGGGCTGCAGGAGCGCATCACCGAACTCGCGACGAACGGCATCGACGCCGTGATCGACACCCACGGCGCCGAGTACGTCCGGCTCGGCATCGCCCTCGGGGTGCCGGTCGACCGCATCGAGACGATCATCGCGTTCGACGAGGCCGCCGAGGTCGGAGCGAAGGCCTCGGGCAGCGCGGACACCGCCGACCCGGAGATCCTCGGGGCGCTCGCTCTCGAGGTCGCGAACGGCGCCATCGAGGTGCCGATCGCCGCGACCTACCCGCTCGATCGTGTGCAGGACGCCTTCGAGGAGCTCGAGCAGGGCCACACCCGCGGCAAGATCGTCCTCATCCCCTGACCCCGGGGCTGCTCAGGGCCGGTCCGGGGGTTTCCCCCACCACGCTCGGGGTGCGTCCCGGATGCGCTCGACGGGCGGCGTTGCGTAGCGTCGTCGGTATGAGCACACTCTCCCGTCCCCGCAACGGTCGTCTGCTGGCCGGCGTCTGCGCCGGTCTCGCCGACCGCTTCAACCTGTCCCGCACCCTGGTCCGGGTCGTCTGGGTCATCCTGAGCTTCTTCCCCGGGCCGCTGTGGATCGCGTACGTCGTGCTGTGGTTCGTGATGCCGCCCGAGGGCGGTCGGCGGCGCTGAGCACCGGTCCGTCCGGACGGGTTAGTGTGGCGGCGTGCCGGTCTCCGTCTTCGATCTGTTCAGCGTCGGTGTCGGCCCCTCGAGCTCGCACACCGTCGGCCCGATGCGGGCCGGTGCCGAGTTCGCCACGCTCGTCCGTGGCCTGCCCGTCGCGTCCGTGGTGGTCGACCTGTACGGGTCCCTCGCGTCGACCGGGCAGGGCCACGGCACGCTCGGTGCCGTCGTCGCCGGGCTCATGGGGTCGCACCCGGAGACCGTCGACCCCGATGCCATGGTCCTCGCGCTCGACACCCTGGAACGCGACGGTGTCCTGCGGCTCGACGGCGGTGCGACCGTGCCGTTCCGCCTCGCCGACATCGTCCTGCACCCCCTGACGATGCTGCCCCGGCACCCGAACGCCATGCGGCTGCGCGCCCGTGACGCCGCCGGTGCCGATCTGGCGGACGAGACCTACTACTCGATCGGTGGTGGGTTCATCGCACGGGACGAGGCAGCCGAGCCCGCGGCCGACGCATCCGCTGCCGTCGCCGGTGCCGCGATCCCGGTCGACGACGCCGTGCCGTACCCGTTCTCGAGCGGCGCGGAGCTGCTCGCCGCGTGTGCCGGTTCCGGCCTGCCGATCAGCGGCGTCGCCCTGGCGAACGAGGCCGTCACCCGGACGGACGTCGAGATCCGGTCCGGCCTGCTGGGGATCCACGGCGTGATGGAGTCGTGCGTCGACCGATCCGTCCGCCGGGGCGGGTGCCTGCCCGGGGGACTCGACGTCCGCCGTCGCGCCGCCACCTGGCACGAACAGCTCACCCGCGAGGACCCCGACCACGACCCGCTCTTCGCGATGGAGTGGGTGAACCTCGTCGCCATGGCGGTCAACGAGGAGAACGCCACCGGCGGCCGTGTCGTCACCGCCCCGACGAACGGCGCAGCCGGCATCATCCCCGCGGTCCTGTACTACGCGCTCACCTACGTGCCCACGGTCGCCGAGGCCCCCGCCGCCGAACGCGACGACGCCGTCGTGCGGTTCCTGCTCACCGCCGGGGCGATCGGGTCGATCTACAAGGAACGGGCGTCGATCTCCGGCGCCGAGGTCGGCTGCCAGGGCGAGGTCGGATCCGCGGCGTCGATGGCCGCTGCGGGGCTCGCCGAGGTCCTCGGGGGCACCCCGGAGCAGGTCGAGAACGCCGCCGAGATCGCGATGGAGCACAACCTCGGGCTGACCTGCGACCCGATCGGCGGCCTGGTGCAGATCCCGTGCATCGAGCGGAACGCGATCGCGGCGAACAAGGCGATCAACGCCGCCCGGATGGCCCTGCGGGGCGACGGGGTGCACCACGTGTCGCTCGACCAGGTCGTCGAGACGATGCGGCAGACCGGGGCGGACATGTCGTCGAAGTACAAGGAGACCGCGATGGGCGGGCTCGCGGTGAACGTCCCGCTCTGCTGAGCGCCAGCGCGCCCGCGCCCGCTCGCGCGTCAGGCGTGCAGGAGCGTCAGCAGCCGTGCCGTCTCGGTGGCGATGGCGTCCCGGCCCGCCGACACGTACTTGCGCGGGTCGACGACGTCCGGCCGCTCGTCGAGCACGGTGCGGAGCGCACGGGTGAACAGGCCGTTCAGGTGCGTCGAGATGTTGATCTTCGTCATCCCCGCGTGCACGGCGCCACGGAGTTCGTCGTCGGACAGGCCGGAGGACCCGTGCAGCACGAGCGGCACCGGCACCGCGGCACGGAGGCGCTCGACCAGGTCACGGTCCACCGACGCCTCGCGGGTCTGCATCGCGTGCGAGGTCCCCACCGCGACCGCCAGGGCATCGACCCCGGTGTCGGCCACGAACGCGGCGGCGTCGGTCGGATCGGTCCGGACGCCGGGCGCGTGCACGCCGTCCTTGCCGCCGACCTCGCCGAGCTCGGCCTCGATCGCGACGCCCGCGGCGTGACACCGAGCGGCGAGCTCGCGGGTCGCGGCCACGTTGGCGGCGAAGTCCAGGTGCGAACCGTCGTACATGACCGAATCGACGCCCAGCTCGACGCCGGCCGCCACCAGCTCCGGGTCCTCGATGTGGTCGAGGTGCACGAGGACCTCGACGTCGGCGGCCCGTGCGACCGCCTGGGTTGCGGTCGTGATCGGCGCGAGGCCGCCGTGGTACCGGACGCAGTTCTCGCTGATCTGCAGGATCACCGGCAGACCGGCCAGCTCGGCGCCGGAGACGATCGCCTCGGCGTGCTCGAGCAGCACCACGTTGAACGCGCCGACCCCGCGGCGTGCCGTGCGGGCGGTGTCGAGCAGGCCGGTGAGGGCGAGGTCGGTGATCATGCGGGGGTCCTCGTTCGGTCGTGGGCGGGAGCAGGCGGGGTGGACAGGAATCGTTGGACGTCTGCCGGGTCGACCGCGCCGGCCACCGGCTGGAGGACGGCGGCGGCCCCGTGTGCGGCGGCGGACCGCAGGGCTCGGAGCAGGGTGGCGTCGTCGGGGGCCGGGACGCTGCCGTCAGGCCCGGGGAGACCAGCACCGACGAGGACATCGACCAGGACACCGACGAGCCCGGCGGTGGCTGCGTCCCCGGCGCCGGTCGGGTTGCCGGAGACCCCGGGGACGGCCGGCACCTCGAGCACGTACTCGGCGGTGTGGGCGGCGATGCCGTCGGATCCGCGGGACACCACGACGACCGTCGCGCCGAGTCCGAGGAGCCGGAGTGCCCCCGAGCGCTCGTCGTCGGTGCCCGTGGCCTCGAGCAGTTCCTCGCGGTTGGGCTTGCAGACCGTCGCCCCGGCCGAGGCGGCAGCCAGCAGCGCGGTGCCCGAGCAGTCGACCACGGAGAGCACACCGCGGTGGCGTGCGGCGATGACCCAGCGGGCGACGACCGCCGGGTCGGTGTCGCGGGGCAGGGAGCCCGACACGACCAGGGCAGCCGCGGGCGGGGCATCAGCGGTACCGCGCGTATCGCCGACATCGCCGTCGAGCAGTGTCTCGACCGCGGCGGTGACCGTGTCCCACTCGTCGGGGCTGAGCACGGGTCCGGGCTCGCCGAACATCGTCGGGTGCGCGAGGTCGTCCACCACCGTGACGGTCGTGCGGGTCTCGCCACGGACAGCGACGTCGGTGTGGACGAGCCCGAGGTCGTCGAGGGCATGGGCGATCCAGTGCCCGCCGTCGCCGCCGAGGGGCAGCACGGCGTGGGTCGGGACACCGGTGGCGGCGAGGACCCGCCCGACGTTCAGGCCCTTGCCGCCGGGACGCCGCTGGACCTCGAGCACGCGCTGGGTCTCGCCGATGCGCTGTTCGGCGACCCGGTAGGTCACGTCGACGGCCGGGTTCGGGGTGACGACGAGGATCACGCGACCACCGCCGTCGGCAGGGTTCGGACGCTGCCGCGCTCCGGGTCGAGCACGACCAGGTCGGCGGGGGCGCCCACGCTGAGCGGTGCAGGTGCCCCGAGCAGGCGTGCCGCACGCCCCGCGGACGCCGCGACGACCTCGGGCAGGTCGGTCCCGGCGCCGAGCAGGCGGCGGACGGCGTCGGCGACCGTGATCGTGCTGCCCGCCAGCGACGAACCGTCGGCGAGCACGGCGAGCCCGTCGCGGACGGTCACCGCCGATCCGGCCACCGTGTACGCCCCGTCGGGGCAGCCCGTCGCCGCCATGGCGTCGGAGACCAGGACCATCCGGCCCGGAGCGCTGCGCTGGACGATGTCGACGGCGACCGGGTCCAAGTGGTGGCCGTCGACGATGCACTCGAGCAGCACACGGTCGTCGGAGAGCGCGACCCCGACCGGCCCGGGTGCGCGGTGGTGCAGCGGGGGCATCCCGTTGAACAGGTGGGTGACGAGCGAGGCTCCGGCGTCGACCGCGCGGCGGGTCTGCTCGGCGGTGGCGTCGGTGTGGCCGATGGCGACGACGACCCCGGCTTCGGCGAAGCGGGCGACGGCGTCGAGTGCACCCGGGAGCTCCGGCGCGAGGGTGACGATCCGCAGGGCGCCACCGGCGGCGTCGCAGTAGGCGTCGACCTCGGCGGGGTGCGGGGCGTGCAGCAGGTCGACGCGGTGCGCCCCGCGACGAGCCGGCGCGAGCCACGGCCCCTCCAGGTGCAGTCCGGCGAGCGTGCCGTCCGCGACGAGCGGCCGGAGCCGGGTGAGGGCCGCCACGGTGTCCGCGCGCTCGCCCGTGGCGATGGACCCGACCAGGGTGGTCGTGCCCCGCGACCTGTGGTGCCCAGCGGCGGCACGGGCGTCCTCGGCGGAGCACCCGGCGAAGTCGTGCCCGAGTGCCCCGTGGGCGTGGAGGTCGACGAACCCGGGCACGATCGCGCCGTCGACGGTGACGGCGGTGTCCGTGCGCATCGGGGCCCCGGTGCCGGTCGCCAGCACGGTGTCGTCGTCACCGATGACGAGCCAGCCGTCGTGCAGGTCCGCCTGGGCCGTGACGATGCGATGAGCTCGGACGAGGGTCGTCACAGCAGGACTCCGGTCTCGGTCTCGAGCAGCGCGCGTGCGAGGATCCCCGCACCGATGGCGCCGGCTGCGTCGCCGTGCCGGGCGGGCACGATGACGGGGACACGGACGCCCTGCAGACGCTCCGTGACGGCGTCGCGCAGCGGGTCGATCAGCAGCGGGCCCGACTCGGCGAGTCCCCCGCCGACGATGACCGTGTGGTTCCCGGCGACCGCGGTGGTCCAGGCGACCGCATCGGCCAGGACCGCGACGCAGTCGTCCCAGACCGCACGGGCTGCCGGGTCGCCCTGGCGGACCAGGAGCATGGCGGCGTGCGCGGAGGGTGCCCCGGAACGACGTGCGACTCCCCCGGCGGACGCGATCTCCTCGACGCGGTGGCCCGCGTGCGGACCGGTCTGGATGCGGACCTGCCCGATCTCCCCCGCCCAGCCACCGCCGGACACGACGGTGCCGTCGACCACCAGGGCGCTCGCGAGCCCGGTGCCGACCGGCACGAACGAGACCGACCCCCGCGAGAGCGCCGGGTCACCGGCCCGGACCTCGGCCAGGGCCCCGGCGCGGACGTCGTGGCCGAAGGCGATCGGGACGTCGATCCCCTGCTGCAGGAGCTCGGCGCGGACGAGGTCACGCACCGGGACGTCGCGCCACCCGAGGTTGACGGACAGGTCCACGGTGCCGCGGGTCTCGTCGACGACGCCGGGGGTCACCAGCCCGATGGCTTCGAGCGGCGCCCGTCGCGTGGCCTGTGCGGCCAGCCCGGCGACGACGGCGGCGAGGCGCGCGGCGCCCGGGTCGTCGCGCGGCGTCGGCACCCGGGTCTCGTCGAGGACGAGTCCGTCGGCGGTCGTCAGCCGGGTCTTGATGCCCGTGCCGCCGACGTCGACCCCGAGCACCGCGCCTGCGCCACCCATCAGGTGAGGATGACCGACCGGGTGAGCGACCGGGGGTTGTCCGGGTCGAGCCCGCGTCCCTCGGCCAGGGCGACGGCGAACCGGTGCACCACGACGAGTCCGGCGATCGGGTCGAGGTCGTGCTGGACGAATCGGGCGCCGGTGGCGGCGACCTCGGCGGCCAGGCCGTCGGGTGCGGTGCCGAGCGACCAGACGAGCCGTCCGGGCTGGGCGATCGCGATGGGACCGTGCCGGTAGTCCATCGCCGGGTAGGACTCAGCCCAGAACTGCGCGGCCTCACGCGTCTTGAGGGCGGCTTCGAACGTCAGGCCGACGGCGGCCCCACGACCGACGAACGAGACCTGCTCGGCGTCGAGCAGGTCGTCGATCGGCACCGTCAGCGCGGTCTCGGCCTGGGCTGCGAGCGCGTCGACGTCGTCACCGATGGACGCCCGCAGCAGTGCGAGCGTCGTGGTGGCGAAGCGGGTCTGGACGACCGAGCGCTCGTCGGCGAAGGGCAGGGCGACCACCTGGTCGGCGACGGCCGCGGCAGGGCTGTCGGCGACGGCCGTGATCAGGACGGTCCGCTGCGACGGCAGGGCCTGCAGCAGGTCGACGATCTCGGTCGTCGTGCCCGAGCGGCTGATCATGAGCACGCGGTCGTACTCGCGGGACGCGGGGTACTCGGATCCGGCGAAGGCATCGGTCACACCGAGGCCCGCCTGCTCACGGGCGACGGCGTAGCTCATGGCGATGAACCAGCTCGTGCCGCAGCCGATCACTGCCACGCGTTCGCCCGGCTGGGGGAGCGCGTCGGCGAAGGTCGGCAGGAGCGCGGCGGCTGCACGCCAGGTCTCCGGCTGCGAGGCCAGTTCAGCGCTCACGAAGGTGTCGGTCATGGGAGCCTTCCGGGTCCGGATCGATCCGGGTGATCGATGATCAGGAAGCGTAGCGAGCGATTGTGCGCAAGGGAAGGGGAAAACGTCATTTCCGATCACCGGGCGACGGTGGTGACGCCGTAGGATGACCGTCATGACCCCCCAACAGCGGCTGAACGCCCTGCTCGAACTGGTGAGCGAACGCGGCAACGTGTCGATCGCCGAGATCGGGGAGCTGCTCGGGATCTCCGCCGCGACGGCTCGCCGTGACCTCGCGACCCTCGCCGACCAGCGGCTCGTCACGCGCACGCACGGGGGAGCGGCAGCACTCGGGGCCGGGTACGAGCTCCCGCTGCAGTACAAGATCGCCCGGCAGGCCGAGGCGAAGACGGCGATCGCCCGCGCGGCCGCCCGACTGGTGCAGCCGGGGGAGACCGTCGGCCTCAACGGCGGGACGACCACGACCGAGGTCGCGCGTGAACTCGGCAAGAGCGAGCGGTTCATCCGCGCCGACGGCGAGTTCGGCATCACGATCGTGACGAACGCGCTGAACGTCGGGTACGAGCTGTCCGTCCGCGCCAACGTGAAGATCGTGGTCACCGGTGGAGTGGCGCGGCGGCAGTCCTACGAGCTCGTCGGGCCGCTCGTCCGGGACACCCTCGACGAGTTCGCCCTCGACCTCGTGGTGCTCGGCGTCGACGGTCTCACCGGCCAGTACGGCGCGACCACCATGCACGAGGGCGAGGCCGAGGTCAGCCGCCACTTCGCCTCGGTCGGACGACGCGTCGTCGTGGTCGCCGACTCGACCAAGATCGAACGGTCGACCTTCGCCCGGATCTGCCCGCTCGACCGCATCGACGTCCTGGTCACCGACCAGCCGGTGCCGGCCTCGTTCGCCGCTGACCTGGCCAGCGCCGGCGTGGAGCTCGTCGTCGCCGACTGAGCACCCCCTGCGGCCACCCCGGAACGGTCCGGACGTTTCGATCGTGTAAAACCCTCCCCGGCACGGATGCGTGAGCGATCCGTGAGCGCCTATTGTGCATTCATGATCGATTCGGCATCATGGGCGTCACATTCACGCAAGGGAGCGATGAGCATGGGCGCTGACAACGCAGGACTCCGCGTCGCGGTGATCGGGATGGGCCAGCGGTCCGCCATCGCCCGCCACGTGGCCGAGGCAACCGCCGACGACCCGTCGCTGCAGGCCCGGGTCGTGGCCGTCGCCGACGTCACCGCGGCCGGCCGGGACCGCGGGCACGACGAGTACCCGGACGCCCTGGTGGTCGAACACCACCGTGACCTCACCGGTCACGTCGACGCGGCCATCGTCACCACGCCGGACTGGACCCACGCCGAGATCGCGATCGACCTGCTCCGCGCGGGCATCGCCGTCTACCTCGAGAAGCCGCTGGCCATCACGGTCGAGGACGCCGACGCCGTCCTGAACACCGCGGCGGAGACCGGGACGCCGCTGTACGTCGGGCACAACTTCCGGCACGCCGCCGTCGTCCGCCTGATGCGCGAGATCGTCGACCGCGGCGAGATCGGTCAGGTCAAGGCCGTCTGGTGCCGGCACTTCGTCGGCAACGGTGGTGACTACTACTTCAAGGACTGGCACGCCGACCGCAGCAAGGTGAACTCCCTGCTCCTGCAGAAGGCGAGCCACGACCTCGACGTCATCCACGCGCTCGGCGGGGGTGACACCGCCCGGGTCGTCGGGATGGGCTCGCTGTCGGTCTACGGCGACGTCACCGACCGGCGCGACCGCAGCGGCGAGCTCATGGGGGACTGGTTCTCCCACGACAACTGGCCGCCGCTCGCCCAGACCGGGCTGAACCCCGTCGTCGACGTCGAGGACGTCTCGATGGTGATGATGACGCTCGACAACGGGGTGCAGGCCAGCTACGAGCAGTGCCACTTCACCCCGGACTACTGGCGGAACTACACCGTCATCGGTACCGAGGGACGCCTCGAGAACATCGGCGACACCGGTGGGGGCGTCGTGAAGGTCTGGACGCACCGCCGCGGCTGGGACACCACGGGGGACCGCGAGTACCCGATCGACGGCGTCGAGGACGGGCACGCCGATGCCGACCTGCTCACCATGACCGAGTTCCTGCGGTCCGTCGCGTTCGGCGAACCGTCGGAGCTCTCCCCGATCGCGGCCCGTGCCGCGGTCGCCGCCGGCGCGCTGGCCACGCGCTCGCTCCGCAACGGGTCCGTCCCCATCGACGTCCCGCCCCTGCCGGCCGAGACCATCGCGCACTTCACGTCGAACGCCCCGCACTCCACCCCCTCCACCCCGCATCTCGCCCAGACCGTCGGTTCCTGACGGCCGTGCGAAAGGACACCCCGATGACCGCACACATCCCCACCCGAGGAACCGGCGTGCGCCGCGTCCTCCTCGGCGCCGTCGCCGCACTCGGCGCGGCAGCGCTCCTGGCCGGCTGCTCCTCGTCGTCCGGCGCGTCCGGCTCCGGCGGCGACTACGAGGCCGCGCCGAAGGACACCAAGGCGTCCCTGACCTACGCCGTCTGGGACGAGAACCAGGTCAAGGCCATCAAGGCCAACCTGAAGGGCTTCAACGAGGAGTACCCGGACATCAAGGTGAGCGTCGACGTCACGCCGTTCGCCAACTACTGGACGAAGCTGCAGACCCAGGGCTCGAGCAACACCCTGCCCGACCTGTTCTGGATGAACGGCCCGAACTTCCAGCTGTACGCGGCCAACGGCAAGCTCGCGCCGATCACCGGCGAGGTCGAGTCGGGTGACATCGACGCGTCGAAGTACTCGAGCGCGCTCAACGACCTGTACACGTACGACGACACCCAGTACGGCGTGCCGAAGGACTTCGACACCATCGGCGTCTGGGTGAACAAGTCGCTGTTCGAGCAGGCCGGCATGGACCTGCCGTCCGAGGACTGGACGTGGGACGACTTCCAGCAGACCGGCGCCGAGCTGTCCGAGAAGCTGAAGGCGAAGGGCGCCTACGGGGCAGCCGGCGGCATGGACGGCCAGACGACGTACTACAACACGATCCTGCAGGCCGGGGGATCGGTCGTGAACGCGGACGGCACCGAGTCCGAGTACGCCACGAAGGCCTCCGAGGACGGCCTGCAGTTCTGGACCGACCTGATCGACTCGGGGGCATCGCCCTCGATCAAGCAGCTCACCGACACCACGGCCGACCAGTGGTTCACCTCGGGCAAGCTCGCGATGTACCAGGGCGGCAGCTGGTTCCGCTCCGCGCTGACCGGCACCGAGCTCGAGAAGGACGTCGTCGCCTACCCGCTGCCCAAGGGCAAGGAGCAGGCGACCGTCATCCACGGGGTCTCGAACGTCGTGTCCGAGGCGAGCAAGGACAAGGCCGCCGCCCAGGCGCTGCAGGTCTACCTCGCGGGCAAGACGGCCCAGCAGCAGCAGGGCGACATGGGCGCGGTCATCCCGGCGTACGAGGGCACGCAGAGCGCCTTCACGAAGACGATGCCCGACGCCGACCTGCAGGTGTTCCTCGACGCGGTGGACTACGCGAAGCCGCTGCCGGTGTCGAAGAACACCGCGGCCTGGAACACCCTCGAGACCACCCTGCTGCCGAGTGCCTTCGACGGGTCGAAGCCCGTCGACCAGGTGGCAGAGGACCTCGCACAGAAGATGGACGCCGCCCTCGCCAAGGAAAAGTAGGACCCGCGCGTGACGATCAACACCGAGCGGCCCCCGGCCGCAGCCGCCCCCGCCCGGACGACACGTTCGTCCGGGCGGGGTGCCCCCGCGCCGCGAGCCGACGGCGGCCGGGCGCCACGACGGACCGACGGCTGGTGGCCGTGGCTCTTCGTGCTCCCGTTGCTCGTCGGCGTCGGCACCTTCTACATCTGGCCGATCATCCAGACGTTCTGGTACTCGTTCACCAGCTGGGGTGTCTTCGGGGGCGCCACGTTCACCGGCGTCGCCAACTACGTCCGGCTCGTCGGTGACCCGCAGCTGTACCAGTCGCTGCTCAACACGGTGATCTACACCGTGATCGTCCTCGCCGGGATCCCGATCGCGGTGTGGCTCGCCAGCCTGTTGAACACCCCGGGGCTGCGGTTCGCGCAGTTCTACCGGGTGCTCTTCTTCCTGCCGTACGTCGCCATGCCCGCGGCGATCGCCCTGGTCTGGCGCATCATGTACAACGGCGACTACGGCATCGTGAACTGGTTCCTCGGCAACTTCGGCATCGACGGCCCGTACTGGATCTCGACCCCCGGCTTCGCGCTGATCGCGGTGAGCCTGGTCGGCCTCTGGTCGTCCCTCGGGTTCTCGATGATCATCCTCGGCGCCGGGCTCAAGGACATCCCGCCGGAGCTCTACGAGGCCGCGGAGCTCGACGGCGCGAGCCGGTGGCGGCAGTTCCGCTCGGTGACCGTGCCGTTGCTCAGCCCGAGCATCTTCTTCGTGGTGATCGTCACGACGATCTCGAGCTTCCAGCTGTTCGACCTGCTGTACGCGATCCTCGGCAGCACCAACCCGGTGATCCCGAAGACGATGTCGCTCGTCTTCTACTTCTACAGCGCCGGGTTCATCGACAACGACAAGGGCTTCGCGGCCGCGATCGCGATGGTGATCTTCCTGCTCATCGGCATCGTCACGCTCGTGCAGTTCCGCGTCCAACGGAAGTGGGTGCAGGGATGACCGCCACCGTCACACCGCCTCGGACCGCGCGTCGGCCCGGCCGTCGCGGCGGCAGCCACTGGTGGATCCACGTCGTGCTCGGCATCGGCGGGTTCGCGATGGCCTTCCCGTTCCTGTGGCAGATCATCATGTCGCTCTCCACGAACGCGCAGGTGCAGTCCGTCACGCCGGTCTTCTGGCCGGGGGAGCTGCAGTGGCAGAACTACGCGCAGGTCTTCGAACGCCTGCCGTTCCTCAGCCAGCTGGGCACGTCGGTGTACGTCACGATCATCCGCACGATCGCGCAGATCGTCCTCTGCACGCTCGCCGGGTACGCCTTCGCCCGGATGCGGTTCCGCGGCCGGGCGGCCCTGCTCGCGATCGTGCTGTCGATCCTGCTCGTGCCCTCGCAGGTCTACCTGATCTCGCAGTACCAGATCGTGCAGGGGCTCGGCTGGCTCGACACCCTGATGGGGATCGTCGCACCCGGGCTGTTCAGCGCCTTCGGCACGTTCCTGATGCGGACCGCGTTCCTGAACATGCCGCCCGAGCTGGAAGAGGCAGCGCGGATGGACGGCGCGAACCCGTTCCAGACGTTCTGGCGGATCATGCTGCCCCTGGCCCGTCCCTCGATCAGCGTGCTCGCGATCACGACCGTGCTGTGGTCGTGGAACGAGCTGCTCTGGCCGCTCGTGGTCTCCACCCGCGCCGAGGACATGCCGCTCGCCGCCGGCCTCGCGACGCTGTCGAGTGACCGCACGATCGACTACCCGGTGCTGATGGCCGCCAGCCTGATGGCGATGGCGCCGGTGCTCATCATGTTCGTCGTGCTGCAGCGTCGGGTGATGGACGGGCTCGCGTCGTCCGGTCTGAAGTGACCACCGCGACCCCCGGCCTGGAGGCCCGCCCCGCGTCCGTCACGGTCCTCGCCGCCGCCGTGGGGTCACCGGACGACTCCGCGACGGTGGCGGCCGCACTGGCCGCCACCGTCGCCGACGCCCGGCCCGCGGAGCGGGACGCGCTGCTGGTGGCGGCGCTCCGCGCCGCGGTGCCGGACACCGCCGACGCGCTCGCGGATCGGGGCCTCCCGCGCGCGCTCGCCGAGGCCTCCGTCGCCGACGTCGACCGCAAGCTCGCGCGCTACGGACTGCACGGCACCGGGGTGGAGTGGCTCGTCGCCGTGGTGACCGGGCGCGTGGTGGCCGTGGGGCGCCTCCAGTTCGAACTCGGCGACCACCTGGCGGACGGCACGCCGGCCTGGGGCGTGCACGTGCCGGAGACCGGGCCGCTCGACCCGGTGGCCTGCGACCGCTCGTTCGCCCGCGCACCCGAGGTCCTGCGCGGCTTCGCACCGCAGCTCGCTGCCGACCGGTGGCAGTGCCGCTCCTGGATGCTCGACCCGGGGCTGCCCGCCGCGCTCGGCCCCGATGCCAACCTCGTGCGCTTCGCCCGGCGCTTCCGTCTCGTCCCGCCGGGGGAGCACGACGCGACCGAGGGGGACGCCAGCGTCGCGAAGTTCGTCTTCGGGGTGCCGCTGGCGACCGCGCGGTCCGCGGCGCCGTCCGGTCGGTTGCGCGCGGCCGTGCTCGACCGGTGGGCAAGGGGTGGGCACTGGACGGAGCGGACCGGCACGGCGCCGGTCGCGTGATCACCCGCAGCCGCTGCCGCGTACCGTGCACGGCATGACGAAGCCCGACCACGACCACCTCGACGACGGCGTCGACATGACGTTCGAGGAACGCCGACAGGACACGTTCCGCCGCATGTCCGGATCCGACGAGCACGACGCCGACCCGCGGGTCGAGGTCTCCCGTGCCGAGGACGGCGACGTCCGCATCGACGTCGCCGACACCGCGGCGGTCCGACCCGGCGAGTGACACCCGTACCGGCCCTGGTCTGCCGGGGTCGGTGGGGCACGGCATGATCGTGTCGTGCACCTCGTCCTCCGCCGCGTCGACGGCGGCGTCCTCGCGACGCCCCTGACCGACGCGGGGACCGCCGGGGGTGAACCGATCCGCCTGGACGAGCCGGGCCTCCCGGCCTTCGTCGCGGCCCACGACGCACCGGGCGTGCGCTGGGTGTGGGACGACACCGCCCGCTGGTACCCGGCCGTGCTCGCTGCGGGCGGTCGGGTCGGTCGCTGCGTCGACCTGCGCCTCGGTCGTCGTGTCCTGCGGGCCGCGCTCGCGGCACGGGGATCCGCGCTTGCCGCCGCCCCGGCAGATGCCCTGGACGCCCCGGTCGCGGAAGCCCGCGTGGTCCGGCCGACGCAGGCCCAGCTCTTCGACGACGCCCTGTTCACCGCCGCGGCGCCCGACGACGAGGTCGACCCGGTGGCGGAGTTCCGGGCGCAGCTCGCCGCGGTGGCGGGGTCGAGCGCTCCCGGCGCGCTCCGCCTGCTGCTCACCGCGGAGTCGGCCGGTGCGCTCGTGGCGGCCGAGATGCTGCACGCGGGGCTGCCGTGGCGTGCCGACGTGCACGAGCGGCTGCTCGAGGACGCCCTCGGGCCGCGCGTGCCCTACGGGGTGCGGCCGCGACGCCTCGAGGAGATCGCCGCCGTCGTGCGCGAGTGCCTCGACGACCCCGGTCTCAACCCGGACTCGCCCGCCGACGTCCTGAAGTCGCTGCGCCGGGCCGGGCTGATGGTCACGAGCACGCGGAAGTGGGAGCTGCAGGAGATCGAGCACCCCGTCATCGAGCCGCTGCTCGAGTACAAGCGCCTGGCGCGACTGCTCACCGCCAACGGCTGGACCTGGCTCGACGACTGGATCCGCGACGGCCGGTTCCACCCGAAGTACGTCGTCGGCGGTGTCGTCACCGGTCGCTGGGCGGCCGACGGCGGGGGAGCGATGCAGCTGCCGAAGGGCATCCGCGGGGCCGTCATCGCCGATCCCGGGTGGAAGCTCGTCGTGGCGGACGCCGCACAGCTGGAGCCCCGGGTGCTCGCCGCGATGTCCGGCGACCGGGCGATGGCCGCGGCCGGCGACGGGCGCGACCTGTACGACGGCGTGGTGGCCTCGGGGGCGGTCGAGACCCGGCAGCAGGCCAAGGTGGCGATGCTCGGTGCGATGTACGGGGCGACCCAGGGCGAGGGCGGCCGGCTCGTGCCGCGCCTGGTCCGGGCGTTCCCGCAGGCGCTCGACATGGTGGAACGGGCCGCGCGTGCGGGGGAGCGCGGCGAACCCGTCACGACGCTGCTCGGGCGGACGTCACCGGTGCCCGAGGACTCGTGGTTCGAGGCCCGGAACCAGGCGTACACGGTCGAGGGGACCCCGGCGATGCAGCGTGCGGTCGAGTCCCGTGCCCGGAGCTGGGGGCGGTTCACCCGGAACTTCGTGGTGCAGGGGACCGCGGCGGAGTGGGCACTCGCGTGGATGGGTTCCCTGCGGTCGCGGTTGCTCGCGCGGTTCCCCGGCGCCGTGACGGACGGGCCGCACCTGGTGTTCTTCGTGCACGACGAGATCGTGGTGCACGCCCCGGCGGAGCACGCCGAGTGGGTGGCGCAGCAGATCCGGGAGGCCGCCGTCGATGCCGGACGGCTGTTGTTCCAGGACTTCCCGGTGACGTTCCCGCTGTCGGTCGGGGTGGTGGGGGCGTACTCGGAGGCGAAGGACTGAGGCGGCCGGGGCTCACCTGCCGCCGAGTTGTGCCACTGAAACACGTATGTCAGTGTTCCGGCAGTAGCAGTTGTCCGGTGCTCTCCCGCCGAGTGCCCAGAAACGATCGGACGGATCGATGCGTGTCCTCTCCTGGCAACGGTTCGACATCGGGCTGCGGCTCATCCTCTGCAGTGGCCCTGTGCTGATCTGCGTGTTCTCCCTGGCCGAGTTCCCGGAAGTGAGCGGCTGGTGGATGCTGGGCATCGGGACCGCGTCGATCGTGCTGATGCTCAGCACCCCGGCAGTCGGCGTCATCGCGACCCGTAACGCCCTCTGGCTCGTCGCGACGCCGTTCTGGGGCGTCCGGGTCAAGGTCGGCGACATCGCCTCCGTAGCGAGCGTGGACGTGCGACCGATGGAGGACTTCGGTGGGTGGGGCGTCAAGGGCAGGAGCCGCCGCGGTGGGCTGCTCCTGGCAGCGGACGGCCAGCGCGCCGTGCGCATCGCTCGACTGAACGGACAGGTCTTCCTCGCCACCTCGGATGATGCCGATGATGTGGCCAGCGCGATCGGTCGCATGGTCGCTCGGCGCTCGTAGCCAGTCGGCCGGGACGGCTCCCGGCGGCTTCGGGCAGGGTGGACGGATGCACACCGAACACGGGGACGCGGCCGACCGCACCGTCGGCGAAGTCGACCTGACCCGTTGGCGCTCCCGTGCCGGCCGCAGTGTCGCCAGCGTGTGGACCGCGCTCGGCAAGCGCTTCGGCGCCATGCCCGTCCTGCTGCTGACCCTCGCTGTGGGTCTCGGTGTCGCCGTCCTCGCCACGTGGATCGCCTCCGAGGTCTACGACGCCGTGCGGGAAGCCGACGACGTCGCGGTGCTCGACCGACCCGTCCTGGACTGGGCGCTCACACTCCGATCACCCACGGCGGACACGCTCGTCACCTGGTGGACCGACATCGCGGGCACGATCGGGATGCCGATCGTCGCGCTCGGGTTCCTGGTCGGCTTCACGATCCAGCGCCGTGCGTGGACGCCACTGGTGCTCCTCGTCGCCGCGAGCGGTGGTTCGCTGCTCATGACGATCGCGGGCAAGGACCTGATCGGTCGCGCCCGTCCGCCGCTGTCCGACGCGGTGCCGCCGTACGAGACGTCGCCGTCGTTCCCGTCGGGGCACACGCTCAACTCCACGGTGATCGTGGGCACGATCGTGTACCTCCTGCTCCTGCGGCAGTCGCGCGTCGTCACCCGGGTGTGGACGATCGTCGTGGGCACCCTGTTCGTGCTGTCGGTCGGGGCGTCGCGGGTGTTCCTCGGGCACCACTGGCTGACCGACGTGCTGGCGGCGTGGGCGCTCGGACTCGCGTGGCTCGCCCTGGTGATCACGGCGCACCGGTTGTACCTGACGGCGCTCCACCACGGTGCCGAGCCTGCGCCGGACGTCGACCGCATCACTTCGTGAGCAGAAGACGTCGGGTCGCTCGCCCGCACCCGACGTCTTCTGCTCACGAAGTCGCCCCGCCCCGCCGCGCCCCGCGCCGCCGCGCCGCGCCCCAACGGCAGAGCGCCGTCAGCCGCGACCGGTAGGTTGCCGGGCATGGAAGAACGGGTCTTCGGCGGCAGGTACCGCGTCACGGGCACGCTCGGACACGGTGGCATGGCGTCCGTGTACCGGGCGGTCGACGAGCAACTCGGTCGCGAGGTAGCGGTCAAGGTGTTCCGCATCGGCCCCGTCGACCGCGGTGAGCGCGCCCGCGCCGAGGCGGAGATCCAGACCCTCGCGACGCTGCGCGCCCCCGAGCTCGTCACGCTCTACGACGCCGCGCTCGACGACGTCGACGGTGATTCGTACCTCGTCATGGAACTCGTGCCGGGCAGTGACCTGGCGACCCGTCTGCGCGAGGGCCCGCTCGACCCCGCGACCGCCGCCCGCCTCGGTGCGCAGGTCGCCGACGGCCTGGCTGCGGTGCACGCGCAGGGGATCGTCCACCGTGACGTGAAGCCCGCGAACGTCCTGCTCGAGAGCGACGGTCGGCACGTCAAGCTCGCCGACTTCGGGATCGCCCTGCTCCGCGACGCCTCTCGCGTGACGGGGACGGGGACCGTGATGGGGACGGCCGCGTACCTGGCCCCGGAGCAGGTCCTGGCGAAGGAGATCACCGGCAAGGCCGACGTCTACTCGCTCGGGCTCGTGCTGCTCGAGTGCATGACCGGCCGCCAGCCGTTCCCGGGCAGCGCGGTCGAGTCGGCCACGGCCCGGCTGACCCGTTCGCCCGAGATCGACCGGCAGCTGCCCACGGCCTGGCGCACCCTGCTGCACGTGATGACCGCGCAGGACCCGGCGGAGCGACCGACGGCAGCCGAGGCCGCCGAGCGCCTGCGAGCGCTGGGCCGCGACGAGCCGACGAACGCCACGCAGCTGCTGCCCGGCACACCCGGTGCGGTGACGTCCGCGGCCGCCGGTGCGGCTGGTGCCGCAGTCGGCGCCGGTGCCGCCGCAGCGGCGAACGCCGACGACCGGACGCAGGCGATGCCGGCGAGCGAACTGCCGAACGGCGGCGCGGGTCCGGGGGACGACGCCACCCGCGTCCTCGACACCCAGCGTCCGAACGCCGCCGACGACGTCTCGACGACCGTGCTCGGCGCCCAGGCGAACGGCCGCGGCGCATCGGGCCCGAGCGGGCCGACCCCGCCGCCGGTCACGCCCCGCCCGGTCCGGGGCGACCGGCCGGACGACCAGCCGGAGAAGAAGAAGCGCGGACCGCTCATCGCCGCGATCATCGTGATCGTCCTGGTGCTGATCGGCATCGGTGTTGCGGTGTTCGCCCTGCACGGCGACGACGACGGCACCCCGGCCCCGACGGACACCACGTCGACCGCCCCGACCGAGCAGCAGCCGTCCGAGGACCCGGGCGAGGAACAGCAGCCGAGCGAACCGGCCGAGCAGCAGCCCTCTCAGGAGCAGCAGCAGCCGTCGCAGCCCGCCGAGGAACCGAGCGAGCAGCCGAGCGAACCGACCGAGCCGGAGCAGCCCACCCAGGACCCGCCCGTCGGCCCGGAGCCGAGCACCCCGGCATCGAACCCGGTGCAGGAGCCGCAGGACGGTACGGGCGCGGCTGACACGGGCGCGGCCGACACCGGCGCGGTCGACACCACGTCGGACACCGCCCCCGGCAAGTCCGGCAGCGCGCCGGGACATAACAAGGACTGACGACCAGCACTGACGACGAGCACTGACACGCCGGGGTTTTCGTCCAGTCCCTGGAGCAAATAGGCTCGTTCCGTGCGAGAACTGCAACGGAGCGGTGGTCCGACGACGGCCGTGGCCGCTCGGAACGGCGTCGGCTTCGGTTCTGCAGCGGCCTGGCTCGTCGAACGACCAGCGGGAGCGTCCGTCGCCGAGGCGATCATCCCCGGCTGCACCGGACGCACCATCGCTTCCGGCGACGAGCTGTCCTGGGTCTGGTTCCCCGAGCGGACCCTGCCCGACGGAGCGTCGGAACCGACCGAAGCAGACCTGCCGCACTTCTGGGACGCCACGGCCTTCGCCGTCGACGTCGTCTTCACCGACGGCTCGCGACTACGCAACGATGCCGCGGTCCGCGACCAGTACGGCGACGCGGTCACCCCGGACGCGCAGGACGTGGCCCGCAAGCAGTGGGTGGACCAGTGGAACCGTCGCGCGGTCGACCTCACGCCGTTCGCGGGGCTGGTCGTCGACCGCCTGGAGGCCCGGCTCGGCTCCGACACGTCGGCTGCGGCCACCGACGGCGAACGTCCCGCACTGCGCGGCTGGCTCGACACCGTCCGGATCGGTCCCCCGCGTCCGAACCCGACGACCCCGCTCGGCCACGTCCGGACGACCCGTGGCACCCACGCGTCCTCCCGGTTCTCCCGCGGCAACAACGCCCCGCTCGTCGGCGTCCCGCACGGAGGCGTGTTCGGCCTGCCGATGACGGACGCCTCGAGCAACCGCTGGCCGTACGCGTACCAGGAGCACGACCGGCTCGACGACCAGGGGCGACTCCGTCCGGCGATCCAGGCCTTCGCGACGAGTCACATCCCGTCGCCGTGGATGGGCGACCGCGGGGTGTTCCAGGTGATGCCGTCGCCACTCGACACCCCCGACGTCGACCGGTCCGCTCGCGCGCTCGGGTTCGACCACGAGGACGAGCAGGACGGCCCGCACCGCTACCGGGTCGCCCTCGAGCACGGTGTGACGGCCGAGCTGACCGCGGGGGAGTTCGCCCTCGGGTTCCGGTTCACCGGCACCCGCAGCGTGGTGCTCGACCACCACGGCCGGGTGTCCGACGTCTCCGTGACGATCACCGACGGCACCGCCGTGGTCGAGGCCGTCCTCGACGACCGCCCCGGTACCCCGCCGCACCACGTGCACCTGCGGGTCGCGGGGGTCACCGCCGACCACACGACGATCGGCGAACACGAGCTGCGCGGCTGGCTGTCCGTGGGAGAAGCCAGCGGTACGGACGGCCCGGTCGACGTCCTGCTCGGCATCTCGACCGTCTCGATCGAGGACGCCCGCGCGAACCTCGACGACGCCGGCTCGTTCGACGCCATGTGCTCCCGTGCCGAGGCGCTGTGGACCGAGAAGCTCGCGACGCTGTCCTTCGACGGCGCGACCCCCGACCAGCTGACGAGCCTGTACTCCGGCCTGTACCGGCTGTTCCTCTACCCGAACCGCGCCGGGGAGACCGCCCTGACCGGCACCCCGCGGCACCGCTCCCCGTACGGCGACGTGCTGGCGGACCCGATCCGCGACGAGCCCGGGCCGGAGGTCGTCGAGGGGCCGTTCACCACCACGAACGGCTTCTGGGACACCTACCGCACGGCCTGGCCGCTCCTCGGACTCCTGACCCCCGAGACCGCGGGCGAACTCGCGCAGGGCTTCGTCGAGCACCACCACGACGGCGGGTGGACGCCCCGCTGGAGTGCCCCCGGCGCCGAGGACTGCATGACCGGCACCACGAGCGACACCGTCTTCGCCGACCTCGCGGTGAAGGGCGTGCGCGGCTTCGACCTGGCCGAGGCGTACCGGAGCGCGGTGCGGAACGCGACCGTCCCGCCGCGTGACGAGCGCGTCGGACGCAAGGGGAGCCTCCCGGGCGCCTTCCGCGGCCACGTCGACACGGCGACCCACGAGGGGATGTCGTGGACCCTGGACGCGGCCATCAACGACTGGGGCCTGGCCGTCATGGCGGGCCTGCTCGCGTCGCGGGCGCGGACGCCCGCCGACCTGTCCCGCTACGAGGCCGAGGCCGAGTGGTTCGCCCGCCGGTCCCTGCAGTACCGGCACGTGTTCGACTCCGAGCGCGGGTTCTTCATCGGCCGCGACCCGGACGGCTCGTGGCGGGTCGGCACCGAGTTCGACCCGCGCGACTGGGGCGACGACTACACGGAGACGAACGCGTGGGGTACCGCGTTCACGGCGCCGCACGACGGCGCCGGCATCGTCGACCTGCACGGCGGGCCGGAGCGGTTCGACGCCGCTCTCGACGCGTTCTTCGCCACCCCCGAGACCGGTGCGCTGGCGCGGTCCGGCTCGTACGGCTTCCCGATCCACGAGATGACCGAGGCCCGCGACGTCCGGATGGGCATGCTCGGGCTGTCGAACCAGCCCGCGCACCACATCCCCTTCTTCCCGATGTTCACCGGGCGCCACGATGACGCGCACCGCATCGTCCGCGAGTCGCTCGAGCGGCTGTTCGTCGGGTCCGACCTCGGCCAGGGCTACCCCGGCGACGAGGACAACGGCGAGATGAGCGCCTGGTACGTCTTCGCGACCATCGGCCTGTACCCGCTGGCGCCGTCGACCGGCACCTACGTGCTCGTGCCGCCGTCGGTCCGCAGGACGGTGCTGCGACAGCCTGGGCCCACGCCGCCGGTTCCTGACCGGCGCGCCAGCGGCGGGCAGGCCGTGCCGGTGGGGAGAGGATCGCCCACCGTCATCGAGATCGCCGCCGGCTCCGCAGGCGCGTACGTCGCGTCGGTGACGGTCGACGGCTCGCCCTGGACCTCGGTCACCATCCCGCACAGCGTGGTCGTGGCCGCGTCGCGGATCGAGTTCACCCTGTCCGACGAACCGCAGGGCTGGGCGTCGGACACCCGCCCCGTCTCGGCCTCCGACGTGCACGGCTACCGGGACGCCCCGGTGGACGTCCTGCCCGTCGGGGCCTCGGCGCTCACCGACGACACCGGCCGCACCGTCACAGCGATCGCAGCGGGGGAGTCCGTGTCCTTCGCCGTGTCGTGCCCCGCCGCCTCGCTGTACACGGTGACGGTGGCATCGCCGGGGTCCTACTCGTGGCGGGTCGGCCTCGACGACGCTGTCACCGCGGTCGACGGCGCCGAGTTCTCGTGGGCCGGGCAGACCCGGGTGTTCCGGATCCTCGGCGGTGGGTCGTCGTTCACGTTCACCGCCGGCACCGACCTGACGCTGACGCAGCTCGAGCTCATCGCGGCCGACGGACAGCGTTGATCCGGCGTTCACCGAGCGGGAGCATGCTCGCCGCATGTCGATGAGCGCACCGTTCGATCCCGAACAGCAGGGCCGGTCCATCCCCGTGGACGGCAGTGACGAGTCCGAACTCGAGATGGAGGAGGACCGCGGCGCCGACGTCGGCGACGACTCCGCCGACCCGAGCGTCTCGCCCGTCAGCCATCACGACGAGGACGAAGCCGGCGGCGGCCCGGTGTTCCGGCGTCCGCACGCCGGCGATCGGCTGCACCCGGACGACCTCGCCGGCTGAGCGGTCCGGGGGTCCTCAGAGGTTTCTTGGGCGACTGCCAAGCGGCTCGGGCATGCTCGTGCGCATGTCGATCGCGAACTCGTGGGACCCGTCCGGTGGCCGTGCGATCCCGGAGGACCAGGTCCGCCAGGACGGGCTCGAACTCGACGAGGACCCGGCGATGCTGGGGATCTCGTTCGACGTCGTGGGTGGCGCCTCCGCCGATCCCGCCGGGGTGTCCCCGGTCGACGTGAACGTTCCGACGCCGAGGTCTGCTGGTTCCGCCTCCGACGACTAGCGCGGCTTCGGTCGGTTCGGCCGTGCGTCACTGTCTGACCGGTAGTATTCCGGAATGGTACCGACGGCCTACGTGGACGAGTCCGAGCCCGGAGACGAACGTGACCCCGGCGCGTACATCCTCGGGGCGGTGACAGTCGCCGACCGCGATGCTGAGAGGTTCCGGGACTCGCTCTGCGCCATCAAGCCACGATCGGCGCGGAAGCTGCACTGGTCCGAGAGCGACGCCCGGCACCGCACCGGGATCGTCGGGATGCTGTGCGACCATCCGTTCGAAGCCATCGGGGTCGTGAGCGTGACTGACCGATCCGTCCGGAGCGAGCGCCGTCGCCGTCTTGCTCTTGAGCACTTGATCCTCGAACTCCGCGCGGGCGGTGTCGACCGAGTCGTCCTCGAATCTCGCGGGCCCTCGGACCGGAACGATCGCGCGCACCTCGACGCCCTGCGGTCACGCAAGTTGGTTCACGGGCTGGTGTTCGAGCACCTGCCAGGTGGCCGCGAGCCACTTCTCTGGGCGGCGGATGCGGTCTGCGGCGTCGTCGCGCTGGCTCGGCGAGGGGAAACGGCCTACCTCGAGCAGCTGGACCATGTGCTGAGCGTGCACGAACACCGTCGGTGAACGCGCGAATCCCCGGGCCCCGCTATACCGCAGGATCTCCCGGGGATCACTTCCGCACCCACCTCGATGGGGCGACTGGTCTCAGTGTGACATATCAGGCGGGCTGGCGGAAGGGTCGGAGACCCGGTACTTGAACCCGACGTGCGAGCCGGTGAAGCCGAGGCGCTCGTAGAACCGGTGCGCATCGGTCCGTGCAGCGTCCGAGGTGAGCTGCACGAGCGGGGTCCCGAGCGCCGGCGCGGCGACGTCGGTCACCCAGCGCATCAGGGCACTCCCGATGCCGGCGGAGCGCCGAGCACTGCTGACCCGCACCGCCTCGACGAGCAGTCGGGTGGCACCACGACGAGCCATCCCGGGGATCCGGGTGAGTTGCAGCGTCCCGACGAGCCGCCCGTCGGCGTCCTCGGCGACGAGCAGCGCGTTCGCCGGGTCGTCCACGATCGACCGGAGTGCCTCGGCGTACCGCGGTCGGTCCTCCGGCGCGGCGACGTCACCACGTGCAGCGCTGATCGGGTCGTCGGACAACAGTGCCATGAGCGCGTCGAGGTCCCCGTCCACCGCGTTCCGCAGCGTCAGTGCGCCGGAGCGTGTGGTCAGGCGGACGGGCAGGGCGAGATCGTGGAGCACGACCTCACCCTGCCCGACCCGGCGGGGCGGTCCCGGTTCAGGGAACGGTGTGTCCGGCCGCGGTGAAGATCCGGTACCACTCCTCGCGCGACAGCTCGACGTCCGAGCCGGCGGCCGAGTCCCGCACGCGCTGCGGGTTCGTCGTGCCGAGGACGACCTGGAAGTGCGCGGGGTGGCGGGTGATCCACGCGACCGCGATGCCGGTCGGGGTGACACCGTGTGCGGCGGCGACCTCCTCGAGCACGTCGTTCAGCTCGGCGTACTGCTCACGGTCGCCCAGGAAGACGCCGTCGAAGAAGCCCTTCTGGAACGGCGACCAGGCCTGCAGCGTGATGTCGTTGATGCGCGAGTAGTTGAGGATGTCGTTGTCGCGGTCGACCGACTGCTCGAGGCCACCCATGTTCGCGGTCAGACCCTGCGAGATCACGTTGGCGTGCGTGATGCTGAGCTGCACCTGGTTGAACGCGAGCGGCTGGCGGACGTGCTTCTTGAGCAGGTCGACCTGGCCGGGGGTGTGGTTCGAGACGCCGAAGTGGTGCACCTTGCCGGCGGCGTGCAGCTCGTCGAAGGCCTTCGCGACCTCTTCCGGCTCGACCAGGGCGTCGGGGCGGTGCAGCAGCAGGACGTCGACGTACTCGGTCTGCAGCGCCTCGAGCGACTCGTGCACGGACTCGAGGATGTGCTCGTACGAGAAGTCGAAGTACGCGCCCTTCGGCGTCGGCCGGATGCCGACCTTGGTCTGCAGCACGATCTCGGCGCGTTCCGCGGGCGTCAGCGTGACGGCGGCGCCGAACCGCTCCTCGCAGCCGTGCCACTCGCCGTACACCGCGGCGTGGTCGAACATGTTCACGCCCGCATCGCGCGAGGCGCTGTAGAGCGAACGGATGTCCTCGTCGCTCATGTCGTTGATCCGCATCAGTCCGACGACGACGTCGGAGGCGGTGAGGTCTGTCTGTGGCAACTCCAGTGTCTTCACGCCGTCGATCCTGCCAGCCGGTCCCCGGCACAGGCAGGCCCTGCCAGTACCTCAGGCGCGTTCGGGCAGCAGGACGGCGAGCACCTCGGAGCCGTCCGTCCACGTCCCGGTCAGCGTCTCGCCCTCGGGCAGGGCCGTACCGACGACCCGAGCGATGACGATCGTGCCGTGGTCGGTCGCGATCGACGTCAGGGCGTCCGCAGTGGTCGCTCGCACCGAGGTGACACTGGGGGAGTCGGGTGCGGAGCCGCTCCCGCTGGCCCAGGCGTCCTTCGGCCGCTGTCCGGCACCGTTGGCCAACTCGAGCGAGGCTTCGTGCCCGCCGGTCACGATCGCCCGGCGCAGGACATCAGCGTGGACGGGATCGCCCACGGCGTCGTACACCCACCGTCGCCCGAGGACGGAGTGGTCCATCTCGGTGACCAGGAACGCGTCGGCACCGGGCAGTGGTGCATCCCGGTAGGTCAGTGGTGCCTGCAGGACCCGGCCGTCGTCGGTGCGGACGAGGAGCACCTCGACGCCGACCTCGCCAGCGGGGTCGTCGAACCGGAACTGCCCGACGACCTGGAGCGGCGATCCCGCGACGACGCCGCTCCACGCCTGGTCGGGGAGCCAGGCGGCGAGCGCCTCGGCCTTGGAGGGGCGGAGCGTTGCCTGCTCGATGACTGCCATGTCCTGACCGTACTGCCGCGCAGCACCGTGCCGTCGGCGTCGCTCGAGGTCAGTGGACGGAGAACCCGCCGTCCACCGCGATGGACTGCCCGGTGACGTAGGCCGACCCGGGTCCGGCGAGGAACACCGCCGCCGCGGCGAAGTCCGACGCGAGCCCGTTCCGCCCGACCAGCGTCCGTGCGGCGAGGGCCGCGACCGTCGCCGGGTCGGACCCGAGTCGCTCGTTGAGCGGGGTGCGCACGAAACCGGGGACGAGGACGTTGGAGGTGACCCCCTGCGCGGACCAGGCCTCTGCCTGGGACCGGGCCAGCGCCTCCAGACCGGCCTTGGAGACCCCGTACGCGCCGCTGGCGGCGAAGGGGCGGTGGGCCTGCTGCGAACTGATCGACACGATCCGCCCGTACCCACGGGCCGCCATGCCGGGTGCGAGCCGCTGCCCGAGCACGAACGGCGCGTCGAGGTTGACGGCCATCGTGGCATCCCAGGTGGCCTCGTCGAGTTCCGGCATCGGCGGCCGCAGGTTGATCCCGGCGGAGTTCACCAGCACGTCGACGTCTCCGACGGAGTCCGCGAGTGCGTGTGCGCCAGCGCGGGAGGACAGGTCCGCGACGATGCCGTCGGCCGAGCGGCCCGCCTGGCGGATGCCGGCGACGGTGGCGTCGATGGTCGCGGCCGTCCGGGCGGCGACGAGGACATGGGCACCCGCGTCGGCGAGTGCGGTGGCGATCGCTCGGCCGATGCCGGAGCTGCCTCCCGTCACGAGTGCGATGCGGCCGTCGAGGCCGAAGAGCTGCTGCAGCGACATCCGGTCAGGCTACCGAGGCCCGTACGCTGGGCCGGTGCGTGACGACCTGCTGCCGATGCTCGCCTGCCCCGTGTGCGCCGAGCCCCTCGGCCGCGTCGACGACGGCCAGGTCGGCTGCCCGAACGGTCACCGGTTCGACGAGGCGAAGCAGGGCCACCTGACGCTCCTGCCCGCGAAGCGCCGCGCACTCACCGCGGACACTCCGGAGATGGTGGACGCGCGGCTGCGGTTCCTGGGGCGCGGGCACTACGCGCCGGTCGAGCGGGCGCTCGCCGCGATCGTCGCGGACGCCACCGCGCCCGGCATCGTGCTCGACGTCGGTTCGGGTCCAGGGACCTACCTGGCGCATGCGCTGCGCGCGGCGGACGGGAGGCTCGGGGTCGCGTTGGACTTGTCGGCCGTCGCGATCCGGCGTGCGGCACGCGCCCACGAGCGCGCGGGGGCCGTCGTCGGGGACGTGACCGAGCGCCTCCCGGTCGTCGACGGCGCTGCCGCCGTCCTGCTCGACGTCTTCGCACCGCGCAACCAGACCGAGTACGCCCGCGTCCTGCACGCCGACGGCGTGCTCGTGGTGGTGACCCCGCGGACCGGCCACCTGGCGGAGCTCGCCGAGGCGACGATCAGCGTGGACCCGGAGAAGGAGCGCCGACTGCACGACTCCCTGACGCCGTCGTTCGCGCTGCGGTCCTCCGAGGACCTGATGTGGTCCATGGAGCTGTCGGCGGAGGACGTCCACGACGTCGTGCACATGGGGCCGAGCCACCACCACGTCTCGGCGGAGCAGGTGTTCGCGCCGACGAGCGTGACCGCGACCGTGACGGTCAGCACCTGGAGCCGCTCGGGCTGATCCTCCGACCGGGTCAGCGCTCGCCCACGTCCCGCGGACTGTCCTGTTCGGCCCGCCGACGGGCGGTGTGGGCTCGCCCGCGCACACGGTCGACGGCCATCCCGATCCGGGCGAGCAGGAGGACGACGCCCAGGCTCCCGGCTCCGATCGGCGTCACGAACAGCCCGAGGTCGATGCCGGGCATCCGCCACCAGTCGATCGACCACGCGGCGACGAGCGCGAACCCGAGCAGGAGCGCGCCCGTCCACCACCACCGCCCGGGGACCCGGACGGTGCCGAGACCGGCGAGCACGAGGAGCGCCCAGCACCCCTCCGGCGCGAAGGACCGCGGGTCGCTCGTGCCGCAGGTGGACACCGCGCACTCCCACTCGACCTGGTCGGCCACGCCCGCGTACCAGTGGAACAGCAGCGCGGCAGCGACGACGGCGACGAGTGCGACCGGCGGCCCGATCCAGCGCCACACGCTGCCGAACCGGGAGCGGCGTCGGCGGGCGGCCACCCATCCGTGGCCGAGCTCGTAACCGGGCATCGGGCGGAACTCGGGCATGCCAGCACGCTATCGGCGGCCGGATTCCGTGGGGAAGTGGTTCACAAACGTCCGAGCGTCGGTGCGGGGCGGGACCATCCGGGCCGCACCGCCGCGTCACTCGGTCGGGGCCGCGACGTCGAGCTGCCAGACCACGCCGAAGCGGTCGCGCAGCTGCCCGGCCAACGGTGCCCAGGCCGAGGGTTCCAGGGGCTGCCGGACCTCGGCCCCGTCGGACAGGGCGGCCCAGTACCGCTCGATCTCGGCGGTGTCGTCGCCGTGCGCGAACACGTAGAAGGCGTTCGAGCCCTGGTCGTAGGGCTGCCCGGGCCAGACGTCGAAGGCCATGACGCGGAACCCGGCGGCCGTGGAGACCTGCCCGAAGACGATGCGGTCCGCCCAGGCCGGGTCGTCCAGGGCGCCCATCTGGCCGTAGGTGGCGGCGGTGACCTCGCCGCCGAAGACCGATGCGTAGAAGTCGAGCGCCGCGCGGGCGTCGCCGTCGAAGTTGAGGTGGGTTGTCGTCTCGATGCTCATGGGACGAGGATCTCGGGCAATGCGGTCAGATCATGTCCGCTTCTCGGGCGAAGATGGACGCCATGGCCGGACCCTCCGCACGGATGCTCGCGCTGCTCTCCCTGCTCCAGGTGCACCGCGATTGGCCGGGGGACGAGCTGGCCGGGCGGCTCGAGGTCAGTCCCCGTACGGTCCGCCGCGACGTCGATCGGCTCCGTGGGCTCGGGTACCGGGTCGAGGCGCTCCGCGGACCGGCCGGCGGCTACCGGCTCGAGGCCGGCTCCGACCTGCCCCCGCTGCTCTTCGACGACGACCAGGCGGTGGCGATCGCCCTGGCGCTCGCCGTGGCACCGGCATCGGGGGCGGACGTCGCCGAGCCGGCGGCCCGCGCCCTGGCGACCGTCCGGCAGGTGATGCCCGCGCGACTGCGGTCCCGGGTCGACGCGGTGCAGGCCGTGACCGCGACGAGCCGGACCACCACCGACCCGGAGGTCCTGGTGGCGGTGAGCGAGGCCGTCCACCTGCACGAGGTCTTCCGCTTCGGGTACGGCGACGACGAGACCCCGCACCGGGTGGAACCGCACGCCGTCGTCGCCCGGAACGGTCGCTGGTACCTGCTCGACTGGGATGCCGCCCGCGACGACTGGCGCACGCACCGCATCGACCGGATCGCGCCCCGGATGCGCACCCGCGTCCCCTTCACGCCGCGACCGATCCCCGGTGGCGATGCGGCCGCGTTCGTGTCCGCGCGGTTCAAGGGGTCGGCGGTCGACGACGTGTGGCCGTGCACCGGGTCGGTGTCGATGACCGCGGACGATGCGCGGCGGATCGCGCCGTACCTGCCCGAGGACGCCGTGGTCGAGCAGCTCGAGGACGACCGGGCCCGCGTCACCCTCGGATCGTGGTCGTGGGACGGCCTCGCCGGAGTCATCGCCGGGCTGGCCGTGCCGATCCGGGTCGAGGGGCCGGACGCGCTGCGCCGAGCCGTTCGTGCCCTGTCGACCCGACTCGCGACCGCGGCCGACTGAGCCACCTCGGTCACGCGCGTTAGGAGCGTGCATGCGTCCGCCAGGGCGGCGTCAGGGATCCGTTAGGAGCGGCCTGGAGGCGCGGCGCAGGATCCAGCATCGGTTCGGCACCACAAGTGGTGCCGGTCCGCGTCACCCGGCGCGGACACCGCAGATCTTCTGGAGTCCCTCGTGTTCGACGTGTTCGTCGTCGCCGGTGTCCTCGCCGTGTTCGGCGTGGTGGCACTGATCGCCAAGGGGGTGGAACGGCTGTGATCGGCATCACCATCGTGGCCGCCGTCCTCGGCATCGCCGCTGTCGTGTACCTCGTCTGGGCGCTCGTGCGTCCGGAGCGTTTCTAGTGGGCGCCGCGGACGTCTGGGCGGGCATCGCCCAGGTCGCCACGCTCGTCCTGCTGCTCGTCGTCGCGTACCGCCCGCTCGGTGACTGGATGGCGAAGGTCTTCACGCCCGTCCGCCACAACCGGGTCGAGCGCGGGGTCTACCGGCTGATCGGGGTCGACCCGGACGCCGAGCAGTCGTGGCCCGTGTACCTGCGCGGCGTGCTGCTCTTCAGCGTCGCCGGGCTCCTGCTCGTCTACCTGCTGCAGCGCATCCAGGTCGTCCTGCCCGGCGACCTCGGGCTGCCCGCCGTCGGACCCTCGCTCGCGTTCAACACCGCGGCGTCGTTCGTCGCGAACACGAACTGGCAGTCCTACTCGCCCGAGGCCACCCTCGGCTACACGGTGCAGATGGCCGGCCTGGCGGTGCAGAACTTCCTGTCCGCGGCCGTCGGTCTCTCGGTCGCCGTGGCCCTGGTGCGCGGGTTCGCCCGTCGCAAGTCGGGCACGCTCGGCAACGTGTGGGTGGACATCGTCCGCGGTCTCGGCCGACTGCTGCTGCCCGGGGCGTTCGTCTTCGCGATCGTCCTCGTCGCCGGCGGGGTCGTCCAGTCGTGGGGGAGCGGCACCGACGTCACCACGCTCATCGGCGGCACGCAGCACATCCCGGACGGGTTCGTCGCCTCGCAGGAGGCGATCAAGGAGCTCGGCACGAACGGTGGCGGCTACTTCAACGCCAACTCGGCGCACCCGTTCGAGAACCCGCAGGCGTGGACGAACCTCGTCGAGATCTTCCTGATGCTCGTCATCCCGTTCTCGCTCCCGCGCACGTTCGGGCGGCTGGTCGGCGACGACCGCCAGGGGTACGCGATCCTCGCCGTGATGGGCGCGATCTTCCTCGTGTCGCTGTCGGTCATGTCGATCGCCGAGCTCGGCGGCGGCGGTGTCGCCACACACGCTGCCGGGGCCGCGATGGAGGGCAAGGAGAGCCGCTTCGGCATCCTCGGTTCGACGCTCTTCTCGACCGCGACCACCTCGACGTCCACCGGTGCCGTCAACGCGATGCACGACAGCTACACCCCGATCGGCGGGATGATGGCGCTCGTCAACATGATGCTCGGCGAGGTCACCCCCGGCGGCGTCGGATCCGGCCTGTACGGCATGCTCGTGCTCGCCGTCATCACGGTGTTCATCGGCGGCCTGCTCGTCGGTCGCACCCCGGAGTACCTCGGCAAGAAGATCGGCGCCAAGGAGATGACCTTCGCGGCGCTGTACATCCTCGTCACGCCGACGCTCGTGCTCCTGGCCACCGGGCTCTCGCTCGTGATCCCCGGGGTCCGCGAGCAGGTGCTCGGGACGTCGATCTTCAACCCCGGCAACCACGGGCTGACCGAGCTGCTCTACGCCTTCACCTCGGGTGCGAACAACAACGGCTCGGCCTTCGGCGGGCTCACCGCGAACACCACGTGGATGAACTCCTCGCTCGGCGTCGTGATGCTGCTCGGCCGCTTCGTGCCGATGGTGTTCGTCCTGGCGCTCGCTGGGTCCCTCGCCGCGCAGGACCGGGTGCCGGAGACCGCCGGCACGCTGCCCACCCACCGCCCGCTGTTCATCGGGCTGCTCGGCGGCGTCGCCGTCATCGTCACCGCACTCACCTACTTCCCGGTGCTCGCACTGGGTCCGCTCGCAGAAGGACTGTCATGACCACCCCCGTGACCACGGAGTCGGAACCGCGCACCGCCGTGGAACCGGCCACCCGCTCGTCCGCATTCGGACCCCGCCAACTGGTGGCGGGCCTCCCGGGCGCCCTGCGGAAACTCGACCCGCGACTCATGTGGCGGAACCCCGTCATGTTCATCGTCGAGGTCGGCGCAGCGCTGACGACGGCGGCTGCCGTCGTCGAGCCGTCCGCGTTCACCATCGCGATCGCCGTGTGGCTCTGGCTCACCGTCGTCTTCGCCAACCTGGCGGAGTCGGTGGCCGAGGGCCGTGGCAAGGCGCAGGCCGACACCCTGCGGAAGACCCGATCGACCACGAGCGCCCGCCGGGTGCTCGGGTACGCGACGACCGACGCGGCAGCAACCGGCAACGAGACCGAGGAGGTCGCGTCCGTCGACCTGGCCAAGGGCGACGTGGTCGTGGTCGTCGCCGGCGAGGTCATCCCCGGCGACGGTGACGTCATCGACGGCATCGCGTCGGTCGACGAGTCGGCCGTCACGGGTGAGTCCGCACCGGTCATCCGCGAGTCCGGTGGTGACCGCAGTGCCGTCACCGGCGGCACCCGGGTGCTGTCGGACCGGATCGTGGTGCGCATCACCTCGACGCCGGGCGAGACCTTCATCGACCGGATGATCCGCCTGGTCGAGGGTGCGGCACGGCAGAAGACGCCGAACGAGATCGCGCTGAACATCCTGCTCGCCTCGTTGTCGATCGTCTTCGTGATCGTCTGCCTGACGATGCAGCCCATCGCGGGGCTCGTCGGTGCGACGGTCAGCGTGCCGGTGCTCATCGCCCTGCTCGTCTGCCTCATCCCGACCACCATCGGAGCCCTGCTCTCCGCGATCGGCATCGCCGGCATGGACCGGCTCGTGCAGCACAACGTGCTGGCGATGTCGGGCCGCGCGGTCGAGGCCGCCGGTGACATCACGACGCTGCTGCTCGACAAGACCGGCACGATCACCTACGGCAACCGTCGGGCATCCCGGGTGGTGCCGGTGCCGGGCGTGAGCGAGGCTTCGCTGATGGAAGCGGCAGCCCTGTCGAGTGCTGCGGACTCGACCCCTGAGGGGCGCTCGATCGTCGACCTGGCGCGCGAGGACGGCGCCGCCGTCGGCCTGCCGGACGGCGCTGTCGAGGTGCCGTTCACGGCGCAGACGCGCATGTCCGGTCTCGACCTGCCGGACGGGTCGCAGATCCGGAAGGGTGCCGCTGCGGCAGTGCTCGCCTGGGCGGACACCACCGAAGCCGGCGTCGTGTCGGCCATCGACGCGACCGTCGCGGAGATCTCCGACCAGGGTGGCACCCCGCTCGTCGTCGGCCGTCGCTCCTCCGCCGGCGCGGTCACACTGCTCGGCGTCGTGCACCTGAAGGACGTCGTGAAGGACGGCATGGCGTCGCGGTTCGCCGAGCTCCGGTCGATGGGCATCCGCACGGTGATGATCACCGGGGACAACCCGCGCACCGCGGCCGCCATCGCCCACGAGGCCGGCGTCGACGACTTCCTCGCCGAGGCCACCCCGGAGGACAAGCTCGCGTACATCAAGCGCGAGCAGGAGGGCGGCAACCTCGTCGCCATGACCGGTGACGGCACCAACGACGCCCCGGCCCTGGCCCAGGCGGACGTCGGCGTCGCGATGAACACCGGCACGACGGCGGCGAAGGAGGCGGGCAACATGGTCGACCTCGACTCCGACCCGACCAAGCTCATCGACGTCGTCCGCATCGGCAAGCAGCTGCTCATCACCCGCGGTGCGCTGACCACCTTCTCCATCGCCAACGACGTCGCGAAGTACTTCGCGATCATCCCGGCGATGTTCCAGGCGGCGTTCCCCGGGCTCGCGGCGCTCAACGTCATGGGGCTGCACAGCCCGTCGTCCGCGATCCTGTCGGCTGTCGTCTTCAACGCGCTCGTCATCGTGGCGCTCATCCCGCTGTCCCTGCGTGGCGTCAAGTACCGCGCGGCCGCAGCGTCGTCGATCCTCGGCCGCAACCTGCTCGTCTACGGGCTGGGCGGCGTGGTCGTCCCCTTCATCGGCATCAAACTGATCGACCTCGTCGTCGGTCTCATCCCGGGGTTCTAGTCATGGCATCTGCACGTTCCACCTTCCGTTCCGCCGGTGTGGCCATCCGCCTCACCCTCGTCGCCACCGTCGTCCTGGGCGTCGGCTACCCGCTCGCCGTCTGGGGCGTCGGCCAGGCAGCGTTCCACGACCAGGCCAACGGTTCGATGGTCACGGACTCGTCCGGCACGGTCGTCGGTTCCTCGTTGATCGGGCAGTCGTTCACCGGCAAGCAGGCCGACCGCTGGTTCCAGTCGCGGCCGTCCGCCGCCGGGGACGGCTACGACGCGGGGGCGTCCTCCGGCTCGAACCTCGGGCCGAACAACGCCGACCTGCTCAAGGCCGTCGATGAGCGTCGTGCGGCGCTGGCGAAGGCCGACGGGGTCTCCGCCGCGCAGGTGCCCGCCGACGCCGTGACCGCGTCCGGTTCGGGGCTCGACCCGGACATCAGCCCGGCGTACGCGTCGCAGCAGGTCGCGCGGGTGGCCTCAGCGCGAGGCCTGTCAGCGGACACCGTGCGGCAGCTGGTGGCGTCGCACACCGAGTCGCGGCAGCTCGGGTTCCTCGGTGAGCCCGTGGTGAACGTGCTCGCGCTGAACCTGGCGCTGGCGAAGGCGTCCTGAGCGTGGGTGACCCGGCGCGAGTGCGCTGCGCACAACCGAAGTCGCGCGGAACCGCGGAATCGCGCGGCGCGAGGTCACTTTGGTTGTGCGCAGCCCCCGCGCCGACCCCCGCACGCGAGAGGATGAGCACGTGAAGCGCGGGAAGCTGCGGGTCCTGCTCGGTGCGGCGCCCGGTGTCGGCAAGACCTACACGATGCTCGAAGAGGGGCGTCGGCTGCTCGACGAGGGTCGCGACGTGGTCGTCGCCGTCGTCGAGACGCACGAGCGCGCCGCCACCGCGGCACTGGTGGACGGGCTCGAGGTCGTGCCACGGCGCACCGTCTCGCACCGGGGTGTCGACCTCGACGACCTCGACCTCGACGCCGTCATCGCCCGGGCGCCCGAGGTCGCGCTGGTCGACGAACTCGCGCACACGAACGCCCCGGGGAGCCCGAACGAGAAGCGCTGGCAGGACGTCGAAGCGCTGCGGGACGCCGGCATCGACGTCATCTCGACCGTCAACGTGCAGCACATGCAGTCCCTCGGTGACGTGGTCCGCGAGATCACCGGCACCGTGCAGCGCGAGACCGTCCCCGACGCCGTGGTGCGCGCGGCCGACCAGATCGAGGTCGTCGACCTGGCCCCGGCAGCGCTGCGCGAGCGGCTCTCCGACGGGCTCGTCTACCCAGCGGCCCGGATCGACGCCGCGCTGTCGAACTACTTCCGCCTCGGCAACCTCACCGCACTGCGCGAGATCGCCCTGCTCTGGCTCGCCGACGAGGTCGACGACGCGCTCAAGGCCTACCGCGCCGAGCACGGCATCGAGCACCGGTGGGAGACCCGGGAGCGCGTGCTCGTCGCCCTGACCGGCGGGCCCGAGGGCGAGACCCTGCTGCGCCGCGGCGCCCGCATCGCCGCCCGCAGTGCCGGCGGCGAGCTCGCCGCCGTCCACGTGACGACGAACGACGGCCTGCGCGTCCGGCACCCCGGTGCGCTCGGCAAGCAGCGGACCCTGCTCGAGCAGCTCGGTGGCACGTACCACCAGGTCGTCGGCGACGACGTGCCGAGCACACTGGTGCGGTTCGCGCGGTCGATCGACGCCACCCAGATCGTGATCGGGGTCAGTCGCCGCAGCCGGCTCGCGGCCGCCATGACCGGTCCGGGGATCGGCAACACCGTGATCCGCGAGTCCGGCGACATCGACGTGCACGTCGTCACGCACGAGCGCGCCGGCGGCGGGATCACCCTGCCGAAGCTCGGCGGCAGCCTGTCGCGTGGCCGGGTGGTCGCCGCCTTCGTGCTGTCGGTCCTGGTCGGGCCGCTGCTCACGTGGGTGCTGTCGATCGGCAGCGATCCGGACGCCATCACGGTGGACGTGCTGGCGTACCAGCTGCTCGTCCTCGTCGTGGCGCTCGTGGGCGGGATGTGGCCGGCGGTGTTCACGGCCGTGCTGTCCGGACTGAGCCTCGACTACTTCTTCGTGCAACCCCTCTACATGGTCACCGTCCAGCAGCCGTGGCACCTGTTCGCCCTGGTCATGTACGTGATCAGTGCGGTGCTGGTCAGCTTCGTGGTCGACCGGTCCGCGCGGCGGTCGCGCGCTGCCCGTCGGGCCTCGGCCGAGTCCGGGCTCCTGATGGGCATCGCCGGCAGCGTGCTCCGCGGCGACGACGCCCTGCAGGCACTGCTCGACCGCACACGAGAGGCGTTCGGCTTCGCCGGCGTCCGGATCCGCCAGGGTGACGAGGTGCCGGCGACCTCCGGCGAGTTCGGTGCGACGCCGGACGCGTCGACGACGCTGGCGTCCGGTGCCGTGCTCGAGTTCGCCGGTGCGCCCGACGACCCGACCCAGCGCCGACTGCTGCGGGTCGTCGAGCAGCAGCTCGACGCCGCCGTCGAGCACCGCGAGCTGACACGCACCGCCGTCGGCGCCGAGCGCATCGCCGCCGCCGACCGGGTCCGCAGCGCACTGCTCGCGGCCGTCGGCCACGACGTGCGCCGACCCATCGCCGCGGCCTCCGCCGCCGTGCAGACGCTGCGTGCGCCCGACATCGACCTGTCACGGGCCGACCGGGAGGCGCTGCTCGCGACCGCCGACGAGAGCCTCGGTCAGCTGGCGGTGCTGTTGGCAGACCTGTTGGACGTCAGTCGTGTCCAGGCCGGTGTCCTCGCGGTCACCCCGGCGGCGATCGCGCTCGAGACGGTGGTCGCGCCCGCCCTCGACGAGCTGGAGCTCGGCCCGGACGACGTCGACCTCGACCTGCCCGCGGACCTGCCGCCGGTGCTCGCCGACCCGGTCCTGCTGCAGCGCGTCGTCGTGAACCTGCTCGCCAACGCCGCCCGGTACGCCCCGGACGGCACCCACGTCCGGGTCGCCGCGAGCGCGTTCGCCGGCGGTGTCGAGCTCCGCGTCGCCGACCACGGCCCCGGCATCCCCGAGGACCGCCGCGACGAGGTGTTCCAGCCGTTCCAGCGGCTCGGTGACACCGACAACGAGACCGGCCTCGGGCTCGGGCTGGCCCTGGCGCGCGGGTTCACCGAGGGCATGGGCGGCACGATCGAGGTCGACGACACCCCGGGCGGTGGGCTCACCGTCGTGGTGCGGCTGCCGATCGCCGGGCACGTGGGAGTGGAGATCCGATGAAGGTCCTGATCGCTGACGACGACGCGCAGCTCGTCCGCGCGCTGTCGGTGACGCTCTCGGCGCGCGGGTACGACGTCGTCACGGCTCGGGACGGGCGCGAGGCGATCGACGCCGTCATCACCGAGCGCCCCGACCTGGTGCTGCTCGACCTCGGCATGCCCCGGCTCGACGGCATCGGGGTGCTCGAGGGCGTCCGGGCTTGGTCGCAGGTGCCGGTCCTCGTGCTCTCCGGTAGGACCGACTCGTCCGACAAGGTCGACGCGCTCGACGCCGGTGCCGACGACTACGTGACGAAGCCGTTCCAGATGGACGAGCTCCTCGCCCGGCTGCGGGCACTCGGACGGCGGCGGGTGGTGGCGTCGGAGGAGACCCCGACGATCGCGATCGGACCGCTGCTCGTGGACCTCGTCGCGAAGCAGGTCACTCCGGCCGAGGGTCCGGCGATCCGCCTGACGCCCACCGAGTGGCGCCTGCTCGAGGTCCTGGTCACGAACCCCGACCGGCTGATGACCCGCGAGATGCTGTTGACCGAGGTCTGGGGGCCGACGCACGGCAACGACTCCGGGTACCTGCGCCTCTACATGGCCCAGCTGCGGCGGAAGCTCGAGCCCGACCCCGCGCACCCGCGGTACCTGGTGACGGAGTCCGGAATGGGCTACCGCTTCGCCCCCGGAGCGTAGGCGAGCGCCGCTGTCGGGGGACCGGCGGGAAGCTGTCGTGTCGGTGGCGGGTCCCTGTCGTGGTGCGCCGTTCCGCGGTTCCCTACTGTTCAGGACATGAACGAGATGCGGATCGGTGAACTCCGACGACTGCGGGGCTGGACCCAGGAACGACTGGCCGAGACGAGCGGCATCGCCGTGCGGACGGTGCAACGGATGGAGAGCGGCAACGACGCGAGCCTCGAGTCGCTGTCCGCGGTGGCCACGGCCCTCGAGGTCCCCGTGCGCGACCTGTTCGCCACCGAGGAGCCGGCGTCGCTCGACCCCGGGGTGCGCGGTCTCGACGAGCGCGCCGAGCGGGAGCAGGCGCAGCGCGACGCTGCTTCGCGCGGCTGGCAGTACCTGTACTCCGGTGTCGGCATCGTCGTGACGCTCGGCACCCTGGCACTGATCGGTTCGCGTATCTGGCCGGGGGCCGCGATCTTCGTCATCCCCATCTACTGGGCGGGTGGGCGGCTGCTCTCGCAGTTCCTGATGGCGACCGTCGTCGAGCCCGCGCTCGACCGTCGGTACCCGTTGTCGCGGTCTCGTCGGGACGCTTCGTCGCGGTCCCGTCGGTTCACGCCCGGGAGCTGAACGCCGCGAGCTCGGCCCGGGTGCGGGCGCCGTGCTTCCGGAGCAGGTTCGCCACGTGGTACTTCACCGTGTTGACGCTGATGCCGAGTCCCTCGGCGATCTCCCGGTTGCCGACACCGGTCGCCACGAGCCGCAGGACGTCGCGCTCCCGCGGGGTCAGGTCGCCGTCGTCGACCGCGTCCACCTCGGTCGGCCGCGGGTCGAGCGGGAGCGAGATGTCGAGCACCGATCCCCACCCCGGGGTGCTCGCGACCTGCACCCGCCCGTCGAGCGTGACGACCCGCTCCGCGATCGGCCGCATGGCGTCGTCCTGCACGTCGAGCGTGCCGGAGCCGTCGTCCCGGAGCTGCATGAGCAGGTTCCGGCCGTCGCAGTCCCACTGGATTCGCACCCGCTTCGCCGCACCGTCGTCGACCAGGGCGAGCACCGCGGTCCGCACGATCGCCCGGGCCGCGTGGGCGACGTCACCCGGGAGCGCGCGGCCGGTGGCCGGCGGCTCGACGAACTGCACGTCGAGGTCCCCGAAGCGCACGAGCGGTCGCAGGTCGGCGCGCAACCGCGAGAACGCGCCGGTGACGGGTTCGAGCAGGGTGCTCCGCTGCTGATCGGTCACGGTGCGCAGGTCGACGAGGGCGGCCGAGGCGATCTCGACGGCCTCCGCCCGGGCAGCCGCGTCGGTGACCCGCGAGGACCGGAGCACGGCGAGGACGGACTCGAGGGTCAGCGCGTGCCGGTCCGCCTGCTCGGCGACCGTGCGGGCGTGCTCGGCGGCCGCGAGCCGGATGGCGGAGCCGCCCCGGGCCTCCAGGGTGTCGACCGATGCGTCCATGGACGCGACCGTACCCGTCCCACCCGAGCGAACGGGCCCACCCGATGGGATGGGACCCCTGCCGGGGCGGGTAGCGGCGGACCGGGACGCGCGACGGAAGGATCGAGGGCATGGCAGCAACCACCGTCTCCGCAGCGCTCGACCTGGTCGTCCGCGAGGTCGGCGACCTGGCAGCCCGCCTCGACGACGCCCCGGCCCAGCGCGCACTCGACCTGATCGAGGGCGCCGACCGGGTGTTCGTCCACGGCGCCGGTCGCTCCGGCCTCGCCCTCCGCATGACCGCGATGCGCCTCATGCACCTGGGGCTCGACGCCCACGTCGTCGGCGAGGTCACCACCCCGGCCATCCGTCCGGGTGACCTGCTCCTCGTCGCGAGCGGCTCCGGTACGACCACCGGCATCGTGCAGGCCGCGCGCACCGCGCACGAGGTCGGCGCATCCGTCGTGGCGCTCTCGACCACCGACGACTCCCCGCTCTCCGAGCTGGCGGACGTCACGATCGTGCTGCCCGCCGCGACGAAGACCGACCGCTCCGGCACCGCCTCGGCCCAGTACGCCGGTGGCCTCTTCGAACAGGCGGTCGCCCTGGTGGGCGACGCCGTGTTCCACGCCCTGTGGACCCGAGGCGGGCAGTCCGCCGACGACCTCTGGCCCCGTCACGCCAACCTCGAATGAAAGGCACACCCATGCAGCTCCAGTTCGCCATGGACACCCTGACCACCGAAGCCGCCCTCGAGCTCGCCGCCGCGGCCGCGCCGCACGTCGACGTCCTCGAGCTCGGCACGCCCCTGATCAAGAGCGCCGGCCTGTCCGCCGTCACCGCGATCAAGGAAGCACACCCCGACAAGATCGTGTTCGCCGACCTCAAGACCATGGACGCCGGTGAGCTCGAGGCCGACATCGCCTTCTCGGCCGGTGCCGACCTGGTCACCGTCCTCGGTGTCGCCGGCGACTCGACGATCGTCGGCGCCGTCAAAGCCGCCAAGAAGCACGGCAAGGGCATCGTCGTCGACCTGATCGGCGTCTCCGACAAGGCCGCCCGTGCCCGTGAGGTCGTCGCGCTCGGCGCCGAGTTCGTCGAGGTCCACGCCGGGCTCGACGAGCAGGCGGAAGAGGGCTTCACGTTCTCGACCCTGCTCGACGCCGGTAAGGACTCGGGCGTCCCGTTCTCGATCGCGGGCGGCGTGAACGCGTCCTCGGTCGCCTCGGTGCAGGAGGCCGGCGCCCGCATCGCCGTCGCCGGCAGCGCGATCTACAGCGCCTCGGACGTCGGCGCAGCAGCCGCCGAGATCCGCGCCGCCATCAAGTAGCGCGTCTCGGTCGCCCGTTGCGGGCGACATCGTGAGCAGGAATGGTCGGGTGTGCACGTCGCACCCGACCATTCCTGCTCACGAAACGAACGCCGCCGTCCGGATGCGCCGTACGGTGGCCACATGAACCGAGCGCTGCGCTGGACCACCTGGATCGTCGCCGTCGTCGTGCTGATCGCGGTGGTGTTCCTCGTCTGGGCGCACATCGTCATGCAGGGCACCCGCAGCGCCGCCCTGCAGGTCTGGCGCGACGACCGAATCGCGGTCCGGGACGCCGGTGACTCGGTGGTGATGACCCCGACCGGCCAGGCCGACGGGGTCGGGATCGTCTTCATCCCCGGCGCGAAGGTCGATCCGTACGCCTACATGGCCACGTTCCGGCAGGTGGTCGCCAACGGCACGACGGTGGTCATCACGAAGCCGACGCTGAACCTCGCGTTCTTCGACACCCGGCCGCTCGCCACGTTCGAGGCCCACGCCCCCTCGGTCACCCGCTGGGGGGTCGGCGGGCACTCCCTGGGTGGGGTCCGCGCGTGCCAGCTCGCCCAGGACGCCGACGGCCTGCTGCTGCTCGGCAGCTACTGCGCGAACGACATCAGCCGCTCCTACATCGACGTGCTGAGCGTCTCCGGTTCGCGTGACGGCCTGTCGACCCCGGCCAAGGTCGACGCCGCGCGGGACAAGCTGCCGTCGACCGCCACCATGACCGAGATCCAGGGCTCGAACCACGCTGACTTCGGTGCCTACGGCGACCAGCCGGGCGACCGCACGGCGACCATCAGCCGTGCTGATGCCCGCCAGCAGATCTCGGACGCGATCGAGGCCTGGGTGCGCGACCTGCGCTGATCACGCGGGCGGACCGGCGGACGCACCACGGGCCTCCAGACGGTCTGCGTGGAGGCCCGTGGTGCGTGACGTCAGTGGATCACGCCCGCCTCGTGGTCGCGTCCGGAACGGTGCCCGGTGAACCGGGCGACGAAGTACAGGACCACGCCGACGGCGAGCAGGATCGCGGCGTAGAGCCAGACCTGACCGCTCTGCTGCGTCAGCAGCAGGATGCACGACAGCACCCCGAGCACCGGGACGAACGTCCAGACCCGGAAATGGTCGTGCTCGACGTGGTCGCGGCGGAGCACCAGGACGGCGACGTTCGTGCTGATGAACACGAAGAGCAGCAGGAGCACGACGGTCTCGGCCAGCACGCCGACGTCACCCACCAGGGTCAGGAGCATCGCGACGACCGTGGTGGCGACGATGGCGGTCCACGGGGTCTTCCGGTTCGGCAGGACCTTCGCGAGCAGGGCGGGCAGGAGCCGCTGCTCGGCCATGCCGTAGGTCACGCGGCTCGACATGATCATCGTGAGCAGCGCGCCGTTCGCGACGGCGACCAGGGCGATGAGGCTGAAGACCCAGTCGGGAATCGGGACGCCGGTGGCGGAGACGACCGCGAGGAGCGGGCCGCTGGACTCGGACAGCTCCGACGCGGGCAGGGCGATCGCACTGGCGACGGCGACGAGGACGTAGACGACGCCGGCCGTGGCGAGGGCGCCGAACAGGGCCTTCGGGTAGACGCGGCGGGGGTCGCGGACCTCCTCCGCGATGTTGGCGGACGTCTCGAAACCGACGAACGAGTAGTAGGCGACGATCGCGGCGCTCAGGGTCGCCAGGGCCGGGTTCGCCTCGGACGGGAACGCGCCGATCCGGGAGACGTCACCGCCGCCACCGCCGAGCATCACGGCCACGACGACGATCACGATGACGAGGCCGGAGACCTCGATGATCGTCATCACGACGTTGCTCTTGAGCGAGTCGGAGATGCCGCGGGCGTTCAGGCAGGCGATCAGGGCGAGGAAGACGATCGCGGTGGGCACGGGCGGCAGGTCGACGAACGTGCCGAGGTAGTCGCCGGCGAAGGCGAGCGACAGGCCGGCGGCGCTCGTGACGCCGGCGGCGAGCATGCTGAACCCGACCAGGAACGAGACGATCGGCGCCTTGTAGGCCCGTTCGGCGAAGACCGCGGCACCGCCGGCCTTCGGGTACTTCGTCACGAGTTCGGCGTAGGAGCCCGCGGTGAGCAGGGCCAGCAGGAGCGCGAGCACCAGCGGCGCCCAGAGTGCACCGCCGACGTCCTTGGCCAGCGTCCCCATCAGGGCGTAGATGCCGGCGCCGAGGACGTCGCCGAGGATGAAGAGGAACAGCAGCGGGCCGGTGATCGCCTGGCGGAGCTTCGACTGCGTGCCGTCGTGGGGTGCGGCCGTGGTGTCGCTGGTCATGGTGGTGCCTTTCGTCCGGGTCAGCGTGTCGGGGCATGTCTCAGAGGCCTCACAGGTGCACCGTGACGGGGGTCCTCCCTGCACAGCGGAGCGCCCGGTGAACTCTCTCCACAGGGTGCGGCGCGTCCGGACGTCCGGACTGGAGCGGTCCTAGACTCGTCGCGAGCCATTCGTCCACCACCAGTCCCCGGAGGACCGCAGATGACGACGCAGGACCAGCGCACGCCCGCGCGACTCAGTGACCAGCGAGCGCTCCTGTTCGACCTCGACGGCGTGCTCACCCCGACCGCCGACGTCCACATGCGTGCGTGGAGCCGACTGTTCACGCCGTACCTCGAAGCACACGGGGTCGCGCCGTACACCGAGCAGGACTACTTCACCTCCATCGACGGCAAGCCCCGCTACGACGGCGTGCGCTCGCTGCTCGAGTCGCGCGGCATCGACCTGCCGCAGGGCACCCCGGACGACGCGCCCGACACCGACACCGTCTGCGGGCTCGGCAACCGGAAGAACGCGGAGTTCACCGCCGAGCTCGACGAGCACGGCGTCGAGCCCTACCCGGGGTCGCTCCGGTTCCTGACCGCCGCGATCGCCGCAGGCATGTCCGTCGCGGTCGTCTCCAGCTCGGCGAACGCCACGTCGGTGCTCCGGACGGCGGGCATCCTCGACCGGTTCCCCGTCGTCGTCGACGGGCTCGTCGCGCGCCAGGACGGCCTGACCGGCAAGCCGGCGCCCGACACCTACCTCGACGCAGCGACCCGGTTCGGGCTCACCGCCGCCGAGTGCGTCGTGGTCGAGGACGCCACCAGCGGGGTCGAAGCCGGCCGCAACGGTTCGTTCGGTCTCGTCGTCGGTGTCGACCGCGGTGCCGGGGCGGACGCCCTGCGCGAGCACGGTGCCGACGTCGTCGTGGCCGACCTCGACGAACTCATCGACCAGCTGCCCGCACCGGCCACCAGCACGACGTAGGCCACCCTGCCGGACGCTCCCTGGCTGCCGGCCGCACCGACGTACCCATCTCCCTCCCTTCCCACGGAGCAGCATGAACCCCATCACCTCGGACCCCCTCGACCGCGTCCGCTACCCGATCGACGAGTGGGCCCTCGTCGAGACCGAGTACACCCCCGACGAGCAGGGCGTCGCCGAGACGAACTTCGCCGTCGGCAACGGGTACCTCGGCCTGCGCGGCAACCTCGACGAAGGCCGTGGCGGCGTGCAGTACGGCACGTACATCAACGGGTTCCACGAGACCTGGCCGATCCGGCACGCGGAAGACGCCTTCGGCTTCGCGAAGACCGGGCAGACGATCATCAACGCGCCCGACGCCAAGGTCATCCGCCTGTACGTCGACGACGAGCCGCTCGTGCTGGCCGAGGCCGACATCCTCCGGCACACGCGTCGGCTGGAGTTCCGCGGCGGCTACCTGTTCCGCGAGACCGAGTGGTCGACGCCGTCCGGCAAGCGGGTGCTCATCCGGGCACGTCGACTCGTGTCGTTCACCGATCGGCACCTCGCCGTCATCGACTACGAGGTCACCGTGCTCGACGCGGACGCCTCGATCCTGCTGTCCAGCCAGATCCTCAACCGCCAGGACGTGCAGGACGAGTACCACGCCGGCATGCGGGCCGCGGCGAACGCCTTCGACCCGCGCAAGGCCGAGTCGTTCACCGAGCGGGTGCTCGTGCCGAAGCTCAAGCGCAGCACCGGCGGCCGTTCGGTCCTCGGGTACCAGGCGTCCAGCTCCGGCATGACGATCTGCGTCGGCGTCGAGCACCACATCGAGACCGAGAACAGCTGGGACGAGTCCTCCTCGATCGAGGACGACCTGGCGAAGCACGTCTACCGGGTGCAGGCCCGCGCGGGGCAGCCCATCCGGCTCGTGAAGCACGTGGTCTACCACACCTCCCGCGGGGTGCCCGTGCGCGAGCTCGCGGACCGGTGCGACCGCACGCTCGACCGCGCGCACGCCGAGAACGTCGACGAGACCTTCGCGAAGCAGCGCGACTGGCTCGACGACTACTGGGCCCGCAGCGACGTCGAGATCGCCGGTCAGCCCGCGATCCAGCAGGCCGTCCGCTGGAACCTCTTCCAGCTGGCGCAGGCCACCGCCCGCACCGACGGCCACGGCATCGCCGCGAAGGGCGTCACCGGCTCCGGCTACGGCGGCCACTACTTCTGGGACATGGAGATCTACGTCCTGCCGTTCCTGTCGTACACGGCGCCGATCGTCGCGCGGAACGCCCTGCGCTTCCGCTACAACATGCTCGACGCGGCACGGGCGCGGGCCCGCGAGCTGAACCAGCGCGGTGCACTGTTCCCGTGGCGGACGATCAACGGTGAAGAGTCCAGCGCGTACTACGCCGCCGGCACCGCGCAGTACCACATCGACGCCGACATCTCACATGCGCTCATGCAGTACGTGCGGGCCTCGGGCGACCGCGAGTTCCTGAAGCGCGGCGCCATCGACGTGCTCGTCGAGACCGCGCGGCTCTGGGCCGACCTCGGGTTCTGGCGGTCGAACGGTGACAAGAAGTTCCACATCGACGGCGTCACCGGACCGGACGAGTACACGACCGTCGTCGACGACAACCTCTACACGAACGTCATGGCGCGGGCGAACCTGTGGTTCGCCGTCAACGCCTGCCGCGAGCTCGCCGCCGACGACGCCGAAGAGTACGACCGCATGGTGCGCCGGACCGGTCTGCAGCCGGACGAGCTCGTCGAGTGGGAGCACGCCGCGGAGTCGATGGAGATCCCGTTCGACCCGCACCGCGGCATCCACCCGCAGGACGCCCAGTTCCTCGACAAGGAACTCTGGGACCTCGAGAACACCCCCGAGTCCAAGCGCCCGCTGCTGCTCCACTACCACCCGCTGGTCATCTACCGGTTCCAGGTGCTGAAGCAGGCCGACGTCGTGCTCGCGTTGTTCCTGCAGGGACACGAGTTCACGGCGGCCGAGAAGCGTCGCGACTTCGACTACTACGACGCACTCACCACCGGCGACTCGACGCTCTCCGCGGTCGTGCAGTCGATCATGGCGGCCGAGGTCGGGTACCACGACCTCGCCGACCAGTACTTCCAGACCGCGCTCTACGTCGACCTGGCGGACCTGCACGGCAACACCTCGGACGGCGTGCACATCGCGTCGACCGGTGGCATCTGGGGTGCGCTCGTCAACGGCTTCGGTGGCATGCGCGACCACGGCGGGCGGATGAGCTTCAACCCGCGGCTGCCGAAGCACTGGGACCGTCTGTCCTACCGTCTGACGGTGCGCGGATCGCGGGTCCGGGTCGACCTCGAGCAGGAAGCCATGACGCTCACGGTCGAGACCGGTTCGGGCTTCACGGTGTGGGTGCACAACCAGCAGTGGGACATCGAGGCGGGGGAGCCCACCGTGGTGCCGCTGCCGCACCACGGGCCGCGGATGTCCGGGCACGCCCCGACCACGAGCGACATCCAGGGCACGCTGCGTGCGGACGGCTCGGTCATCACCGCGTCGATCCCGACGATCTCCCTGGAGCGCGACTTCGACCTCGACGACTCGACCGGCTGACGCCGGTACCTGCCCTGCGCCGCAGTAGCACGTCGCCCCGGTTCCGCCTCGCGGGGCCGGGGCGACCTGTGTTCCCGGGACGTTGCCGGCGCCTCCGAACGCGTCCAGTCGGTCCGGGGCACCGTGGTCTGCCGTGCCCCTCGGGTCGATGGCGTCTCCCCGGGCACGGTTCGTGCAACGAGAGGAGACATCATGGGCAACCGGTTCGAGGGCAAGGTCGCGATCGTCACGGGCGCGGGGTCCGGCATCGGTGAGGCGACGGTGCGGGCGTTCATCGACGAGGGCGCGTCGGTCGTGCTGACCGACAGCGTCGAGGAGAAGGTCCGCGCGGTGGGCGACTCCCTGCCGACGCACCGGGTCGTCGCCCTGCACGCCGACGTGGCGAGCCCGGAGGACTGGGAGACCGTCGTCTCGGCGGCGATCGACCGCTTCGACCGGCTCGACGTCCTGGTGAACAACGCCGGAACCTTCAGCTCGGGCGACATCACCGACATCAGCACGGCCGAGTGGCGGCGGGTCATCGAGACCGACCTGTCCGGTGTGTTCTACGGCACCCGGGCGGCCCTGCCGTTCCTGCGCGAGACGAAGGGGTCGATCGTCAACACCTCGTCGGTCTCCGGTGAGGACGCCGACTGGCGGATGAGTCCCTACAACGCGGCGAAGGGTGGCGTGACGAACTTCACCAAGGCCGCCGCGCTCGACAACGGACAGTTCGGCGTGCGCGTCAACGCCGTCGCTCCGGGACTCATCTGGACCGACCTGACCCAGGAGCAGGCGGAGGACGAGGCCCTGCAGTCGAAGTTCACCGAGCGCATCGCCCTCGGCCGCGGGGGTCGCTCTGCCGAGGTCGCCGAGGCGATCCTGTTCCTGGCCAGCGACGCGGCCTCGTTCATCACCGGTGCGGTCCTGCCGGTGGACGGCGGGACCATGGCGAGCAACGGGCAGCCGCCGCAGGCCTGAGCCACCCCGGCGTCGGCGGCACCGTCAGCTGGCGACGAGCTCGACCTTGAACCGCTCGGCGTCCTCGAGGAAGGCCGCGTGGTGCTCCGGGCCACCGGCGAACGGGTGCCGGTCCTCGTACAGGCGTGCCCAGCCGTGACCGGGAGCCTCGGCCCAGAGCCGCTCCACCGTCTCGGCAGCACCGGCGTGGAACGCCAGGTGGCTGAGGCCCGGTCGGCGCCGGTCGTGGTCGCCGTCCAGCGGCGCCGATTCGAGGACGACGTACAACGGGCCCAGCCGCCAGCTCCGGCCGTGCTCCCAGCGCTGGAACGGCTCGTAGCCGAGTTCTCCGAGCAGCCAGCCCCAGGGGCCGACGGCGGTGTCGAGGTCGGCGGTGCGGAGCTCGACGTGGTGCAGCGTGCCGAGTGTCACAGGAGCTTCCGCAGGGTGTTCGTGTTGCGGGTCGTCGTCGTGTGCTTGAAGCGGGCGGCGGCGGCCCGCTTGGCGAACACGGTGTCGGTGCTCGACCCCTTCGGACACGACCAGTAGACGACGCCGTCCCCGCGGGTGACCTGCTCGACCGACTCGTCGAGTTCGAGGTCCGCGACCAACGCGTCGAGCGCACCGTCGTCGGACCCGAACACGACGTAGTCGTGCCGTTCGTCGGCACGCGCGAAGGGGAACCCGTCGACCACGGCCGCGAGGGCGTCGTGCCGGACGAGCACGATCCAGGCGTCGTACCCGAACCGGTCGCGCAAGCCCTGCTCGATCGACGTCTTGAGCTGCTCGGCGGGCACGTCGGCGGAGAACACGACGTTGCCCGAGGCGAGCACGGTGCGGACGTCGTCGAACCCGAGCCCTCGGAAGAGTTCCGCGAGCTCGGCGCTCCGGATCGTGATGCCGTTCACGTTGACCCCGCGCAGCAGCGCCACCCACCTGTCCATGTCCGGACGGTAGCGGTCCGGGCCGCTCACGTCCACGTCCGGGCCACACCCCAGCCGGCACCCTGCGGCACGATGTCGACCACCAGGGCCTCGCCGTCGTCGTCGCTGGTCGCCTGGAACCGCCAGCCCACGGTGCGTTCGGGCGCATGGGTGATCGCGGTGGGCAGTTCGGCGCGCGTCACGGTCAGCCGCGTGGGGGTGTCGCTCACCCGCCAGCGCCGTCCGGCCCACACCAGCCGGGTCGGCGTGCCCTCGGCCCACCACACCGTGGCGGCCGTGTCGGTGATCATCATCGGGTCTCCTCATTCGAACGTGTGTTCGAATGGTAAGTGTGGACCTCCGACGTCGCAACCGACCGTTGCGTTCAGAACACGTTCTGAATAGGCTCGATCCATGACGCTCGTCGCTCCGCCCCGATCCCGACGGTCGGTGCAGTCCTCTGACCTCTCCCGCCACGCCAAGCAGGTGTTCGCTGCCGCCGAGGAAGCCCCGCTCGAGGTCACCCGTCGCGACGGGAAGCCCCTGGTCCTCACCACGAAGGAACGATCCGACGACGACGACGCGGTCCTGGACATCGCGGCACAGCTCATCGCCGCGTTGACGCTCAACGAGCAACTGCCGCTCCACGATCGGCTGGCGATCCCGTACCCGTGGATCAAGCTCCTCAGCGCCGCATCCCAGCAGCGCTTCGCCCGGGAGATCGTCGACGTCGCCCGTGGCTCGTTCTCGCTCCGGCAGCCGCGCAGGCTCCTGCTCGAGATGCAGGCGTGGCGCAACAGTGCCGAGGCGATCGCCGCGGGCTGGGACACCGGAGAGCCGGAGATCCTCGCCGAGCCGATCCGCGTCGAGAAGCCCTGACGCGGTGGCGGGCCGGCGCGGCGGGGTCCCCCGGCCGATCCGTTCGACGGAGTACACGATCGTCTTCGGGACGCGCGGCGCGGAACAGGGGTGGCGCGACGTGGTGGCGGTGCAGCGGAACGCAGTCGCACCACCCCAACCAGACGAAGTGACTGCGCTCGGCCTCGGCAGCCCTCGTGTAGACGGGACCCATGACGAACGACGCACAGGGCCCCGACGCGCAGCACCAGGTTCCCGAGGGGGTGTCCGAGGCCACGGTCGAGGCACTCGGCAGCCTGTCCGCCGCGGTCGAGGTCATCGAGCACGCCCGCGGCCTGCTCTACGGGTTCCACCGACTGACCGGCACCGCTGACCTGAACCTCGGTGAGGCGGTCGAGCAGCTGCGGAAGGCCGGGCACACCGAACTCGCCGAGCGCATCGACACCGAACTCGTGGGCCGCAACGTCATCGCGGGCCGCTGGACGTTCCAGATCGTCGAGGACTACGACGACGGCTACTACGCCCTCGCCAAGGAGCTCGAGCGCACCGCGCGCGACGAGCTCGTGCAGGGCCGCCGCCACCTGTTCGAGGCGGGCATGAAGGAAGACCGTCGCACCCAGGACCAGCGCCACCACGAGGCGACGCCGAGCGACCTGCCGGACTGACCACGGGCCTCCAGGCCGACGCGGCGGACGCGGCCAACGCCGCCGATGCGGTCGACCGCGTCCCACCCGCCCGCCGCCGCACAACCAAAGACGGCTCGCGCCACGGAACCCCGTGGCGCGAGCCGATCTTGGTTGTGCCGGACCGAACCGAACCGTCCGGAAGCAAGGTCGGACGAACGCCTCAGCCGACGCCGAGCAGCGCCTCCAACGGCCCCCGCGCGAAGTACAGCAGGAAGCCCGCGGCGACGACGTAGAGCAGCCACGAGACCTCGCGGCCGCGGCCGGACAGCAGCTTGATGAGCACCCAGCTGATGAAGCCGGCGCCGATGCCGTTCGCGATCGAGTAGGTCAGCGGCATGACGACGATCGTCAGGAACGCCGGCAGGGCCGACCCGAAGTCCGTCCACGAGATGTCCGCGACCTGCGCGACCATGAGCGCACCGACGACGACGAGCCCGGCGGCGGCGACCTCGAGCGGGACGACCTGGGTGAGCGGTGTGAGGAACATCGACGCCAGGAACAGCAGGCCGGTGACGACCGAGGCCATGCCCGTGCGGGCGCCCTCGCCGATGCCGGAGGCCGAGTCGATGAAGACCGTGTTCGACGACACCGACGCGCCACCGCCGGCGATCGCACCGACGCCCTCGACGACGAGCGCCGACTTCAGGCGGGGGAACGTGCCGTCGGGCTTCGCGACACCGGCGGCCTTGGCCAGACCGGTCATGGTGCCCATGGCGTCGAAGAAGTTCGTGAAGACCAGGGTGAAGACGAGCATCGACGCGGCGAGCGGGCCGATGCGGGTGAAGGCACCGAAGACGTCGGCGTGGCCGACGAGCGACAGGTCCGGCACGGCGAACAGTGCGCTCGGCAGGCCGGGGGCGTTGAGGTTCCAGCCGGTCTTCGAGTCGACCGACGTCGGCACCTGGAAGATCGCCTGCAGGATGATCGCGATGATCGTGGTCGCGACGATGCCGATGAGCAGCGCACCCTTGACCCGGCGGGCCATGAGCGTGCCGATGATGATCAGGCCGATGAGGAACACGATGGTCGGCAGGGCGCCGACGGAGCCGTCCTCGCCGAGCTGCAGCGGCGGCGAGGCGAGCCCGGAGGACCGCACGAAGCCGGAGTCGACGAGCCCGATGAACGCGATGAACAGGCCGATGCCGACGGTGATCGCAGCCTTGAGCTGAGCCGGGACGGCGGTGAAGATCATCGTCCGGATGCCGGTCAACGCGAGGATCACGATGATCACACCGTTGATGACGACCAGGCCCATCGCCTCGGCCCAGGTGACCTGGTGCACGACGCTGACGGCGAGGAACGAGTTGATCCCGAGCCCCGCGGCGATGCCGAACGGCAGGTTCGCGATGATGCCCATCGCGATGGTCATGACGCCGGCGACGAGGCCGGTCGCCGCGGCCACCTGAGCGTTCTCGAGCCATCCGCCGCTGACGTCCTTGGCGGCCTGGTCGGCGCTGAACCCGCCGAGGATGAGGGGGTTCAGGATGACGATGTACGCCATCGTCACGAACGAGACGAGGCCACCGCGGACCTCGCGGGGGATCGACGATCCGCGTTGCGTGATGGAGAAGAATCGGTCGAGGCCGGTCGCGAAGCGGTTCCGGGGCGTGGTGTCGGTCTGCGGGGCGCTCACCACGAGAGTTTAAAGGACGCTGGGTTTCGGGCGTGTCACACCGGTCTCACAGGTTGTGACGGCCGGGAGGCCCGTTCCACGCGGTTCGTGCACCTCGCGCTGGGCGTCTGCCCGCGTTCTCCGGCCAGGGCTGGTGTTGGATGAGCGGGTGACGTCACCCATGGACCGCGCCCGTGTGGAGGCCGCCGTCCGCGAGCTGCTGCTCGCCATCGGCGAGGATCCCGACCGCCCGGAACTCACCCGCACCCCCGCCCGGGTCGCCGACTCGTACGCCGAGTTCTTCTCCGGGATCGGCACCGACGCGGTCGCCATCGCCCGCGACGGCACCGTGCACGCCGAGGACGGCGAACGCGGTCGGCTCGTCATCGTCCGTGACGTGAAGTTCCGCTCCGTCTGCGAGCACCACCTGCTGCCGTTCCTCGGGGTCGCGCACCTGGCGTACGCGCCGGGCGACCGGCTCATCGGGCTCGGCACGCTGGCGCGGGTGCTCGACGCGGTGGCCTCCCGTCCGCAGCTGCAGGAGCGGCTCGGCGAACAGGTCGCCGCGACCATCGCCGAGGGGCTCGGCGCCGAGGGCGTCCTGGTGGTCCTCGACGCGCAGCACCAGTGCGTCACGACGCGTGGGGAGCGCCAGACCGGTTCGACGACCGTGACGGTGGCGGCGACCGGTTCGCTCGCCGACGCCGCGGGACGGGCCGAGGCGATCGCGCTCATCGGTGCGGGGCGTGGGACCGAGGCCGAGCACGACGAGCGTGCCGGGGCGGACGCATGACGGGCCTCCCGGACGGCGCGGCCGGACCCGGCGTGGCCGAACCCGGCTGGGTCGTGCCGGACCTGCGCCACCCGGTCCGGACGTTCGGCCGCCGCACCATCGACTTCGACCACCGCATCGCCGTGATGGCGATCGTGAACCGCACCCCCGACTCGTTCCACGACCGCGGCGCCACCTTCGAGCTCGACCAGGCCGTCGCCGCCTCGGTCCGTGCCGCCGAACAGGGCGCCGACTGGGTCGACATCGGCGGCGTGAAGTTCGCCCCCGGTCCGGAACTGCCCGCCTCCGACGAGATCGACCGCGTCGTGCCCGTCGTCGAGCAGCTCGCCCAGCAGTCCGACGTCGTCATCAGCGTCGACACCTTCCGCCCGGAGGTCGCCGCAGCGGCGATCGCAGCCGGGGCGACCGTCGTCAACGACACCACCGGCCTGTCCGACCCGCGGATGGCCGCCGTGGTCGCCGACTCCGAGGCCACCGTCGTCATCACGCACTCGCTCGCCGAACCCCGACGGCCCCTGCCGGCGCCGCCGCAGTACGGCGACATCGCGGGCGAGGTCGTCGCGTTCCTGCGCGAACGGGTCGACCGGGCGCTCGCCGCGGGCATCCCCGAGTCGCGGATCATCGTCGACCCGGGCCACGACCTGCACAAGAACACCGTGCACACCCTCGAGCTCACCCGTCGGCTGCCCGAGGTCGTCGCGCTCGGCTACCCGGTCCTCGCCGCGGTGTCGAACAAGGACTTCGTCGGGGAGTCGCTCGGACGCCCCCGCGGGGAACGGCTCTCCGGATCGCTCGCCGTGGCGACCGTGAGCGCGATGCTCGGCGCCCGGATCGTCCGGATGCACGACGTCGCCGAGAGCGTCGACGCGATGCGCATGGTCGAGGCCACGCTCGGATGGCGCACCCCCGTGGAATCGAGGCACAACACGTGAACGTCCTGCCCCCGTCGATCGCGGACCTGTCCGACGACGACCTGCTCGACCTCTACACCGCCGACGCCGGGGCCCTCTGGCTCCGGGTGAACTTCGTCGCGACGCTGGACGGTTCGGCCTCGGCTGCCGGGGTGTCCGGGTCGCTCGGCGGCGACGACGACCTGCGCGTCTTCGACCTGCTCCGCCGGGTGGCCGACGTCGTGCTCGTCGCCGCCGGCACCGTCCGTGACGAGGGCTACGGGCCGATGGTCCTGCACGACGCCGACGTCGCCTGGCGTCGGGCGCACGGCAAGCCGGATCACCCCGTGTTCGCGATCGTCACGGGCTCGCTGTCGCTCGACCCGGGGTCTCGGGTGTTCACCGAGGCGCCGGTGCGCCCGATCGTCCTGACTTCGGCGACGGCGGCTGCGTCGTCGAAGGCCCAGGCGCTCGCCGAGGTCGCCGACGTCGTGCCCTGCAGCGCGGAGGACGAGCCGGACTCGGTGGACTCCGGACGGATCCGAGGCGTGTTGGCCGACCGTGGGCTCGGGATGATCCACTGCGAGGGCGGGCCGTCGTTCCTCGGGGCGCTCATCGCCGCGGACGCCGTCGACGAGCTGACCCTGACGATCGACCCGTCGCTCGAGGGCGGGGAGGGGCCGCGCATCGCCCGCGGGTCGTCGCCGGAGCTCCGGCGGATGCGACCGGCGCACGTGCTGCTCGGTGCCGGCGGTGTGCTGCTCACCCGGTACGTCCGGGCGCACTGACACCGCTCGACCGCGGACCGCGGGCGCGCTGACACCGCTCGCGCGCGGACCGCGGGACGGTCGAGCCCGTGGGCTAGGGTCGGGCGCGTGATCGACATCGTGGCGTCCGGGGTCCTCTTCGACATGGACGGGACGCTCGTCGACTCGACCGCGGTGGTCGAGGCGACCTGGACCCGGTTCGGCCACGCGAACGGCATCGACCCCGACGAGATCCTCGCGTTCTCGCACGGACGGCAGGCGATCGACACCCTGCGGCGCTTCCTGCCCGACCTGCCCCTGGCCGAGCAGCAGCGGATCGCGGCGGAACTCGTCGCCGAGGAGACCGCGAGCACCGAGGGCATCCTCGAGATCCCCGGCGCCGTCGCCTTCGTGCAGCGGCTCGTCGAACTCGGCGTCCCGGTGGCCCTCGTGACGAGTGCCCCGCGTGACCTCGCCGCGGGCCGGATGGCCGCCGCCGGGTTCGCCGTGCCCGAGGCCTTCGTGCCCTCGGAGGACGTCGAGCACGGCAAGCCCCACCCCGACGGCTACCTGCGCGGAGCTGCCCTGCTCGGCGTCGACCCGACCGACTGCGTGGCGTTCGAGGACGCCCCGGCCGGGTTGGAGTCCGCCATCGCCTCCGGCGCGACCACGGTCGTCGTCGGGCCCCTCGAGCACCCGGTGACGGCCGGCCTGCACCGCGTCCACGGGTACGACGGCCTGACCGTCGAGCGCGACGGTGACGCCTTCCGCATCCGCGGCTGAGCCCGGCGCCCGTCCTGCGCGCCCGCCGGTCTGCCGCCGGTCAGGACACCCCGCCCGGCCTGCGCCGAGTGGTCAGGAACCGTCGGCTGCGCCGCCGCCTACCGACGCTTCGTGACCGTCCGGCGGACGTGAGCGGGGAGTCGTGACCAGTCGGCCGGGCGCCGGACCGCCCCTGGAGGCCTGCCCAGCCGACCCCGACGACCCTCGGGTGTGCGGCCGGAACGACCGGGCCGCGGAAGGAGCGGATCATGGCAACCCTCGACGGCAAGAAGATCCTCGTCATCACGACGAACTACGGCGTGGAGCAGGACGAGATCGTCGTCCCCACCGAGCAGCTGCGTGAGCGCGGTGCCTCGGTGACCGTGGCGGCGAAGGAGACCGGCACGATCCAGACGCTGGTCGGCGACAAGGACCCAGGGCAGACCCTCGAGCCGGACACCACCATCGCCGGTGTCGACGCGAAGGACTTCGACGCGCTCGTGATCCCCGGCGGCACGATCAACGCCGACACGCTGCGCCAGGAGTCCCGCGCGGCGACGCTCGTACAGGCCTTCGCCGAGGCGAGCAAGCCGGTCGCGGCGATCTGCCACGGCCCGTGGACCCTCGTCGAGGCGGGTGTGCTGTCGGGCAAGACCGTCACGTCGTTCCCGTCGCTGCAGACCGACCTGCGCAACGCCGGTGCCGAGTGGGTCGACCAGGAGGTCCAGGTCGACGGCGGCTTCATCACGTCCCGCACCCCGGACGACCTGCCGGCGTTCGTCGACGCGATCGAGAGCGCCCTCACCGCCTGAGCACTGCGCCGTCTGAGCCGAGTCTCGGCCGGCGCAGGACGGTCGCCCGACCGGCGACCGCGTCAGCCGAGCGCCACGGGGCGGGCCGTGCGGAGCACCGCCGGACCGAGGGTGAGCACACCGTCGGACTCCGGGTCGCACCGCACGCCGCCCCGGCCGCGCATCGCCCGGAACGCCCCGGGGGCCACCTCGTGGTCCATCCAGGCGCAGGGGTTCGCCGCGCGGTAGCCACGGAACCGGACGGCACGACCGAGGGCGTCGCTGCCGTCGCCACCGGGAAGCAGGCTCTCCAGCGAGAACGGCTCGCCCCGCAGCGCCTCGACGTCGGCACCCCGCAGGAACACGTTCCGCCGGGTCGCAGCGGGGTCGACGGTCGCCCCGATCGCCGTGCCGACGGCCTCGAGGCCCTCCATCCCGATCACCGTGACCGAGGCGTGCACGTGCGCCCGGGCCGCGAAGTACCGGTCGCCGACGATGCCCAGCCCGGCCCGCAGCTCGATCCGGTCGCGTGACTCGTCCGGATCGTCCGCGCCCACCGGCAGCGCGCCGTCGGCCGGGCGTCCCTCGTACCGGTGCCGCGGCGAGACGAGCAGCAGCGCGACCTCGACCTCGGTCCGGAACGGCAGGTCGTCGAGACCGGCCACGTCGTCTGCGGAAGTCACCCGGCCAACGCTAGCCGGGCCTCCCGGCCGTGTGCTGCTCCGTCCGATTCCCGCCAGTCGACGTCGGCGGCGCATGTCAGGCTGAGCCCATGACCACCCCGGACACCGACGTGCAGCCGGACGCGCTGCACGCCGAACGGCACCGCGCCGTCGCCTCGCGCGACGCACGCTTCGACGGTCAGTTCGTCACCGCCGTGCACTCCACCGGCATCTACTGCCGGCCCAGCTGCCCGGCCCGCACGCCGAAGGTCTCGGGCGTCACCTTCTACCGCACGAGCGCCGCAGCGCACCTGGCCGGCTTCCGCGCCTGCAAGCGCTGCCTGCCCGAGGCGACCCCCGGCAGCCCCGAGTGGGACCTGCGCGAGGACGTCGCCGGCCGGGCGATGCGACTCGTCCTCGACGGTGTCGTCGAGCGCGACGGCGTCCCCGGGCTCGCCGCGCGCGTGGGGTACTCGGAGCGGCAGCTCAACCGCATCATGACGGCCGAGCTGGGCGCCGGGCCGAAGGCGCTCAGCCGGGCGCACCGGGCGCAGACCGCGCGGACCCTGCTCACCTCGTCCGACCTGCCCGTCGCCGACGTCGCGTTCGCCGCGGGCTTCGCCAGCGTCCGGCAGTTCAACGACACCGTGCGCGAGGTCTTCGCCGTCACCCCGACGGAGCTCCGCGCACGTCGGTCCGGGCGAGGCGACGGTGCCACGGACGGCGGCGACGGGGCACTGCACGTCCACCTGCCGGCCCGGGCACCCTTCGACGCGCAGGGCCTGCTCGACTGGCACGCGCTGCACGCCCTGCCGGGTACGGAGCAGGTGGACACCGACCCCACGGGCCGGGTCACGTCGTACGGGCGGCTGGTCGATCTGCCTGGAGGCCCGGGCTGGTTCAGCGCGTCGGCCGCCGTCCCCGACGTGGCCGGGCGGGGCACCGGGATCGACCTGCGCGTGCGGGTCACCGACCTCTCCGACCTGCCCGCGCTCGTGGCGCGGGTGCGTGCGCTGTTCGACCTCGACGCCGACCCGGTCGCCGTCGACGCCGTCCTCGGAGCCGTGCCCGAGCTCGCCGGACCCGTCGGACGGGTGCCCGGCCTCCGGTTGCCCGGTGCGGTGGACGCGCACGAGATCGTGTTCCGCACCCTGATCGGGCAGCAGGTCTCGGTGGCCGCGGCGCGCACGGCGCAGACCCGGCTCGTGGCCGCACTCGGCGCGACGGTGCCCGACGCCATCCGGCCCGGCGGGCTGCTGTTCCCGTCCGCGGCGGTGATCGCCGAACGCGGGCACGAGGTGCTGCGCGGCCCCGCCGCCCGCGTCGACACGATCCTGCGGGTGGCTGCGGCGCTCGCCGACGGGTCCCTGGTGGTGGACGGTGGGCAGTCCCTCGGTGACCTGCGCGACGGACTCCTCGCCGTGAAGGGCATCGGGCCGTGGACCGCCGACTACGTCGCGCTGCGGGTCCGGCACCACCCCGACATCTTCCTCCACAGCGACCTCGCCGTGCGGAACGGTGCACAGGAACTCGGGCTGCCCGGAACGGCGCGCGAGCTCTCCCTATGGTCGGAGCAGGTGGCCCCCTGGCGGAGCTACCTCACGATGCACTGCTGGCGACCGATCATCGACCGCGCGATGACCGCGACCGCCGGCGCCCGTGCAGCCCGTGCCCCCGAGGACCACCGGAAGGACGACCGATGACCGACGCAACCATCCAGACCCTGGACACCCCCGACGGGGCGTTCACCGTGCTCGAAGACGCCGAGGGCAGGGTCCTCGCGTCCGGGTGGACCGACTCCGTCGAGCGGATCCTGGCCCGTCTGGCCGACCGCCACCGCCCCGACCGGGTGCTCGGCGGCGTGGTCGCCTCGGCCGACGCGGTCGACGCCTTCTACTCGGGCGAGGTCGAGCACGCCATGCAGGTGCCCGTGCGCCAGTTCGGTACGGAGCTGTTCACCGAGGGGTGGCGCCAGCTCCGCCGGATCCCCGCCGGCGGCACCCTGACCTACACCGGGTTCGCGGCGGCGATGGGCCGGCCCGACGCCGTGCGGGCGGCGGCGAGCGTGTGCGCCCGGAACGCCCCGGCGCTCTTCGTCCCGTGCCACCGGGTGTTGCGCTCGGACGGCACGCTCGGCGGCTTCGCCTGGGGCCTCGACGTCAAGCGATCACTGCTCGAACGGGAGTCGGTCGGCACCACGGCACTCGTCTGACTTGTACAAAACGCTCTAGAATGTACAGGTGAGCGAAGTGTCGATCTCCGAAGCCCGTGGCCGCCTGGCGTCGATCATCGACGACGCCCGGCACGAACCCGTCTACCTGACCCGGCGCAACAAGCGCGTCGCGGCCGTGGTCGACGCGGCCGTCCTCGACCGGTTGCTCGAGGCGGCGGAGGACCTGGACGACCTGAAGGCGGTGGAAGAGGCCCGACTCGAGAACGAGCGCATCGGCGGCGAGAACGTCAAGTGGGAGGACCTCAGGCGCGAACTCGGTCTGGGATGACCTACGACATCGAGTTCGAGCCGAGTGCGGGGCGTGCCATCCGCAAACTGCCGCCACATGCCCGACGACTCGTCGAAGGGGTTCTCGCGATCCTGGCTGACGAGCCACGTCCACCCGCGGCTCGTCGACTCGTCAACAGCCCGGAATGGCGTGTCCGGGTCGGTGGCTACCGCGTGATCTACCTGATCGACGATGGGCGGCTCGTGGTCGTCGTCGTGCGCGCCGGGCACCGGCGCGAGGTCTACCGGGGTCGCTGAGGCGTCAGGCGACCGCGCCGCGCAGGCTGTCCACGTGCAGCTCGACGAGCGCCAGGACCCGCTCGGGCGCACGTGCCGCCGGATCCCACGTGTGCTCGACCGCCAGCCCGTCGATCAGTGCGTGCAGCCGGTCGGCCTCGTCGGTCAGGTCGCGACCGTCGCCGAAGCCGCCGTCCTCACGCAGGATCTCCAGCGCCCGGGTGCACACCCGGCTGACCCCGTCGTTCAGGCGTCGGGCGCTCGCGGCCAGGTGGCCGTCGGTGCGCGCGAGCACGCCGAGCTGCACCTGCGCCAGGATCTCGGTCGTGCGCTCGGCATCGAGCGGCAGCACCTGGGCGAGGACGTCCAGTGCGAGCGCACGACCCGTCGAACGCAGAGCGGCGAGCCGAGCGGTGACCCGTTCCTCGATGATCGTCAGGCAGTGCTCGCGCAGGGCGTCCTGCGTGGGGAACACGCGGCGGAGTGATGCCGGAGCGATGCCGGCCTCGTCCGCGACGTTCCGCACCGACAGTGCGCTCAGGCCGTCCCGCTCCAGGATCCGCAGGCAGGCCGCGGCCACCAGGGATCCCCGTTCCTCGAGGTCGACACGGCGGGGCACCGGGTCAGCCTACGGCTGGCTCGATGCTCCGGCCGGGTCCGCGGCTGCGGTGGTGACCCGGCGCGGCCAGATCGTGTAACTGATCGCCCACAGCAGTTCGATGCCCAGGATCACCCCGAGCAGTGCGACCGTGCCCTGCAGCTCGTCCGTGCGCTCCGGGTCGCCGACGACGAGGACGAGCGCACCGATGATCCCGCCGGCGATCAGCACGGCGAGCCCGGTCCGCAGCACGTCGCCCCAGCACCGGGCCGTGTACCGCCGTCCACTCAGGCGTTCCGGTGCGGGACCCCCGGTGAACCGGTGCGTGAACCGGACGTCCGCCCACGCGATCATCCGGTGCCCGTACGCGACCGAGAAGCCGATGTAGATCGCCGCGAGTCCGTGGTGCCACGACGCGGTTCCGCCACCGAGCAGGTCGACCGCGACGACCGCGAGCAGCACGAGGTCGATCACGGGTGCCGCGACGAGCATCGCCGCACCCGTGCGCGGCCGTCGCAGCAGGTACCGGGTGGTCAGGCCGCCGAGGATCGCGACCCAGAAGGCGATCTCGCAGGCGATGATGGCGATGAGTGTCATGGTTCCCCGAGGCGGTGGCGGTGGCGGTGGCGGTGGCGGTGTTCGTTTGAGTACAGGTGTACTCAAACAGGATGGCACGGCGACCACCACGGTGTCGAGCGACCGGGTCCTGCCCCTGGAAGCGGGGGGAGACACGGACTCCCACGCCTGCGACACTCGGAGGACCGGTAATCCGCACGGTCCCCTCCGAGGCCCGACGCATCGCCGTCGACAGCCCGCAAAGGACCCCATGCTCCCTCCAGTCGACCGAACGGTCGTCTCTTCCGACGGCACCACCATCGCCGTCTCCGAGGCAGGGGACGGGCCGGCGGTCGTCGTCGTGGGCGGTGCCTTCGACCACCGGGGGACCCCGTACCTCGACCGTGTGGTCGCCGAGCTCGGCTCGACCCACCGCGTGGTGACCTACGACCGCCGTGGCCGTGGTGCCAGCGGTGACTCCGCGACGTGGGCGATCGAGCGCGAGGTCGACGACCTGCGCGCCGTCGTCGAGAGCATCGGCGCACCGACCACCGCCGTCGGCATCTGCGTCGGCGCCGGTGTCGTCCTGCACGGGCTCGCCACCGGACTGCCCGTCGACGGCGCCGTCCTGTGGGAACCGCCGTACCGCGCCTCGGTCGACCCGCACGCCGACGACGTCGTGTTCGCCGACCTGCTCGACGAACACGTCGGCGCCGGCCGCCGCGCCCAGGCCGTCCGCGGGTTCCTCACCCAGGTGCTCGGGGTCCCGATGGGTCAGGTCACGGCCCTGCGGCTCAAGGGGTCGCTCTGGCGCTCCCTGGTGGTCGACGCCCACGTGCTGAGCCGCGAGGTCCGGGTGCTGAACGGCCTCGCCGTGCCCGAGCGGGTCGCCGCCGCGGTCGGCGTACCGGTGCTCGTCGGCGCCGGTGGCGACGGACTCGAGTGGATGCGACGAGCCGCCCGCGCCCTCGTCGAAGCGGTGCCCGGTTCGGAGTACGCCGAGGTGCCCGGGCAGGGACACGTCCCCGCTCCCGCGGCCCTCGGAGCCCTGATCGACCGCGTCCGGAGCCGGATCGTCTCGCCCAGCAGCTGACTGCGAGAGGATGGGCGGGTGAACGCACCCCGCCTCGGTCTCCTGCTCGACGTCGACGGGCCCATCGCCAGCCCGGTCTCCCGCACCATCGCGATCCCGAGCATCGTCGCGGACCTCGTCGCGCTCGCCGCCGAGGGCATCCCGATCGTCTTCAACACCGGCCGCAGCGACGCCTTCATCCGCGCCGAGGTCGTCGGTCCGCTGCTCGCCGGGGGCCTCGCCGAGGGTGGCCGCGTCCACGCCGTCTGCGAGAAGGGTGCCGTGTGGTGCTCGATCGGTCCGCAGTACGACGGCGGCATGGGCGAGCTGACGGTCGCCGAGGACCTCGCGCTGCCGCGGGACTACGCCGACGAGATGCGCGAGCTGGTCCGCGACGAGTACGCCGACCTGGTGTTCTTCGACGAGACGAAGCGCGCCATGGTGTCGATCGAGCAGCGCGTCGAGGTGCCGAACGCCACCTACCTGGCCCGCCAGCCGGAGTTCGACGCGAAGGCCATGGCCGCGCTCGAGCGTCGCGGGCTCGGTGTCCGCCGCCTCGACGACGTCCGGCCCGATGCCGACGGCGCCGTGCAGTGGCGCATCGACCCCACGATCATCTCGACCGACGTCGAGTCCGACCGCAGCGGCAAGGACCTCGGGGCGGAGCGCTCGCTCGAGCTCCTCGGGCAGGACGGCGAGCTCCCGGTCACCTGGCGCACCGTGGGGGACTCCCGGAGCGACTACGCCATGGCGGACTGGCTGCACGCCCACGGTCACGAGGTCGCGCACGTCGACGTCCGTCCCGCCGACGGGGTGCCGGCCACGCCGTACCCGGTGCTCACCGCGCCCGACGGCGTGATCCACGACGAGGCCGGAGCCCGGTTCCTGGCGGACTGGCGCGCCGGCCGCTGACGCGGCCGCAACCGCGCCCCGCTGACGAGGCCGCGGCCCTGGACGCACCCGACGGCCGACCGAGCGGTGCGCGCCGGACCGCCGCCGCGCCTCCCGGCCGTCGCCGGACCGGACCACCGTCCGGGCGGACGCTTTGCGTGACACAGTGGTACACCAGTACCCTTCCGAGGTCCGCCGCCAGCCGATGACGGGATCCACCCCATGGCAACGAAGCTCCGCATCAAGTCGATCGAGGCCTCCCTGGCCGACTCCGAGGAGCAGGGCAGGTCCCTGAAACGCTCCCTGAAGACGTTCGACATCGCCGCGATGGGGATCGCGGTCGCCGTCGGCGCCGGCATCTTCTCGGTCGGCGCGAACGCCGCCGCGAACTTCGCCGGGCCCGGCGTCATCATCTCCTTCCTGCTCGCCGCCGTCACCTGCGGCCTGGCGATCATGTGCTACGCCGAGTTCGCCTCGACGATCCCCGTCGCCGGCTCCGCGTACACGTTCACCTACGCCACGATGGGTGAGCTGCTCGCCTGGATCGTGGGCTGGGACCTCATCCTCGAGACCCTCACCGCCAGCGCCGTGATCGCGAAGTACTGGGGCATCTACCTCAGCGAAGCGTTCAAGGTGTTCGGCGTCGACCTGCCGAGCACGATCCAGCTCGGTCCGATCCCCTTCACCTGGGGTCCGGTGCTCATCGTCGGGATCTTCACGGTGCTCCTCGCCTTCGGCACCCGCCTGTCGTCGCGGGTGTCGGCGGTCATCACGGTCATCAAGGTCGCCATCGTCGTGTTCGTCATCGTCGCCGGTGCGTTCTTCGTCAAGGCCGCGAACTTCACCCCGTTCATCCCGCCGGCCGAGCCCGCCAAGGGTGCCGAGGGCAGCGTCTGGACGCAGTCGCTCGTGTCGTGGTTCACCGGTGCGGAGCCCGCCCAGTACGGCGTCTTCGGCCTGCTCGCCGCGGCGTCCCTGGTGTTCTTCGCATTCATCGGGTTCGACGTCGTCGCCACCAGTGCCGAGGAGACCGAGAACCCGCAGAAGACGCTGCCCCGCGGCATCTTCATCGGCCTCGGCATCGTGACCCTGCTCTACGTCGGCGTCAGCATCGTCATCACCGGCATGGTCTCGTACCAGCGCCTGGCCGAGGAGGACACACCGTCCCTGGCGTCGGCGTTCAACATCGTCGGGCTGCCGTGGGCCGCCGGCATCATCGCCATCGGTTCGCTGATCGGTCTGACCACCGTCGTCATGGTGCTGCTGCTCGGCCTGTCCCGCATCGTCTTCTCGATGAGCCGCGACGGCCTGCTGCCCCGCTGGTTCTCGAAGACCAACCCGAAGACGCAGACCCCGGTGCGCGTGCAGGTCGTCGCCGGTGTCGTCGTGGCGCTGCTGGCAGGGTTCACCGCGGTCGACAAGCTCGAGGGCATGATCAACATCGGCACGCTGTCCGCGTTCGTCCTGGTGTCCATCGGCATCGTGGTGCTGCGTCGCTCGCGACCCGACGCCCCGCGGGCCTTCCGGGTGCCGTGGTCGCCCGTGCTGCCGATCATCTCGGCGGTGCTGTGCTTCTGGCTGATGCTGAACCTCGAGGTCGAGACCTGGCTCCGGTTCGTCATCTGGCTGGTCATCGGCTTCGTCATCTACTTCGGCTACAGCCGTCGGCACAGCCGCGTCGGCCAGCGCATGCAGTAGGGCGGTTCCGCCTCGCCGGGACCAGGTTCCGGACACAGCACCACGCGACCGCGTGGTGCTGTGTCCGTTTCGCGGTGCGCCATGCGCCGCCGCCGCTACGCGCCGACGAGCAGCAGCACGCCGAACGCGAGCATCACGACGGCGACCAGCCCGTCGAACACCCGCCAGGTCAGCGGCTTCTCGAACAGCGGCCGCAGCAGGCGTCCACCGAACCCGAGTGCCCCGAACCACAGGCAACTCGCCGCGACGGCACCGATCGTCCAGAGCCACCGGTCGTCTGCGCCCTGCTGGTTCGCCACCGACCCGAGGAACACCAGCGTGTCCAGGTAGACGTGCGGGTTCGCCCACGTGAAGACGAGCATGGTCAGCACGGCCGTCCGCATGGTCACCACCTGGCCGGGAGGCGCGGTGCGCGTCCGCCCCGCCGCCACCGTCGTGCCGGTGGTCGCGTCCACCGCCGCGTCCACCCCCGCGCCCGCGTCCGCGTCCGCGCCCACCACACCGTCGTCGGCCGCCTCGTCAGCGACCCGCATCGCGTCCCCCGAGGGCCGCAGCGCACGCCGCGCCGCCAGCACCCCGTACGTGAGCAGGAACGCGGCACCGATGAACCGGATCACCAGGAGCGCCACGGGGAACCGCTCGACCACGGCGCCGACCCCGAGCACCCCGGCGACGATGAGCAGCGCATCCGAGACCGCGCACACCACGACGGCAGCGGCCACCACCCGGAGCCCGGCGCTCACGGCGAGGCGCAACAGGTAGGTGTTCTGCACACCGATCGCGACGATTAGTGCGAGGCCGGTGCCGAGGCCGGAGAGCAGGGGCAGGATCGAGGTCACGATCCGACGCTAGGGCCGGGTGCCGTTGTAGTACAGCTCACGTTCCTGCAGCGCCGTAAGCTCAGCTGCATGACCCGGTTCCAGCGCGAGCACCTCGAGACGCTGCTCGCCGCCGTCGACCACGGCACGCTCGACGCGGCGGCCCGTGCGCTGGCGATCACCCCGTCGGCGGTCTCGCAGCGGATCAAGTCGATGGAGCAGCAGGTCGGCCGGGTCCTGCTCCAGCGCACCACCCCGGTGCGCCCGACCGCGGACGGCGCAGTCGTGCTCCGGCACGCACGGCAGGTCCGGCTGCTCGACGAGGAGACCTCCCGAGCGCTCGGCGGTGGATCGTCGGTGGTGCCGTCGATCCCGCTGGCCGTGAACGCCGACTCGCTCGGCACCTGGTTCCTCGACGCCCTCGCCCTCGTCCGGGCCGACACCGAGGTGGTCTTCGACCTGCACCGCGAGGACCAGGACCGCACCGCCGAACTGCTCCGCGCCGGCACGGTGATGGGCGCCGTCACGGCCGAGGCGGACCCGGTGCAGGGCTGCTCGTCGGTGCCACTCGGCATCGACCGGTACCGGGCCGTGGCGTCCCCGGCGTTCGTCGCCCGCTACCTCTGCGACACCGGCACCGAGCGGCGGATGCTCCGACGGCTCGACGAGGTCCCGCTCGTCGACTACGACCGCGACGACGACCTGCAGCAGGGGTACCTGCGACAGGTCCTCGGCCACGCTCCCGGCGGCCCGCGTCACTTCGTCCCGACCTCCGCCGACTTCGCCCGTGCGGTCACGCTCGGGTTCGGGTGGGGGCTGCTGCCCGAGGCGCAGTGCCTCGAGGCGATCGAGCGCGGTGTCCTGGTCGAGCTGGCCCCGGGCCGGCACGCGGACGTGGCGCTGTGGTGGCAGCGCTGGAACCTGGCGTCACCCCTGCTCGAACGGGTCACCGACGCCGTCCGTGCGACCGCGTCGTCGCGACTGCACCCCGCGCGTCAGCGTCAAGACTGACAGCGCGGACACCAGTACGTGTCGCGCAGGGTGAGCTCCGAGTCACCGAGTTCGCCGTGCCGGATCGGGGTCCCGCACCGCAGGCACGGCTTGCCGGCGCGACCGTAGACCCAGAACCGTCGCCCGGGGCGGTCGACGCCGGTGGTCACGCGGGCGCTGCGGTCGCGGTTCGCCAGGATCAGTCGGCTGGCGAGCGTGATCGTCCGCGCCGGGTCCGGTACCTGCCCGACCGGACGCGTCGGCAGCACCCCGCGCAGGAAGCAGAGTTCGTTCCGGTACACGTTGCCGAGCCCGGCCAGCACCCGCTGGTCGAGCAGTGCCAACCCGACCGGGCGCTCGGGGTCCTCGGTCAGGTTGGCGAGTGCCAGGTCGGCGTCCCAGTCCGGGCCGAGCAGATCGGGCCCCAGGTGTCCGACGACCTCGGACTCCTGGTCGCGCGGCACGACCTCGAGCACGCCGAGGGCAAAGCCGACGGTGGAGACCCCCTCGGCGTCCAGGATCGCCCGGGCCTGGTGTGCCGGGCGACGCCAGCGGTCACCGGGCGCGTAGACGTCCCACCGGCCCTCCATCTTCAGGTGCGAGTGCACGGTCAGGTCGCCGATGCGGTGCAGCAGGTGCTTGCCGCGGGGGACGACCTCGTCGACGGTGCGGCCGACCAGGTCGAGCGTCGCGAACGCGGGGACCCGGAAGTCGCTCTTCGTCAGGACCTTGCCCGCCAGCGCGGTGTGCAGGCGGCGGGCAGCGCGGTAGACAGTGTCGCCTTCAGGCACGGGTCACCTCCGGCACGTGGTCGCTGCACTGCCGGGAGGCGCGGCTCGCCTCACACACGGAGCCGCAGCCCCTGCGGGGTCGCCGTGAACCCCGCGGCCCGGAGCGCGCCGCCGAGCGGCGTCTCGAGCACGAAGTCCCCGTCGACCCGCTCGACCGAGAGCTTCCGCAGCCCGGTCCGGACGATGCCGGCGATCGAATCGGCCGCGGCAGCGAGGTCGGCGGCGTCGTCGGTGAAGGTCAGCACCGACTTGCCACCGCGCTCCACGTACACGGTGAGCTTGCCGTCGACGGTCGTGACGAGGGCACCCGCCTTGCGCCCGGGCCGGTGGCCCCGAGCGGTCTTCCCGCCGCTGCCGACCGCGGTCTCAGGCGGGGCGGCTCCGCCGTCGTCGGCCACGAGACCGGGGTCGGCGTCGCCCGTCGGCCACGGCAACGAGGCCCCGAACGGGTTCGCCGGGTCGGTCGCGGCGAGCGTGAGCGCCTCGCGCTTCCGGTCCGGATCGTCACGCTCGTCGTCGCCGAGTTCGCGGGCGTAGGTGCGCAGCCGGTCGACGGTCGGGCCGGTGGCGAACTGCGCCGCGCCGAGCCCCTCGACGAAGTACCCGCGACGAGCCCGGCCGGACTCCTCGAACCGCGAGAGCACCCGGTACACCCCGGCGAAGCCGCCACGGACACCCTCGACCTGCACGGCACCGCGGGTGACGACGCCGTAGCGTTCGAGCAGCTGTTCGGCGGTCGCGGCGGCCCGCACGGTCGAGTCGGACTCGGCCAGCGGCAGGAGCGACCAACGACCCCCGACGGACGGCGGCCCGGACTGCGTCGGCATCGTCGGCCGCCGACGGCCGCGGTAGGCCCGAGCACGCGGAGCACTCGAGCTCTTCGCCTTGCCGCCGAGCATCGAGCGCAGCGGGGCGAACGTGTCGTTCGTGATCTGCCCGGCCCAGACCAGGTCCCACAGCGCGGTGGTGAGCGCCTGGTCGTCGCTGCTGCCCACGGCCTGGCCCAGCTGCCGGAAGAAGTACGCGCCACCGCCGGCCAGGGCGCCGAGCACGTCCCGCTGCAGCTCGGTCGTCTCGTCCCCGGAGGGCTCGGCGAGCGTCGTCGCCGCGGTGTCGGCCAGGTGCAGGCGCACCCAGCCGTCGTTGCCGGGCAGGGTGCCGCCGCCGGACCACAGGACCTCGCCGGTGGCGGTGAGTTCGTCGAGCATGCTCGTCGAGTAGTCGGTGACGCGCGACGGCAGCACCAGGGTCTCCCACGCGCTGGCGGGCAGGGCCACCCCGGCGAGCTGGTCGATCACCTGCAGCACGCCGTCGACGCCACGGAGCCCGCCGCGGGTCCCCGGGGTCTGCACGTGCTGCCAGGCGGGCAGGAAGCGGGCGAGGGTGTCCGGCGAGACCGGTTCGACCTCGTGCCGCAGCGCTGCGAGGGACTTCGTGCGGATCCGTCGCAGGACCTCGGCGTCGCACCACTCGGCACCCTGGCGGTCGGGGCGGAACTCGCCCTCCACCACCCGGCGGTCGGCGACGAGCCGGCGCAGGGTGTCCTGCACGACGGCGATGCCCAGCCCGAGGCGACCGGCGGCCTCCTGCGCGGAGAACGGCCCGTGCGACCGGGCGTAGCGGCCGATCAGGTCACCGAGCGGGTCGGCCACGGGTTCGACGAACGCCGTGGGCACGCCGATCGGCAGCGGGACCCCGAGGGCGTCGCGCAGGCGGGCGGCGTCCTCGATCACGGCCCAGCGCGTCGCCCCGGCGTGCGAGAACGAGAGCACCCGGCGGTCGCGCTCCAACACCTCGAGCGTGCTGCGCAGATCGGCGGTGGCCGCTGGACGGTCGGCGGCGTCGGCGAGCCAGCTCCGGTCGACCGCTTCGTCGAGGTCGAGCGCGCCGACGAGCCGCAGCACGTCCACGAGACCCTCGGCGTCACGGGCACGGCGGTCCGGTGAGAGCCGCTGCAGGTCGCGCTCCACCGAGGTGATGACCGCCGGGTCGAGCAGCTCGCGCAGCTCCGCACGGCCGAGCAGTTCGCCGAGCAGGGTCGAGTCGAGTGACAGGGCCGCTGCCCGGCGTTCGGCGAGCGGGGTGTCGCCCTCGTACATGAAGGCCGCGACGTACCCGAACAGGATCGAGCGGGCGAACGGCGACGGCTGTTCGGTCTCCGTCTCGACCAGGCGGATCCGACGTCCGGCGATGTCGTCGGCGATCCCGAGCAGCGCGGGCACGTCGTAGACGTCCTGCAGCACCTCGCGCACGGTCTCGAGCACGATCGGGAACGTCGGGTACTTCTGCGCGACCTCGAGCAGCTGCGAGGCCCGCTGCCGCTGCTGCCAGAGCGGCGACCGCTGCCCGGGGTTCCGACGGGGCAGCAGCAGGGCGCGCGCCGCACACTCACGGAACCGCGCGGCGAACAGCGCCGAGCCGCCGACCTCGTCGGTGACCAGGGCCTCGAGGTCGTCGCGCTCGAACACGAACAGGTCGGCACCCGGCGGTTCGGCGTCGGTCTCCGGGATGCGGACGACGATGCCGTCGTCGGCCGCCATCGCGTCACCGTCGATGCCGTGCCGTTCGCGCAGCCGTGCGGCGACCGCCAGGGCCCACGGGGCGTGCACCTGCATGCCGTAGGGCGAGTGCAGGATGAGCCGCCAGTCCCCGAGCTCGTCGCGGAACCGCTCGATGACGAGCGTGGTGTCGTTCGGCACGTGACCGGTGGCCGCGCGCTGGTCGCGCAGGAAGGTCAGCAGGTTGGTGATCGCACGCTCGTCCAGTCCACCGGCGGCGACGCGGGCGCGGGCGTCGTCGTCCGACGCGCCCTCGACCTCGCGCACGAACGCACCGGTGGCACGGCCGAGTTCGGCGGGCCGGCCGATGCCGTCGCCCTTCCAGAACGGCACGCGTCCGGGCTGCCCGAACGCCGGGCTCACGACGACGCGGTCGTGGGTGATCTCCTCGATCCGCCAGCTCGTCGCACCGAGGGCGAAGACGTCGCCCACGCGCGACTCGTAGACCATCTCCTCGTCGAGCTCGCCGACGCGGGACGCCTTCTCGCCGACCATGAAGACGCCGAACATGCCGCGGTCGGGGATCGTCCCGCCGCTCGTCACCGCGAGTCGCTGCGCACCGGGGCGACCGGTCAGGGTGCCGTGCACGCGGTCCCAGACCAGCCGTGGCCGGAGTTCGGCGAACTCGTCGCTCGGGTACCGGCCCGTGACCAGGTCGAGCGTCGCCTCGAACGCCGACCGGGGCAGGCCGCTGAACGGGGCGCTCCGCCGCACGAGCTCGAACCAGTGCTCGACGTCGAGGGCGTCGATCGCCCCGGCAGCCACGGTGTGCTGCGCCAGGACGTCGAGCGGGTTCGCCGGCACCGAGATCGACTCGATCTGGCCCGTGACCATCCGCTCGACCGTGACCGCGCTGTTGACCAGGTCGGCCCGGTGCTTCGGGAACAGCACGCCGCGGGAGATCTCGCCCACCTGGTGGCCGGCACGACCGACGCGTTGCAGGCCGCTCGCGACCGAGGGCGGCGCCTCGACCTGGACGACCAGGTCGACCTCGCCCATGTCGATGCCGAGCTCGAGTGAGCTCGTCGCGACGACGCACCGCAGCCGGCCGGACTTCAGGTCGTCCTCGATGATCGCGCGCTGGTCCTTCGACACCGAGCCGTGGTGTGCGCGGGCGAGCACCGGGACCGAGGCGTCCGAGCCCCCGCCGCCCGTCTGCCCGGACCCGCCGATCAGCTGCGCCGGCGGTCGCTTGGCCCCCTGGGGTGCGACGGCGTGCGCCGAGGTGCGGGCCGGTGACTGCGGTCGGCTCTGCGCCACGGGCAGGCCGTCGTCGTCCGGGGACGCCCCCGCCGGCACCAGCACGCCGTCGCCGGCGGCGGCGAGCACGCGTTCCTCGTGGATCTCGTTCAGTCGAGCAGTCAGCCGTTCGGCCAGCCGCCGGGAGTTCGCGAACACGATGGTCGAGCGGTGTTCCTCGATCAGGTCGACGACACGTTCTTCGACGTGCGGCCAGATCGACCCGTTCGTCGGCGACTCGGACGCGTCCGCACCCACCGGCGGCGCCCCGAGCTCGGTCATGTCGTCGACGGGCACGACGACCCGCAGGTCGAAGGTCTTCTGCGCGGGCGGCGCGATGATCGTCACCGGTGCACGGCCGCCGAGGAACCGGGCGACCTCTTCCGGTGGGCGGACGGTCGCGGACAGCCCGATGCGCTGCACGGGCTTGTCGAGCAGGTCGTCGAGGCGCTCGAGCGACACGGCCAGGTGTGCGCCGCGCTTGGTCGAGGCGACCGCGTGGACCTCGTCCACGATGACGGTGTCGACGTTCACCAGGGTCTCGCGCGCCTGCGAGGTGAGCATCAGGTAGAGCGACTCGGGCGTGGTGATGAGGATGTCCGGCGGCTGGCGCAGGAGCTTCTGGCGGTCGGACGACGGGGTGTCACCGCTGCGCACACCGACCGTGACGTCGGGCGGTTCGGTGCCGAGGCGGCGTGCGGTCTGGGTGATCCCGACGAGCGGGCTCCGCAGGTTGCGCTCGACGTCGACGCCGAGGGCCTTGAGCGGCGAGACGTAGAGCACCCGCGTGCGCTGCTTCGCCGGCGGGCGGTCCGTCGCGCTGATGAGCCGGTCGATCGACCACAGGAACGACGCCAGGGTCTTGCCGGAGCCGGTCGGGGCGATCACGAGTGCGTGCTGCCCGGTCGAGATGGCGTCCCACGCCCCGGCCTGCGCCGGCGTCGGTGCGTCGAAGGCGCCGCGGAACCACTCGGTGGTTGCGGGGGAGAAGCGCTCGAAGACGTCCGTCATGGTCCGCCCCATCCTGCCCGCCACCACCGACAGCAGGCCGAGCGCACGTACCCCTTGACAGAGCGATAGTTACCGATCTATCGTAAACACGTCGCGATACGACGAAGACGATCAGGTCAGACCGGTCGCGAGCCGACTCAGCACGACGAAAGGACTCCTCATGCGCCCCTCGTATGACGACAACAGCAACACGTCCCCCCGTGACCAGCGCGGGTTCGGCCCGCGCGGCCCCCGCTTCGGCGGCGCGCGGCAGCACCACGGTGCCGGCTTCCCCGGCCGTGACCGCGGTGACCACGACCACGGCGGCCGCGGCTTCGGTGGTCGCGGGTTCGGCCCCGGCTTCGGCCCGGGCATGGGCTTCGGCCCCGGTTTCGGCGGCCCCGGCTTCGGCCGCGAACGCCGTCGCCGCGGTGACGTCCGTCTCGCGATCCTCGGCCTACTGGCCGAGGGCCCGCAGAACGGGTACGCCGTGATCAAGACCATCGCCGAGCGCACCGGCGGCGCCTGGAAGCCGAGCCCCGGCTCGGTCTACCCGACGCTCCAGCAGCTCGTCGACGAAGACCTCGTGGTCTCGTCCGGCGACGGCCGCAAGACGCTCTTCGAGCTCACCGACGCCGGCAAGGCCGAGACCGAGGCCAAGGCCGACGAGATCGCTGCGGCACTCGACGGGGCCCTGGGCATCCCGGACGCCCAGCGCGAGTTCTTCGAGGCGCTCCGGAAGACCATGGGCGTCCTGCAGATGTACCGCAGCACCGCGACCGAGGAACAGGCCAAGGCCGCCACGGCCAAGGTGGACCAGCTCCGCAAGGACTTGCTCCAGATCCTCGCCGACTGACGGACGTCACCCATGACGGACTGGAGGCCCGGTGCCAGCTGGCACCGGGCCTCCAGTCCGTCCGCACATCGTGAGCACGAATGGTCGGGTCCGCACGTCGGACCCGACCATTCGTGCTCACGAAGTGCGCTCCGGAGCGCTACCCCGCGTCGATGAACGCCGCGACGTCCGACAGCTCCGCCGTCGACACGGCGTGCGGCAGGCCCGCGTAGGTGCGGTCGGTCACGTCGGTGTGCGCTGCGGCCCACGCCTGCGTCCGGGTGGTGGCCTCGGGCGGGATCACCGGGTCGAGGTCGCCGTGCCCGAGGAACACCCGCGGCCGCACGGCCGACACGGCCTCGTCGCGCGAGTCCGTGACGCCCGGCACGACGAAGCCCGACAGTGACACCGCGAACGCGAACGCCGCGGGCCGGGCGCGCAGGAGCTGGAGCGCCATCGAGCCGCCCTGCGAGAACCCGAGCAGCCCGATCCGCGGGTGGTCGGCGGCGACGGAGTCGATCCAGTCGAGCACCTCGACGGTCGCGGCGTCCACCGCCTCGGGCGCGGGGGAGCCGGGCGTGCCGAGCGGGTACCAGCTGAAGCCGGGCCCCCACGGCATCGTCGCCCGGAGCGACGCGACCGTCCACGCGGGCGGCAGCGCGGGGGCGAGGCCGAGCAGGTCGTGCTCGTTCGACCCGACCCCGTGCATCGCCACGAGCAGGGGTGTGCCCCGCCGGTCGGAGGTACTCCGGGTCCACTGCACCAGGTCCGCATCGATCATGTGGACAACGCTAACCATCCCCAACTCCCGCGCCTTCCGCCGAACTCGCCGCCGTCCCTGGTAGACACGGTGCATGTCCTCGCTGCGCACCCCCGATCCCGACTCCGGCTGGCTGTCCGACGAGGAGCTCGCGAACGTCCGCCGTCGTCTGCCGATCTGCTACGTCGAGGCGGTCCCCGTCCGCACCGACGGCCTCGGCGTCGTGACCGAGGTCGGCGTGCTGCTGCGTGTCTCCCCGAGCGGTTCGATCGCCCGCACCCTGGTGTCCGGTCGCGTGATGTTCGGCGAGTCGATCCGCACCGCGCTGTTCCGCCACCTGGAGAAGGACCTCGGGCCGATGGCGTTCCCGCAGCTGCCCTCGAGCCCGACGCCGTTCACCGTGGCCGAGTACTTCCCGTTGCCCGGCGCCTCGGTGTACACCGACGAGCGGCAGCACGCGATCTCGCTGGCGTACGTCGTCCCCGTCACGGGGACGTGTGAGCCCCGGCAGGACGCCCTCGAGCTCACGTGGATGACCCCGATGGAAGCCGCGTCCGACGCCGTCGCCGACGAGATGGAAGGCGGCCGCGGCGCACTGCTGCGGGCTGGTCTGGCATCGGTCGGCGCCCTGCACTAGCCCGACCGGGGCGTCCACGCCCCGCGCACGACGCAGCCCGCGCACGACGAAGCCCCCGGATCCGATCGGATCTGGGGGCTTCGCAGCGCGGTTGCGAACCGGCTTCAGTGCTTGTCGTCCTTGAAGCTGTCGGCGACGCCGTGCGCGGCGTCCTTGACGTCGGTGACGCCCTGCTTCGCCGAGGCCTTGCCCTGGTCGGTCTGGCCTTCGGCCTTCAGGCGGTCGTTGTCGGTCGCGTTCCCGACGGCTTCCTTGACCTTGCCTGCCGCCTTCTCAGCGGCGTTCTTGATGTCATCGATGCCAGCCATAGGCACTCCTTCCAGAAGCGGACGTGTTCCCCGTCAGCCGCTTGCGCGGCATCCGGTGAAGCAGACCGTACGCCCGCCGGGGTACCCCACCCCCAGCCCCCGCCAAGGTTCGCCAGCGCAGGCACGCAAAACACCGGTGTTCACGGATGACACCCCGGGATGCGGGGGTTCGGAACGTGAACACCGGTGTCTTGCGGGCATCGACGCGCTCAGGCCGAGCGGGTCAGAGCGCGCAGGTCAGTGGCGGTCGGCAGCGCCGGCCGGACGGGAGGCGCGGCGCGAGCCACCACGGCGGTTGCCGCCCGACTCGTTGCCGGACCGACCCGCGGCGTAGCCGCCCTCGGACGACCAGACGGCCGACGAGCCGCCGCGCACGACGTCGCTGCTGCCCGAGCGGCGGTTGCCGCCGCTGCGGCGACCACCGGTCGAACCGGCGGCTGCGGCACCGGAGCGCCCGGCGCCCTCGGAACGTGCGCCACGGGCCGGACGGCCCTGACGGCCCCCGGTCGTACCGGCGGACTCGCCAGCCGAGCCGGAGCGCGCGGGCTGCGCCGCGCCTCCCGACCGACCGCCGCGACCACGACGACGACCGCCGCCGTCACCGGCGGACTCGGCCGAGCGCTGCTTGGGCTGACGCTGCTGGGTGGGCTGTTCCTCGGCCACGTGGCGGATCGGGGCGACCTCACCGACGAGCGCGGTGACCGCGGCGGAGGTCGAGGTGACGTGCTGCGGCGTGACCTTGATCGCGGCTGCACGCATCATCTGCGCGACGTCGCGACGCTCGGCGGGCATCGTCACCGTGACGACGTCACCGGACGAACCGGCACGCGCCGTGCGGCCCGAGCGGTGCAGGTACGCCTTGTGCTCGGTGGGCGGGTCGACGTGCACGACGAGCTCGACGTTGTCGACGTGCACACCGCGGGCGGCGACGTCGGTGGCGACGAGCACGAGGGCCTCACCGGAGGAGAACTTCGCGAGGTTGCGCTCACGGGCGCCCTGCGACAGGTTGCCCTGCAGGTCGACGGCCGGGATCCCCTGGCTGCTGAGCTGCTTGGCGAGGCGCTTGGCGTGGTGCTTCGTGCGCATGAAGAGGATGCGGCGACCGTTGCCCGAGGCGAGGGCGCTCACGAGGTGCTTCTTCGCGTCGGCGTCGGCGACCTCGAACAGGTGGTGGGTCATCGCCTCGACGGGGCTGTTCGCCTCGTCGACGGAGTGCATCACCGGGTTGTGCAGGAACTTCTTGACGAGCTTGTCCACGCCGTTGTCGAGCGTGGCGGAGAACAGCAGTCGCTGCCCCTTCTCCGGAGTCGCCTGCATGATCTTGGTCACGCCGGGCAGGAAGCCCATGTCGGCCATGTGGTCGGCCTCGTCGAGGACGGTGACCTCGATGTCGCCCAGGTTCACGTGACCCTGCTGCATGAGGTCGGCGAGGCGACCCGGGCAGGCGACCACGACGTCCACGCCGCCGCGCAGGGCGTCGACCTGACGACCCTGACCGACGCCACCGAAGATGGTCGTGGTGTTGAGGCCCATGGCCTTGGCGAGCGGGGCGAGGGCGACGTCGATCTGCGTCGCGAGCTCACGCGTCGGTGCGAGCACCAGGGCGCGGGGGCGGCCGGCGCGGCGCTTGCGGCCGCTGGCGGCGAGGCGGGCGACGAGCGGGATCGCGAAGGCGATGGTCTTGCCGGAGCCGGTGCGGCCGCGGCCGAGGACGTCCTTGCCCTGCAGGGAGTCCGGGAGGGTGTCCGCCTGGATGGGGAACGCCATGTCCTTGCCCTGGTCGGCGAGGACGGAGACCATCGGCGCGGGGACGCCGAGGTCGGAGAAACGGATGTCTTCGGTGGTCATGGTGACCTTTCGAGCCGGAGCAGTCCGGCTGTGGGCGCGCTCTGAGGCAGCGCGCGGGCGGGATGCGCGCCAACGGATGTGGCTGGCGCAGTCGCCGCAGCAGAGAAGCCTGGGCACCTTCGTGAGGTGCTCGATCATCGACCAGAGTCCGGAGACAGGTGGTCGGGAGTTCGGGGCGTCCGTACGACGCACGAGGCGATCGGCGCCTCGAGTACGACCAGCATAGCGTGCACATCCCCGGAACAGCGAGGGCGGGGTCGTTCGCCCTGCGCGTGCGAGGATTCCGGGGTGCGCATGCGAACCGTCCTGTTGACCACCGCGATGGCCCTGGTGGCCGTCCTCGGCACGGCCGGCTGCGCCGAGGCCGCCACGACCAGCGCGGCCGCGAGCTACCGCAACCTGCCGACCTCGGGTCGCGTGGACTACCAGCTCGGCGGCGGGTACACCCCGCCCTCCGGCGTGACGATCGTCGAGCGCGACAGCACCGACCGCCCGGCGAAGGGCAAGTACAACATCTGCTACGTCAACGGGTTCCAGACGCAGCCCGAGGCCGCCCGCACGTGGAAGAAGTCGTACCCGTCGGCGATCCTCCGCGACCGTGCGGGCAAGCCGGTCTCGGACCCGGGGTGGCCGGACGAGATGCTCCTCGACACCCGGACCGCGGCCAAGCGTGCCCTGATCACGAAGGTGCTCGCGAAGACCGTCGCCCGCTGCGGTGACCGCGGGTTCGACGCGGTGGAGTTCGACAACCTCGACTCGTGGACCCGGAGCGGCAAGCGGCTCACCCGTGCCGGCAACCTGGCGCTCGCGAAGTCGCTCGTCGCCAAGGGGCACCGGCACGGCCTGGCCGTCGGGCAGAAGAACACGCCGCAGCTCGGGGCGTCCGGCCGGAAGCAGACCGGGTTCGACTTCGTCGTCGCCGAGGAGTGCGTGCAGTACCGGGAGTGCGCCGCGTACACGAAGGCCTACGGCGGGCGGGTCATCGACGTGGAGTACTCGGACACCCTCGAGCGCTCGTGGGGGTCGGTCTGCGGGCTGAAGAGCCGTCCGGCCATGACGATCCTGCGCGACCGCGACCTGGTGACCCCGAAGGACGACGCGTACGTGTACGAGCACTGCTGAGCGCTCGCACCACCCGCGCCCGCTACGCCGGCCAGGCCTCCCGCAACGCGGTCGCGGCCTGGTCCGCCGACAGCCCCGCCGAGCGTGCCGCGGCGGCCAGGGCACGAGCGGCCTCGGCCACGGCGTCCGGCACCGCTGCCGGCCGCACCACCCGGGTACCGGCGCCCCGCGCGGTGACCACGAGCCCGGCCTCCTCGAGCAGCTGGTAGGCCTTCGCGACGGTGCCCGCGGCGAGCCCGAGCTCGTCCGCCAGCCCACGCACGCTCGGCAGCCGTTCACCGTCCACCAGGTACCCGGCGGTGATCTGCGCGGCGATCTGCGATCGGACCTGCTCGAACGGCGGCACGCGGCCACCGACGTCGAGGGCGACGAGTCCTGTCATGCGTTCCACCCTAGAAGTCGTACTGCTCGCCGACGGGGATCGGGACCGGCACGGTGTTGCCCGGAGGCGCGAGCGGGCACGCCCACGCCGGGTCGTACGCGCACGACGGGTTGTAGGCGAAGTTGAAGTCGAGCACGAGCGACCCGAGGTCGTCGCCGCCCAGGTCCGCGCCCTTGATGGTGTCGAGCAGGTAGCGTCCGCCGCCGTACGTGCCACGGGCCTTGCCGGCGCTGGAGTCCTTGACAGGGACGAACACCCCGCCCGCGTAGCCGCCGTGCTTCCAGACGTCGAGGGTGCCGACTCCGGGGACCCGCACGAGGCCGAGCCGGTCGAAGTGCACGATGCCGTCGGTGCCGGTCTCGAAGTCGAACTCGGCGGGCTCGGTGGCCTCGATGCGGACCTGGAACCGCCACGCCGGGTCGTAGTCCGGCACCGGCAGCGACTCGAAGTCGCGGGCGTCCTCGTCGAGCAGCGGCGAGGCCGGGTGCTCCGCGAACATCGCGTCACGGGTCTCGCGCCAGAGCGCGTGCGCCGTCTGGGGGTCGGGGGTGGCGCGGACGCGGCGGTACAGGTCGAACATCATCCGCCGCCAATCCGTCGTCGCCAGCGTGCTGCGCACGCGGTCGTCGGTCGTCGGCTCCTGGGGGCGCGTCTGGCTCACGTGGTCGAGGCTACGCCCGCTCCGCGGTGGACGGGAGGCCCGACCCGCGTCGCGTCACTCGCCGTCAGTCCGCCAGGTGGGCGCGAGGGCGCGCATCCGGAACGCTCGCCACTGCCAGATGACCCACATGCCGGGCCACAGGGCGAGCCCGAGGACGGCCGGTCGCATCCGGTAGGTCAGGCGGTCGAGCAGCAGGGTCCGGCCACCCGGTGCGGGGACGACGGCCATCCGGTGCGACATCGTCATCCGCCCGAACAACCCGGACGTGCCGCCGCCGTTGTCGCGCTGCACGGGGACCCCCTGGACCTCGTACAGGTCGAGGTCGACGTGCGTGTCGCCGCTCGGCACCAGTCCGAAGGCGTCCGCGGTGATCGGGTGCGGGTGTCCCGGCTCCCAGCGCTCCGGGAATCCCTTGGGATCGCGCGAGCGGTACGCCAGGAACGGCTTCGTCACCGCCACCATCACGGAGGGGGACAGCAGGGCATCGCGCACGGCCTCGACCGGCGCGTCGAGGACGATCCGGAGGCCGACGTGCATGGCGGTGACGCTACGCCCGCGGGCTGGACGATGCGTCGTGGCGGTGGGAGACGTCGCAGGCGGGATGACGCAGCGGGGACGACTCAGGCGTGCCGGGCCGACCGGCGGCGGGACCCCTCGGCGCGGTCGTGCCGCCGGAGCCGCTCGGCCAGTCCGAGCCGGACGGCCGGCCACTCCGACGCGATCACCGAGAACACCACGGTGTCGCGCAGCGTGCCGTCGCGGCCGATCGCGTGGTTCCGGAGCACGCCGTCCTGCTTGGCGCCGAGGCCCGCGATGGCCGCCCGGGACTGCAGGTTGTGCCAGTGGGTGCGGAACTCGACCGCGATGCACTGCCAGGCCTCGAACGCGTGCGACAGCATGAGCAGCTTCGACTCGGTGTTGATCCCCGAGCGCTGCGCGGACCGGGCCAGGAACGTGCTGCCGATCTCGACGTGACGGTTGCCCGGGTCGATGTTCATGAAGGTCGTCGCACCCACGACCCGGCCGGTCGGGCGGTCCCGCACGGCGAAGGGCACCATACGGCCGGCCTCGTGCTCGGCGAGCCGCCGGTCGATCTCGGCGTCGACCTGTGCCGGGGCGGGCACCGAGGTGTACCAGGTGCGCCACAGATCGCCGTCCGCGACCGCCGCCCGCAGGTCTTCCGCGTGCTCCTGCCCGAGGGGCTCGAGCGTCACACGGTCGCCGGTCAGGGTGGGTACGGGGGCGATCTCCATGACCATGCATCCTAGGGTCGCCGACCCTGGTGGAACCCGGTCGGACAGCGACCCTGTGGAGAGGGACAGCATCGCTCGGACGGCTATCGTGACGGACGTGGCAGAACGCACCCAGGAGAAGTACCAGGTCCGGTTCGCGTGGGGTCCCGGAGGTGCGGCACGGATCGCCCACGGCACCCACCTGCTGGTCTGGGTCGACGCCCTGCCGCCGACCCCCGACGCCGCAGCACAGCGGCGCGCGCTGCGGAACGTGACCGCCCAGCTGCCGCAGGGTCCGGAGGTCGTGCTCGGCCACCTCGGCAACGCGGCGGCGGTCGCGGAACGGGTGACGGGCCTCCAGGCGGCACGCGGTGACCGGTGCGTCGTCGCGATCGTGGCCGCCGGGCTGCACCACTCCGCAGTCCTCGACGACGCGGCCGAGGCGGCGGGGGAGTCCGTCGACGTCGCCGACGCACCCGACTTCGCCGTCGAGGACCTGCTCGCCGCCGGAGCCGTCGTCGACGCGCTCACCGACGTCGGCATCGACCACACGTCACCCGAGGCCGCCGCGGCCTGCGCGGCGTACACGGGGCTGCGCCGTGCCGTGAAGCACCTGGTCAGCGCGTCCGAGGGAGCCGCCGTCCTGAGCCGTGACGACGTGCACGCGGCGCTCGCCGCGGGCCCCGACCTGCCCGTCCTGCGGGAATCGGGGGAGCGCGCGTAGCGTTCGCCCCGTCACGGAACCAGCGAGCGAAGGAGCAACGCCATGAAGGCAGTCGTCGGCGACACGGTGATCGCGGAGGCCCCCGAAGAGGACCTCATCAAGATCGAGGGCAACTGGTACTTCCCGCCGTCGAGCGTGAAGACCGAGCTCTTCACCGAGAGCCCCACCCAGTACCACTGCCCGTGGAAGGGCGACACCCAGTACTTCACGGTGAACGTCGACGGACAGGCGCTGCAGGACCGCGCGTGGTCGTACCCGACGCCGATCCCGTCGTCGTTCGACCGCGTCGGCAAGGACTACTCGGGCTACGTCGCGTTCTGGAAGGACGTCCAGGTCGTCGAGTGACGACCGCCCGTCACCCTGACCGGGTCTCAGCCGGTCAGGGTGAGCACGACCAGCGCGACGTTGAGCGCCACGATGACCGCCGCGATCACCCACGCCACCACGCGGGTGGTCGCGGCGTTCACGTCGGTCCCCATCACGCTCCGTCGCGACGTGTAGACCACCAGGGGCACGATCGCGAAGGCGATCCCGAAGCTCAGCACCACCTGGCTGACGACGAGCAGCATCGTCGCGTCGATGTTCAGCGCGAGCAGCACGATCGCCGGCACCAGGGTGATCGCGCGTCGGGCCACGAGCGGGATCCGCACGTGCAGCAGCCCCTGCATGATTTCCGCGCCGGCCATGCAGCCCACCGAGGTCGAGGCCAGGCCGGACGCGAGCAGGCCCACGGCGAAGAGCACCCCGACGACCGGGCCGACGTTCTCGGCGATGGCGCGCTGCGCACCGGGGATGGAGTCGGTGCCCTCGACGCCCGGCAGGGTGGCCGCGGCGAGGACGAGCATCGCGATGTTCACCCCGCCCGCGACGATCAGCGCGAGGCCGACGTCCCACCGGGTCGCGACGAGCACCCGGCGACGCTCCGGCCCGGCGGGGACGTCCCCGTGGCGGTCCCGGGCGAGCGCCGAGTGCAGGTACACCGCGTGCGGCATCACGGTCGCGCCGAGCATCGAGGCCGCCAGCAGCACCGACCCGGAGCCCTCGAACCGCGGCACGAGCCCGGCGACCAGGTCGGCCGGGGACACCCGGGCGAACAGCAGCCCGGCACAGAAGCCCACCGTCAGGATCGCGAGCATCGCCGTCACCACGGTCTCGAACAGGCGCGTGCCCCGGCGGCTGTGCAGGGTCAGCAGGAGCATCGAGACGAGCCCGGTGATGATCCCGCCGACCACGAGCGGCAGGCCGAAGAGCAGGTAGAGCGCCAGTGCGCCGCCGATGACCTCGGCGATGTCGGTCGCGGCGGCGACGATCTCGGCCTGACCCCAGAACAGCAGGCGCGGGGTGCGCCGCATCCGCAGGCCGAGGTGCTCGGGCAGCGACTTGCCCGTCACCACCCCGAGCTTGGCGGACAGGTACTGCACCACCACGGCGCTGGCGTTCGCGGCCACGAGCACCCAGAGCAGCAGGTACCCGTACTCGGCCCCGGCCGTCAGGTTGGCGGCGACGTTGCCCGGGTCGACGTACGCGATGGCCGCGACGAACGCCGGTCCGAGCAGGGTGAGCCCGGCTGCGCGGCGACGCGGGGCACCGGATGGGTGCTCGTCGAGCCGGGGGCTGGCAGTGTCGGTCATGCACCGATCCTGCCAGAGAATTCGGCACACCAAATCTTTTTCTTCGAGGTGTCGTTGCGCTGGCCGGTCGTCACCCGTGCGTGCGTGTGTCGGGTGGTCACGACCCGTCGGATGGGACGCCGCCAGCCGACGGTTGGTGACCGCTCGGCGGAGGTGAGCGGGGTGTCCTGACCGCTCGCGGAAGGCGGACAGGAGGCCCGTGGCGGCGCCGCCACGCGCCTCCCGGTCGGTGGCTGGTCGCGACTCACCCCTCCCGGACGACGAGAGGAAGGTGTCAGCTCGTCGTCACTCCGCGGCGCGGCGGGCGCGGTGCGCCCGGACCTTCGCCCGGTTGCCGCACCGCTGCATCGAGCACCAGCGTCGGGTCCCACCGCGCGACGAGTCGTAGAACACCAGGCCGCAGTCCTCGGCCGAGCACCGGCTCAGCCGCGTCGGCCGGCCGTCGGCCTCGACGTCGTCGAAGCCGACCTCGGTGAAGAGCGCGACGGCGTCGCGCGCGACGCTCGACAGGGCCTGCGCCAGGCGGACCCGGTTGGCTCCGGCGCGGCGTCGGCCACCCGGGAGGCTCGGGGGCACGTCCGGCAGGGCAGCGAACAGGTTGACGGTGTCGATGTCGTCGGGCGCGGGGCGCGTGCGGCCGGCCCCGGCACGCAGGCCAGCCGCCACGGCGGTGCGTTCCGCGGCGGTGCTCGCCGGCGCGGGGGCCGCGGCCACGGCGAGCCGGGCGATCGCGGCACGCAGGGCCCGGGCGTCCTGCAGCTCACGGGCGCTGGCACCGACGTCGATCGGCTCGGTGTGCTCGCTGAGCCACTCGTCCAGGTCGGCCGGGCTCGCGAGCAGCTCGCCGAGCTGCGATCGCGGACGGCGTCCGGCGGGGTCGTCGGCGAAGCCACCCGTGTGCGCGAAGTCGAGCGCGATCCGTCCGGCGTCGAAGAACCAGGAGGAACCGGCGTCCGTGCGGATGTGCTGCCCCGTGTGCATCCGCCCAGGCTAACGGGTTACCGGCGCGCCTCCGTGCGTCGGGACCCTCATGCGGTAGTCGACGCCATCGTGGCCGCGTCGTCGTCAGCGGTCCGGCGCCGCCAGGTGATGACGTTCCGGGCATCGAAGCGCCGGGAACAGCGGGCGCAAGCCAGGGGACGGGTGGGCGTGCGGTACCGGAAGTGCTCGTGCCCCGCGGGGCAGGTGCCGATCCAGGGGGCGAGCTCGCTGGCGATCGGCCCGTCGTGCAGCCGGGAGCCGGTGTACCCGATCGCCGCAGCCGTGCGCTTCCACTTCGGTCCGTGTGCCGCCCGGGCGCCGGCGAGTGCGTGCGCGACCTCGTGCAGCAGGACCTGCTCGACGTCGTCGTCGGAGAACCGGGTGACCAGGTGCCGGCTCACCGTGATCTGCTTCCGTGCGAAGTCGCACTGCCCGGCGCGGGTCTTGGCGTGGTCGAAGCCGAACGCCCACGTGCCGGCACCGAGGTGTTCGGCGATGAGCGCTTCGGCACGGAGCCGGACGGTCTCGAGCGCGGTCACTGCTCGGCGCGCGGGTCGGCCTGGCCCTTCTTCGCTGCCCGGGCCGCGATCCGGCCCCAGATGTCGTCGGCCTCGGTCCGTGCGGCGTCGGGCGCACCGAGCACGCGGCGGCGGATCGGCGGGACCTGCTTCACCGGCTCGGCGACGCGGGTGGTGGGTTCCTCGTCCTCGGCACGGCGGGCGGCGACCTCGCGGGCGGTCCGTGGCTTGTCGGACGGTTCCGCCGGGTTCGTGATCGAGGCCCGCATGGCGGCTTCGACCGCGGTGCGCAACGCGTCGGTGCGCTCGGACGGCGCGCCGGCCTGTCGGAAGGCCTGGTACGCCCGGGAGAGTGCGGCGCGGGCCTCGTCGAAGCGGTCGTTCTCGAACAGCGACCAGCCCTCGATCTCGGCTGCGGCGCCCTCGAGTTCGGGCCACTCCTCGGTGGCGGCGGTGTCGCGGGCCATGGCGGCCTCGGTGGCGGCGCGGTCGTGCCGCCCGAGGTCGTGCAGGACGTGCGCACGACGGATCCGCGCGGCGACCTTGTCCTGGCGCTCCCCGGTGAACATGGCGAGGCGGAACACCTCTTCCGCGATGACGAGCGACTCGTCCAGACGACCGAGCAGGCGGAGGAGTTCGGCCCGTTCGGCGAGGGCGTCGGTGCTGCGGCTCTGGCCGAGGTCACGGAGCCGCTGGTGCACGGCGTCGACGTCGACCGCGGGTCGCAGGCTGATGGGCGCGAAGGTGCTGCCCGGGCTGACTCCGGCCGTCACGGGAGCCGCGTGGCGCGGTTCACGGGAACGGTCGGACAGATCGGGCTGCTGGCGGTCGTCGGGCGGGAGGGACATCGGTTCGAGGGTAGCCGCGGTCTCCCGGGAGCGGTCGGTGCGACGCGCTCAGGTTGCGCGGGTGCGGCCGTCCCCGCGTGCCCCCGGGGACGGCGAACGGCCCGCCGTGCCGGAGCACGACGGGCCGTTCGGAGTGGCCGATCAGGAGTTGGCGGCCACCGCGGCGGCAGCAGCCACGCCGACGTAGGTGACCAGCGTCGCGATCGTGGCCACGACGGCCAGGATGATCGCGAAGATGCCCCAGCCGCGACCACGCTTGGTCACGGCGGCGATGATGCCCTGCACGAGCGCCCAGAGCCCGAGGATCGCGGCGACGCCGGCGATCACCGCACCGACACCGATCTGCGAGATGACGGCCGGGTCGTTCATGAGCTGACGCTGCAGCTCCTGCTGGTCCGGGGTCGCACCGCTGCTCGGCACGAGGTTGTTGATCGCGTCGCTGTTGGCCAGCGCCGACCCCATCACGTACCCGCCGATGACGCCGATGACGAGCGCGGCGAGTCCGAGGAAGAACGCCACGACACCGAGGGTCTTCTTCTTGGGCTTCGGCTCGTCGTGGCTCTGCCAGGCCGGGGCACCGGCGTGCGCGGGCGCGGCGGCGTACGGCTGCTGGTCGTGGCGCTGCTGGTCGTTCCAGCTCGGCGTGCTCGACGGCTGGCCGTACTGCTGCTCGCCGTTCGGCTGGCCGTACTGCTGACCCTGCCCGGACTGCTGCCCGTACTGCTGCTGCTGGCCCTGCCCGTACTGCTCGCCGTACTGCGGGGTCGAGGTCGGTGCCGGGTCCACCCGCTCGCCGTACCGCGGGGCCTCGGCGTCGGGCTGCTGCTGCGGGGCGTCGCCCCAGCGCGGCGCCTGGCCGTCGCCCGTCCGGTCCTGGTCGTTCCGGTCGTCGTTCGTCATCAGGGTTCCCATCGCTCGGTCGCGCACCTGCGCGGTCGTTCAGCCCATCCTGACAGCCGGACCCGCCGAGTGCCCGAAGTCCGTCCCCGGCGGTGCCGCGCGGGCATCAGGCCCCGAACACGTTCCGGTTCGGCTCCGGCGACGCGACCGCCGTCTGGTCGGTGACGATCGGCGCCCCGGCGATGAACGCCTTGAGCTCCGCACCGTGCACGACCTTCGCTGGCATCGGGTCGGACGAGTACCGCCTCGGCATGTCCGCCACCGGCAGGTCGGTCGGCGACCCGAGCAGCACGATGTTCCCGAACCGCCGGCCCTTGAGCATGCCGGTGTCCGCGACCGCGGCGACCGACGGCAGCACGGACTGCAGCGTCGACGCCTGCCCGCGGGCGAAGGCCAACCCGGCGCCGTCGGCCACGTTCACCGCGACGATGCCCGTCGGCGACAGGAACGCGGCGACCTCACGGTAGAACTCGACGCTCGTCACGTGGGCGGGGATCTGCGAACCGCCGAAGACGTCCACCACCGCCAGGTCCACGGTGCCGCGGAGTCCGGCGGGCAGCTTGCCGAGGACCTCCCGGGCGTCGCCGTACCGCACCCGGATCGAGGCGCCGCGGGGGAACGGCAGGGCCTCGCGCACGTGCTCGACCAGGTCGCGCTCGAGCTCGATCACCTGCTGCCGCGAACCCGGACGGGTCACCGCGACGTAGCGGGGCAGGGTGAGGGCGCCGGCGCCCAGGTGCAGTGCCGTGATCGGGCCGTCCGGCAGCAGGTCGATCGCGTGCCCGATCCGCCGGATGTACTCGAACGCCAGGTGGGTCGGGTCCTCGAGGTCCACGTGCGACTGCGGGGTGCCGTCCACCACCAGGGTGAAGGACCCCGGTCGGTGCCGGTCCGGCTCCACCACCGAGTACCCCGCACCGATCCGGAACCCGTCGAACGCATCAGCCATGCCGTCAATGGAACACCACCGCGATCACCACCCGCGTCCCCACCCCTGGTTGGTGTGCCCGCGGAGCGCCCGGAACGAGGCTGATGTCACCGGTCGGAACACTCCGCCGGACCACCTCGAAAGGCACACCATGTCGGTCCAGCTCCTCGCGAACGTGCTCATCGGCCTCGCCCTCGTCGGTTTCCTGGCGTACCGGCAGGCGACCTGGCGGTCCCTCGACCCGGCGCGCATCTGGCGCGGACCGCTCGTGATGGCGATCGTCGGCGTGGTCGTCCTCGCACAGACCACGGCGACCGTCACCACCACCGACGTCGTGTTCCTCGGCCTCGAGGCCCTGCTCACCGTCGGCGTCGGCCTCGCGATGGGGGCAATGACCCGGTTCCGCACGGTCACGACGCCGGACGCCAAGGGCCGCACGCTGCAGTCCCGCACCGGGTGGCTCGGCGCCGCGCTCTGGATCGTCCTGATCGCCGCCCGCATCGGGCTCGACGTCCTCGGCGGCCACCTCGGTGCGCACCTGCTCACCTCGACCGGCACGATCCTGCTCGTGCTCGCCCTGAACCGTGCCGCCCGTGCCGTGGTCGTCGACCGGCGCATCCCCCGCGGCGGCGACCGGTCGGCGGCCGCCCGCCGCGGCATGATGGTGCGGTGAGCCTGCCGACCGACCCGGACCGGACCGACCCCGCCGGGGTCCGGTCCGCCTCGGTGCTCTCCTGGGGGCTGAACGCCGTCGGGATCGCCGTGGTCGCCTTCTGGTTCGTGCGGAACGGCCTCCTGCTCCACCACCCCGCGTGGGTCTGGGCGGTCGGGGCCGTGGCGCTCGCCGCCTGGGCCGTCCGCGAAGCGGCACGCACGCCCCGGCTCCTCGTCGCCGCAGCCGGCGTGATGATCGCCGCCGGATCGCTCACCGTGGTGCCGACCGACTCGCTGCTGGTGGTCCCGGTGATCGTCGGGCTCGTCATCCTCGGCGCAGACCTGCGTCTGCCGGTCTGGACGGCCGCGGTCGCCGCGCTCGCCGCCGTCGTGGTGGTCGCCGTCACCGCGACGCTCGAGCAGACGTCGGTGCAGTTCGTCCTCGGCGTGAGCGGCGGGCTGCTGCTCGGCGTGCTCGTCGGCTTCAGTCGTCGGCAGGTCCGGATCACGACGGCGCAGGCTCGCGAGACCGAGCGGCAGCAGCAGCGCGCACGGCTCCTCGCCGACCGGTCCCGGGCGTCCCGGGACATCCACGACGTCCTCGCCCACTCGCTCGGCGGCCTGGTCCTGCAGCTCGACGCGGTCGAGGCCCTGCTCGAGGCCGGCCGCGTCGACGAGGCCACCCGCCGAGCCGGCGAGGCCCGCGCGCTGGCCGCGGACGGCCTGGCCGAGGCACGGCGTGCGGTGCACGCGCTCCGCGACGAACCGCAGCCCGGCCAGCCGGAGCCGACCCGTGCCTCCAGTCCGTCCGCCGACCACGGGTCGGGCCTGACGGCCCTGCTCGACGCGCACCGTTCGTTCGGCGGCGAGGTCGTCGTGCAGGGTGACACGACCCTCGCGGTCCTCGACGACGCCCACCGTGCCGCCGTGGTCCAGGTCGTCCGGGAGGCCCTCAGCAACACCCGCAGGCACGCTCCCGGCCGCCCCGTGTCCCTGTCCGTGATCCGGGACGGCGACGCCGTGGACGTCGTCGTGGCCAACCCGCTGCCGAGCGGCGGGCAGGGGGTGCTCGGGATGCGCGAGCGGTTCGCGGAACTCGGCAGCGAGGCCACGGTGGAGGCCGAGCGTTCCGACGACGAGTTCGTCGTCGCCATGCACCTGCCCGTCGACGTCCGGGCTCCGGTCGCCGAGGACGACCGCTCGTGACCATCCGGGTGCTCGTGGTCGACGACCAGGCCATCGTCCGCGACGGCCTGGTGACGGTGCTGTCGCTCGTGCCCGACCTGGAGGTCGTCGGGCAGGCGGCGGACGGTGCCGAGGCGATCGCCGCCGTCGACCGGCACGTGCCCGACGTCGTCCTGATGGACCTGCGGATGCCGGGGGTCGACGGGCCGACCGCCACCGCGCGGATCGTCGCCGAGCACCCCGGGGTCGCGGTCCTGGTGCTGACGACCTACGCCGACGACGACTCCATCGTCACCGCGCTGCGGGCGGGAGCTCGCGGCTACCTGACGAAGGACGCCGGACGGGCGGAGATCGCGACCGCGGTGCGGGCGGTGGCCGCCGGGCAGTCGACCTTCGACGCGACCGTGGGGGCGCGGCTGGTGGCGCGCCTCGCCGGTGGTGCCGGTGCAGGTGCCGGTGTCGCTGCTGGTTCCGCGGCGCCTGCGCCTGCGTCACCCCATACCGATCCCGGTCCGTCGCTCGGTGCGCGGTTCCCGGAGCTCACCCCGCGCGAAGTGGACGTCCTCGAGCGGATCGCGGACGGCCGGACGAACCCGCAGATCGCCGCCGAGCTGTTCCTGACGGTGCCCACCGTGAAGTCGTACGTGAACCAGGTGTTCGCGAAGCTCGGGGTCCGGACCCGCGCCGAGGCCGTCGCCCGCGTCCTGCGCTGACCGTCCGCAGCACCCCGTCGTCCCCGGGCCACTGCGGCCACCACGGCCACGTGAATGCGTACACATGGACCACCAGCGGACACCAAGACTCGTTGCGTACCGTTGACGCCTGTCGTCACGACGCCAGAGCGTCGATGCGTGTGTGCCCCACACTCCACGCGTCCGCCCGGACACCGTGACCACGACGTGCCCGTGAGCGCCCCCACCGCTCGAGCGTGCGCGCCGACGGCGTGCTGCTGCGCGCCACCCCTCCGGCCACCCGCGCGCGCTGGCCGTCGAACGCACCGCACCCGATGACGAGTGCACCACTGCTGATCCGCCGCAGGAGACCTCCGTCATGACCGCCGACACCATGAGCGTGCCCACCGCACGCCTCGCCACCCCGGACACGCGCCGGTCCGGAACCCGACCCACCCGGGTGATCCGGGCCTCCCGGCCGTCCCGCGCCGCCCTGCCGTTCCACGCCGACCGCGAGACGGCACCGACCTGGATGCGGGTCGTCGGCACGGCGCTGCTCCTCGGCGGTGCCGGCCTGTCCGCCGCCGTGCTCGGCTGGCCCGGGGACGCGCCGGAGGTCGCCCTGCTGGTGCCGGCCCTGCTCGCCGTCGCCCTCGGGTCGCTGCTCCTGCTCGCCCGGGCCGGGTTCACCGTCACCGAGCGGCACGTGACCCTGCACTTCCGTCCGCTCCCGCCGCGGCGCATCCCGCGCCGGCGGATCACCGACGTCCGCCTGGTCGAGGCGGACGCTGGCACCTACGGCGGTGTCGGCCTGCGGATCCGTCGCGGCGAGCGTGCGCTCATCCTCACGCCGGGCCTCGGGATCGAGCTCACGGACGACCGGGGTCGGGTCACGTTCGTCCGTACGCGACGCCCGGAGGACGCGTTCCGTGCGCTGGCCGGACTGCCGGGCGGGCCGGGAGGCGCGGATCACGTCGAGCGCGAGCGCCTGGGCTGATCAGGGTGCCGGCTGAGCACGGACCCGGCTGAGCGCGGGAATGGAAGCGGCGTGTGGCGGCTTATACACGCCACTGCCGAATCCGGTCAAGCCGGGACTGGACAGCGCGCCACGGAGCGAACTATGATGACAGTTCGCGCTCCCTGGCATCCGTGTCGTCATATTGCGGTCGACGCAGAGTTCTGAGACAGAAACTCATCTCGCCCTGGTGCAGCCGGACCCGTATATGGCGGCGGGTACCGCTCACGGAGATCATCCCACACGTGCACCGACGTTCCGCGTCAAGGCACGCGTCGGCGTGGTCGCAGGGCTTGCATCTCAGGGTTCGCCGAGCGATCAATCCACTCACCTACACACTGCTCGTCAGTGTCGGCCCGACGGGGCCTACCGGAGGTCACACCCTTGGCTGCTGCGCCCAACGCATCCACCAACCCCAAGAACGGTCGCAACCACTCGCGACTCTCGTTCGCCAAGATCACGGACACCCTCACGGTTCCTGATCTGCTCGCACTCCAGACGGAGAGCTTCGACTGGCTCGTCGGCAACGACGTCTGGAAGGCCCGCCTCGCCGAAGGGCAGGAGCAGGGTCGTACCGACCTCGCGCTGCACTCGGGGCTCGAGGAGATCTTCGAGGAGATCTCCCCGATCGAGGACCTCGGCGAGACCATGCAGCTCTCGTTCACCGCGCCGGAGCTCGAAGACCCGAAGTACTCGATCGACGACTGCAAGGAGCGCGGCAAGACCTACGCCGCTCCGCTGTACGTCAACGCCGAGTTCATGAACCACATGACGGGTGAGATCAAGACGCAGACGGTCTTCATGGGCGACTTCCCGCTCATGACCGAACGCGGCACGTTCATCATCAACGGCACCGAGCGCGTCGTCGTGTCGCAGCTCGTCCGTTCGCCCGGCGTGTACTTCGAGCGCCAGCAGGAGAAGACCTCCGACAAGGACATCTACTCGGCGCGGATCATCCCGTCGCGTGGTGCCTGGCTCGAGTTCGAGATCGACAAGCGCGACCAGGTGGGCGTGCGCATCGACCGCAAGCGCAAGCAGTCCGTGACCGTCTTCCTCAAGGCCCTCGGCCTGACGAGCGAAGAGATCATGGACGAGTTCCAGGGCTTCGCGTCGATCGAGTCGACCCTCGAGAAGGACGCCGTCCTCACGAAGGAAGAGGCGCTCAAGGACATCTACCGCAAGCTCCGTCCGGGCGAGCAGGTCGCTGCCGAGGCCGCGCGTGCGCTCCTCGACAACTTCTACTTCAACCCGAAGCGCTACGACCTGGCGAAGGTCGGCCGCTACAAGGTCAACCGCAAGCTCGGCATGGACGCCCCGCTGTCCGACTCGGTGCTCACCGTCAAGGACATCGTCGCGACGATCAAGTACCTGGTGTCGCTGCACGCTGAGCGCACCACGATCGACGGCGTCCGTGACGGCGAGCCGGTGCAGCTGCGCCTCGACGTGGACGACATCGACCACTTCGGCAACCGTCGCATCCGCGCCGTCGGCGAGCTCATCCAGAACCAGGTCCGCACGGGTCTGTCCCGCATGGAGCGCGTCGTCCGCGAGCGCATGACCACGCAGGACATCGAGGCGATCACGCCCCAGACGCTCATCAACGTGCGTCCGGTCGTCGCCGCGATCAAGGAGTTCTTCGGAACGTCCCAGCTGTCGCAGTTCATGGACCAGAACAACCCGCTCGCGGGCCTGACGCACAAGCGTCGTCTCTCGGCCCTCGGCCCGGGTGGTCTGTCCCGTGAGCGTGCCGGCGTCGAGGTCCGTGACGTCCACCCGTCGCACTACGGCCGCATGTGCCCGATCGAGACCCCGGAAGGCCCGAACATCGGCCTGATCGGTTCGCTCGCGTCCTTCGGTCGGATCAACTCCTTCGGCTTCATCGAGACCCCGTACCGTCGCGTCGTCAACGGCGAGGTCACGAAGACCATCGACTACCTCACCGCTTCGGAAGAGGACGAGTTCGTCGTCGCGCAGGCCAACGCCCCGCTGACGAACGACTTCCACTTCGCCGACGACAAGGTGCTCGTCCGCAAGAAGGGTGGCGAGGTCGAACTCGTCGCCAAGGACGAGGTCGACTACATGGACGTCTCCCCGCGCCAGATGGTGTCGGTCGCGACGTCGCTCATCCCGTTCCTCGAGCACGACGACGCGAACCGCGCCCTCATGGGTGCGAACATGCAGCGTCAGGCCGTCCCGCTGCTCCGCTCCGAGTCGCCGCTCGTCGGCACCGGCATGGAGGGCTACACGGCCATCGACGCCGGCGACGTCGTCACCGCCGACAAGGCCGGTGTCGTCTCCGAGGTCTCGGCCGACGCCGTCACCCTGCAGCTCGACGAGGGCGGCACGCAGACCTACTACCTGCGCAAGTTCGACCGCTCCAACCAGGGCACGAGCTACAACCACCGCGTCATCGTCTCCGCAGGCGAGCGCGTGGAGCAGGGCGAGGTCATCGCCGACGGTCCCGCGACGGAGAACGGCGAGCTCGCGCTCGGCAAGAACCTCCTCGTCGCGTTCATGCCGTGGGAGGGCTACAACTACGAGGACGCGATGATCCTGTCGCAGAACCTCATCAAGGACGACACGCTCTCCTCGATCCACATCGAGGAGTACGAGGTCGACGCCCGCGACACCAAGCTCGGCAAGGAGGAGATCACCCGTGACCTCCCCAACGTCAGCCCGGACCTGCTGGCCGACCTCGACGAGCGCGGCATCATCCGCATCGGTGCCGAGGTCCGCCCCGGCGACATCCTCGTCGGCAAGGTCACGCCGAAGGGCGAGACCGAGCTGAGCGCCGAGGAGCGTCTGCTCCGTGCCATCTTCAACGAGAAGTCGCGCGAAGTCCGCGACACCTCGCTCAAGGTGCCCCACGGTGAAGAGGGCACGATCATCGGCGTCAAGGTGTTCGACTCGCAGGACGGTGACGACGAACTCGGCTCTGGTGTCAACCAGCGCGTGGTCGTCTACATCGCCCAGAAGCGCAAGATCACCGCGGGTGACAAGCTCGCCGGTCGTCACGGCAACAAGGGCGTCATCTCGACCATCCTCCCGGTCGAGGACATGCCGTTCCTCGCCGACGGCACCCCCGTCGACATCGTCCTCAACCCGCTCGGCGTCCCCGGCCGCATGAACTTCGGCCAGGTGCTCGAGATCCACCTCGGGTGGCTCGCCAAGCAGGGCTGGAACGTCGAGGGCATCCAGGAATGGGCCGAGAACCTGCCGGAGGCAGCGCACAGCGCCGAGCCCGGCACCAAGGTCGCCACCCCGGTGTTCGACGGTGCGTACGAGCGCGAGATCGAGGGCCTCCTCGACTCGACCCTCCCGAACCGCGACGGCGAGCGCCTGATCGGCTCGTCCGGCAAGGCGCAGCTCTTCGACGGCCGCTCCGGCGAGCCGTTCCCGGAGCCCGTCTCGGTCGGCTACATGTACATCCTCAAGCTGCACCACCTGGTCGACGACAAGATCCACGCGCGTTCGACCGGTCCGTACTCGATGATCACGCAGCAGCCGCTGGGTGGTAAGGCGCAGTTCGGTGGACAGCGATTCGGTGAGATGGAGGTGTGGGCGCTCGAAGCGTACGGTGCCGCCTACGCCCTCCAGGAGCTCCTGACGATCAAGTCCGACGACATCCTCGGCCGCGTGAAGGTCTACGAGGCGATCGTCAAGGGCGAGAACATCCAGGAACCCGGCATCCCCGAGTCCTTCAAGGTCCTCATGAAGGAGATGCAGTCGCTCTGCCTGAACGTCGAGGTCCTCTCGGCCGACGGCCAGGCGGTCAGCCTGCGCGACAACGATGACGAGGTCTTCCGCGCTGCGGAGGAGCTGGGCATCAACATCTCCTCGCGGTTCGAGTCGTCCTCCGTCGACGACATCTGATCCCGCCCGTACATCGAAGCCTGAATCAGCAAGAGAGAAGAACATTGCTCGAAGCAACTTCCTTTGACGCCATTCGGATCGGCCTCGCGACCGCCGAGGACATCCGTCAGTGGTCGTACGGCGAGGTCAAGAAGCCGGAGACCATCAACTACCGCACCCTGAAGCCCGAGAAGGACGGTCTGTTCGGCGAGCAGATCTTCGGTCCTTCCCGCGACTGGGAGTGCGCCTGTGGCAAGTACAAGCGTGTCCGGTTCAAGGGCATCGTCTGCGAGCGCTGCGGCGTCGAGGTCACCAAGTCCTCGGTCCGTCGTGAGCGCATGGGCCACATCGAGCTCGCTGCCCCCGTCACGCACATCTGGTACTTCAAGGGCGTCCCGTCGCGCCTCGGGTACCTCCTCGACATGGCGCCGAAGGACCTCGAGAAGGTCATCTACTTCGCGGCGTACATGATCATCGACATCGATGAAGAGGGCCGTCACGCGGACATGCCGGGTCTCGAGAACGAGATGCGTCTCGAGATCAAGACCCTCGAGGGCCAGCGCGACTCGATCATCGCCGACCGCCTCAAGAAGCTCGAGGACGACCTCGCAGCCCTTGAGGAAGAGGGTGCGAAGGCCGACGTCAAGCGCCGCACCAAGGACACCGCCGAGAAGGAGATGTCCCAGGTCCGCAAGTCGTTCGACGAGGACATCACCCGTCTCGAGCGTGTGTGGGAGGACTTCCGCAACCTCAAGGTGGGCGACCTCAAGCCCGAGGACGCCGTCTTCCACGAGCTCCAGGACCGGTTCGGGATCTACTTCGACGCCTACATGGGCGCCGAGGCGATCAAGCTCCGGCTCGAGGCGTTCGACCTGGCCGCCGAGGCCGAGGCACTGCGTCTGCAGATCGCCGAGGGCAAGGGCCAGAAGAAGATCCGCGCGATCAAGCGTCTGCGCGTCGTCAGCTCCTTCCTCGCCACCGGCAACTCGCCGGCCGCGATGGTGCTCGGCGTCGTGCCGGTCATCCCGCCGGAGCTGCGCCCGATGGTGCAGCTCGACGGTGGCCGTTTCGCCACGTCGGACCTCAACGACCTCTACCGTCGTGTGATCAACCGCAACAACCGTCTCCGCCGCCTGCTCGACCTCGGTGCCCCCGAGATCATCGTGAACAACGAGAAGCGCATGCTGCAGGAAGCCGTTGACGCGCTGTTCGACAACGGTCGTCGTGGACGTCCGGTCACGGGTACCGGCAACCGTGCCCTGAAGTCCCTGAGCGACATGCTCAAGGGCAAGCAGGGTCGTTTCCGCCAGAACCTGCTCGGCAAGCGCGTCGACTACTCGGGCCGTTCGGTCATCATCGTCGGCCCGCAGCTGAAGCTGCACCAGTGCGGTCTGCCCAAGCAGATGGCGCTCGAGCTCTTCAAGCCGTTCGTGATCAAGCGCCTCATCGACCTGTCGCACGCGCAGAACATCAAGTCGGCCAAGCGCATGGTCGAGCGTTCGCGTCCGCAGGTGTGGGACGTGCTCGAGGAGATCATCCGCGAGCGCCCCGTGCTGCTGAACCGTGCGCCGACGCTGCACCGTCTGGGCATCCAGGCGTTCGAGCCGCAGCTCGTCGAGGGCAAGGCCATCCAGCTCCACCCGCTCGTGTGTGCTGCGTTCAACGCGGACTTCGACGGTGACCAGATGGCCGTGCACCTGCCGCTGTCGGTCGAGGCCCAGGCCGAGGCCCGCATCCTGATGCTCGCCTCGAACAACATCCTGAAGCCGTCCGACGGCCGCCCGGTGACCCTGCCCGCACAGGACATGATCATCGGTCTGCACCACTTGACGACCGTCCGCGAGGGCGCCGTCGGTGAGGGCCGTGCGTTCTCCTCGGTCGCCGAGGCGATCCTGGCCAACGACCAGCACACGCTGCACCTCAACGCGATGGCGAAGATCCGCATGACGGGTGTCCACTTCGCCGAGGGTGAAGCTCCCGAGGGCTACGAGCAGGGCGACACCGTGCTGCTCGAGACGACCCTGGGCCGTGCGCTCTTCAACGAGACCCTGCCGGCGAACTACCCGTTCGTCCAGAAGGTCACCGACAAGGGTGTGCTGTCCGCGATCGTCAACGACCTCGCCGAGCGCTACTCCAAGACCGAGACGGCCGCTGCGCTGGACCGGATCAAGGACGCCGGCTTCTACTGGGGCACCCGCTCCGGTGTGACCGTCGCCCTGTCGGACGTCGTGACGCCTCCTCGCAAGAAGGAGATCATCGCGGGCTACGAGATCCAGGCCGCCAAGGTGCAGGGCGAGTTCGACAAGGGTCTGATCACCGACTCCGAGCGTCGCGCCGACCTGATCAAGATCTGGACCGAGGCCACGAACGAGATCGCGCAGGAGATGCGCGACAACTTCCCGGTCGACAACACCATCAACCGCATGGTGTCGTCCGGTGCTCGTGGTAACTGGCTCCAGGTCCGCAACATCGCCGGTATGCGTGGTCTGGTGAACAACCCGAAGGGCGAGATCATCGCCCGCCCGATCATCAACTCGTACCGCGAGGGCCTGACCGTGGCGGAGTACTTCATCGCCACCCACGGTGCTCGTAAGGGTCTTGCCGACACCGCGCTCCGTACCGCGGACTCCGGGTACCTCACCCGTCGTCTCGTGGACGTCTCGCAGGACGTCATCATCCGCGAGGACGACTGCGGCACGACGCGTGGCCTCGAGCTGCCGATCGCGACCGTGGACGCCGACGGCAAGCTCGTCCGCGACCCGCGCGTCGAGAACACCGTGTACTCCCGCACCCTGGCCACCGAGGCCGTGGACGCACAGGGCACGGTCGTGGCAGAGGCTCGCGAGGACGTCGGTGACGTGCTCCTCGAGAAGCTGCTGGCAGCCGGTGTCGAGAGCATCAAGGTGCGCTCGGTCCTGACCTGCGAGTCGGCCGTCGGTGTCTGCGCGAAGTGCTACGGCCGTTCGCTCGCCACCGGCAACCTGGTCGACATCGGTGAGGCAGTCGGCATCATCGCCGCGCAGTCCATCGGTGAGCCCGGTACCCAGCTGACGATGCGTACCTTCCACACGGGTGGTTCGGCCTCGGCCGACGACATCACCCAGGGTCTGCCGCGTGTCACGGAGCTCTTCGAGGCGCGTACCCCCAAGGGCGCGTCCCCGATCGCCGAGGCCCCCGGCCGCGTCGTGGTCGAGGACACGGACAAGGGTCGTCGGATCATCCTGACGCCGGACAACGGCGACGAGCCGTTCATCTACCCGGTGCTCAAGCGTGCGACGCTCCTCATCGAGGACAACCAGCACGTCGAGCTCGGCGAGCAGTTCATCGCCGGCACCGTCGACCCGAAGGAAGTCCTCCGGGTCAAGGGTGTCCGAGAGGTCCAGAAGCACCTGGTCAACGGTGTGCAGGACGTCTACGGCTCGCAGGGTGTGCCGATCCACGACAAGCACATCGAGGTCATCGTCCGCCAGATGCTCCGCAAGGTCACCGTCGTCGACCACGGCGACACCGACCTGCTGCCGGGTGAGCTCGTCGACCGGTCGCGCTACAACGCGCTGAACCGTGCGGCGCTGCAGGAGGGTCGCAAGACCGCCTCGGCTCGCCAGGAGGTCATGGGCATCACGAAGGCGTCCCTCGCGACCGAGTCGTGGCTGTCCGCCGCTTCCTTCCAGGAGACCACCCGCGTGCTCACGCAGGCGGCCATGGAGGGCAAGCAGGACCACCTCGTCGGCCTCAAGGAGAACGTCATCATCGGTAAGCTCATCCCCGCCGGGACGGGCCTCAGCCGGTACCGTGACGTGGACGTGAACGCGACCGAAGAGGCGAAGGCGGAGCGGTACCCCAACCGCATCTTCGCTGACGACTCGTCGTTCTCGGACGCCGACCTGAGCTTCGTCGACTTCGACAGCTTCTCGTCGGACGACTTCACGCCGGGCACGTACAACTGAGCCTGATGTGATCCCACGAAGGCCCCGTCTCCGCAAGGAGGCGGGGCCTTCGTCGTGTCGTCACCACGTGACGGCCTGGAGGCGCGGTGCGGGGCCGCCACGGGCCTCCCGTCCGCCGTGGGGTCGCGGCTAGAGCGCGCGGCCCGCGCCGTTGTCGCGGCCGGAACCGCGTCCGGTCTCGTCGACCAGCGAGAACAGGCTCAGCACGTTGCCGTCGGGGTCGCGGACGTCGAACCAGTCGACCGCCCCGTCGACGCACTCGACGGGGCCGATGTCGATGCCGAGCGCGCCGATGCGTGCGTGCTGCGCGGCGACGTCGTCGACGCCGAAGCGGACGCTGACCGGGTTCTCCTCGGCCTGTTCGTCGACGTAGAGCTGGATCCAGATGCCGCCGACCTCGTACTCGGCGACGCCGTCCTCGGGCTCGAGGTCCGGCTCGGTGCGCTCGAAGACCGCGCCGTACCAGAGGCAGGACGCCTCGATGTCGCTGACGGGCAACCCCACGGTCACGCTCGTGATGTCCATGTCTCATCATGTGCCCGGGTGGGGGCGCACGTCGAGAGGGATTCCGCGGTGCCGCGCTGTCCGGCCCGCGTCGGACGGCGGCCTCGTTCCTCCACACCCCGTGTCGCGCCGACGTTCTCCACTGACAGCTCGCCAGGACACCGGCAGCCGTGCGGGGTCCGGGAGGCTGTCGGACATGCACCCTCGGACGAGCACCGCGTTCCGGCCCGGACGTCCCCCGGACCGGGGCCGAACCGGTCGTGGACCCCAGTTCTGGGTGCAGCCGGACCCCCTCCGCCCCCTCTTTCTGGGACTGCGGTCGGCGAGGGCCCCAGAAGTAGCGTGGTCGGGCGCCACATCCCTGGTGGCGCATCACCCGACGACGTCTCGCCGTGCGCGAGTCCAAGGAGGCACGGGACTCATGGCGACCCTGTCCGAGATCCTCATCCTGAACGGCGCCCTGCCCATCGAGCACCTCGATGCGATGACGGGTGACGAGGACCTCGACGAGCGCGCCATCCGCGGCCTGGTCGACCAGGGCGTCGTGAGCGAGGCCCAGTTCATCACCGCCCGGGCCGCGTCGAACAACTCACGCACCGTCCCGCTGAGCGACTACCCCGTCGACGGCACCGCGGTGTCGATCCTGCCGGCGGCCCTGTGCCGTCGTCACGGCGTGCTCGGCGTCGGGTTCGAGGGCGACCTGCTCATCCTCGCGATGGTGAACCCCACGAACGTGCTCGCCATCGACGACGCCCGGACGGCATCCGGTCGCGCGATCAAGCCGCTGCAGGTCGAGGAGCGTGACCTCGTCGCTGCGCTCGACCGGTACCTGCGCGCCGACGACGAGCTCAACGACCTGACGTCGTCGCTCGAAGAAGAAGCGTCGACGACCTCGAAGGCGCAGGTCGACATCGCCGACGGCGCCCTCGACGACGTCCCGATCGTCCGGTTCGTGAACCTGCTCGTGTCGCAGGCCATCCAGGACCAGGCGTCCGACATCCACATCGAGCCCGGTGAGCACGAGGTCCGGATCCGGTACCGCATCGACGGCGTGCTGCACGAGATGGCGCCGGCGCCGAAGAACATCCAGAACGGCGTGATCAGCCGCCTGAAGATCATGAGCGACATCGACATCGCCGAGCGTCGCAAGCCGCAGGACGGCCGTATGTCCGTGCGACACGGCGGCCGGCAGATCGACCTCCGCGTCGCGACGCTGCCCACCGTGTGGGGCGAGAAGGTCGTCATGCGGATCCTCGACAACACGAACACCTCGCTGACCCTCAAGGACCTCAACCTCCTCGAGCAGAACTTCCAGGCGTACCAGCGGTCGTACTCGAAGCCCTACGGCATGATCCTGGTCACCGGTCCCACCGGTTCGGGCAAGTCGACGACGCTGTACACGACCCTCAACGCCGTGGCGAAGCCCGAGATCAACGTCATCACGGTGGAGGACCCGGTCGAGTACCGGATGGCCGGCATCAACCAGGTGCAGGTCAACCCGAAGGCCGGCCTGACGTTCGCCTCCGCGCTCCGCTCGATCCTCCGGTCCGACCCCGACGTCGTGCTGCTCGGTGAGATCCGCGACCACGAGACCGCCCAGATCGCGATCGAGGCGTCGCTGACCGGGCACCTCGTGCTTTCGACACTGCACACCAACGACGCCCCGTCGGCCGTGACCCGCCTGACCGAGATGGACATCGAGCCGTTCCTGGTCGGGTCCGCCCTCGACTCCGTCGTCGCCCAGCGCCTCGCCCGCCGGCTGTGCGACCGGTGCAAGGCGCCCGCCGTGTACGAGATCGAGCAGCTCCGGGCGCTCGGGTTCCTGGCCCCCGGCGACGAGATGCCCGCGTTCTTCGCCCCGGTCGGCTGCGCCGTCTGCTCGAACACCGGGTACCGCGGCCGCATCGCCCTGCACGAGGTCATGACCGTGACCGAGGAGATCGAGCGGCTCGCCGTCGGTCGTGCCTCGAGCGCCGAGATCAGCCGCGTCGCCCAGCAGCAGGGCATGCTCACGCTCCGCCAGGACGGCTTCGAGAAGGTCAAGCTCGGCATGACGAGCGTCGACGAGATCCTGCGCGTCGTCGCGTGACCGGGGAACAGGACGAGCAGATGACCGACTCCGTGTACGACATCACCATGCCCGGCGACGAGCCCGTCGCCGGATGGCACCCCGGCACCCCCGGCGCCGAGTTAGGCTCCCGCCGTGCCGCGCGTCTGGCCGCAGCCAAGGCCGCCCCGCCCGAGCAGGTCTACGACCTGACGGACGACTCGGCGGTGTGGCCCGCGCCCACCGGCACGGCCGTGGCCAGCCCGGTTGCCGGGTCCGTGGGTGGTCCGGTGGCTGCGCCCGTGGCGCAGTCCGCGACCGCTCCGGCGACGCCGCCCGCCGCGGTGCCGTCCTCGACCGCCACCTACGGGTACGCCGAGCCGGCGACCCAGCAGCTGCCGGCCATCGCCTCCAGCGGCGCGCACCACGCCGCACCGCCGGCACCTGCTCCGGCCCCCGCCGCGGCCTCGGCCGGTGACATCGACTTCGCCCGGCACGCACGCGAGGTCGCCGACCCCGACCTCATCACCGCACTCGCACAGGTCGTCTACCAGGGGGCCTCCGACCTGCACGTCACGGCAGACGCCCCGCCCACCGTCCGCGTCGACGGCTCGCTCCGGCCGGCCGTGCCCGGAGGCGCGTGGTCGCGTGGCAAGGTCATCGCGGCACTCAAGACGCTGCTGTCGGTCGAACAGGCCGGGCAGTTCGACCACGACCAGGAGCTCGATTTCGCGTACTCGCTGTCGCCGGAGTACCGCTTCCGCGTGAACTACTACCAGCAGCGCGGCAACTGGGGCGCCGCGTTCCGCATCATCCCCACCAGGATCAAGACGCTCAAGCAGCTCGGCATCCCCGCGCACGTCGGCGACTTCGCCGGCCTGCCCCGTGGACTGGTCCTCGTCACCGGTCCGACCGGTTCGGGCAAGTCGACCACCCTCGCCGCGCTCATCGACCTGGTCAACGAGAGCCGTGCCGACCACATCGTCACGGTCGAGGACCCGATCGAGTTCATGCACGACCACAAGCGGTCGATCATCAACCAGCGCGAGGTCGGCGCCGACACCCACTCCTTCGCCTCCGCGCTCAAGCACGTGCTGCGGCAGGACCCCGACGTCATCCTGATCGGTGAGCTCCGCGACCTCGAGACCATCTCCGTCGCGCTGACCGCCGCCGAGACCGGCCACCTGGTGTTCGCCACCCTGCACACGCAGAGCGCCCCCGGCACGATCGACCGCGTCATCGACGTCTTCCCGCCGCACCAGCAGGGGCAGATCCGCACCCAGCTCGCGGCCACCCTGCAGGGTGTCGTCTGCCAGACCCTCGTGCCGAAGGCCAACGGCGTCGGCCGCGTCGTCGCCACCGAGATCATGACGATCACCCCGGCCATCGGCAACCTCATCCGCGAGGGCAAGACCTACCAGATCACCTCCGCCATGCAGGCCGGCCGTGACCTCGGCATGCACACCATGGACCAGGACCTCGCCGAACTGGTCAACGTCGGCACGATCTCGCGCAAGGCCGCGATGGAGAAGGTGCACGACGAAGAGGGCTTCGACCGGCTCGTCCAGCGCGTCGAGTCCCCGTCCGATTCCTCGGCCGCCGCGATCGCCGCCAGCGGCATCGACTTCGGCGACAAGTTCTCCGGAGGCTACTGATGTCACTCGCGTTCGACTACCGCGGGCGTGACGGCGCCGGGAAGCTCGTCAAGGGCCGCCTCGACGCCGCGTCCGAGGGGGCGGTCGTCCAGCGCCTCCGGGGGATGGGCGTCTCACCGATCGCCATCACCGAGGCCAAGGCCGGCACCGGGCTCCAGACCGAGATCAAGATCCCCGGGTTCGAGAAGGGCGTCGGCCTCAAGGACCTCGCGATCATGTCGCGACAGGCCTCGACGATGCTCACCTCGGGGCTCTCGCTCCTGCGGACCCTGACGATCCTGTCCGACCAGACCGAGAACAAGAAGCTCAAGGACATCCTCGGCAAGGTCCGCGACGACGTCGAGCGCGGCGTCTCGTTCTCCGACGCCGTCGCGAAGTACCCGGTCGACTTCCCGCCGATCATGATCAACATGATCCGTGCGGGGGAGACCGGCGGGTTCCTCGACCAGGCCATGGACTCCATCGCGACGAACTTCGAGAAGGAGCACAAGCTCCGCTCGACGATCAAGTCGGCGATGACCTACCCGGTGGTCGTGCTCGTGATGTCACTGGTGGCGGTCGCCATCATGCTCATCTTCATCGTCCCGATCTTCCAGGACATGTTCTCGTCGCTCGGCGGCACGCTCCCGCTGCCGACGCAGATCCTCGTGACGCTGTCACACGCCATGCGGTACGTCGCGATCCCGCTCGCGATCGTCGTCGTGCTGGCGTGGCTCTGGTGGCGAGCGAACAAGAACACCGAACGCGTCCGAGCGTTCATCGATCCGATCACCCTGAAACTGCCGGTGTTCGGCCCGCTGCAGAAGAAGATCGTCATTGCTCGGTTCGCTCGCAACTTCTCGAACATGATCGGCGCCGGCGTTCCCATTCTGCAGGCATTGCGGATCGTCGGGGAAGTGTCGAACAACTTCGTCGTGAAGCGCGCGCTCGACAATGTCGCAGAGGCCGTGCGGAAAGGTGAATCAATCGCGGTGCCACTCGCTGCACAATCGGTTTTCCCGGCAATGGTGACGCAGATGGTCGCGGTCGGTGAAGACGCCGGTTCCCTCGAGATCATGCTCGAGAAGATCGCGGTGTTCTACGACGCCGAAGTCGAGGCGACCACCGACGCCCTGACTTCGCTGATCGAGCCGCTGCTCATCGCGTTCCTGGGGGTGGTGGTGGGCGGGATGATCATCGCGCTGTACATGCCGATCTTCCAGATCACCAACGTCGTGCAGAACGCTTCCTAGTCATTCCACCCCCATGCGGGGGCATTGTCGATATCGACCCTCCCCCGCACTGGGGGTGTTTTGTGCCCAGCATGGCCCCCGTTCTCGGGATTGGCCGCTCGATGTGTCCCCAATACGCTGATCTGCGGCGGCCGAGCAAGCCCCGAAATCATTTCCCCGACATTCCCCGCAGAATGGAAACAACCATGTACTTCGCTCTCATGGGCAAGCTCGACGCTCGCCGCAAGGGTCTCCTGAAGGACGGCGAGAAGGGCTTCACGCTCATCGAGCTCCTCGTCGTCGTCATCATCATCGGCATCCTCGCCGCGATCGCCATCCCGGTGTACATCGGCGTGCAGAACAACGCGAAGGACTCGTCGGTGAAGTCTGATGTGTCGAACGCGAAGACCGCTGTCGTGAGTATCGTCACGTCCGGCGACGGGGCGTTCCCGGCAGATGCTGATGTGAGCCTGACGTCGGACGCCTACAAGGCCGCGGGCGCGACCAAGGGACCCAGCACGACCGCTCTTATCTACAAGAAGACCGCGACCGGCTTCTGTGTCCAGGGCACGAGCTCGACCACCAAGGTCTTCTCCGCCAACGAGACGGACGGCGTGAAGGCCGGGGCCTGCTGACACTCGCCGCTGACCGTGTGGGCGCCCGCCTCGTCGAGGCCGGCGCCCTCACGAGCATCGGAACGACCACTCCATCCAGAAGGGACGCCATGATCTCGCGCATCGCCGAGCGACTGCGTTCCGCACGGGACAACGAGGACGGCTTCACGATCATCGAGGTGATGGTCGCGATGACGATATTCGCCCTGATCGCCGCCGGGATCGCCGCCGGGATCGCCGCCTCACTGGTGCTGTCGAAGGACACCCGTGCTCGAGAGGTCGCCTCGACGATCGCGATGGAGGACATCGACGACCTCCGGGACACCCCGAGCATCTTCAACGTGAAGAGCGGGACAGACCAGAAGAAGGTCGGTACCCAGGTCTTCGACCTGACCCGCAAGGTGTCGTGGACCCGGTCGTCCGGCGCGGCCACCGCCTGCGGCACGGGCGACGGCAGCCTGTCGTACAAGGCCGTGACGGTCACGGTGCGGTGGAAGACCAGCGCTGCAGCGTCCGGGACCCAGCAGGTCGAGATGTCGAGCGCCATCGCTCCACTCACGAACATCAACTCGGACACCACGGGTTCGATCCTCGTCGGCGTGACGAACGCGAACGGGATCGGCGTCTCCGGGATCGTGCCGACCGTGAGCGGTGGCCCCGCCGGGGTCACGTTCCCGGCGACGGACGCGGAGGGCTGCACCTACGTGGCCGGCGTCGCGCCCGGGACCTACAAGGTGTCGGTCGCCCGCACCGGGTACATCGACTCGACCCAACAGCCGAGTCCGTCGTCGCAGTCGGTGACGGTGTCGGTCGGGAGCTCCGGTGCCGCTGCCTTCACCTTCGACAAGGTGACGACCTACTCGTTCAAGTACGTGACCTCGCCGGCCTCGTCCGCGATCCTGCCGACGAACCTGCCCTTGTCGATCACCAACGGGACGTCGGGCACGACCGTGTTGGACCCCGCCCCGACGAGCGCGGCCCTGTTCCCGTTCCCCTCGGGGTACCAGGCGGTGGCCGGTCTGTACTCCGCTGACGTGTCGTCCGACGCCGCAGCGACCTGCCTGGGCCCGGAACCAGGCGCCTGGACGACCGCCAACAAGGCAGGCAAGAAGGGGACGGCGACGGAGTTCAAGGACGCGACCGGGCCGATCCCGATCAGCATGGGCGCGATCACGCTCGCCAAGCCGGACAAGGCGCTCTTCATCACCGCGAAGACCACCACAGCCGTGAACGGCGATCCCGGCTGCGCGAAGGGGATGACCCTGAGCTTCCCGAAGCCGACGTCCGACAGCATGACGATCGCCCTGCCGTGGGGAACCTGGAAGCTGTTCACGGGCGGCACCGCGGGCGCGGCGACGACGCCGCTCGCGCTCACCGCCACCAACACCGCGATGGTCAGCAACGGTGCCGTCACCGGTGGCGTCGTCCTCGTCGACCCGAGGCCGGCCAGCTGATGCGCGCGCTCCTCCGTCGTCTGCGAGGCGACCAGCGCGGGATCACGCTCGTGGAGCTCCTCGTCGCCATGCTCGTGACGTCGCTGCTGCTCACCCTGGTCGGGAGCTTCTTCGTGTCGATCTCGAAGGCGCAGCGCACGGTGTCCTCGGTCAACGACAGCACCCGACAGGGCACCACGTCGATGACGCAGCTCAGCCGGTACCTGCGTGAGGCCTCGCGGTGGCAGGTGAGCAAGACGGTCAGTGCGCCCGCGTTCGTGAGCGCCACTGGCCGGAGCGTGCAGTTCTACTCGGGCGTCGACCTGTCGAGCGCACGGGCCGGGCTCACCAAGGTGACGGTCGACGTCGTGTCGAACCGACTGCGCATGCAGCTGCAGCGGGGCGACTGCCCGGCCGGCGGGTACTGCACGTTCACCGGCGCCACCCGGACGCTGTGGCTCGCCGACGTGGTCCGGGCAGGCACGCTCTTCTCGTACGTCAACGCGGACGACGGTCCCGTGTCCGCGCCGGCGAATGCCACCTACGACACGATCCGGTCCGTCCGCGTGGCGCTGACCGTGGGGTCGACGGGCGGCGTGACCGTCAACGACAGCACGTTCCAGGCCACCATCAACCTGCGCAACCTCGACTACGGCGCAGCCACGGAGTCATGATGCTCATCCGGATCCTCCGAGGCCTGCGTGCCCGAGACGACGAACGCGGGGTCGCCCTCGCGGCCGTCATCGGGATCGGTGCGGTGCTCATGATCGTGCTGTCCCTCGTCGTCGCCACCGCGACGAGCGGTGCGACGAAGGCGACGACCGACACGAACTACAACAAGGCGATCGCGGCCGCGTACGCGGGTCTCTCCGACTACCAGGGCCGCCTCGCAGCCGACAACGCATACGTCAAGTACGGCGTGCGCACCGCGTTCTCGTCGACGAGCACGTACACGGCAGATCCGGCGAACAAGGCCTTCGGCACCGCGAAGGACGGCTCGTGGGCGAACGTGGTCGGGAGCACCGACCAGTCCTACCGGTACGAGGTCGACAACTCCGACTACTCGACGACCGGCAAGGTCCGCCTGCGCGTGACGGGGAAGGCCGGTGCCACGACGAGGACCATCGTCGTGGACCTCCGCGGCGACGGCTTCGTCAACTACCTGTACTTCACGAACTACGAGTCCCAGGACCCGAGCCTGACGAACGCCGGCTGCGTCTCGAACCACCGCAACGACGACGACTGGAGCTCCAGCAGCAGCTGTGAAGCCGTCACGTTCGCCAGCGGTGACGTCCTCGACGGGCCGGTCCGGTCGAACGACGTCATCACCGCCTGCGGAGCGACGTTCAACTCGAGCGTGCAGGACACGGGGCCCGCCGACTTCTTCTACACGAGCAAGGCGACGACCATCGACTCCGCCTGCCGCTCGTCCACGAAGTTCATCAGCGGGAGGATCAAGAACGTCGGGACGCTCCCCATGCCGAGCACCAACGCGAACATGAAGCAGGAGGCACGGACCGACATCCCCGAGAAGGTGGCGAAGCCCGGGTGCCTGTACACCGGTCCGACGTCCATCACGTTCCTCGCCGGGGGCAAGATGCGCGTGGTCTCACCGTGGACCATCTCCACACAGGTCAAGGGCAACGCCAACGGCAGCGCCATCGCACCGGGCCCGGGGAACGACGCCCTGTGCGGCTCGGTCGCTGCCCTCCGGGGAACCGGTGCCGTCGTCCCCACGCTGCCCGCGAACCTGGTCTACGTGCAGAGCGTGCCGTCGACGGTCGGTGACCCGAACTACTGGGCGTCCAGCGCCACACCGTCAGGCACGGTCAACGGGACCGTGAACGCGGGTTCGCCGGTCTACTGCCAGCAGACGGTCAAGTCGGGGACCTCGACGACTTCGGACTACGGCAACGGCCTGGGGTACCCGCTCAACGGCGAGTTCACCGGAACGCGCGGGGACGCCGGGTACTACGGGTGCCGCAGCGGTGATGCCTTCGTGTCCGGATCCTTCGGCGGACAGATGACCCTCGCCGCGGAGAACTTCCTGTACGTGACCGGGAACATCGTCTACCAGAACGGCCGGACCTCCGACGACATGCTCGGGCTCGTCGGGCAGAAGGCGGTCTCCGTCTACAACCCCGTGTCGTGCTCCAGCTACTCCGGCTGGTCGAACACGGTGTGCAACACGGGCAGCAGCTCCTACTCGACGAACACGGCGCCGACCAAGAACATCGAGATCGACGCGGCCATCGCCAGCAACCTCGGCACGTTCAACGTCCAGAACAGCCAGTACGGGTCCAACCTCGGCATCCTCACGATCTACGGATCGATCGCCCAGCAGTTCCGCGGCTCGGTCCGCACCTCGTACGGCAACGGCCTGCTGACGGGATACGCGAAGGCGTACTCGTACGACAGCAGACTCAAGTCCTCGGCCCCGCCCAAGTTCCTGCAGCCGGTCTCGACCACGTACGGCGTGACGACCGAGACCGAGTCGGCCACGGCCTTCCGCGCCGACGGCACTCCGACGGGGAAGTGACCGTGGCTTCCTTCACTTCGGTGGCGCCCCTCGTCGCCGCGCTGGTCGGTCTGCTCGGTCTCGCGATCGGGTCGTTCCTGAACGTCGTCGTGCACCGGGTGCCCGCGGGCATGTCCGTCGTCGCGCCGGCCAGCTCCTGCCCCGGATGCGGTCACGCGATCCGAGGTCGCGACAACGTGCCCGTGATCTCATGGCTCGTCCTGCGCGCCCGGTGCCGCGACTGCGGCGCGCCCATCTCGGCCCGGTACCCGCTCGTCGAAGCCGCCACGGGCCTCCTGTTCGTCGCGGTGACGCTGCTCTCGGTACTCGCTCCGTGGTCGCCGCTGGCGGGGCCGGACGGCGTCCCCGGAACGATCCACGCTGCGATCCTGCTCGTCGCACTCCTGTACCTGATGGCGATCAGCATCTCGTTGACGCTCATCGACCTCGACACCCACACGTTGCCGAACCGGATCGTGCTGCCGGCCTACGTCGTGCTGCCCGTGCTCCTGCTGGCGGCGTCGGCGGCGTCCGGGGACTGGGGCGCCGCGCTCCGGGGCCTCATCGGCCTGGTCGTCCTCGGCGGCGTCTACCTCGTGCTCGCGCTGGCGGTGCCCGGCGGGATGGGGCTCGGCGACGTGAAGCTCGCCGGCGTGCTCGGCCTCGTGCTGGCGTACCTCGGATGGGGACCCCTCGCAGTGGGTTCTTTCGCGGCGTTCCTGCTCGGAGGTACCTTCGCAGTCGTCCTCCTGGTCGTGCGCCGGGCGGGCCGTCGCAGCGGGATCCCGTTCGGCCCCTGGATGCTCGCGGGTGCGTGGCTCGGCATCGCCGTCGGTGCCCCCGCCTGGGACGGCTACCTGCGCCTCCTCGGACTCGCCTGACGCCTCGCCGCGCGCTGACCCACCAGACCGACCCGAAGACGGTCACGGAAGGACCACCCATGTCGAAGAGCATCGTGGGCGTCGACATCGGCGCCGCCGCGATCCGTGCTGTCGAGGTCCAGGACGCCGACAAGCCGAGACCGACGATCCTGCGATTCGCCGAGGTGCCCGTGCCCCCGGGCGCGACGAAGCAGGGGGAGGTGCTCGAGCCGAACACCGTCGCGGGTGCGCTCCGACAGCTCTGGTCGCTCGGGCGCTTCCGCTCGAAGGACGTCGTGCTCGGCATGGGCAACCAGCGGGTGCTGTCGCGCGACCTGACGGTCCCGAAGGCCCCCATCGCGCAGATCCGTGAATCGTTGCCCTTCCAGGTGCAGGACATGCTCCCCGTGCCCGTGGGCGACGCCATCCTCGACTTCTACCCGACCAGCGAGGAGACGGGGGAGAACGGCCCCACCGTGAGCGGTCTCCTCGTCGCCGCGGTGAAGGACGCCGTGCTCGCCAACGTCCGCGCGGTCCAGAACGCCGGGCTCAAGCCGGTCGGTGTCGACCTCATCCCGTTCGCCCTGGCACGTGTCCTCGCGCCGTCGAACCGGTCGGGCACCGTGGCCATCGTCGAGTGCGGCGGCAACACGACGACCGTCGTCATCGTCACCGACGGCGTCCCGAAGTTCGTCCGTATCGTGCCGACCGGCGGCGATGACATCACGCGGCTCCTCGCCGGCCGGCTGACGATCGACGAGGGAGCGGCCGAAGCCGTCAAGCGCCACCTGGGCATGGATCCGGAGCGGGCGCGGACCGGCGACGACGCGCTCGCGGTCGCGGCGGTCCGCGAGACGATGGGCGAACTGCTCTCGAGTCTCCGCAACACCGTCAACTACTTCGTCAACACCCACCCTGCCGAGCCCGTCGGCGAGATCCTGCTCTGCGGTGCTGCAGCTGCGCTCCCCGGTTTCGCCGCGGCGCTCTCGGAGTTCACCCGGACGCCCGTCCGGTTCGGGGCACCGTTCGCGAACGTCGCGCTCGCGAAGTCGATCCGCGTCGAGGACCTGCACGCGCACGGCGCATCGATCGCCGTGGCATGGGGACTCGCCGCGGGAGGGAAGGCAGCATGAGCCAGTCGACCAAGTCGAAGCCCTCGCGCTCTGGACGGAGTCGCCGCCGAGGAGCGGCGCCCGACCCCGCACTGCGCGTCGCCGCCGAGACCGCGGAGCGAGTCAAACGTCAGCGTCGGACCACCCCCAGCGAGATCGTCGTCGGGGGCCGCCCCAGTGTCGATCTGCTGCCCACCGAGGTCCTCGCCGACCGACGCAGCAGCCGCGTCGTCCGTCGGATGTGGGCGGGCGTCGTCCTCGTGGCGATCGTGGTCGGGATCGCGACCGCCGGAGCCAGCCTCCTGTCCAGCCAGGCCCACGACGACCTGACCCACGCGCAGGACGAGACCCTGTCGCTCCTGCAGCAGCAGGCGAACTACCGCGAGGTCCGGGACACGGAGGCCGGTACCGCGCTGCGTGAAGCCGCGCAGTCGGTCGGCGGGGCCACGGAGATCGCCTGGCAGCCGTACCTCGCTTCGCTGAAGGCATCGCTCCCGGCGGGAGTCGAGATCACCGGCGTCGCGATCGACTCGGCCACGCCGCTGGAGACCTACGCGCAGGCTGACACCCCGCTTCAGGGGCAGCGTGTCGCGACCCTGACCATCGACGCGCAGAGCCCGACGCTGCCGTCCGTTCCGTCATGGCTCGATGCCGTCAAGGGGCTCAAGGGCTTCGTCGACGCGACCGCGAACTCGGTCACGCTCGACCCGACGACGGGCACGTACACGGTGAACATGACGATCCACGTCGACCAGGCCGCCTTCGACGGCAAGTACCAGGACAAGGGCGAGTGAGATGACCCGCAACCGACTCAACATGCTCCTCGCCGTCGTGGCGATGGTCGTGGTGGCACTCGCGGGGTTCTTCCTCGGCGTGCAGCCACATCTCGCACAGGCCGCGAGCGACCGTGCTGACCAAGTGTCGGTGGACGCGACGAACCGGACGACGGCGGCGGAACTCGCCCGGCTCAAGGACCGCGCGAAGTCCCTGCCGGCGATGAAGGCGGAACTCGCGGAGCTCACCACCTCGGTGCCGTCGAGTGCGAACATGTCCTCGTTCTACGGCGCAGTCGACGGCGTGGCAGCCCGGGCTGGCGTGAAGGTGTCCGCGATCACGACGTCCGACGCTGTGTCGTACACCGCCCCCGTCGCAGCCTCGACTGCCGCGGGCACCGAGGACTCGTCGGCCTCCGTGACGGACGAGGCGACGCCCGAGCCGACCGCGGCATCCACAGGCGCCGCGACGGTGCCCGTGACCGACCCGGCGATCTCGGCCGCGAACTTCTCGGCCATCCCCGTCTCCGTGTCGGTCGACGGGTCGTTCGACCAGGCCCTGTCCTTCGTCGGGGGCATGCAGGACGGCGCTCGACTCTTCCTGGTCACCACGGTGTCGTCCTCCATCTCGCAGGACTCGACCGACCCGGCCGCGGCGGCTGCGACGACGTGGACGTTCGGTGGCTACGTGTACGTCCTGACCGCCGACTCGGACACGGCCGCGAAGGGCTGACCCGACCCCCACGGACTGGGGTCGGCCGCGCCACGCCGACCCCACTTCCGCGACACCCGTCGTTGTGATTACGATGCACCAAGCGCCGTGATCGCGGCTGCTCATCCCCTCTCGAACGGTCGGCTCGAACCGGCCGTTCCTCGTCGTGCCCGGAGTCGCGCGTGTTGGTCGGAATCGTGGAATTCCTCGGTTGGTTCGGCGCAGTAACCGTTCTAGCTGGTTACATCTTGTTCTCCACCGGCAAGATCCCGAACGGCCCGCTCTACCAGCTGTTCAACCTGGTCGGCGGCCTCGCGGTGGCCATCAACGTCGCCGCGCACCACGCCGTCCCCTCGACCATCGTCAACGGGATCTGGGCGATCGTCGCCGTCGTCGTCCTGGTGAAGATGGGCCGAGCGCGCCGCGCAGCGAAGCGCGACGGATCCGTGTCCAGCGAGCCGCCGGTCCTGCATGCCGAGCCGGCCGCGACCACCGGGGTGCTGCCGGTCATCGGCCCGGCGCTGCGTGACCACGAGCCGGAGGGGACCGCCGAGGCGGACGCCACCACGGGCCTCCAGTCCGACCCGACGGACGCGACGGACGAGACGGCCGCGACGATGCCGGATTCCGCGCCCGCCCCCATGACGGAGACCGTCCCGATCATCACGGCGACGATCGCGCTCGCCCTGGTCGCCGCAGCGCAGGAGCAGTCCGACCGGGCGGACCGTCGCGAGCACGCGGACGACACGGACCACGCCGAACCCGCTCGCTGACCAGCCGGTCGGCGATACGATCGGCGCATGTCCCGGTGGTTGATCGCGACGATGACGTCGGTCCTCTTCATCGCGCTCGTGATCGCCGTCACGGGCTTCGAAGCCCTGCTCGCCGACGTCGAGGTCATCTCGCAGCCCGACGCCACCCCGTACCTCGGGCCCGCGATGGTGGTCGGTGGCGCGGTGGTGGTCTTCCTCGCGACCGCGGCCGGCGTGCGCGACGGCAACCCCGGGGTCACCGCGCTGGTGGCCGCAGCGACGGTCTACCTGGTCATGCTCGGCGTCGGAGCCGTGGGCTACGCGCTCGTCCGCTCGGACGCGACGGAGCTCCTCGTCTTCCCCGCGGGCTACGCCCTCGGGCCGTTCGTGGTCGGGTCCGTCGTGGTGGCGCTCCTGTCGGTGCTCGGTGGGATCACGATGGCTCGCCACCAGGTACGGACCGGCGGAGGCTCGGGCGCGGCCGGGACGGCGCGTCTGGACCAGCCCGACGAGCGCTCCGGGCACGACCGGACGAACGCGGGCGAGGAACCCGCCGGACGGTAGTGTTCGCAGGGCACGACGCACACGCAACGGGGGAACGATGAGCGACCAGCACGCGCAGGATCCGGACCAGCAGGGCGGCTGGGGTGCCGTCCCGCCGGTGGCCTCGATCCGTGGAACCGACGGAACGTCCGGGGCAGCGGCCCAGGGGTTCGGTCCGGGTCCCGGCGCAGGAGCCCCCGGATTCCCCGGGATGCCCGCTCCGGCGCCCCAGCGTCCTCGCCGGAAGCTCCGCCGCGGTCAGCTCATCGGCATCATCTCGGGCGGCACGGCGGTCGTCCTGCTGCTCGTGGCCGGTGTCGTCGGGTACTCGGTCGGCTCCTCCTCGCACTCGGCGGACCGCCCGGTGCGGGCGTTCCTCGACGACCTGACGGCCGGACGCGTGGCCGATGCCCTCGACGACGCGGGCATCGAACGCGAGAAGACCGACGTGCTGCTCGGCGAAGCCGCCTACGCGAAGGCATCGGACAAGGTCACCGGCTACCGCGTCGCCGCGACGCGCACGGACGGCGACACCGCGACGGTCCGCGCGTACCTGCGCCAGGGCGGGCAGGACGTCGCTGCGACCTTCACGCTGGACAAGACCGGGACGGACTGGGGTGTGTTCCCGATCTGGGAGCTGCAGGCCCCCGAGCTCGGGTCGGTCGCCGTCGCCGTGCGGGGGCCGTCCGGTGCGGCGGTCACCGTCGCCGGCCGGAACGTGAAGACCGCGAAGGACGGCACGGTGAGCCTCCGTGCACTGCCCGGCACGTACGACGTCGCCTTCGACGGTGGCAAGTGGACCACGGCGCGTGGGGGGTCGGCGAGCGTCAGCGGGTTCGGTCGGTCGACCTCGACCCCGGTGCAGATGACCACGACCCTGACCACCGCCGGGCAGCAGGCCGCCAAGCGGGCTGTGGACGACTGGGTGGACGGCTGCATCGCCTCCACCGACGCCGCCCCCGCCGGTTGCAGTTTCTACGCGTACGGGCAGAACCCCGCGTACACGTACTCGAACCAGAAGTGGACGCTCGAGACGCGGCCGACGGTCCGGGTCGGCAGCTGGACGACGAACGGCTGGTTGATCACGACGACGGCGCCCGGCCGGGCGAAGTACACGGCCGACATCTCGGGTGCCGCCGGCACCGGGACGGCCTCCGCGGGGCCGCTCAACGTGAACGCGAGCGGGTACGTCACGGGCTTCTCGAGCGACGGCGCCACGTTCCGCTCGGCGGTGGGCAACGGGTCGTCCGACACCGGCTCATGACGGTGTCGGTTCCCGGGGTGACCCGGATTGATTTCGTCCCGTTACGCGGGTAGTCTCTACCGGGTGTGCGCCCTCGGGCGCGCCCGAAAAGTCCGGCGAGCGGGATCGCCCAGCCGGACCACTCCGTCCCCCACTCGAACACCCGCCGTCCGGCGGTGCTCAGCGTGGGACGAGGAAGCCGGCGGAACGCGCCGGCCAGAGAGCACGAGCGAAGAACCAGGAGAACAGTTGCCTACTATTCAGCAGCTGGTTCGCAAGGGTCGTACGCCGAAGGTCACCAAGACCAAGGCGCCCGCCCTGAAGGCGAACCCCCAGCAGCGTGGTGTGTGCACCCGCGTCTACACCACCACCCCCAAGAAGCCGAACTCGGCACTGCGCAAGGTCGCTCGTGTCAAGCTCTCGAACGGCACCGAGGTCACGGCCTACATCCCCGGTGAGGGCCACAACCTCCAGGAGCACTCGATGGTGCTCGTCCGCGGCGGTCGTGTGAAGGACCTCCCGGGTGTGCGGTACAAGATCATCCGTGGCGCCCTGGACACCCAGGCAGTCAAGAACCGTAAGCAGGCTCGTAGCCGCTACGGCGCGAAGAAGGGTTGAGTTAGATGCCTCGTAAGGGTCCCGCCCCCAAGCGTCCCGTCGTCGCCGACCCGGTCTACGGTGCGCCGATCGTCAGCCAGCTCGTCAACAAGATCCTGCTCGACGGCAAGAAGGGCCTCGCCGAGCGCATCGTCTACGGTGCACTCGAGGGCGTTTCCGCCAAGAACCAGCAGGACGCCGTCGTGACGCTGAAGAAGGCGCTCGACAATGTCCGTCCGACCCTCGAGGTCCGTAGCCGCCGTGTCGGTGGCTCGACCTACCAGGTCCCGGTCGAGGTCAAGCCGCACCGCGCGAACACCCTCGCGCTCCGTTGGCTCACCTCGTACGCCAAGGCCCGTCGCGAGAAGACGATGACCGAGCGTCTCATGAACGAGATCCTCGACGCGTCGAACGGTCTCGGTGCCGCGGTCAAGCGCCGCGAGGACACGCACAAGATGGCCGAGTCGAACAAGGCCTTCGCCCACTACCGCTGGTAGTCCCGGCACCGTCCGGGCGCCGGTGGTCAAGAACCCCGGCGCCCGGACGGCCGCCAACCTCTCCTACAACTCTTCCGGAGGAACCCTGTGGCACAGGACGTGCTCACCGACCTGAACAAGGTCCGCAACATCGGCATCATGGCGCACATCGATGCCGGCAAGACCACGACGACCGAGCGCATCCTGTTCTACACGGGCATCACGCACAAGATCGGTGAGGTCCACGACGGCGCTGCCACGATGGACTGGATGGCGCAGGAGCAGGAGCGCGGCATTACGATCACGTCGGCCGCGACGACCTGCTTCTGGGACAACAACCAGATCAACATCATCGACACCCCCGGTCACGTGGACTTCACGGTCGAGGTGGAGCGCTCGCTCCGCGTCCTCGACGGTGCGGTCGCCGTCTTCGACGGCAAGGAGGGCGTCGAGCCCCAGTCCGAGACCGTCTGGCGTCAGGCCGACAAGTACGACGTCCCGCGCATCTGCTTCGTCAACAAGATGGACAAGCTGGGCGCCGACTTCTACTACACCGTCGACACCATCGTGAACCGCCTCGGCGCGGAGCCCCTCGTGCTCCAGCTGCCGATCGGTTCCGAGAGCTCGTTCGAAGGCGTCGTCGACCTCGTCCAGATGCGTGCACTCACCTGGCGCGGTGACGCCAAGGGTGACGTCGCGATGGGCGCGAAGTACGAGATCGAAGAGATCCCGGCCGACCTGCAGGACCGTGCCGCCGAGTACCGCGAGAAGCTCATCGAGCGCGTGGCCGAGGCGGACGACGTCCTCATGGAGCGCTACCTCGAGGGCGACACCGACTTCTCGGTCGCCGAGATCAAGGCAGCCATCCGTGCCCTCACCGTGAGCAGCACGCTCTACCCGGTCCTCTGCGGTTCCGCGTTCAAGAACCGCGGTGTCCAGCCGATGCTCGACGCCGTCATCGACTACCTCCCGTCCCCGCTCGACGTGCCGCCGATGATCGGCCACGACGTCAAGGACGAGGAGAAGGAGATCATCCGCAAGCCCGACGCGTCGGAGCCGTTCTCGGCCCTCGCGTTCAAGGTCGCGGTGCACCCGTTCTTCGGTCGTCTGACCTACGTGCGCGTCTACTCCGGCTCGATCGAGTCCGGTGCCCAGGTCATCAACTCGACCAAGGGCAAGAAGGAGCGCATCGGCAAGATCTTCCAGATGCACTCCAACAAGGAGAACCCGGTCGCCAACGTGACCGCTGGCCACATCTACGCGGTCATCGGCCTCAAGGACACCACCACCGGTGACACCCTGTGCGACCCGACCAACCAGGTCGTCCTCGAGTCGATGACGTTCCCGGAGCCGGTCATCGAGGTCGCCATCGAGCCGAACACGAAGGCCGACCAGGAGAAGCTCTCCACGGCCATCCAGAAGCTCGCCGAAGAGGACCCGACGTTCCGCGTCGAGCTCAACGCCGAGACCGGTCAGACGACGATCAAGGGCATGGGCGAGCTCCACCTCGACATCCTCGTCGACCGCATGAAGCGCGAGTTCCACGTCGAGGCGAGCGTCGGCAAGCCCCAGGTGGCCTACCGCGAGACGCTCACCAAGATCGTCGAGCGCTACGACTACACCCACAAGAAGCAGACCGGTGGTTCCGGCCAGTTCGCGAAGGTGCAGATCGCGCTCGAGCCGATGGAGGTCACGAGCGAGAAGGTCTACGAGTTCGTCAACGCGACCTCCGGTGGCCGTGTCCCGCGCGAGTACATCCCGTCGGTCGACGCCGGTATCCAGGACGCCATGCAGGTCGGGATCCTCGCGGGCTACCCGACGGTCGGCGTGAAGGCCATCCTCAAGGACGGCGCGGCGCACGACGTCGACTCGTCCGAGATGGCGTTCAAGATCGCCGGCTCGATCGCCTACAAGGAAGCGGCTCGCAAGGCCGGTCCGGCGATCCTCGAGCCGATCATGGCCGTCGAGGTCCGTACTCCTGAGGAGTACATGGGCGACGTCATCGGTGACCTGAACTCCCGTCGTGGCCAGATCGCCTCGATGGAGGACGCCTCGGGCGTCAAGGTGGTCCGCGCGAGCGTGCCGCTGTCCGAGATGTTCGGCTACGTCGGCGACCTGCGGTCGAAGACCTCTGGTCGTGCGGTCTACTCGATGACCTTCGAGACCTACAGTCAGGTCCCGGCCAAGGTCGCCGAGGAGATCATCGCGAAGAACGCGGGGGAGTAGCGCTCAGCGCTTCTCCACAGGCGGGGGCGCCCGGCGACGGGCCCCTCGCCACCAAGTAAAGTACAGACACACACCGCGCACCAACGGTCCCGAGCCCATCCAGGGCCGGCCGGGGGTGACGCTTCCGAGTCCTGAGGAGGACCCACAGTGGCCAAGGCCAAGTTCGAGCGCACCAAGCCGCACGTCAACATCGGAACCATCGGTCACGTCGACCACGGCAAGACCACGCTCACGGCGGCGATCACCAAGGTTCTGCACGACCAGTACCCGGACCTCAACGAGGCCCGCGACTTCGCGCAGATCGACAACGCTCCCGAGGAGCGCCAGCGCGGCATCACGATCAACATCTCGCACGTCGAGTACCAGACCGAGAAGCGTCACTACGCGCACGTCGACGCCCCCGGTCACGCCGACTACGTGAAGAACATGATCACGGGTGCGGCACAGATGGACGGCGCGATCCTCGTGGTCGCCGCCACCGACGGCCCGATGCCCCAGACGCGTGAGCACGTCCTGCTCGCCCGCCAGGTCGGCGTCCCCTACATCGTCGTCGCACTGAACAAGTCCGACATGGTGGACGACGAGGAGATCCTGGAGCTCGTCGAGCTCGAGGTCCGCGAGCTCCTCGGCTCGCAGCAGTTCGACGAGGACGCCCCCGTCGTGCAGGTCTCGGCGCTCAAGGCGCTCGAGGGCGACGAGAAGTGGGTCAAGTCGGTCCAGGACCTCATGGCCCAGGTCGACGAGCACGTGCCGGACCCGGTGCGCGCCACCGACCAGCCGTTCCTGATGCCGATCGAGGACGTCTTCACGATCACCGGTCGTGGCACGGTCGTCACCGGTCGCGTCGAGCGTGGCACGCTCAACCTGAACGCCGAGGTCGAGATCGTCGGCATCCGCGCGACGCAGAAGACCACCGTCACGGGCATCGAGATGTTCCGCAAGCTGCTCGACCAGGCGGTCGCCGGTGACAACACCGGTCTGCTCATCCGTGGCCTCAAGCGCGAGGACGTGGAGCGCGGCCAGGTCGTCGTGAAGCCGGGTTCGGTCACGCCGCACACCGAGTTCCAGGCGAACGCGTACATCCTGACCAAGGACGAGGGTGGGCGTCACAACCCGTTCTACGCGAACTACCGCCCGCAGTTCTACTTCCGCACCACGGACGTCACCGGCGTCATCACGCTGCCCGAGGGCACCGAGATGGTCATGCCCGGTGACACCGTCGCCATGACGGTCGAGCTGATCCAGCCGATCGCCATGGAAGAGGGCCTCCGTTTCGCCATCCGTGAGGGTGGTCGCACGGTCGGCGCCGGTACGGTCGAGAAGATCATCAAGTAACTCCGGTTCCTTGCGACAGCGGGGTCGGGCCTTCGGGCCCGGCCCCGCTTCGTCGTACGCGGCCACTGGCGGGCCGTACAGGGCGCCGGACAGGAGGCCCGGGGCGGCGCCCGCCACGGGCCTCCTGTCCGCCCCGTGACCCGTCACAGGCGTCACGGAGTTGGCTCGACCGCGTGACCCGCCTCCGCAGATCCGCGACCTCCGGTCGCGGCTACCACCGCGTCCGTTCCGGACGCGGTTTCTCGTTCCGCGACCCCGACGGCAACACCGTGACCGATCCGGACGAGCGCCGTCGACTCGAGGAGTTCGTGATCCCGCCGGCGTGGGACGACGTCTGGATCTCCCCGTACGCGAACGGCCACATCCTGGCCACGGGTACGGACGGTGCGGGGCGCCGCCAGTACATGTACCACCCGTCCTGGCGCGAACGGATGGACCGGATCAAGTACGACCGTGCGTTGGCACTGGCCGAGTCCCTGCCGGTCGCCCGCCGCGGCGTCACGCAGGACCTCCGTCGCCCCGAGCCGGACCGCCGCCGTGCGCTGGCCGCAGCGTTCCGCATGCTCGACCAGGGGTCGCTCCGAGTCGGGTCCGAGCGGTACGCCACCGAGCACGGCAGTCGGGGGCTGTCGACGCTGCTCTGCGCGCACGCCCACGTGTCGGGCGACGACATCGAACTCGACTTCCCCGGCAAGAGCGGGCAGGAGTGGTCGTCGTCGATCCACGACCACGACCTGGCGCGGGTCATCGCCGGCATGAAGCGTCGCGGGCCCAACGCGCGGTTGCTCTCGTTCCGCGAGCGTCGCGGTGCGGAGTGGGAGCCGCTCTCCGCCGAGGACATCAACGCGTACGTGAAGGAACGCGCGGGCGACGAGTTCACCGCGAAGGACTTCCGGACGCTGCACGGCACGGTCGCGGCCGCGGTCGACCTGGCGAGGACCGGACCGCAGTCGTCCCAGGCCAAGCGGAAGAAGGCCGTCTCGCACGCCGTGAAGGCCGCCAGCGACGAGCTCGGCAACACCCCGACGGTGTGCCGACAGAGCTACATCGACCCCCGGTTGCTCGACGCGTACGACCACGGGGAGACCATCGATCCGAACCGCCTGGCGTCCGCCGAGGCCGAGGTCCGGGCACTGCTCTACCGACAATGACCCGGGGGCCGTCCGGATGACGTAGCGTTGGTCGACGTGCCGGACCACCCCCACACGGCACGGAAGGACCCACAACAGTCGTGACCGACGAGTGCATCCACGGATTCCCCACCGAGCTCTGCGACATCTGCGCACCCCGGCAGCGCGAGGCGTCGGAGATCCCAGCCACCCCGGCACCCCGCCGGACCCGCATCACCACCAACCTGCGCGTCGACCCGCCGGCCTCCGGGCCCGGGACGTCGCTCCGGTCGCCGACGTCGCTCCGTTCGTCGTCCGCCGACCTGCCCGAAGCACGTGAGTTCGCAGCGCTCCGCGCCCACCACGTCACCCACATCGACAACCTCGACGGCATCGTCGGTGCCGGCGCCATCCTGGCGTCCGACCAGGCCGAGCCGGTCGTGGACGTCAGTTCCGCCGACACCCGCGCCGCCCGCGCCGAGGCCGAGGCGCCCGACGGCTCCTCGATCGCCGGCCACGTGCCGTTCACGCTGTCGCCCGACGCCACCCGTTGGGACGAGCTCCGTACGGGCGCCGAGGGCGAGCGCTGGTCGGACGCCGCCCGCCGCACCCGCGCCATCGACTACGTCGTGCTCGTCGTGCCGGTCTCCGCGTTCGGAGCCTCGGTGATCGTCGCCGACCAGGACGCCGACGCCGACGACGTCCGGTTCGCCGTCGGTCCCGACGCCGGCACGAACCTGATCCGTCGCACCGACTTCACCGACCCGGAGATGCACGGCCTCGAGCTGCTCGCCGGACCGAGCGTGCCGTTCACGTCGGTCGCGGTCATCGGCGTGCCGAACGACAAGGCCCGGCAGACCGTCCGCGCCGTGCTCGCCGACCACGGTGGACACGCTCCACGAGTGGCCGTGTTCCCGCCGTGGTTCGTGCCCCCGGTGACCGCCGAGTGACGGTCTCCTGACCCGCGTCGACGCACCCTCCGGACCCCGTCCGGAGGGTGCGTCGCGTTGCGGGGCCGAGCCGGGCCTCCAGGCCGTCCGATCCGCGTGGATCCGGGCAAGCGAGCCGGCGGGACACGCCCGGCAATTCGCGACACGCCCGGGTTGCACGTGGGCCGGGGCTATGCGAGACTTGTCCGGTTCCGAATTCCCCGTGGGTGTACGCCCACAGGATCACTGCTCTGGCAGTGCACAACCCCCTTGTTCAGCAGGGCTGGGTTGGGCCGCAGGCAGCAGAACACGACTCCCCGGAGGCGACGGACGCGGTGCACCACTGCTGCGCCCGGAGCACGAGGCAGTCGATTGCCCACGCTGGACGGCCACGGTCGCCCGCGAGGTTGACAGGTGAACAGCGGTCATCCCCAGTGGATGCGGCCGGTTGGTTCAGGAAAACAGCACGGTCCGCAGGAATGCGGAACCGAGCGGCGTCAGGCGGCCAGAGGGTGCGCGGCGCAGAGAGGACAAGAGACACATGGCGGGACAGAAGATCCGCATCCGGCTCAAGTCGTATGACCACGAGGTCATCGACACGTCGGCCCGGAAGATCGTCGACACGGTGACCCGTGCCGGTGCAACCGTGGTCGGCCCGGTGCCGCTCCCCACCGAGAAGAACGTGATCGCAGTGATCCGTTCCCCTCACAAGTACAAGGACTCGCGCGAGCACTTCGAGAAGCGCACGCACAAGCGGGTCATCGACATCGTCGACCCGACGCCGAAGGCCGTTGACTCGCTCATGCGACTCGACCTGCCGGCCGACGTCAACATCGAGATCAAGCTGTAAGGGGGCTGACCAATGGCGAACTCAACCAAGACCGTCAAGGGCCTCCTCGGCAAGAAGCTCGGGATGACCCAGGTGTGGGACGAGAACAACAAGTTCATCCCCGTCACCGTGATCGAGGTCGGCCCGAACGTGGTCACCCAGATCCGCAACGCTGAGCGCGACGGCTACGAGGCGATCCAGATCGCCGCCGGTGCCATCGACCCTCGCAAGGTCAACAAGCCGGCCGCTGGCCACTTCGAGGCCGCTGGCGTGACCCCGCGTCGCACCCTCACCGAGATCCGTACCAACGACTCCGCTGAGTACACGCTCGGCCAGGAGCTCACCGTGGACGGCACGTTCACGGCGGGCCAGAAGGTCGACGTCGTCGGTACGTCCAAGGGCAAGGGCTTCGCCGGTGTCATGAAGCGCCACGGCTTCCACGGCGTCGGCGCCTCGCACGGTGCGCACCGCAACCACCGCAAGCCCGGCTCGATCGGTGCTTCCTCGACCCCGTCGCGCGTCTTCAAGGGCATGCGGATGGCTGGTCGTATGGGTGGCGACCGCGTGACCGTCCTCAACCTCACGGTGCACGCCGTCGACGCCGAGAAGGGTCTGCTGCTCGTCAAGGGCGCCGTCCCCGGTGCTCGTGGCCGCTCCGTCTTCGTCCGCACCGCCGTGAAGGGTAAGTGATCATGGCCACCACGACCGCAACCACGATCGACGTCCTCGACGCATCGGGTGCCAAGTCCGGCACCGTCGAGCTCCCCGCAGCTCTCTTCGACGTCGAGACCAACGTCCCGCTGATCCACCAGGTCGTCACCGCGCAGCTCGCAGCCGCGCGTCAGGGCACCCACAAGACCAAGAACCGTGGCGAAGTCCGCGGTGCCGGTCGCAAGCCGTTCAAGCAGAAGGGCACCGGCCGCGCCCGTCAGGGTTCCGTCCGTGCTCCGGAGCACACCGGCGGTGGCGTCGTCCACGGACCGACCCCGCGCGACTACTCGCAGCGCACCCCGAAGAAGATGATCGCCGCTGCTCTGCTCGGCTCGCTCTCGGACCGCGCCCGCGGTGGCCGCATCTCCGCTGTGGAGGGCTTCGTCGCGGCTGAACTGCCGTCGACCAAGACCGCCCGCACGCTCCTCGAGAAGGTCGCGCCCGTCAAGAACGTGCTCGTCGTGCTCGAGACGGACGACGAGCTGACGCTCAAGTCGATCCGCAACCTGTCGAACGTCCACGCGCTCTCGTACGGCCAGCTCAACGCCTACGACGTGCTGCGTTCGGACGCCGTCGTCTTCAGCAAGAGCGCCCTCGACGCCTTCATCGCGTCGAAGACCGCGAAGGAGATCACCGCATGAGCGGCTTCAACAAGGACCCGCGCGACGTCATCATCTCGCCGGTCGTCTCGGAGAAGAGCTACGCGCTCATCGACCAGGGCAAGTACACGTTCATCGTGGACCCCCGCTCGAACAAGACCGAGATCAAGCTCGCCATCGAGAAGATCTTCGACGTCAAGGTCGCGAGCATCAACACGCTGAACCGCCCGGGCAAGACCCGTCGCACCAAGTTCGGTCTCGGCAAGCGCAAGGACACCAAGCGCGCCATCGTGACGCTCAAGTCCGGTTCGATCGACATCTTCACGGCTGTCGGCTGAGGACCAGAGGGATAAATCATGGCTATTCGTAACTACAAGCCGACGACCCCCGGTCGTCGCGGCTCGTCGGTCGCCGACTTCGCTGAGATCACCCGTTCGACTCCGGAGAAGTCACTGCTTCGTCCGCTGCCGAAGACCGGTGGTCGCAACAGCTCCGGCCGTATCACCACGCGTCACATCGGTGGTGGCCACAAGCGCCAGTACCGCGTGATCGACTTCCGTCGCTCCGACAAGGACGGCGTCGACGCCAAGGTCGCGCACATCGAGTACGACCCCAACCGCACTGCGCGCATCGCGCTCCTGCACTACGTGGACGGCACGAAGCGGTACATCATCGCGCCGAACAAGCTGAAGCAGGGCGACGTCATCGAGCAGGGCCCCGGCGCCGACATCAAGCCCGGCAACAACCTGCCGCTGCGCAACATCCCCGTGGGTACCGTCGTGCACGCCATCGAGCTCCGCCCCGGTGGCGGCGCCAAGATGGCTCGCTCCGCCGGCGCCTCGGTGCGTCTCGTCGCCAAGGACGGCCCCTACGCGCAGCTCCGTCTGCCGTCGGGCGAGGTCCGCAACGTCGACGCACGCTGCCGCGCCACCATCGGCGAGGTCGGCAACGCCGAGCAGTCGAACATCAACTGGGGCAAGGCCGGCCGCATGCGCTGGAAGGGCGTCCGCCCGACCGTCCGTGGTGTCGCCATGAACCCGGTCGACCACCCGCACGGTGGTGGTGAGGGCAAGACGTCCGGTGGTCGTCACCCGGTCAGCCCCTGGGGTCAGTCCGAGGGCCGTACGCGCAAGCCGAACAAGCCGAGCGACAAGCTCATCGTCCGTCGCCGTAACGCCGGCAAGAAGCGCAAGTAGGAGTTCAGAAGATGCCACGCAGTCTGAAGAAGGGCCCCTTCGTCGACGAGCACCTGCTCCGCAAGGTCGTCACGCAGAACGAGGCCAACACCAAGAACGTGATCCGTACGTGGTCGCGTCGGTCGATGATCGTCCCGAACATGCTCGGGCACACGATCGCCGTCCACGACGGCCGCAAGCACATCCCGGTGTTCGTCACCGAGTCGATGGTCGGTCACAAGCTCGGCGAGTTCGCGCCGACCCGCACCTTCCGTGGTCACGTGAAGGACGACAAGAAGGGCCGTCGCCGCTGAGGCGGCGACGCAGAGGAGGAACGAAATGGTGGAGTCGATCGCACGCGTGCGACACATCCGCGTCACGCCTCAGAAGGCCCGTCGCGTCATCGAGCTGATCCGCGGCAAGCAGGCCCACGAGGCCCTCGCCATCCTGAAGTTCGCCCCCCAGGGCGCTTCGGAGCCCGTGTACAAGCTGGTCGCCTCGGCGATCGCGAACGCACGGGTCAAGGCGGACTCGACGAACAGCTTCCTCGACGAGCGCGACCTCTACGTGAGCCGCGTCTTCGTCGACGAGGGCACGACCCTGAAGCGGTTCCAGCCGCGCGCCCAGGGCCGCGCCTTCCGCATCAACAAGCGCACCAGCCACATCACGGTCGTCCTCGCGACGCCCGACGAGGCCGAGGTTGCCGCGACGAGCAAGAAGGCGAGCAAGTAATGGGCCAGAAGGTCAACCCGTACGGCTTCCGTCTCGGGATCACGACGGACCACGTCTCGCACTGGTTCACCGACAGCAAGAAGGCCGGTCAGCGCTACGCCGACTACGTGGCCGAGGACATCAAGGTGCGCGAGTACCTGAAGAAGACCCTCGACCGCGCCGGCGTCGCACGCATCGAGCTCGAGCGCACCCGTGACCGTGTCCGCGTGGACATCCACACGGCTCGTCCGGGCATCGTCATCGGCCGCCGCGGCGCCGAGGCGGAGCGCGTTCGCGGTGAGCTCGAGAAGCTCACCAAGAAGCAGATCCAGCTGAACATCCTCGAGGTCAAGAACCCCGAGACCGAGGCCCAGCTCGTCGCGCAGGGCATCGCCGAGCAGCTCTCCGCTCGTGTCGCGTTCCGTCGCGCCATGCGCAAGGGCCTGCAGGGTGCACAGCGCGCCGGCGCCAAGGGTGTCCGCATCCAGGTGTCGGGTCGTCTCGGCGGCGCCGAGATGTCGCGTTCGGAGTTCTACCGCGAAGGCCGTGTGCCGCTGCACACCCTCCGCGCGAACATCGACTACGGCTTCTACGAGGCCCGGACCACGTTCGGCCGCATCGGCGTGAAGGTCTGGATCTACAAGGGCGACATCACGAACAAGGAGCTCGCTCGCGAGCAGGCGAACCAGCGTTCGTCGCGCCCGGAGCGTCGTGGCGGCCCGCGCGGTGAGCGTGGCGACCGTGGCGGCGACCGTCGTGGCGGCGACCGCGGTGACCGTCGTCCGCAGCAGGCCCCGCAGGACGCGCCGGCCGGCGCAGGAGTTGAGGCGTAACCATGCTTATTCCCCGTCGAGTCAAGCACCGCAAGCAGCACCACCCGAAGCGTTCGGGTCAGGCCACCGGTGGTACCAAGGTCAGCTTCGGCGACTACGGCATCCAGGCCCTCACCCCGGCGTACGTGACCAACCGTCAGATCGAGTCCGCTCGTATCGCCATGACGCGTCACATCAAGCGTGGTGGCAAGGTCTGGATCAACATCTACCCGGACCGTCCGCTGACCAAGAAGCCCGCCGAGACCCGCATGGGTTCCGGTAAGGGTTCGCCCGAGTGGTGGGTCGCGAACGTGAAGCCGGGCCGGGTGCTCTTCGAGCTCTCCGGCGTCAGCGAGGAGATCGCCCGTGAGGCGTTGACTCGTGCAATCCACAAGCTGCCCCTCAAGGCACGCATCATCAAGCGCGAGGAGGGCGACGCATAATGGCGATCGGTTCCAAGGAGCTCCGTCCGACGGAGCTCGACACGTTCGAGAACGAGCGTCTCGCTGACGAGCTGAAGAAGGCCAAGGAGGAACTCTTCAACCTCCGCTTCCAGTCGGCCACCGGCCAGCTGGAGAGCCACGGTCGTCTCCGTGCCGTCAAGCGCGACATCGCCCGCATCTACACCGTCCTCCGCGAGCGCGAGCTCGGCATCCGTGCCACTCCCGCGCCCGTCGAGACCGCCCCCAAGGCCAAGAAGACGACGAAGAAGGCTGACAAGCCGGCCGAGTCGACCGAGGCCGAGACCGCCGAGGAGAAGTAATGGCGAACGAAGAGAAGAACTCCGCCGCCCTCACTCGCGGCTACCGCAAGACGCGTCGCGGCTACGTGACGAGCGACAAGATGGACAAGACCATCGTGGTCGAGGTCGAGGACCGCGTGAAGCACGCGCTCTACGGCAAGATCATCCGTCGCACGTCCAAGGTGAAGGCCCACGACGAGCTCGGCACCGCTGGTGTCGGCGACCTCGTCGTGATCAGCGAGACCCGTCCCCTCAGCGCGTCCAAGCGCTGGCGCCTGGTCGAGATCCTCGAGAAGGCCAAGTAGGCCTCGGCCTGCTTCGGAATAGGAGACAGCAGTGATTCAGCAGGAATCCCGCCTGAAGGTCGCCGACAACACGGGTGCCAAGGAGATCTTGACCATCCGCGTGCTCGGTGGCTCGGGTCGTCGCTACGCCGGTCTCGGTGACGTCATCGTCGCCACGGTGAAGGACGCCATCCCCGGCGGCAACGTGAAGAAGGGTGACGTCGTCAAGGCAGTCATCGTTCGCACCAAGAAGGAGACCCGTCGTCAGGACGGCTCCTACATCAAGTTCGACGAGAACGCGGCAGTGATCCTCAAGGCCGACGGCGACCCGCGCGGTACGCGCATCTTCGGTCCGGTCGGTCGCGAGCTCCGTGACAAGAAGTTCATGAAGATCATCTCGCTCGCGCCGGAGGTGCTGTAAGCCATGGCGAACATCAAGAAGGGTGACCTCGTCCAGGTCATCACGGGCGCGACGCAGGAGCGTGGCGGCGACCGTGGCAAGCAGGGCAAGGTCATCGAGGTCCTCAAGGACAAGAACCGCGTCGTCGTCGAGGGCGTGAACTTCGTCACGAAGCACGTCCGCGTCGGTCAGACGCAGCGTGGTTCGAAGACCGGCGGCATCGAGCAGCACGAAGCCTCGATCCACGTCTCGAACGTCGCACTCGTCGACCCGAAGACGAAGAAGCCGACGCGTGTCGGCTTCCGCACCGAAGAGGTGGAGAAGGACGGCGTCAAGAAGACCGTCCGTGTCCGCTACGCGAAGAAGTCTGGTGAGAAGCTCTGATGACTGACACGACTGCTGCGCCCGCTGGCAAGATCCAGCCGCGCCTCAAGCAGAAGTACCTGGCCGAGATCAAGACGGCCCTCACCGAGCAGTTCGGTTACGCGAACGTCAACCAGGTCCCCGGCCTGGTCAAGGTCGTCGTGAACACCGGTGTCGGCGAGGCCGCTCGTGACTCCAAGATCATCGAGGGGGCCATCAAGGACCTCACGGCGATCACGGGTCAGAAGCCCCAGGTCAACATCGCCCGCAAGTCCATCGCACAGTTCAAGCTGCGCGAGGGTCAGGCCATCGGCGCGCACGTCACCCTCCGCGGTGACCGCGCGTGGGAGTTCCTGGACCGCCTGGTGACGCTCGCACTGCCCCGCATCCGCGACTTCCGCGGTCTCAGCGACAAGCAGTTCGACGGCAACGGCAACTACACGTTCGGTCTCACGGAGCAGTCCGTGTTCCACGAGATCGACCAGGACCGCATCGACCGTGTCCGCGGCTTCGACATCACTGTCGTCACCACCGCGAAGACGGACGACGAGGGACGCGCGCTGCTCCGCCAGCTCGGCTTCCCGTTCCGCTCCAACGAGCAGACGGTCTAAACTACTTCGGGCGGTGCGGGCCGGAGGATTCACGTCCTCCGGCCCGCACGCACGAACACACCGATCTCGGGGAACCGCCCTGGGATCACTCGATCGCTCAGGTCGGCATTCGTGGAACGGGTGTCGAAACCAGGCGAGAAATGGACGAACATCATGACGATGACCGATCCGGTCGCAGACATGCTGACCAGATTGCGGAACGCGAACTCCGCGCACCACGACGCAGTCGCGCTCCCGAGCTCCAAGCTCAAGAAGAACATCGCCGACATCCTCAAGCGTGAGGGCTACATCAGCGAGTGGAAGGTGGAGGACGCCCGAGTCGGGCAGACCCTCACCATCGACCTGAAGTACGGCCCCGAGCGCGAGCGTTCGATCGCCGGCATCAAGCGCGTCTCGAAGCCGGGCCTCCGGGTCTACGCGAAGTCGACGGAGATCCCCCAGGTCCTCGGTGGCCTCGGCGTGGCGATCCTCTCGACCTCCTCCGGCCTCCTGACCGACCGCGAAGCCGAGCAGAAGGGCGTGGGTGGGGAAGTCCTCGCCTACGTGTGGTGATCGACAATGTCACGAATCGGACGTCTCCCCATCGACATCCCCGCCGGCGTCACCGTCTCCGTTGACGGTCAGAACGTGGCGGTCAAGGGCCCGAAGGGCGAGCTCGCGCTCGTCATCGCGGAGCCCATCCAGGCCAAGGTCGAGGAGAACCAGGTCCTCGTCACCCGTCCGGACGACGAGCGCGAGTCGCGTTCGCTCCACGGACTGACCCGGACCCTCATCGCCAACAACATCATCGGCGTGACCCAGGGCTACACCAAGGGCCTCGAGGTCGTCGGTACGGGTTACCGTGTCGCGGCCAAGGGCTCGAACCTCGAGTTCGCCCTCGGGTACTCCCACTCGATCACGGTCGAGCCGCCGGCGGGCATCAGCTTCGCGGTGGAGGGCAACAACAAGGTCACCGTCGCCGGTATCGACAAGCAGGCTGTCGGCGAGGTCGCCGCGAACATCCGGAAGCTCCGGAAGCCCGAGCCCTACAAGGGCAAGGGTGTCCGTTACGCCGGCGAGAACGTGCGCCGCAAGGCCGGAAAGTCAGGTAAGTGATCATGGGACTCCTCAAGACACGAGGCAAGAGCAAGGCGGCCGCCAAGGCGCGTCGTCACAACCGTCTCCGCAAGAAGATCACCGGCACCGAGGCTCGTCCCCGTCTCGCCGTCACCCGCTCGTCGCGTCACGTGTTCGTGCAGGTCATCGACGACTCGAAGGGTCACACCCTCGCAAGCGCCTCGACGATGGAGGCAGACCTCCGCTCGTTCGACGGCGACAAGACCGCCAAGGCCCGTCGCGTCGGTGAGCTCCTCGCCGAGCGCGCGAAGTCGGCTGGCGTCGATGCCGTGGTCTTCGACCGCGGTGGCAGCAAGTACGCCGGTCGCGTCGCCGCGATCGCCGATGGTGCCCGTGAAGGAGGGCTGAACCTGTGAGCGACAACGCGAACACCAACGAAGACGCCAAGACCGAGGCCGTCGAGGCCACGGAGACCGAGGCTGTCGAGACCACGGAGACCACCGAGGCGAGCACGGAGGCCACGGCCACCGACGCAACCGCCGAGGCGACCACCGAGGGCGCCAAGACCGGCAAGGAGGCGGAGGCACCTGCCGTCGCCGAGCGTCCGGTCGAGACCGCCGCGGGCTCCGCGTCCAACAACCGCGACTCCGCTGACAACCGTGGCCGTCGTGGTGGCGGTCGTGACCGTCAGCAGGGCCGCGACCGCAACAACCGCGGTGGCGACAGCCAGTTCCTCGAGCGCGTGGTGACCATCAACCGCGTCTCGAAGGTCGTCAAGGGTGGTCGTCGCTTCAGCTTCACGGCGCTCGTCGTCGTCGGTGACGGCAACGGCCTCGTGGGCGTCGGCTACGGCAAGGCCAAGGAGGTCCCCACGGCGATCTCCAAGGGCGTCGAAGAGGCGAAGAAGAACTTCTTCCGCGTCCCCCGCGTCGGCAACACGATCCCGCACCCGGTGCAGGGTGAAGCCGCCGCTGGCGTCGTCCTCCTGCGTCCGGCCGGCCCCGGTACCGGTGTCATCGCCGGTGGTCCGGTCCGCGCCGTGCTCGAGTGCGCCGGCATCCACGACGTCCTGAGCAAGTCGCTCGGCTCGTCGAACACCATCAACATCGTGCACGCGACCGTCGAGGCCCTGAAGCAGCTCGAGGAGCCCCGCGCCGTCGCGAGCCGTCGTGGCCTCGACGTCGAGCGGGTCGTCCCGGCCCGTCTGCTCCAGGCCGAGGCCGCAGCCCTGCGTGCCGCGACCGAGAAGGCAGGTGCGTGATGGCGATGCTGAAGATCACGCAGATCAAGTCCGTTATCAGCGAGAAGCAGTACCAGCGCGACACCCTGCGCAGCCTGGGCCTCAAGCGCATCGGCCGTTCGGTCGAGCGTGAGGACAACTCCCAGAACCGCGGGTACATCGCGACGGTGGCGCACCTCGTGAAGGTCGAGGAGGTCGACGCATGAGCGACGAGAAGAACGAGCGCGTGCAGGTGCTGAAGCTGCACCACCTCCGTCCTGCAGAGGGCGCCAAGAAGGACCGCACCCGTGTTGGTCGCGGTGAGGGCTCGAAGGGCAAGACCGCTGGGCGTGGTACCAAGGGCACGAAGGCCCGTTACCAGGTCCGGGTCGGCTTCGAGGGTGGGCAGATGCCGCTGCACATGCGCACCCCGAAGCTCCGCGGGTTCAAGAACCCGTTCCGGGTCGAGTACCAGGTCGTGAACCTGGACAAGATCTCGGAGCTCTACCCCGATGGTGGCGACGTCACCGTTGCGGGCCTGGTCGCCAAGGGCGCCGTCCGCAAGAACGAGAAGGTCAAGGTTCTCGGTCAGGGTGACATCACCGTGAAGATCACGGTCACGGTCGACAAGGTCTCGGCGTCCGCCGCCGAGAAGATCGTGGCTGCTGGCGGCACCGTCTCCCAGTAACCCCCGTCGGCGGCCCGTGCGTTTGCGCACGGGCCGCCGTTACGGTTTCCTTGACAGTGGCCGGCATCCGCCAGCCGGGTCGGCCCTGCCGACCGAAACCGGTCCGGCCGCGATCGACGGCCCCGGTCCCACAAGTTCGGAGTCATCGTGTTCAGAGCGGTCGCGCGCATCATGCGCACCCCTGATCTTCGCAAGAAGATCGGCTTCACCCTCGCGATCATCGCGCTGTTCCGTCTCGGGTCGTACATCCCGGCACCGTTCGTCGACTACGCCGCCGTGCAGAGCTGCCTCGCCAGCGCGTCGTCCTCCGGCGGTCTCTACGACCTCATCAACCTCTTCTCCGGCGGCGCGCTGCTGAAGCTCTCGGTCTTCGCGCTCGGCATCATGCCGTACATCACGTCGTCGATCATCGTGCAGCTCCTGCGCGTGGTCATCCCGCACTTCGACACCCTCTACAAGGAGGGCCAGTCGGGCCAGGCGAAGCTGACGCAGTACACGCGCTACCTCACCATCGCGCTCGGTGTGCTGCAGTCCACGACCCTGATCACGGTCGCCCGCTCCGGCGCCCTGTTCGGCACCAACGCCTCCGCGTCCTGCACGTCGATCATCTCGAACGACAGCTGGTACGCCATCATGCTGATGGTCGTCACGCTGACCGCGGGTACCGGTCTCATCATGTGGATGGGCGAGCTCGTCACCGAGCGCGGCATCGGCAACGGCATGTCGCTCCTGATCTTCACGTCGATCGCGGCGCAGTTCCCGTCGGCGCTCTGGGCGATCGAGCAGTCGCAGTCGTTCGAGCTCTTCCTGTTCGTGATCCTGGTCGGACTCGTGATCATGATGGCCGTCGTGTTCGTCGAGCAGTCACAGCGGCGGATCCCCGTGCAGTACGCCAAGCGCATGGTCGGGCGGCGGACGTACGGCGGCAACAACACCTACATCCCGATCAAGGTGAACATGGCCGGCGTCGTGCCCGTCATCTTCGCCTCGTCGCTGCTGTACCTGCCGGCCCTGATCGCGCAGTTCAACCAGCCCTCGGACGGCTCCGAGCCGGCCGCGTGGGTGACGTGGATCCAGAACAACCTGACCTCGGGTGACAACTGGTTCTACATGGTCCTGTACTTCCTGCTCATCGTCGGGTTCACGTACTTCTACGTGGCGATCACCTTCAACCCCGAAGAGGTCGCCGACAACATGAAGAAGTACGGCGGGTTCATCCCCGGCATCCGTGCCGGTCGTCCGACCGCCGAGTACCTCGACTACGTCCTCACCCGGGTGACGCTGCCCGGTTCGCTCTACCTCGGTCTCATCGCGCTCATCCCGCTGGCAGCACTGGCGCTGTTCGGCGCGAACCAGAACTTCCCGTTCGGTGGCGCGAGCATCCTCATCATCGTGGGTGTCGGTCTCGAGACCGTGAAGCAGATCGACTCGCAGCTGCAGCAGCGTCACTACGAAGGGCTTCTCCGTTGAGCGCACGTCTCATCATCGTCGGACCTCCCGGAGCCGGGAAGGGCACCCAGGCCGGCCGCATCGCCGACTCCTTCGGGATCCCCGCGATCTCGACCGGGGACATCTTCCGCAAGAACGTGGCAGAGGGCACGCCCCTCGGTGTGCAGGCGAAGGCGATCATGGACGCCGGCGACTACGTGCCGGACTCCCTGACGAACGAGCTCGTGAAGTCCCGCCTGCAGGAGCCCGACGCCGAGCACGGCTTCCTGCTGGACGGCTACCCGCGCACGGTCGGTCAGGTCGAGTACCTCGACGCACTGCTCGCTGAGCAGGGCACCGGGATCGACGCCGTCGTGCAGCTCGTCGCCGACCAGGACGAGCTCGTCGGTCGCCTGCTCAAGCGCGCCGAGGACCAGGGCCGCAGCGACGACAACGAGGAGACGATCCGTCGTCGCCAGCAGGTCTACGCCGAGCAGACGGCGCCCATCGTGGCGGCGTACGGCGAGCGTGGCCTCGTGGTCGACGTCGACGGCCTCGGTGCCATCGACGAGGTCGGCGACCGCATCCAGACGGCACTGGCGGGCCGCGGGCTCTCCGCGACCGTCTGACCAGCGTGGTGCGGTTCAAGAAGCCCTCGATCTACAAGACCCCGGACGAGCTCCGGGCGATGGTCCGGCCGGGTCTGCTGACCGCCGAGGCACTCGACGCCGTCCGTGCAGCGATCCGTCCGGGGATCACCACCGGTGAACTCGATGCGATCGCCGAGAGCACCATCCGTGACGGCGGCGGAGTCCCGAACTTCCAGCTCGTGCCCGGGTACCGCCACACGCTGTGCGTGTCGGTGAACGACGAGATCGTGCACGGGATCCCCGGTGCGCGCGTGCTCGCGCCCGGCGACATCGTGTCGGTGGACGCCGGTGCCGAGGTCGACGGCTGGAACGGCGACAGCGCGTTCACGACCGTCGTCCCCGGCGGCGACGCTGCGGTCACCGCAGCCCGTCAGACGCTCTGCGACACGACCGAGCGGTCGCTCTGGCACGGCATCGCCGCGCTCGCCCACGCGAAGAACCTGCACGAGGTCGGCTCCGCCGTGGAGGACGCGATCGACGAGACCGGCGCGTGGGGCATCGTCGAGGACTACACCGGCCACGGCATCGGTCGGTCGATGCACGAGGAACCGCCGGTCTTCAACTACCGCGTGCGCGGTGCCGGACCTGCCGTCAAGCCGGGGCTGGTGGTCGCCATCGAGCCCATGGTCACGGCCGGCGCGATCGACAGCTCGACGGACGACGACGAGTGGACGGTCCGGACGCTCGACGGCTCCGACGCCGCGCACTGGGAGCACAGCGTCGCGGTGCACGCGGCCGGCATCTGGGTGCTCACGGCCGCCGACGGCGGCGCTCGGGGCCTGGCCCCGCTGGGTGTGACGCCCGTCCCGATCCCGTAGGACGGGCCTCCAGTCCGCACACGGTGCCCACGCTGGGCGTCTCCGCTCGATGCGACGGCCGGGAGGCCCGGCTGGCGTCCGCCGCGTCGATGGCGTCGCGTGGACCCTCCCGACCACTGTCGGGCCCACGCCGTGACGTCGCGTCAGTTGCCGACGGAGCAGGTCTCCTCGGAGGCGCTCTGCCCGGTGATCGACGAGGGGAGCGGCGTCGCCGACGCGGTCGGCGTCCGCGTGGCGGTCGCGCTCGGCGTCGCCGACGGCGTGCCGCCGGACGACGAGGTCCCGGACGACCCCGAGGTGCCGGACGACCCCGACGAGCCGGACGACCCGGTGCCGCTCGACGTCCCGCCGCTCGACGGCGACTCCTCGGACGCGCGACCGGTGCTCGAGTCGCTCAGTGAGGACCGGACGTCGTTCTGCAGCGCCACGTTCAGGGTGTGGGCCGTCTCCTGGTCGACGATCACCCGGGCGCTGTCGGCGGGGTCGTCGGCCACCGGGTACTGCACGAAGAGCATGTTGGCCGTGCTCATCCCACGCAGGGCTGCCGCGAGCTTGACGAGGGTGCCGGTCTGGGCCAGGCCGTCGGACAGCGTCATGTTGGACAGGGCGGCGCCGGCCAGCTTGTAGAGCGTGATCGGGTTCGAGAGCGTGCCGTCCGAGGTGACCTTGCGGAGAAGCGCCGACAGGAACACCTGCTGCGAGCTGATGCGGGCGAGGTCGCTGCCGTCGCCGACCCCGTGGCGGGTGCGCAGGAAGGCCAGGGCGTCCGAGCCCTCGAGGGAGTGCGAGCCCGTCGTGAGGTGCAGGCCGGTGAACGTGTCGTCGATCGGCTCGGCGACGCAGACGTCCACGCCGCCGAGGGCGTTCGACATCTCGATCACGCCGTCGAACGTGATGAGTCCGGCGTAGGGGATGCTCAGACCGGTCAGGTTCTCCACCGTGTCCACGACGCAGGAGACACCGCCGTTGCCGAGCGCGGTGTTGAACATCGCCGAGGTGGACGCCGGGTAGGTCGTGCCGGTCGCGGGGTTCGTGCAGGCCGGGATGGGGACCATCAGGTCACGGGGGAAGCTGACCGCGGTGAGCTGCTGGTGGTCCGCAGAGATGTGGATGAGCATCGTGACGTCGTTGCGGGCGCCCTCGACGTCCTCGTCGGAGTCGAACTGGCCGACCCGGGTGTCGCTCCCGATGAGCAGGATGTTCGCCCCGCCCTTGATCGCCGAGATGTCCGCCGTCTTCGCGGTGCTCTGGTCGTCGGTGCTCAGCGCGACGGTCTGCGGCGCGGTGGCGAGCTGGGCCCCGGCGATCGCGGCGACGCTCGTGCCGCTGACGAGCAGGACGGCGACCGCGGACGCGACGACGGTGACGAGCGTGCCCCAGCCCCGGCGACGGGCCTGCTTGCCGTGGCTGGCGAAGGGGCGTCGGGTGGCGTCGGGCACGTGTTCTCCGTTCGGTGGTCCGGCGCGAGCTGCTGGTGCGGCGGACGTGGCTGCGGAGCAAAACTACGGTTCGCGCGCATGTGCGCGCCCGGAGCGCGCCGACAAACCACTGTGCAACGCTCAGGCACGGCCCCGGAAGCCCCAGACGTGGGGTGTTCCGCGTCCCCACTTGGCAATTGCGGGTTTACCACATAAGATCGATCTTTGGTGTGTCATGCCCTCTCGGGTGTGGCGACCGACCCGCAGACCGGTTCGGGGATCACACCTGTTCCACAACCAAGCGACAGTGAGGCTATGGCCAAGAAAGACGGCGTCATCGAGATCGAAGGCTCGGTGCTCGAAGCTCTGCCCAACGCGATGTTCCGCGTTGAGCTGACGAACGGACACAAGGTCCTCGCGCACATCTCCGGGAAGATGCGCCAGCACTACATCCGCATCCTCCCCGAGGACCGCGTGATCGTGGAGCTGAGCCCGTACGACCTGACCCGCGGCCGGATCGTCTACCGCTACAAGTGATCCGCGAGCTGGAAAGGAACGGCACGGCAATCCTGCCGAGCACGAAGCCAGCGAGCACGAGGAAAGAACCATGAAGGTCAACCCCAGCGTCAAGCCCATCTGCGAACACTGCCGTGTGATTCGCCGCAAGGGCCGCGTCATGGTGATCTGCAAGAGCAACCCGCGTCACAAGCAGCGCCAGGGCTAGTCCCGGGCGCGTGACCGGCGCCGACGGTGTCCCTCGGACACCAGGCTGCTCGAGCACGACCCACAACTGAAGATCGACAACGCAGTACCAGAACCCGGTCGCACGACGACCGGGGGACACCTCGGGGCGGAGGCCCGAGCACCGGTACTGCGCCACACCTCCATCGACAACAGGAGCAGCCATCACATGGCACGTCTAGCAGGCGTCGACATCCCGCGCGAGAAGCGCGTGGAGATCGCACTCACGTACATCTACGGCGTCGGCCGTACCCGCGCCGTCCAGGCATTGACGGAGACCGGTATCTCCGGTGACATCCGCGTCAAGGACCTGACCGACGACCAGCTCGTCGCCCTCCGTGACTTCATCGAGGGCAACTTCAAGGTCGAGGGTGACCTCCGCCGTGAGGTCGCCGCCGACATCCGCCGCAAGGTCGAGATCGGCAGCTACGAGGGTCTTCGCCACCGTCGTGGTCTCCCGGTGCGCGGTCAGCGCACCAAGACCAACGCTCGTACCCGCAAGGGACCGAAGCGCACCGTGGCAGGCAAGAAGAAGGCTCGATAGGAGACCCCGATGGCTACCCCCAAGACTGCCGCGCGCAAGCCGCGCCGCAAGGAGAAGAAGAACGTCGCTGTGGGCCAGGCCCACATCAAGAGCACGTTCAACAACACGATCGTCAGCATCACCGACCCGTCGGGTGCCGTCCTCAGCTGGGCGTCCTCGGGTGCCGTGGGCTTCAAGGGTTCGCGCAAGTCGACGCCGTTCGCGGCGCAGCTCGCTGCCGAGTCCGCTGCGCGTCAGGCGCAGGAGCACGGCGTCAAGAAGGTCGACGTCTTCGTGAAGGGCCCGGGTTCGGGTCGCGAGACCGCGATCCGTTCCCTCCAGGCCGCTGGCCTCGAGGTCGGCTCGATCAACGACGTCACGCCGCAGGCGCACAACGGGTGCCGCCCGCCCAAGCGCCGTCGCGTCTGACGCGAGGAGCAACCGGCCGCGCCCTGCTCGTCCCCTGACCGGATCCGTTCCGGCGAGGGCGGGCAGGGCCCGCGGCCATTCCTGGTCGTTCGATCGCGCACGTGTGTGCGCGTGATCACAACTCAACAGACCCGTCGGGGCCCATGCGGCCCCGTCGTACCGCCAAGTGTCATATAGCGGACACTTCGCCGAAAGGAATCCCACAGTGCTCATTGCACAGCGCCCCACCCTGACCGAGGAGCCGATCTCCGAGCACCGCTCGCGCTTCGTCATCGAGCCGCTCGAGCCGGGCTTCGGTTACACCCTCGGCAACTCGCTGCGCCGCACGCTCCTCTCCTCGATCCCCGGCGCGGCTGTCACCAGCATCCGCATCGACGGCGTCCTCCACGAGTTCAGCACCGTTCCCGGTGTCAAGGAAGACGTCACCGAGATCATCCTCAACATCAAGAGCCTGGTCGTCTCCAGCGAGCACGACGAGCCCATCACGGCGTACCTGCGCAAGCAGGGTGCCGGTCAGGTCACCGCGGCGGACATCTCCGCTCCGGCCGGCGTCGAGATCCACAACCCGGAACTCGTCATCGCGACCCTGAACGACACCGCGCGCTTCGAGCTCGAGCTCACGATCGAGCGTGGCCGTGGCTACGTCTCGGCGACGCAGAACCGTTCCGAGTTCAGCGAAGCCGGTCAGATCCCGATCGACTCGATCTACTCGCCCGTCCTGAAGGTCACCTACCGCGTCGAGGCGACGCGTGCCGGTGAGCGCACGGACTTCGACCGCCTGGTCGTCGACGTCGAAGCGAAGCCGGCCATCACGCCGCGCGACGCCATCGCGTCGGCCGGTCGCACGCTGGTCGAGCTGTTCGGGCTCGCTCGCGAGCTCAACACGGCGGCAGAGGGCATCGAGATCGGCCCCGCGCCGGTCGACGCCGTGCTCTCGAACGAACTGCAGACCCCGATCGAGGACCTCGACCTGTCGGTCCGCAGCTACAACTGCCTGAAGCGGGAGGGCATCAACACGGTGTCCGAGCTCGTCGCCCTGTCGGAGACGCAGCTCATGAACATCCGCAACTTCGGTCAGAAGTCGGTGGACGAGGTCAAGGACAAGCTCACCGAGCTCGGCCTGTCCCTCAAGGACACCGTCCCCGGATTCGACGGCGCCCACTTCTACAGCGGGTACGACGAGGACGAGTCCAACAACTGACCTCGCGCTCACGCGCAAGCGCGCTGACACCGCGCGCACCACTTTCACCACTGGAGAACTGACATGCCGAAGCCCACCAAGGGCCCCCGCCTCGGTGGCGGTCCCGCCCACGAGCGCCTGCTCCTGAGCAACCTCGCCAACGCCCTCTTCACGCACGGTCGCATCACGACCACCGAGACGAAGGCCAAGCGCCTCCGCCCGGTCGCCGAGCGTCTCATCACGTTCGCGAAGCGCGGCGACCTGCACGCTCGTCGTCGTGTGATCAGCATCCTGCGCGACAAGTCCGTCGTGCACACGCTGTTCACCGAGATCGCCCCCCAGGTCGAGGACCGCCAGGGCGGTTACACCCGCATCACGAAGCTCGGCTTCCGCAAGGGCGACAACGCCCCGCTGGCGTCGATCGAGCTCGTCCTCGAGCCCGTCTCGAGCACGCCCGCTCCGGTCAAGCGCAACTCGGCTCCGGCCGCTGCTGCCGCCCCGGTCGACGGGCCCGCCGCCGACGAGACCACCGCGGAGGCCCCGGTCGAGGAGACCGAGACCACCGAGGAGTCCGCCCCGGTCGAGACCGAGTCCGAGACCGAGGCTGCTGCCGAGGTCGAGGCCGACGCCGCCGAGAAGTCGGACGACGCCGACACCAAGTAGTCCGGTGCCCTCCGGGGCGCTGCACCACCACGAGGAAGCCCCCGCGACCCAGGTCGCGGGGGCTTCCTCGCGCCCGAGGCTGGTCGTGCACACCGACTGCTCGGCGTACCGTCACGGGCCGGGTGCGACGGAAGGAAGTCATGGCGTTCCAGCACGTTACGGGTCTGGGGACCCGGGTCTGGCGGTGGAGCCGGACCTCGGGCACACAGCCGCGCCTGCTGCACGCCGGCAAGGCCGCCGCTGCCGCCGTGATCGCCTGGTTCGTGGCGCGGCACATCCCGGGCGTCGCGGCCGAGTACCCGTACTACGCACCACTCGGCGCCGTCGTCGCGATGCAGACGACGGTGTTCGCGGGCATCCGCAGCGGTGTGCAGACCCTGGTCGGGATCGCCCTCGGCATCCTCATCGCCGCGTTCACGATGTGGGTCGGCGATCCCGGCTTCCTCGCGATCGCGCTCGCGGTCGGCGTCGGGGTGCTGGTCGGCGGGTTCCGCGTGCTGGGCGAGGGCAGCTCGTGGGTGTCCACCGCGGCGCTCTTCGTCCTGCTCGTCGGCGGCGCCAACGCCGAGGGGTACTCGCTCGGGTACCTCGTGCAGATGGCCGTGGGCGTCGTGATCGGGCTGCTGGTCAACTTCCTGGTGTTCCCGCCGCTGCACTTCTGGGACGCCGAACACCGCATCGACGCGGTGAACGGTGTGCTGGCGGACCACCTCGACGGGCTGGCAGCCGTGCTCGAGGAGGGCAAGCGCGACGAGAAGGCGTGGGACCACCAGCAGGACCGCCTGGACCGCGCGATCGCGGACGTCCGGTCGCGGGTGGCGATCGCGCACGAGAGCCGCCGACTCAACCCCCGTGGTGCCCTGCGCGGGTCGCGAGCGCGGCTCCAGAAGGACGGCGGACGCTTCCGGGCCCTGGAGCGGGTCGCCTGGTACACGACCGACCTCACCGAGCTCGTGGCACGCTCCGGCCCGGTGTCCGAGGGCGTCGGGCGTCCGGACCCCGCGTTCGCCACCCCCATCGCCGAGGCACTGCGGAAGATCGCCAGCACGATCCGCGGCGACTCCCCGGAGGACCAGGCCGAAGAGGCCATCGCACGACTCGAGAGCGCGCTCGACGCATCGCGCGAGAACCCCTCGCACGTCGCGGTCACCTCGGCCGCGCTCGTCGCCCTGCGCGGGATCGTCGAGTCCGAGCGACGCGCCACCGACGACCTCGACACCCGGACCGGTCCGTCGGCGTTCGGCCGTCCGCGCGGCTGAGCGGGTACGGGCGGCCGCCGTCCGGCAGACCGAGCGCGGGCCGGGAGGCACGGATCACCCCCGCTACGGTGGTCACGTGGACGAGACGGTCGGCTTCCAGGACCCCGACAGCACGGGCGACGTGCGGCTCCGGCTGGACATCGCCTACGACGGGGCGGCGTTCTCCGGGTGGGCCCGGCAGCCCGGACTCCGGACCGTCCAGGGCGCCCTCGAGGCCGCACTCGCCACCGTGTTCACCCGCTGGGGCGAACCGCCGTTGCTCACCGTCGCCGGACGCACCGACGCCGGGGTGCACGCCACCGGGCAGGTCGCGCACCTGGACCTGTCGGCAGAACAGTGGGCAGCGCTGACCACCAAGCGCGGGTCGGGCCGGTCACCGCTCGACGGGCTGCTCAAGCGGGTCAACGGCATCGCGGCACCCGAGGGGGACGTCGTCGTCACCGGAGCTTCGGTGGCGCCCGCCGGGTTCGACGCGCGGTTCTCGCCGCTCTGGCGCCGGTACGAGTACCGGATCGCGGACGCCGACGCCCCGCGCGATCCACGTCGACGTGGGCACACGGTCTGGCACGCGGCACGGCTCGATCCGGCAGCGATGGAGCGCGGTGCGCTGACGTTGCTCGGGCTGCACGACTTCGCGACGTTCTGCAAGCCGCGCGAGGGGGCGACGACCATCCGGACGTTGCAGCAGTTCCGCTGGGACCGCGAGCCGGACGGCGTGCTGGTGGCGCGCCTCCAGGCCGACGCCTTCTGCCACTCGATGGTGCGGGCCATGGTCGGCGCGACCATCGCCGTGGGCGAGGGCCGCTTCGGCCCGGACCGCCTCGAGGAACTGCGCGTCGCCGAGGAACGCACGAGCGCCTTCAAGACGGCGCCGGCGAAGGGACTGACCCTGACCGAGGTGGGCTACCCGGCGGACGCCGAGCTCGCGGAGCGGGCGGAGCAGACCCGGGCCCGACGGTCGGCGGACGGTACCGTCGAGGGATGAGCCCGCGCGAACCCCGTTCCGTCGTGTCCGTCGCCCCCGGAGTCGTCTTCGTCGAGGGCCCCGTGTCCAACTGGGTGGTGCTGGCCGAGGAGGACGGCGTCGCGCTGATCGACGCCGGGTACCCGGCCGACACCGACCTCGTGCTCGACACCGTGCGCGCCGCCGGGCACGACCCGGCCGACCTCCGTCGCGTCTACGTGACGCACGGACACGTGGACCACGTCGGCGGCATCCCCGGGATCCTCGAGCGGTACCCCGACGTCGAGGTGCTCGCCCACGCCGACGAGCTCGCCAACGTGCGCGGACCCGAGCGGCAGCAGGTCACCCCGGCGGAGATCGGCGGCCGGCTCGCCAGCCCCCGCGTGCTCGCCTGGCTGGCACGGGCGATCCGCTCCGACGCCCTCCGACCGACCACCGTCCCGTCCGCTCGGGCGTTCACCGGTGCGGACTTCGCAGGCCGGGCGATCGCACCGTTCCCGGCCGTCGGCCACACCGACGGCTCGACGGCGTACCTGCTGCCCGCGGCGGACGCGATCGTCACGGGCGACGCGGTCGTCAGCCGGCACGACACCCAGCCCGGGTCGTGGGCCCCGCGGCCGCGGATGATCACACCGTTCTTCACCGCCGATCAGGACCGCGCGCTCGAGTCGGCACGGGCGCTGCCGTTCCCGGCCCTCGTGCTGCCGGGACACGGACCGGCCGTCCGACGTGTGGGCGGGACCTGGCTGCCGATCGGTTGATGTTGCCGATCGGCTGATGTTGCCGAACGCAATCATTTACCTCGACGCAACCTGAACGACCCCGCAGGTCGGTAGCGTGCGGGCATGGCCAACACCCTCGGGCGCACTCTGCTGTGCGCCACGGCGGCCGCGACGCTCCTCGCGGCCCCACTCGTCACCGTCACCGCAGCGACCGCGAACCCCGAGGGGACCGACCTCGTCATCGAGGAGGCCTACCTGAAGGCGGGGAGCAAGGGCGCTTTCTACAACGAGAAGTTCGTCGAGATCGGCAACCCGACCGACGCCGCCGTGTCGCTCGCCGGGTGGTCGCTCCAGTACCGCTCCGCCACGGGTACCGGCACGTTCTCGGCCAGTGCACTCCAGGGCATCGTGCCGGCGAAGGGCACCTTCCTGGTGTCGATGGCAGGCAACGGCGGGGCCACCCCGGCCGGCGAGGACCTGCCCGCCGCCGACGACACCGCGACGCTCAACCCGTCGGGCACCACGGGCACGCTCGTGCTGTCCGACGCCACGGCACCCCTGGCGCTCGCCGCCGGACCCGTCACCACCGGCACCGACGGCGTGGTCGACCTGCTCGGCTACGGCGCCTCGAACACGTTCGAGTCGGCCGTGCGCACCGTGACCGGGGACAACTCCGTGCCGAACGGCCTGGTCCGCCAGGGCACCACGGACACCGACGTCAACGGTGCGGACTTCTCCGTGACGACGACGCTCACCCCGCGGAACGCCGCGGGCGAGACGACGGCACCGACCGAGCCCACGGAACCGACCGACCCGGGTGACGGCGGGACCCCCACGCCCGGCACACCCGCCGAGACGGTGACCATCGCCCAGCTGCAGGGCACCACGGACACCTCGCCGTACGCCGGCAAGAGCGTCACGACCGACGGCGTCGTCACCGCGGTCTACGGCCCCGGCGGCTTCAACGGCTACACGATCCAGACCCCCGGCACCGGCGGCGCCATCGACCTCGGCGCCCACACCGCGTCCGACGCGGTGTTCGTCTTCTCGTCCGCCACCGCCGGCCTGGTGCACGAGGGCGACCACGTGCGGGTCACCGGCGCCGTGTCCGAGTACTTCGGCCTGACCGAGCTCACGGTGTCCGGTGCCGCGTCGCTGCAGCAGCTCGACGACACCGTCGCGGCACCGCAGCCCGCCGCGGTCGCATTCCCGTCGTCCGACGCCCAGCGCGAGTCGCTCGAGAGCATGCTCGTCGCTCCCCAGGGCGCGTACACGGTCGCCGACAACTACACGACGAACCAGTACGGCGAGGTCGTGCTCGCCAGCGGCACGAAGCGCCTGATCCAGCCGACCGAGGTCAGTCGCCCGGGCAGCGCCGAGGCGAAGGCCGTCGAGGCCGACAACGCCGCGCGCAAGGTCACGCTCGACGACGGTGCGAGCACCAACTTCCTGACCCAGGCGAACCAGGGCATCCCGGTGTCGTGGCTCACCCAGGGCCCGGTCACCGTCGGTGCCGCCGCCACCTTCACCGAGCCGGTCGTCCTCGACTACCGCAACAACGGGTGGAAGTTCCAGCCGACCGCGCCGATCACGGGTGCGACCCCGGCCGCCGACCTGCCGGCGTCGTTCTCGAAGGTGCGCCAGCCGGCACCGCAGGACGTCGGAGGCGACCTGAAGCTCGCCGGCTTCAACGTGCTCAACTACTTCCCGACCACGGGCGACGAGCTCACCGGCTGCAAGTACTACACGGACCGCGCCGGTGACCCCGTCACGGTGAACTCCGGCTGCGACGCCCGCGGCGCCGCCGAGCAGGAGGACTTCCTGCGCCAGCAGGTCAAGATCGTGAAGGCCATCAACGGGCTGGACGCCGACGTCGTCTCACTCGAGGAGATCGAGAACTCCGTCCGCTTCGGTCAGGACCGCGACGCCGCCGTGGCCACCCTGGTCGACGCGCTCAACGCCGCGACCGGCCAGGACACCTGGGCCTACGCGAAGTCCCCGGCCGTCGTGCCCGCGAGCGAGGACGTCATCCGCCTCGCCCTCATCTACAAGAAGGACCGCGTCGAGCCCGTCGGCGAGTCGACGATCCTGCTCGACGACGCGTTCACGAACGCCCGCCAGCCCGTCGCGGACGCGTTCCGCCCGGTCGGCGGCACCGCGGACGACGACTTCCTGGTGATCGCGAACCACTTCAAGTCCAAGGGCTCCGGCACCGGCGAGAACGCCGACCAGGGTGACGGGCAGGGAGCGTCGAACGCCGACCGCGTCGAGCAGGCGAAGGCCCTCGTGACCTTCTCCACCGACATGCAGGAGCAGTACGGCACCGACAAGGTGTTCATGCTCGGCGACTTCAACGCCTACAGCAAGGAGGACCCGGTGGTGGTCCTCGACGAGGCCGGCTACACCGACCTCGGCCCGGCGCTCGACAGCTCCGAGTACTCGTACGTGTTCTCCGGCCTGAGCGGCTCGCTCGACCACGTGTTCGCGTCGAAGGCCGCGCTCGAGACGGTCACGGGCGTGGACATCTGGAACATCAACTCGGTCGAGTCGGTGGGCCTGGAGTACAGCCGCTACAACTACAACGCGACGAACCTGTACACCGACGACGTGTACCGGGCGAGCGACCACGACCCGATCCTGGTCGGGTTCGACCTGGACGCCGCGGGCACCGACCCGGGCACGGACCCGACGCCGGGGCCGACGCCGACGCCGGTGCCGACGCCGACGCCGGTGCCGACTCCGACGCCGACCCCGACTCCGGTGCCGCCGGTCGACGGGATCACCCCGCCGAGTGCTCCGGTGGCGCCGTCGGAGTCGCTGTTGACGGAGGCGAGCCGTGGCGGGGTGTCGGCTCCGGCGACCGCTCGTGCGGGGGAGACGATCACGGTGACGGTGGGCTCGGCTTCGGCCGGTGACACGGTCAACGTGTGGTTGTTCTCGGAGCCGACGCTGATCGGCACGGCTGTGGTGGCTGCTGACGGGACGGTTCGCGTCACGATCCCGGCGGACACCGTCGCTGGTGCGCATCGGCTGGCGGTGACGGCTGCTGACGGGAGCCTGATCGGGTGGACCCCGATCACGATCACCACCGATGGGCAGCTCGCGTTCACGGGCGCCGCCGGGATGGGTGCCGGTGCGCTGGTGGCGTTCCTGCTGCTCGCGGCGGGAGCGGGCGTGCTGATCGTGCGTCGCCGACGTCGGACTGTGGCTGCGGAGTAGTCCCCACGCCCCACGGGGGCACTTCGTGAGCAGGAATGGTCGGGTTCGCACAGCGGACCCGACCATTGCTGCTCACGATGGGCGGTGGGGGTGCCCCAGGGCGGACGGGAGGCGCGGTGCGGGGCCGCCCCGCGCCTCCAGGCCGGCAGTCGGCCGCGTTTGACCGACGGACCCCGCGTCGGCTAGGCTCTCACCTTGGTCTGTGCGCCCCGCGCGCGGACAGTCAGATGAGCCCTCCAACCGAGGTGTTCCCCGTGCTTCTGCCCGTGGAACTCCCGACCGGAGTGGGATTCACGGACTCCTCACCTCGACACGAAAGCAGCACTCCTGTGACTCGCACGTTCTCACCGAAGCCGGCAGACGTCCAGCACGACTGGATCGTCATCGACGCCACCGACGTCGTCCTCGGCCGTCTCGCCACCCACGCCGCGGCGCTCCTGCGCGGCAAGCACAAGGCCACCTTCGCCCAGCACATGGACATGGGTGACTTCGTCATCATCGTGAACGCCGACAAGGTCGCCCTGACCGGTTCGAAGCTCGCGAAGAAGGTCTACTACCGTCACTCGGGTTACCCGGGCGGCCTGACGGCGACCTCCTACCCGGAGATGCTCGAGAAGCACCCCACCCGCGCCGTCGAGAAGGCGATCCGCGGCATGCTGCCGAAGAACACCCTCGGCCGCGAGCAGCTCAAGAAGCTGAAGGTCTACGCCGGCGCGGAGCACCCGCACGCCGCGCAGCAGCCCAAGCCGTACATCTTCGACCAGGTCGCACAGTAGTTCCGGCCACGACGACTTCAAGGACACGAAAAAACTCATGGCTCAGATCGCTGATTCCCTCGACCAGACCCCGGAGAGCTTCACCACGGAGAGCGCACCCGCCGCTGCCGAGGCCGCTCCCCGTCAGATCCTCAACGTCTCCGGCGGTGCCGTCGGGCGCCGCAAGGAGGCCATCGCGCGCGTCCGGCTCGTCCCGGGCTCCGGCACGTTCGTCGTGAACGGCCGCACGCTCGAGGACTACTTCCCGAACAAGCTGCACCAGCAGCTCATCAACGACCCCTTCAAGGTGCTCGAGCTCCTCGGCTCGTACGACGTCGTCGCCCGCATCACCGGTGGTGGCCCCTCGGGTCAGGCCGGCGCGCTCCGCCTCGCCATCGCCCGCACCCTGAACGAGATCGACCGCGAGAACAACCGCGCGACCCTCAAGAAGGCCGGCTTCCTCACCCGTGACGCCCGCGTCATCGAGCGCAAGAAGGCCGGTCTCAAGAAGGCCCGCAAGGCTTCGCAGTTCTCGAAGCGCTAGACGTCACCGGCTGAAGATCGCAATGCCGCGTCTGTTCGGTACCGACGGGGTTCGTGGTCTCGCCAACGGCGAGCTGACGGCCGCGCTCGCACTGGGTCTTGCCCAGGCGAGCGCGGCCGTCCTCACACACGGACACCATGCCGACGCCCGCCGGGCGTCGGGTCGACCGCGCCCGCGCGCGGTCCTCGCGCGTGACCCGCGCGTCTCCGGCGAGTTCCTCGGTGCCGCCGTCGCGGCCGGGCTCGCCTCGGCCGGCGTCGACGTGCTCGACGCCGGGGTCATCCCCACCCCCGCCGCGGCGTTCCTCGTCGCGGACATCGACGCCGACTTCGGCGTGATGATCTCCGCATCGCACAACCCCGCTCCCGACAACGGGATCAAGTTCTTCGCCACGGGTGGTCGCAAGCTGCCGGACGAGGTCGAGGACCGCATCGAAGCGGCCATGCACGACCACTCCGCACCCACCCCCACCGGCATCGACGTCGGGCGCATCTCGCGGTTCGCCGACGCCGAGGACCGCTACGTGGTGCACCTGCTCGGCACGCTGCCGCACCGGCTCGACGGCATCCACGTCGTGCTCGACTGCGCGAACGGTGCCGCCGCCGGCGTCTCGCCCGAGGTCTTCGTCAACGCGGGAGCCCGCGTGACGCTCATCGGCGCCGACCCCGACGGCTGGAACATCAACGACGGCGTCGGTTCGACCCACATCGACAACCTCGCCCGCGCGGTGCTCGAGCACGGTGCCGACGTCGGCATCGCGCACGACGGGGACGCGGACCGCTGCCTGGCGGTCGACGCCGCGGGCAACGCGATCGACGGTGACCAGATCATGGCGATCCTCGCGCTGTCGCTGCAGGAGCGCGGACGGCTGAAGGACGACACCCTCGTCGCGACGGTCATGTCGAACCTCGGGCTGAAGCGCGCCATGGCCGACGCGGGCATCACCGTGATCGAGGCCGGCGTGGGCGACCGCTACGTGCTCGAGAAGATGACCGAGGGCGACTACTCCATCGGTGGCGAGCAGTCCGGCCACATCATCTTCAACGAGTTCGCCACCACGGGTGACGGCATCCTGACCGGGCTGCACCTGGTCGCCGAGATGGCGCGCACGGGCAAGACCCTGCAGGAGCTCGCCTCGTGCATGACGGTGTTCCCGCAGGTGCTGCTCAACGTCCGGGGCGTCGATCGTCACGGGCTGGCCGACCAGGGCGTGCAGGACGCCATCGCTGCCGCCAGCGAGGCGCTCGGGGACAGCGGCCGCGTGCTGCTCCGCCCGTCGGGCACCGAGCCGGTCGTGCGCGTGATGGTCGAGGCCGCTTCGCAGGACGACGCCCAGCGCATCGCCGAGGAGCTCGCCGCCGTCGTGCAGGACCGCCTGGCGCTCGACGCCGCGTAGGTTCCCCTCCGCCGCTCACGGAACCAGGTTCCGGACACAGCACCGCGTTCTTCCGTGGTGTGGTGTCCGGAACCTGGTTCCGGGCGTCTCCGCTCAGATCTTGCGGAGCAGTACCGAGTTCACCTTGTGGTTCGCGCCCTTCTTCAGCACCAGGGTGGCGCGGGAGCGCGTGGGCAGCACGTTCTCGAGCAGGTTCGGCTCGTTGATCGCCCGCCAGACCTCGGTCGCCGTCCGGACCGCGTCCTCACGCGAGAGCGAGGCGAACCGGTGGAAGAACGAGTCGGGGCTCGAGAACGCCTCTTCCTGCAGGGCGAGGAACCGGTCGACGTACCAGGACTCGATGTCCTTCGTCTTCGCATCCACGTAGATCGTGAAGTCGAACAGGTCGGACAGCGCGAGCCGCCCGTGCACCGGCGGCGCCAGCACGTTGAGGCCCTCGACGATGAGCACGTCGGGCTGCCGGACGACGATCTCGGCATCGGGCACGATGTCGTAGACCAGGTGCGAGTAGTACGGCGCGCGGACCTCGGTCGCCCCGCTCTTCACCTGGCTCACGAAGCGCAGCAGGGAGCGGCGGTCGTACGACTCCGGGAAGCCCTTCCGGTCCATGATCCCGCGGCGCTCGAGCTCGGCGTTCGGGTACAGGAAGCCGTCGGTCGTCACGAGCTCCACCCGAGGGGTGTCCGGCCAGCGCTTCGTCAGCTCGCGCAGCAGGCGGGCCACCGTGGACTTGCCGACCGCGACGGAGCCCGCGACGCCGATGACGAACGGCGTGCGCCCGGCGCGCTCCCCGAGGAACCGGCTCGTCTCGGCGTGCAGGTTCCGCGCGCCGGCCGCGTAGAGCGTGAGCAGGCGGGACAGCGGCAGGTAGACCTCCTGCACCTCCTGCATGTCCAACCGGTCGCCGAGACCGCGCAGCTGCACGATCTCGGTCTCGGTGAGCGACAGGTGCTCCTTCGGGGCGAGCTGGGACCACTCGTCACGCGGGATCTCCACGAACGGGGTCGGGTGCGCGACGGCGGTCTCCGAGAACGGCATGGGATCGAGCGTACAGACGGGAGGCCCGGGGCACGTGAGCCGACCGGCTCACGTGCCCCGGGCCTCCAGTCCAGTGCTCGGTGCGCGTCCGCAGGACGCGACGCGTCAGGCGGGGAGGGCCGCCTCGATTGCGGCGACGACCTCGGGGGCGTCCGGCTTCGTGGTGGGGCGGAAGCGCGTGACGGTGCCGTCGGGGGCGACGAGGAACTTCTCGAAGTTCCAGGCGACCCGACCGGCCTTGCCGTCGGCGTCCGGGGTCTCCTTGAGGGCCTGGTAGAGCGGGTGGGCGCTCTTGCCGTTGACCTTGACCTTCTCGGACATCGGGAACGTCACGCCCCACGTGGTGGAGCAGTACTCGTCGATCGCCTCGGACGAGCCGAGCTCCTGCAGGAACTGGTTGCTCGGGAAACCCAGCACCGTGAACCCGCGGGGGCCGTACTGCTTCTGCAGGGCCTCGAGCTGCTCGTACTGCGGGGCGAGGCCGCACCGGGAGGCGACGTTCACGACCAGTACGGCCTTGTCGGCGTAGGCGCCGAACGTGGTGTCCTCGCCGTGCAGCGTGGTGATGGCGATGTCGTCGAAGCGTCCCATGGCCCGGACGCTAGTCCACGATGTCGAGATCGGCCTGACGGCGGACGAACTCGCCCATGTTCGGCACCGTGAACGCCACCTTGCCGCGCTCGGGCGCGTAGATGATGCCCTTCTCGATCAGTCCCTGTCGTGCCGGGCTGGTTCCCTTCGGTTCCGCGCCGAGGCGCGATGCCACGACGGCAGTCCCGGAGACGCCGGCCGGATCGTCCGACATCGCCACGAGGTACTGCCGCTCCGCAGGCGTGGCACGGTCCCAGCGGGCCGGGAAGAAACCGCTGTCGAGTTCTGCGTTGCCGCGGTCGACGGCAGCAGCTGCGTCATCGTGGGTGATCCGTCGGTCGGCCGCGAGGTCCCACGCCGCCGCCCCGTAGGTCTGGAGGTAGTACGGGTACCCGCCCGAGGCATCGATGAGGAGATCGAGCGCCGCGGCGTCGAAAGTCACCCCGGAGCGGGCGGCCGGAACCGTGAGCGCGTCAGCGGCTGCTCCCGACGGGAGCGACCCGATCTCCCGGTAGTCGAAGAGGCGCTCGGCGTAGGACCGGGCCGCCGTCAGCTTGGCCGGTACGTTCGGCAGACCGGCCCCGACCATCACGAACGGCCAGCCACGTTGTCCGGCCCGATGCTGGACGGACAACAGCGCAGAGAGCAACTCGAGGTCGAGGTCCTGGACCTCGTCGATGAAGAGTGCGAGCGCCCGGTTCTGCTCCCGCAGCGCGGGGGCGAGGTCCTCGACGAGTTCCTCGAGATCGATCTCGATGACGCCGGAGTCCGCGCGACCCTCGACGGCGGAGAACCCCAGGTCGAAGCCGATGTTCCCGAAGTGCACACCGAACGACGTGACCGTGCCGAGCGCGCGCTGCACGGCTGCGCTGACCGAGCGGCCGCGGGCGAGGCGACGTGCTGCGAGCGCGATCTCTCGCGCGAGCCTCCGTCGAGCACCCTCTCGGCCGGACACGCTCGTCTGCCCTTCGACGTCGACCACCAACCACTCCGCGGCGTCAGCCTGCATGCGGAACTGGTTCAGGAGGACGGTCTTCCCGACCCCACGCAGCCCGTGGAGGATCATGCTCCGCGTTCCGAGCGCGCGCCGCGACCGTGCCACGACGAGGTCGAACGCCTCGATCTCAGCGTCGCGCCCGACCAGCTCAGGAGGGCGCAGGCCGGCGCCTGGCGAGTACGGGTTCAGTGCGGCGTGCATCGAGGAGATTCTACGCTTGTCTAACGGATTCCGCAGAATGGCTCCGACTGTGCTCGAGTCGTTCCCCTCGGTCGCTTCGCAGGGTCGGCGTCCAGGCAGACCGTAGGATCGGTTCCATGTGTGGAATCGTCGGCTACGTCGGCAGCAACAGCAGCCAGGACGTCCTCCTCGGTGGCCTCCGTCGCCTCGAGTACCGCGGCTACGACTCGGCGGGCATCGCCGTCGTCGACCCAGCCGGAGACCTCGTGTCGGCCAAGAAGGCCGGCAAGCTCCAGGCCTTGGTCGACGAGCTCGAGTCGTCGCCCATCCCGGACGGCACGACGGGCATCGGGCACACCCGCTGGGCGACCCACGGTGGCCCGACCGACGGCAACGCCCACCCGCACCTGGCCGACGGCGACAAGCTCGCCCTCATCCACAACGGCATCATCGAGAACTTCTCCGAGCTCCGCGCCGAACTGCAGGCCGAGGGCATCGAGTTCCGCAGCGAGACCGACTCCGAGGTCGCCGCGCACCTGGTCGGACGGGCCTTCCGCGACACCGGTGACCTGACCGCAGCCATGCAGCAGGCCGTGCACCGGCTCGAAGGGGCCTTCACGCTCCTCGTCGTGCACGCCGACCAGCCCGGCGTCGTCGTCGGTGCCCGTCGCAACTCGCCCCTGGTGGTCGGGCTCGGCGACGGTGAGAACTTCATGGGCTCGGACGTCGCCGCCTTCGTCGCCTACACGCAGCGCGCGCTGTCGATCGGGCAGGACGAGATCGCCACGATCCGCCCCGACGGCGTCGACGTCATCCACTTCGACGGCACCCCGGCCACGCCGACCGAGTTCGAGGTCAACTGGGACGCCTCCGCCGCCGACAAGGGCGGCTGGAGCTCGTTCATGGCGAAGGAGATCAGCGAGGAGCCCGAGGCCGTCGCGAAGACGATCCTCGGTCGCGTCCACGACGGCGCCGTCACGCTGACCGACCTCGACCCGATCGCCGAGCGCCTGGCGACCGTCGACCGCGTCATCGTGATCGCCTGCGGCACCGCCGCCTACGCCGGCATCCTCGGCAAGTACGCCATCGAGCAGTGGGCCCGCATCCCGGTCGAGGTCGAGCTCGCGCACGAGTTCCGCTACCGCGACCCGGTGCTGAACGAGCGCACCCTGGTCGTCTCGATCAGCCAGTCCGGCGAGACCATGGACACGCTCATGGCCGTCAAGTACGCCCGCGAGCAGGGCGCGCAGGTCCTGTCGATCTGCAACACCCAGGGCGCCACGATCCCGCGTGAGTCCGACGCCGTGATCTACACGCACGCCGGACCCGAGGTCGCCGTCGCGTCGACCAAGGCCTTCATCGCCCAGGGCGTCGCGCTCTACCTGCTCGGGCTGCACCTGGCGACGCTGCGCGGCACGCTCACCTCCGAGCAGATCGCCGAGCAGGTGGCCGAGCTCGAGGGGCTCGCCCCGAAGCTGCAGCAGACCATCGAGGACGCCGCCGGCATCAAGGACCTGGCGCGCTGGATGGCGGACACCCGGAGCGTGCTGTTCCTCGGCCGCCACGTCGGCTACCCGATCGCACTCGAGGGCGCCCTCAAGCTCAAGGAACTCGCGTACATCCACGCCGAGGGCTTCGCCGCCGGTGAGCTCAAGCACGGCCCGATCGCCCTGATCGAGCCGGGCCAGATCGTCTTCGTCATCGTGCCCTCGCCGCGCGACCCCCGATCGCTGCACCCGAAGGTCGTCTCGAACATCCAGGAGATCCGCGCACGCGGTGCCCGGGTGATCGCGATCGCAGAAGAGGGCGACGCCGCGGTGCTGCCGTTCGCCGACGAGGTCCTGCGGATCCCGCTGGCGACCCCGCTGTTCGAGCCGCTGCTCGCCGTGGCACCGCTGCACATGTTCGGCATGGAGCTCGCCGCGGCCAAGGGCCTCGACGTCGACCAGCCACGCAACCTCGCGAAGTCGGTCACCGTCGAGTAGTCGCGACGGTGATCATCGGGATCGGGGTCGACGTGGTCGACCTGGAGCGGTTCGAACGGGTGCTGGAGCGCACACCGGCGATGCGGGCGCGGCTGTTCACGCCGTCCGAGCAGGTCCGTGACGGCGAACCCCGGCCGATCGCGTCCCTCGCCGCACGGTTCGCTGCCAAGGAAGCCCTGATCAAGGCCTTCGGGTCGAGTGCCGGGCTGAGCTGGCAGGCCCTCGAGGTCGTGTCCGACGACCAGCGGAACCCGTCGCTCACCCTGCACCAGGGGGCCCGGCAGGTGGCGGACGCGCGTGGCGTGACGAGCGTTCACCTGTCGCTCTCGCATGATGGAGGGATCGCGACCGCGTTCGTGGTCCTGGAAGGAACAGACGTGGTCCTGGAAGGAACTCCCCGGTGAGTGCGTTCACCGGCATCACCGTCGATCGCGGAGCCCTGATCGAGAACTACGCGACGATCGCCGAGCGGGTCGCCCCGGCCGGGGTCATCGCGGTGGTCAAGGCGAACGCCTACGGCCACGGGGCCCTCGACGCCGCGCAGGCCTTCGTGGACGCCGGTGCCGAGTGGCTCGGGGTCGCCGACATCGACGAGGCCGTCGCGCTCCGTCAGGGCGGCATCGACGAGGGGGTCCGGATCCTCGCGTGGCTGCACGCCCCCGACGAGGACTTCCGTCGCGCCGCGCAGTTCGACGTCACGCCCGCGGTGTCGAGCGTCGAGCAGCTCTCCGCAGCAGCCGACTCCGACGTCCGCGCCGTGCACCTGTGCGTCGACACCGGCCTGAGCCGGAACGGTGCGGTCGAGTCCGAGTGGGCCGAGCTCTTCGCGACCGCCGGCGCCCTGGCCCGCGGCGGCAACCGCACCCGGGTCGAGGGGCTCATGTCCCACCTGTCGAACGCGTCGCGCACCGACGACCTCGACCAGGACGCCGCACTGCAGCGGGCGCTGGACGGCCTCGCCGCGAACGGCATCGTGCCGGACGTGGTGCACCTCGCCGCGAGTGCCGCGAGCATCGCCGTGCCGGAGACCCGCCACGACCTGTCCCGTGTCGGACTCGCCCTGTACGGGCTGAGCCCCTTCGACGGTCGCACCTCTGCTGATCTGGGGCTGCGCCCCGCGATGCGGGTCACCGCCGCTGTGCTCCGCACCGTGCCGGTCGCCGCGGGCGACGGCGTCTCCTACGGCTACACGTGGCGCGCCGAGACGGACACCCGTCTCGCCGTGATCGGCCTCGGCTACGCGGACGGCTTCGACCGCGACTTCGGCAACCGGGTCTCGGTGCGGATCGGCGACCGGACGTTCCCGGTGGTCGGACGCGTCGCGATGAACGCCATGCACGTCGACATCGGCGACGCCGACGTCCAGGTCGGTGACGAGGCGGTGCTGTGGGGCGACCCCGCGAACGGCGACCCCGCCGTCGAGGACTGGGCCGACGCCATCGGCACGATCAACTATGAGGTGGTCGCCCGGATCGGCCGCAGCGTGGAACGGAGGACGACGTGAGCTCCGCACCGCTGCGTCAGGCGCGCATCGACCTCGACGCCTACCGGGCCAACCTCGACCGTGTCCGCGAGTGGATGGACCCGGTCGCCGTGATGGCGATCATGAAGGCCGACGCCTACGGGCACGGCCTCGAGCCGATCGCGCTCGCCGCCGTCGACGCCGGCATCCGCTGGATCGGTGTGCTGACGGTGCCCGCGGCCCTGCGCCTGCGCTCGATCGGCGTCGGCGAGGACGTCCACCTGTTCACCTGGCAGCACGACCCCGACCTGGACTTCCGTGACGCCATCGACTCGGCCGTCGACCTCGGCGTCTCGAACGTCGCCGAGCTGCAGCGCATCATCGACGCCGTCGACCAGCGACCGGCCCGGGTGCACCTCGGCGTCGACTCCGGCCTGCACCGCGACGGCGCGACCCCGGCGGACTGGCCGGCGCTCGTCGAGCTCGCCCGGGACGCCCAGCGGAACGGCCGCATCGAGGTCGTCGCCGCGTACACGCACCTGGCCGAGGCGTCCGACCACGAGGACAGCGCCGCGGTCGCCGTGTTCGACGCCGCGATCGAGATCGCCGAGGACCTGGGGCTCGACGTCCCGATGGAGCACGTCGCCGCGTCGCTCGCGGGGCTGGAGCGCAAGGAGTTCCGCAAGGACATGGTCCGGATGGGTGCGAACCTTTTCGGCATCCCCGGAGCCGACGGCGTCTCGGCGGCCGACCTCGGACTCGAGCCGGTGATGACCCTGACCGCGTCGGTCGCGAAGACGAAGCGCGTCCCCGTCGACACCGGCGTCTCCTACGACTACACGTACCGCACGGCGACCGAGACGACCCTGGCGCTCGTGCCCGTCGGGTACGCCGACGGGGTCCCGCGTCTGGCGCAGGGACGCATCGAGGTCGCGATCGGCGGCAAGCGCTACCCGATCGCCGGCCGCGTCGCGATGGACCAGTTCCTGGTGGACGTCGGCGAGGACGACGTGCAGACCGGCGACACCGTCGTGCTGTTCGGCACCGGCGAGCACGACGAGATGACCGTGCTCGAGTGGGGCGCAGCGCTCGAGACCATCGGTGAAGAGATCGTCTGCCGGATCGGCAGCCGTGTGCCCCGGTTCTACGAGGGCCACGACATCGAGGGACGGGTCGGGGAGTACCTGCGGGGCGAGCGGCCGTGACCGAGTCGGCGCGCGTCCTGCTCGACACCACCGTCGACGGCACCGAGGCGATGGGGGAGCTCGGTGCCCGGCTGGCCGCCGTGCTGCGCGCGGGGGACCTCGTCGTGCTGACCGGACCGCTCGGTGCCGGCAAGACGACCCTGACGCGCGGGCTCGGGGCCGCACTCGGCGCGCGCGGCCAGGTGTCCAGCCCGACCTTCGTCCTCGCCCGGACGCACCCGACGACCGCCGGCCCCGACCTGGTGCACGTCGATGCCTACCGTCTGTCCGACCCGGTCGAGCTCGACGACCTCGACCTCGAATGGGACGCCGCCATCGTCGTCGTCGAGTGGGGCCGCGGCATGGTCGACGGCATCAGCGACAGCGTGCTCGACGTCGAGATCACCCGTGCCACCGGTGCCGATGACGCAGCCGCCGACGACACGGACCCGGACGACGTGCCCGACGAGCCCCGCCGCGTCGTCGTCACCGCCACCGGTCCTCGCTGGGAAGGCGTGGCTTTCTGACCCAGTACCGATGACCAGGCGTGGTGCCGACGATCCAAGAGGTCGCCAGCGACGTCGACATCGTTCGCCGTGCGATCACGACGGACAACGCGCAACTATTGGAAGTTCCGTCGGAACTTATAACTCAAAGCCCATTTTGCTTATGATGACAGGATGCGCCGAGAAGACTTCCGATCAGAACGCTTCGGCACACTCGCCACGCGTCCGTTGTCGGAGTGGCCACACGCCTACTTCCTCCCCGCGCCGTTACCACGTGAGCTCGTCCTCGAGCCGATGACGAACGCCGCAGTGTCCCGCGCGGACATCGCGATCGGTCGGCTTGCCGGGCTCGGGCAGCTCATCCAGGAACCAGAACTCCTGCTCGGCCCGTCCATGGCGCAGGAGGCGCTGGCGAGTTCGCGCATCGAGGGAACCCAGGCGTCACTGAGCGATGTGCTCAGCGTCGAGAACGACGACGAGATCCTCGACGAGGATCTCCGCGAGGTGGACAACTACCTCCGGGCCGCCCGCGAAGGAGTGGCGCTCCTCGCAGATCTCCCCATCACCCAACGGTTCATCTGTTCGCTCCACGAGACCCTGATGCGGGAGGTCCGTGGGGACGAGAAGTCGCCCGGTGAGCTTCGTCGCTCACCAGTGTGGATCGGATCTCCGAACGCTCGACCGGAGACTGCCCGGTTCATCCCGCCGCACCAGGACCACCTTCCCGAGACCCTTGACGACTGGGAGCGTTTCGTCAACGCACCACTGGACTCGATGTCGGTCACGGTGAAGTGCGCCCTGATGCACTACCAGTTCGAGACGATCCACCCGTTCCTCGACGGCAATGGTCGGATCGGGCGCCTCCTGATCGGGTTCTCGCTGATCGCAGACGGCATCCTGCCCGCGCCGATCTTGCACATCTCGGGGTACTTCGAACAACACCGAACCGAGTACTACGAGCGGTTGCAGGCCGTTCGGGAGCGCGGAGAGGTCAACGAGTGGATCCAGTTCTTCGCCGAGGCGGTGACCGTCCGAGCGAATGACAGCGCCGAGCGGATCCGGAAGCTCGTGGAGATCCGCGAGCGGTACCGCCTCGCTGCGCGGACGGAGCGTTCGGCGCTCCCCGGGCTCGTCGACGTGATCTTCAAGAACCCCGTCCTCACGGTGGCGTCGGTCCGGAGGGCGCTCGGCGTGTCACAGCCGACGGCATCCGCGTTGCTCCGTCGAGCCGAGGAGTACGGCTGGCTCCGGTCACTCGGGCGAGCGGGCAGAGGCGGTCGCGAGCGCTGGCGTGCCGACGAGATCTGGAACGCGGTCGCTGGCAGTCTCGACGAGGACTGACGCCTTGCCCCGCCCCGCCTACGATGGACGGGTGCTGCTCGCGATCGACACCTCCGCCGGGACCTCCGTCGCCGTCGTCGACCCGGCCACCGGCCAGGCCCTCGCGACCCGCGACACCGAGGACAGCCGCCGGCACGCCGAGGTGATCGGCCCGTTCCTCGCCGAGACCCTCGCCGAGGCCGGCATCACCGGCTCCGACGTCACCGGGGTCGTCGCCGGCATGGGCCCGGGCCCCTTCACCGGCCTGCGCGTCGGCATCGCCGCCGCCCGCACCTTCGCCGCGGCCCGCGGCGTCCCCGTCCTGCCCATCGTCAGCCACGACGCGGTGGCCCTCGACCAGCGCGACTCGGGCACCGCCGGACCGTTCGTCGTCCTCACGGACGCACGCCGCCGCGAGGTCTACTGGAGCGCCTACGATGCCGACGGCGTCCGCGTGGCCGGCCCCGGACTCGCCAAGCCCGCCGATCTCGACGACGCGATCCGCGACTCCCGGCCCGCAGCGGTGGGCTGGGACCGCGTGACGGTCGCGTCCATCCCGGCCTGGAGGCTCGGCTCGCTCGCCGCGGACCGGCTCGCGTCCGGTGCGGCGTTCGACCAGGACACGCCCCTGTACCTGCGCGACCCCGACGTCACGGTGCCGGGTGCGCCCAAGCGGGTGAAGCAGTGACCCTGCCGGACGGGCTCCGCCTGCGGCGAGCACACCCGCAGGACCTCGACGACATCATGTGGCTCGAGCACGTCTCGTTCCCGACGGACGCCTGGTCGGCGTCGCAGATGTCCGGTGAGCTGTACTCACCGCACGGGTACTACGTCGTGATCGAGACGGCCGACGACACGTCCGCGCCGCTGGTCGTTGGGTACGCCGGCCTCTCGTCGCTCGCGGGCAACCCGGTGGCCGACGTGCAGACCATCGCCGTCGCCGCGGACCAGCGCGGCAAGGGGCTCGGGCGGGTCCTGTTCACGGAGCTGCTCGACGAGGCCCGGCGCCGCGGTGTGCGCGAGGTGTTCCTCGAGGTGCGCGCGGACAACCCCGTGGCGCAGGCGATGTACACGGCGTTCGGGTTCGAGCACATCGCGACCCGACCGCGCTACTACCAACCGGACGGCGTCGACGCGTGGGTGATGCGGGCAGAGCTGCCCGGCCCGGACGCCGAGCGGTCGTCGGGCGTCGGACCCATCGGACAGGAGGCCCTCGGTGAGCGCGACTGAACCACTGGTGCTCGGCATCGAGACGAGCTGCGACGAGACCGGCGTCGGCATCGTGCGGGGGAGCACCCTGCTGGCGAACGTGATCGCCTCGAGCATGGACGAGCACGCGCGCTACGGCGGGGTCGTGCCCGAGGTCGCCGCACGGGCCCACCTGGAGGCGATGACCCCGACGCTGCACGAGGCGCTCGAGCGTGCCGGCGTCACCCTCGACGAACTCGACGCCGTCGCGGTGACCGCCGGGCCGGGCCTGGCGGGGGCGCTCATGGTCGGGGTGGGAGCCGCGAAGGCGCTCGCCGTGGCCACGGGGAAGCCCCTGTACGGCGTGAACCACCTGGTCGGGCACGTCGGGGCCGACGTGCTTCGCGAGGACGGCAGCGAGATCGAGCTGCCGACGATCGCGCTGCTGGTCTCCGGCGGTCACACGTCGCTGCTGCTGGTGCGGGACCTGGTCGGCGACGTCGAACTGCTCGGCGAGACGATCGACGACGCGGCGGGCGAGGCGTTCGACAAGGTCGCGCGGCTGCTCGGACTGCCCTACCCCGGCGGCCCGCAGATCGACCGGGCTGCGGCCGAGGGCGACCCGACGGCGATCCGGTTCCCCCGCGGACTGACGCTGCCGAAGGACATGGCCGCGCACCGGTACGACTTCTCGTTCTCGGGGCTCAAGACCGCCGTCGCACGGTGGGTCGAGCGCTGCCGCGACGAGGGCCGCGAGGTGCCGGTGGCCGACGTCGCCGCGAGCTTCCGCGAGGCCGTCGTCGACGTCCTGCTGACCAAGGCCCTGAACGCGTGCCGCGACACCGGGGTCGACCGGCTGCTGCTCGGCGGTGGGGTCGTCGCGAACGCCCGACTGCGACAGGTCGCCGAGGAGCGCTGCGCGGCCGCTGGCGTGCGGCTCCGGATCCCGCCGTTCGACCTGTGCACCGACAACGGCGCGATGATCGCCGCCGTCGGTGCCCGACTCGTGGCCGAGGGGCACGCGCCGAGCGACCTCGGCATCGCGGCGGACTCGACCCTGCCGGTGACGACCGTCCAGGTCTGACCAGGTCTGACCAGTTCGGCCCCGGTCCTTCTTCGGGAGCCTGTGGGAGGATTCACACGGGCGTCGGAGAGACCGGACGCCCGAGAGGGGTGGACGGTGTCCGATCAGAACGAGTGGCCGAAGCCGGGCGAGACGCCGAACGGCCCGGCGAACGGACAGCCCGACGGCACGCCCGCCCCGGACGCCCCGCAGGCCCCTGACGCACCGCAGGCGCCGTCGGCCCCGGAAGCGCCCCAGAACCCGTACGGCCAGCAGCAGGACCCGTACGCGGCCCCGCAGCAGCAGAACCCGTACGGCGTCCCGCAGCAGCAGCAGAACCCGTACGGTCAGCCGCAGCAGCAGTCGAACCCGCACAGCCAGCAGCAGAACCCCTACGCGGCACCGCAGGCCTCGTCGAACCCGTACGCGGCTCCGCAGCAGCAGAACCCGTACGCGGCCCCGCAGCAGCAGCATGCGTACGGCGCCCCGCAGAACCCGTACGGCCAGCAGCAGAACCCGTACGCGCAGCCGCAGCCCTACGCGTCGAACCCGTACACGTACCAGCCCTACGCGCAGCGACCGAAGACGAACGTCCTGTCGATCCTGTCGATCGTCTTCGCGTTCGGCGGCATCATCATCTGGCCGATCATCATCCTGACGAGCCCGGCCGGCGCGATCATGGGCCACATCGCCCTCGGCAAGATCAAGCAGACCGGCGAGGGTGGCCGCGGCCTGGCGCTCGCCGGCATCATCGGTGGCTGGATCCTGACGGGCCTGTTCATCCTGATCGTCGCCCTGGTGTGGATCTCGATCGCGAACGCGTCGGACTACTCCGACTACTCCGACTACAGCTCGAACTCCGGCGCCTTCGTCAACTGACGCTGACGCCGACGCCGACGCGCGCGCAGCACCGCACGCGGCCCCCGGCCGTCAGCCGACCGTGTCGGAGAGCCGCTTGCACAGGATCGCCGTGTGGCGTCCCTCCAGGCGGGTGAGCACGAGCGTGACGCGACCCGAACCGCGCAACCGCAGCCGCTTGCGGAACTGCGCCGGGTCGACGTCGACGCCGCGCTTCTTGATCTCGACGGTGCCGATGCCGTCGGCGGCGAGCCGCGCGGCCAGTCGCTTGACGTCGAGCGGCATCGTGTCGAGCACCCGGAAACCCTGCGCGAAGGGGGTCGTGACGGCGCGGTCGGACGTGACGTAGGCGATGCCCTCGGACAGCATGTGCCCGTCGAGGTCTCGTGCTAGGTCGCCGATCAGCCGTGCGCGGATCACGGCTCCGTCGGGCTCGTACAGGTAGGCGCCGAGCGGTCCGACCTCGGCGTCGTCGGCGTCGGCCGCTCCGGTCATCTCGGCGATGCCGTGTGCGCCGATGACGGTCGCAGCGCGGCGGATCCCGGGGCGGGCGAGGGGCCCGAACCACAGGGCGAGCTCGACGACCTCGCGGTCGACGGAGGTCCACTGCGCCTCGGCGGTGTCCGGGATCAGGTCGCGGTCGATGCCCGGTCCGAGCTTCACACCGGTCGGCGTCGTCGTCGCCGCGGCGAACACGGTGTCGAGCGAGGGCGACCAGTCGTCCGGGTCGGCGAGCCGGCGGGTGTCCGAGTGGCCGGAGGTGCGGCGTGCGGGGTCCATCCACACGCCGTCCACCGAGGACAGGTCGAAGGACGCGGCATCACCGAGTTCCACCCGTGCGTTCGGCCAGACCGCCAGGTTGTGGGTCGCGACGGCCGCCGTCACCTCGTCGCGGTCGACGGCGGTGACGTCGAGGTCGAGCGCGGCCATCGCCATGGCGTCCCCGCCGATGCCGCAGCCGAGGTCGGCGACCCGGGTCAGCCCGGCCGCCGCGAAGCGTCCGGCGTGCTGGGCCGCGACCTGCAGCCGGGTGGCCTGCTCGAGCCCGGCCTCGGTGAAGAGCATGCGGGAGGCGAAGTCACCGAACTTGCCACGGGCCTTCAGCCGCAGCTTCGCCTGGGTCAGCACCGCGGCGACCAGTCGGGGATCGTGCCCCTCGGCGCGCAGCCGGGACACCACACGGACGATCTCGCCGCCGTCGGAGACACCCGGGGTACGGTCGAGCAGGGCCATCCCGTCGGGGGTCAGCAGTGCGGTGAGTTCGGCGGCGTCCATGCGTCGATCCTCGCAGGTGCTGCGTGTTCTCCGGATGTGCTGGCACTCGGATTGACCGAGTGCCAGAGGCCCCCTAGAGTTGGCGTTGGCACTCTCCTGTGCGAAGTGCCAACCCGGTTTTCATCTGTACCGAGTCCGTACCGAGAAAGAAGAGGTCACCGTGGCCGTCAGCATCAAGCCGCTCGAGGATCGCATCGTCATCCGCCAGGTCGAGGCGGAGCAGACCACCGCTTCCGGTCTGGTCATCCCCGACACCGCGAAGGAGAAGCCCCAGGAGGGCGAGGTCGTCGCCGTGGGTCCGGGTCGCATCGACGACAACGGCAACCGCGTCCCGCTCGACGTCGCCGTGGGTGACAAGGTCATCTACTCCAAGTACGGCGGAACCGAGGTCAAGTACTCGGGCGAGGACCTGCTGGTCCTGTCGGCCCGCGATGTCCTCGCGGTCATCGTTCACTGAGTCGAGTACTCACCACGTACGCCCCGTCCGGCCTTCGGGCCGACGGGGCGTTCGTGCGTCCGGGGCCGGTCACCCGGGTGCGCCGGTCCTGATCAGCCCGTTCACCCCGCCTGGAGGCCCGGTGCGCGTCCCACGCGTCGGCCGTCGTTCCTAGGATGGTTCCGTGAGTGAACCGAGTCCGGCGCGACCCGTCCGCAGCGAGGCATCCGTCGGCGTGGTGCAGGCCATCGTGGCCTACGGGCTCTGGGGGCTGATGCCGCTGCTCTTCGCGGCCATGGCCCCCGCGGCGGCGTTCGAGATCGTGTCGTGGCGGATCGTCTTCGGCCTGGTGTTCTGCGCGGTGGCGATCGCGGTGACCCGGTCGTGGCTCCGCACCCGCACCCTGATGGCCCAGCGCCGTGTGATGCTCGTGATGGGGCTCGCCGCCGTCCTGATCCTGGTCAACTGGACCGTCTACGTCCTCGCGACGACCACCGGCCACACCGTCGAGGCCGCGCTCGGCTACTTCATCAACCCGCTCGTCACGATCGCGCTCGGCGTCGTGGTCCTGCGCGAACGCCTGCGTCCGGCGCAGTGGGCAGCCGTCGGGCTGAGCGTCGTGGCGGTCGTCGTCATCGCGATCGGCTACGGGCAGATGCCGTGGATCTCGCTCGCCCTGGCGTTCTCGTTCGGGCTGTACGGCCTGGTGAAGAAGCGGGTCGGCGGCACCGTGGACGCCCTGAGCGGCCTGACGATCGAGACCGTGCTGCTGCTGCCGATCGCGGTCGTGGCGCTCATCGTGCTCGGCGTGACCGGGCTCGGTGGCGGCGTGACGTTCACGAGCGAGGGCTGGGGGCACGCGGTCATCACCGTGCTGACCGGGCCGGCGACCGCGGTGCCGCTGCTGCTCTTCGCGTCGTCGGCACGCCGGGTGAGCCTGTCGACGCTCGGGCTGACCCAGTACCTGGCGCCCGTGATGCAGCTGCTCGTCGGGGTGCTCGTGCAGCACGAGGAGATGTCGGCCGGGCGCTGGTTCGGCTTCGGCATCGTGTGGCTCGCGCTCGTGGTGCTGACGGCGGACTCGTTCGCCGCCGCGCGGGCGTCCCGTCGCCGGGCGCTCGCACCCACCCAGGCCGAGCCGGTCTGACGGACGCACCACGGGCCTCCAGGCCGTCCGTCGGTCCGTCCTGCTGCGGCGACGGACCCTGCCGGGCGTCCCCGCCACCGACGCGAAAGCGACAGGCCCCCACGGAAGTTCCGTGGGGGACTGTCGCTTTCGCGAGCGGTGCTGGGCTGCGCCCTACTTCTTCACCGCACCCTGGATGGCGCTCTGGTAGACCGGCTTGTTGTCGCCGTCGAACTTGTAGATGCCGATGTAGGCGGCCGACGGGTCGTTGTTCTCGTCGAACGGACCGATGCCGGACGGGCCGGTGTAGTGGATGTCCTTGCCGTCGTCCAGGAGCGTCTTGCACTCCTTGAACGTCGCGCACTCGGTGCCGCCGTCAGCACCCGACACCGCAGCCATGTTGGCCTGGATCGTGCCGGAGTCGGTGCCCTTGCCCTTCACCGCGGCGAGGGCGGCGAGGACGGTGGCGTCGTAGGACTCCGCCGCGTACGAGTAGTCGGCGAGCGTCTTGCCCGACGAGTCCTTGTAGAACGCAGCGAGCTGCTTCTTGAAGTCGTCCTTCGGCGAGGCACCGGGGATGGTGCCCTGGGCGCCCGTCAGGGTGCCCTTGTCGAAGTCCTTCGAGTAGTCCGCCGTGTTGCCGTCGGACATGTAGATCTTCGCCTCGTTGCCCTGCGACACGAGCTCCGGGATGATCGACTTCGTCTCGTCGAAGGCGAGGACGACGATCGCGTCGGGCTTCGCGGCCAGGGCCGCGGTCACCTCGGACGAGAACGTGGTCTGGCCGGGCGGGAACTCCTGGCCCTCACCCTTGCCGCCGTAGACGACCTGGCCACCCGACGCCTCGACCGCAGCCTGCACCGAGTTGCGGAGGCCGGTGCCGTACGTGTCGTTGAAGACCAGGAAGGCGACCTTCGCGTTGCCGTCACCGGTCACGAGCTGACCGAGCGCGGAACCCTGCACCGAGTCCGGCGGTGCGGTCCGGTAGTAGTACGACGAGTAGCCGGAGAGGTCGGTCGCGGTGTTCGCGGGCGAGATCTCGACGATGCAGTTGCTCGTCAGCTGGTCGATGACGTTCAGCGTGACGGACGAGGACTCGGCGCCGATCGCGACCGGCACCTTCGCGTTGACGAGCTTCGTCGCGGCGGAGCTCGACACGGTCATGTCGTTGCTGTCGCCGGAGTCGGTCGCCGGGTCGATCGTGACGTCCTTGTCGAGGACGCCGCCCGCGGCGTTGATGTCCTTGACGGCCAGGCCGACACCGGACTCCGCCGGCGGGTTGAGGTAGGCCAGCGAACCGGTCAGGGGCAGGATCGTGCCGATCTTCAGCGCGTCCGTACCGGGGGTGTCCGGGGCCTTGCAGCTGGCGGCGGGATCCTTCTTCGCATCGCTCGACGCCGAGCTCGAGGGGGAAGCACTGCCGGTGGTGGAACACGCGGCGAGGAGGACGGCTGCTGCGCCCGCCAACGCCAGTGCCGCGGTGGCACGGGTGGTTCTGATCATCCGTGGAGCCCTTTCTCTGCGCGGAGGCTGTGCCGCTTCGGGTGAATGCGACGCCTCCACTGGATGTCGAGAAACGTAGGGTCCATGTGTTTCGCCCGTGTGACGGGGCGGTACGCAAAGGTGTTTCGTTACCGAGCCGTGACGTTCCTGTGCGCAGGGACAGGGATCGGTGCAGGAACGACGGTGCCGGCGTGACGACCCGACCTGCGCCAGGCGGATGGTCCGGCAAGGCGCCCGGGAGGCCCGGCGTACGTTCCGCCGCATGAGCGACTTCCAGCCCACCACAGCCATCGTCACCGGTTCCGAATCCGGGATCGGCCGTGCGACCGCCGTCGCACTCGCCGAAGCCGGCATGGACATCGGCATCACCTACCTGTCCGAACCGGACCGTGCCGAGGAGACCGCGGAGGAGGTCCGGAAGACCGGCCGTCGGGCCTTCGTCGAGCAGATCGACGTCTCCGACCTCGCCGGGGCGGCCGCCGTCGTCGACCGCCTCGTCTCGCAGCTGGGCGGCGTCGACGTCTTCGTGGCCGACGCCGGCACCGGCGACAACGCCCCGTTCCTCGAGATGACCCTCGACCAGTGGCGCCACACGGTGTCGACCGACCTCGACGGCGCCTTCGTCACGATGCAGGCCGCCGCGAAGCACATGGTGCAGGCGGGCACCGGCGGCCGGATCATCGGCATCACGAGCGTGCACGAACACCAGCCCCGCTACGGATCGAGTGCCTACGACGCCGCGAAGCACGGGCTCGGCGGCCTGCTGAAGACCATGGCGATCGAGCTCGCCGAACACGGCATCACCGTGAACGCCGTCGCCCCCGGCGAGATCGCCACCCGGATGACCGGCGCCGAGGACGAGGACCCGCACACCATCGACCGCCCCGGTGTCCCGCTCGGCCGTCCGGGCAACGCGTGGGAGATCGCGGCCGCCGTGGCGTTCCTGGCCTCGCGTGCGTCGTCCTACATCACCGGGGTGTCCCTGCCGGTGGACGGCGGGATGCTGCAGATGGGCCCGCACGGTGGCTCGCACATCACGTCGGACGACTGGCGTTCGGCCTGACGCGTCCGCGTACGAACGCCAGACGCCCCCGCTCCGTCCGGAGCGGGGGCGTCTGGTCGAGCAATGCTGCTAGCTGCGGTAGTTCGGCGCTTCGACGACCATCTGGACGTCGTGCGGGTGGGACTCCTTGAGCCCCGCCGCCGTGATGCGGACGAACTTGCCACGGGCCTTCAGCTCGGGGATCGTGCGACCGCCGACGTAGAACATCGACTGCCGCAGCCCACCGGTGAGCTGGTAGACGACGTTGCCGACCGAGCCGCGGTAGGGCACCTGGCCCTCGATGCCCTCGGGGATGAGCTTGTCGTCGTTCGGCACGTCCGCCTGGAAGTAGCGGTCCTTCGAGTACGAGGTCTTCTTGCCACGGGTCTGCAGGGCCCCGAGGGACCCCATGCCGCGGTAGGCCTTGAACTGCTTGCCACCCACGAACACCAGGTCACCGGGGGACTCGTCGGTGCCGGCCAGCAGCGAGCCGAGCATGACGGTGTCGGCACCGGCCACCAGGGCCTTCGCGATGTCGCCCGAGTACTGCAGGCCACCATCGGCGATGATCGGCACACCGGCTTCGCGTGCGGCGAGGGAGGCCTCGTACACGGCGGTCACCTGCGGCACACCCACACCGGCGACGACGCGCGTGGTGCAGATGGAGCCCGGGCCGACACCGACCTTGACGGCGTCCACACCGGCGTCGATGAGCGCCTGGGCGCCCGCGCGGGTGGCGACGTTGCCGCCGATGACGTCGATCGCGTCGAACGTCGGGTCGGCCTTGAGACGGCGGACCATGTCGAGCACGCCTTCGCTCTCGCCGTTGGCGGTGTCGACGACGAGCACGTCGACGCCGGCGTCACGCAGGGCCTCGGCACGCTGCCAGGCATCGCCGAAGAACCCGATCGCGGCACCGACGCGGAGCCGGCCCTCGTCGTCCTTCGTGGCGTCCGGGTACTGCTCGCTCTTGTCGAAGTCCTTGACGGTGATGAGGCCGCGGAGCTTGCCGTCGGCGTCGACCAGCGGCAGCTTCTCGATCTTGTGCTGCGCGAAGATGGCGATCGCCTCTTCGGGGTCGATGCCCTCCATCGCGGTGATCAGCGGGGCCTTCGTCATGACGTCGCGCACGTACGTGGTGGCCTGCTCGAACGTGGCCACGAAGCGCATGTCGCGGTTCGTGATGATGCCGACGAGGGTGCCGTCCTGCTCGACGACCGGCAGGCCGGAGACGCGGAACTGGCCGCAGAGCGCGTCGACCTCGGCCACGGTGGCGTCCGGGGTGGTGGTCACCGGGTTGGTGATCATGCCCGACTCGGAGCGCTTGACCTTGTCGACGTAGGCAGCCTGGTCCTCGATGGACAGGTTGCGGTGCAGGATCCCGATGCCGCCCTGGCGCGCCATGGCGATGGCCATGCGGGCTTCGGTGACGGTGTCCATCGCGGCGGAGAGCAGCGGGACGTTGACGGAGATCCGCTTGGTGAGCCGGGACGCCGTGGACGCCTCGCTCGGGATGACGTCGGTGTGCCCGGGCAGCAGCATGACGTCGTCGTACGTGAGTCCGATGAATCCGAACGGATCCGGCTGGTCCATGGGTCCCCTTCGTGGGCGAGTGAAGTGTCGAGACACCGGGAACACGACGACGGGTTCCGGATAGGACATGGTAACGCGAGCGGCTGTCGCCGCATTCCGCCTGGAGGCACGGATCGCGCCCGCCTCGGAGCATTCCTCCACAACGTCACAGTTCGGGTACGAATCACACAGGGAACGTGTTGGAAACACGGGTGTCACAAAATCCCCATAGGTTCCTCGTCATCCGAACGAGAGGCTCTTCCGTGGGATCCATCACTCCTCCGGGACGGGCGCAGCCGCGCCTGTTCCGCCTCCGCCACGCACGACGACGACCGGTCCTCGCGGCCGTGCTCGTCGCCGCGTTCCTGGCGACCTTCCTGATCGACTGGGCGGTCACCCTGCCGGCCTTCAGTGCCACCTCGGCACCGGCCACCAGCCAGGCGTGCACCGTCAGCCCCGACAACGGGTGCATCCAGGGCACGATCACCGACTCCGAGCGTGAACCGGCCGAGGGCGTCGACGTCGACGTGACCGGCCCGAGCGGCTTCGACCAGACGGCCACGACCAACGGCGACGGCCGCTGGTCCGTCAGCGTCGACACGGCCGGCGAGTACACGGTGAGCGTCGACCAGGGCACCCTGCCGAAGGGTCAGTACCTGACGAACGCCGCCGACGCCGACCGCAAGGTGCAGGCCACCCTGAACGCCAACGTCGGGCAGATCTTCCAGCTGTCCGACCAGAAGGGCGCCACGACCTCGACGGACTCGTCGGGCGTGAGCATCCAGCGGGCCTGGCAGCAGTTCGCCTCGGGTCTCCGGCTCGGGCTGCTCATCGCACTGGCGTCGATCGGGCTCTCGCTCATCTACGGCACGACTGGGCTGTCGAGCTTCTCGCACGGTGAGCAGGTCACCCTCGGCGGTCTGCTGGCGTACGTGTTCGCCAACCAGCTCGGCTGGAACATCTGGGTCACCGGCATCGTCGTCACGCTGTTGTGCGCCGCGACCGGGTACCTGCAGGACGCCGCGATCTGGCGCCCACTCCGGCGACGGCGCATCAGCCTCACACAGCTCATGATCGTGACGATCGGTCTGTCGATCGCCGCCCAGTACGCGTTCCAGTACTTCTTCGGCGCCTCGACGGTCCGCATCCAGCAGGGCAACCCGGAGACCGTGCGGTTCGCCGGCGTCACCCTGACGGTGCAGTCGTACGTCGCCATGGGGATCGCGCTCGTGGTCCTGATCGCGACCGGGCTCTTCCTGGCGAAGACCCGCTTCGGCCGGGCGACCCGGGCCGTGTCCGACAACCCGGCGCTCGCCGCGGCCTCCGGCATCGACGTCGACCGGGTGATCCGCTTCGTGTGGACGCTCGCCGCCGGCCTCGCGGGGCTCTCCGGTGTGATGCTCGGACTCGTCCTGAACGGCGTGAACTGGCAGACCGGGCTCCAGCTGCTCCTGCTCATGTTCGCCTCGGTCACGCTCGGTGGCCTCGGCACCGCGTACGGCGCCCTGGTCGGCTCGATGATCATCGGCGTCGTCGTGGAGCTCACGAACCTGGTGCTCCCCGGTGACTTCAAGTACGCCACCGCCCTCGTCATCCTCATCCTCATCCTGCTGTTCCGGCCGCAGGGCATCTTCGGCCGCGCCGAGCGGATCGGCTAAGGGAGCACGCGCATGGACTACATCCTCAACCTGCTGTCCTCGCTCACCCAGGAGGCACTCGCCCCGACCACGGCGGCGTTCGCGCTGGCCGCGATCGGCCTGAACGTGCACTTCGGGCTCACCGGCCTCGTGAACATGGGCCAGGCAGCGTTCCTGCTGCTCGGTGCCTACGGCTTCGCGATCTCGATCACCAACGGGCTGCCGTTCGTGATGGCGGTCCTCATCGCCCTGCTCGTCGCGATCGTGTTCGCGATCATCCTCGGCATCCCGACCCTGCGGTTGCGCGGCGACTACCTGGCGATCGTCACGATCTCCGGCGCCGAGATCATCCGCATGGTGGGCCGCTCGAGCCTGCTCACCTCGACCACGGGCGGCTCGAACGGCATCACCGGGTCGAGCTACCGCGACCCGTTCACCGCCCTCAGCCCGCTGCCCGACGGGACCACCACGATCCTGTGGTTCACGTACGCGAACAACGGCGTCAACGGCTGGTGGATCCGCATCGCGGCGTGGGCCATGGTCGCCCTGTTCACCCTGGTGCTCTTCCTGCTCATGCGCAGCCCGTGGGGCCGCGTGGTGAAGGCCATCCGCGAGGACGAGGACGCCGTCCGCTCGCTCGGCAAGAACGTCTACTCGTACAAGATGCAGGCGCTCGTGTTCGGTGGGGCGCTCGGTGCGATCGCGGGCATCATCTACGTGCTGCCGAGTTCGGTGCAACCGGACGCCATGGGCCGCTCGATGACGTTCTTCATCTGGACGGCGCTCATCCTCGGTGGTGCGGCGACGGTGTTCGGACCGGTGCTCGGAGCCGTGCTCTTCTTCGTCGTCCGGCTCTTCATCCGCACGCTGGCCGGCGACTTCATCCCCGACTCGATCATGAACGCGCAGCAGGCCGAGCAGTTCTCGTACGTGCTCGTCGGCGTCGCGCTCATGCTGCTCATCGTGTTCCGTCCACAGGGGTTGCTCGGCAACAAGAAGGAGCTGACGTTCAGTGTCTGAGACCTACGGCCACCCCAAGGCCGACCCGATCCTCACCGTCGACGACGTCACCCGCCGCTTCGGGGGCATGACCGCCGTGGACGTCGACCACCTCGAGGTCCAGCGCGGCTCCATCACGGCCCTCATCGGCCCGAACGGCGCCGGCAAGACCACGTTCTTCAACCTGCTCACCGGGTTCGACAAGCCGAGCCCCGGAGCGAAGACGCAGTTCAACGGCGCCACGCTGCAGAAGACGAGCGCGACGCACATCGCGAACAAGGGCATGGTCCGCACCTTCCAGCTGACCAAGGCGCTGTCGCGGCTCACCGTGATGCAGAACATGCTCCTCGGTGCGCGCGACCAGCCCGGCGAGAACTTCTTCGCCGCACTGGTCAAGCCGGTGTGGGCGAAGCGGGAGCGCGAGATCACGGCCAAGGCCGAGGACCTCCTCGCCCGGTTCAAGCTCGACACCAAGGCCGACGACTACGCCGGCTCGCTGTCCGGCGGGCAGCGCAAGCTGCTCGAGATGGCCCGGGCGCTGATGTCCGACCCGACGATGATCATGCTCGACGAGCCGATGGCCGGCGTGAACCCCGCGCTCACCCAGTCGCTCCTCGGGCACATCCAGTCCCTGCGCGACGACGGCATGACCGTGCTGTTCGTCGAGCACGACATGCACATGGTCCGGCACATCTCGGACTGGGTGGTCGTGATGGCCGAGGGCAAGGTCGTGGCCGAGGGCCCGGCGGACACGGTGATGGACGACCAGGCCGTGATCGACGCCTACCTCGGTGCGCACCACGACACCGACCTGGGTGACGACTCGCTCCTCACCGAGGAGACCTTCGAGGAACTGGCGGAGGAAGTCGCCGAAGAGGACGCAGCAGAGGAGACGACCCGATGACGGACGCAACGGACCCCACGAACGCGAGCAGTGCCTCCAGTCCGTCCCCGGCGGCCACGCTGGAACGCGAGCCGGTGCTCAGCGCGAAGAACCTCGTCGCCGGCTACCTGCCGGGCGTGAACATCCTGAACGGCTGCGACCTGGACTGCTACCCGGGCGAGCTCATCGGCATCATCGGGCCGAACGGTGCGGGCAAGTCGACGCTCCTCAAGGCGCTGTTCGGGCTCGTGTCCATCCGCGAGGGATCGGTCACCCTGCAGGGTGACGACATCACGAACCTCAAGGCGAACAAGCTCGTGCAGGCCGGTGTCGGCTTCGTGCCGCAGACGAACAACGTGTTCCCTTCGCTGTCCATCGAGGAGAACCTGCAGATGGGGCTGTACCTGCGGCCCCGGAAGTTCGCCGAGCGGCTCGAGGTCATCTACGACCTGTTCCCGGTCCTCGCGCAGCGGCGGAACCAGCGGGCCGGATCGCTCTCGGGTGGTGAGCGGCAGTCCGTCGCGATGGCCCGTGCGCTGATGATGGACCCGAAGGTGCTCCTGCTCGACGAGCCGAGCGCCGGACTGTCCCCCGTGCGCCAGGACGAGACGTTCCTGCGGACCCGCCGGATCAACAAGGCCGGTGTGTCGATCATCATGGTGGAGCAGAACGCGCGACGCTGTCTGCAGATCTGCGATCGTGGGTACGTGCTCGACCAGGGGAAGAACGCGTACTCGGGCACCGGGAAGGAACTCGCTGACGACCCCAAGGTCATCGAGCTCTACCTGGGGACGCTCGCCAAGGACGTCGACGCACAGCGCTAGCGCTGTCGTCGGCTACGGGTACCGCTGTGGGGGTGGTATCCGTGACGGGTGGGGCCGTGCGTGGTCGCTTCGCGCCGCACGGCCCCGCTCCTGTACCCGGCCAGGAGGCGCGGCTCGCCCCTGGTCGCATGGCTGTGGTCGCATGACGCCGTCGTGTTCCGTTGACGCCGCGGTCCCGTCGAGACGCCTCGGAATTCGGCGGCGTCTCGTCGGCGTGGCGGTGTCCTGCGCTGACGACGGCGTCTTCGGCTGACGACGGCGTCGCCCGTCGCACCCGGCCAGGAGGCGCGGCTCGCCCCGCGCGGGTCGGTATCGTTCCGCGGGTGCGCACCTCCGGACCCCTCGTGCTCGACGCCCTCGTCTGGCTCGTGTTCATCGCGCTCTTCGTCGGGGCGGCGCTGCTCGTCAAGGTCGCGGCCGTGCTGCTCGTCGTCCTCGTGGTGCTCGCGCTCCTGCTCGGCTTCGTGCTGCGGGCGCTCCGGAAGCGCCGCCGGGACCCGCGCCACCCGCGCCACCCGCGCTGACGGCTGCGTGGTGCGAGGTGCCGCACGTCGTGCGACCCTCGCGACCTCGCACCGAACACGGAACCTCGCACCGTAGGCGGCAGGCCTCGCACCGTGCGAGGTTGCCCGGCACCCGCACCGTCCGGCCCGTGCACGCCGCAGAGCCCGCCCGGTAGGCTGTCCGAGTGAGCGAAGTCGAGATCGGTGCAGGCAAGCGCGGACGTCGGGCGTACGCGTTCGACGACATCGCAGTGGTCCCCTCCAGGCGGACGCGTGACCCGCGCGACGTCAGCGTGCAGTGGTCGATCGACGCGTTCACGTTCGCGTCGCCGATCCTGTCGGCGCCGATGGACTCCGTGTCCTCGCCGGCGACGGTCATCCAGATGGGCAAGCTCGGCATCCTCGGTGTGCTCGACCTCGAAGGTCTGTGGACCCGCTACGAGGACCCGACCCCGTACTACGACGAGATCAAGTCGCTCACCGACGGCAACGTCACGAAGCGCATGCAGGAGATCTACTCCGAGCCGATCAAGGCCGAGCTGATCACCGCACGACTGGCCGAGATCCGCGCAGCCGGAGTGCCGGTCGCCGGTTCGCTCAGCCCGCAGCGCACCCAGGAGTTCTCGAAGACGGTCGTCGACGCCGGTGTCGACCTGTTCGTCATCCGCGGCACCACGGTCTCGGCCGAGCACGTCTCCCAGACCGAGGAACCCCTCAACCTCAAGAAGTTCATCTACGAGCTCGACGTCCCGGTGATCGTGGGCGGTGCCTCGACCTACACGTCGGCGCTGCACCTCATGCGCACCGGTGCCGCCGGTGTGCTCGTCGGCTTCGGTGGCGGCGCAGCGTCGACCACCCGTGCCGCGCTCGGCATCCACGCCCCGATGGCCACCGCCGTCGCGGACGTCGCCGGTGCCCGTCGTGACTACCTCGACGAGTCGGGCGGCCGGTACGTGCACGTCATCGCCGACGGCGGGCTCGACACCGCGGGCGACATCGTCAAGGCCATCGCCGTGGGCGCCGACGCCGTGATGCTCGGCACCGCACTGGCCCGTGCGACCGAGGCCCCGGGTGGCGGCTACCACTGGGGGGCCGAGGCGCACCACCCCGAGCTGCCCCGCGGCCGCCGGGTCGAGGTGGGCACGATCGCCCCGCTCGAGAACGTGCTGAACGGTCCGACGCCGACCCACGACGGCCGCGCGAACCTGGTCGGTGCCCTCCGCCGCTCGATGGCGACGACGGGATACTCCGACGCCAAGGAGTTCCAGCGAGTAGAAGTGGTCGTGGCGCCGTACCACCAGTGACGGTGGCACCCGGGCACGACCCCGGGTGACGCCACGGCGCCGACCGTGACCCGGAGGCGACGATGGCCAAGTCCAGCACGACGAAGCAGACCAGCACGGCCGGACGTCCGCGTGACGTCGCGCCCGGCGTGGGGTTCGACCCCGCGGCGAAGCTCGGGCCGGACGAACGTGCGGCCGCGATCGAGACGCTGAAGACCAAGGAGCTCGACGTCCTGGTCGTCGGCGGCGGGATCGTCGGTGCGGGCAGTGCGCTCGACGCCGTGACCCGCGGCCTGAGCGTCGGCATCGTCGAGGCCCGCGACTGGGGCTCGGGGACGTCGAGCCGTTCGTCCAAGCTCGTGCACGGCGGCATCCGCTACCTCGAGCAGCTCAACTTCGCACTCGTCCGCGAGGCCCTCATCGAACGCGGCCTGCTGCTCCAGCGCATCGCCCCGCACCTGGTGAAGCCCGTGCGCTTCCTCTACCCGCTCAACCACCGGGTCTGGGAGCGCTTCTACATCGGCATCGGCATGGCGATGTACGACGTGTTCAGCTGGTCCGGCGGCCGTCCGCCCGGCGTCCCGCACCACCGGCACCTCAGCCGGAAGCAGGTGCTCAGGAACATGCCCGGGCTCAAGAAGGACGCCTTCGTCGGCGGCATGACCTACTACGACGCCCAGGTCGACGATGCCCGCTACGTCGCGTCGCTCGTGCGCACCGCCGCCTCCTACGGCGCCGAGGCAGCCAGTCGCGTCCGCATCGAGGGGTTCATCAAGGTCGGGGAGCGCGTGGTCGGCGCGCAGGCCCACGACATCCAGACCGGCGAACGGTTCGAGATCCGCGCGAAGCAGGTCGTCAACGCCACCGGTGTCTGGACCGACGACACCCAGGCGATGATCGGCACCCGCGGCCAGTTCAAGGTGCGGGCGTCGAAGGGCGTCCACCTCGTCATCCCCCGTGACCGGTTCCAGTCGAACACGGGCATGATCCTGCGCACCGAGAAGAGCGTCCTCTTCGTCATCCCGTGGGGCCGGCACTGGCTCGTCGGCACGACCGACACCGACTGGTACCTCGACAAGGCGCACCCGGCAGCGACCGCGGCGGACATCGACTACATCCTCGAGCACGTCAACAAGGTGCTCGCCGTCCCGCTCACCCGCGAGGACGTCGAGGGCGTCTACGCCGGACTCCGCCCGCTGCTGGCGGGGGAGTCCGACCAGACCTCGCAGCTCAGCCGCGAGCACGTCGTCGCGCACACCGTGCCCGGGCTCGTCGTGGTCGCCGGCGGCAAGTGGACCACCTACCGGGTGATGGGCAAGGACGCCATCGACGAGGCCGTCGCGGCCATGGACGGCAGGATCCCGGAGTCGACGACCGAGGACATCCCGCTCCTCGGCGCCGAGGGATACCCCGCCGCGTGGAACCGACGCGCCCGCACCGCGCGGAGCTTCAACGTGCACAAGGTCCGCATCGAGCACCTGCTCAACCGCTACGGGACCCTCGCGACCGAGGTGCTGCAGCTCGTCGAGCAGGACCCGGCACTCGCCGAGCCGCTGCCGGGGGCCGACGACTACATCGGCGCCGAGGTCGTCTACGCCGCCTCGCACGAGGGCGCCCTGCACCTGGAGGACGTCCTCGCCCGCCGAACCCGCATCTCCATCGAGGCGTGGGACCGCGGCGAGTCAGCGGCGCCCGTCGCCGCGAAGCTCATGGCGGACGTGCTCGGCTGGGACCAGGAGACGACCGAGCACGAGGTCGCGAACTACCTGAAGCGCGTCGCCGCCGAACGGGAGTCGCAGCTGCAGCCCGATGACGAGAGCGCGGACCGCGTGCGGCTCGAAGCCCCGGACATCGCGTTCGGCTTCGACGAGGACGACGTGGTCGTGGGCGGCGGTCGTTCGGACGGCGCCGAGGGCGCGAAGGCGTCCGACGAGCAGGTCGTCGGCGAGAAGACGAGCGAGCCGGAGTAGCGAGCCGCGTCGCGGACGCACCGCGGGCCTCCAGGCCAGCAGACCGGACTGGAGGCCCGTGGTGCGTCCGTCAGGCGGCGTGCGCCCGCAGGGCGGCGCGGCGCACGTGCGCCGCCTGGCCGACCACGAGCACCACCGGGATCCCGATCAGCGCGACGAGGCTCGTCACGTACAGCACGCCCGACCAGATCGTGTGGTCCCCGCCGCCGACCCCGTAGGCGTCCGCGACGTCCATGCCGAGGGCGATCGCCGCCACGAACGACATCGGCGTCCCCATCACGACGACGGCGAGCAGCACTGCCGCGATGACGTGCGCCCTCGCCCGGGTGATGAGCAGCAGCACCGACAGCCCCGCGGCGAACAGGACACCGACGACGGCGATCCCGATGACGGTCGCGATGTCCGCTCCGACCGCGAAGCCCTGCTCCGAGAGCTCGGCGTGGATCTCCGCCAGGGTCGCACCGGGGACTGCGGCGAGCGGGTCCAGCACCAGTGCGTTCACCGCCAGCAGTGCTGCGTACAGCGCGACGACCAGCACCCCGACGACGGCCACGACGATCCGTGTTCTCCCCATCCACAGAACAGTAGCGGGAGGAATGCGCGGGGTCACCGGGTGGTTAGCATGGGGGTACTCGAAGAGGGAGCCATCATGGTCGACGTCCATCGCGTCAAACTCCCCGGAGTCGGCGTGCTGCACAGCTTCTACACCGACGACGGTGGCAAGTGCGGTGTCATCACGCACCGGTCGGGGCACTCCGACCTCATCTCGTTCGCCGACGTCTCCGACGGCGCGGACAAGTCCGAGAAGGTCTCGCTGCGTCTCAGCGAAGACGAAGCGCACACGCTCGCCGAACTGCTCGGCGGCACCCGGATCACCGAGGGCCTCGACAAGCTCGACGAGATCCCCGGGCTGTCCATCGACTGGTTCTCCGTCGACTACGACGACGCCATCGCGGGCAAGCCCCTCGGTGACCTGCACGACTCGGGGTTCATCGGCCTGACCGTCGTCGCCGTGGTCCGTGGCGACAGCGCCAACCCGGCGCCCTCGTCGGACTTCGTCGTCTTCCCCGGAGACACGATCGTCGTCGCCGGATCCCCCGAGAAGGTCGCCAAGGCGTTCTCCTTCTACCGCAGCGGAGAGCTTGCGGCCGCCTCGGCCGAGGCCCCGCGGAAGAGCTAGCGCATGCACCTGGGTGGTGAGCTGCTCACCATCGGTGTGCTCTTCGTCATCGCCTACGTCCTGGGCCGGCTCGGCAAGACCATCGGTCTGCCGGCCATCCCGATCTACATGGTGGTCGGACTCGTCGCGAGTCCGAACACCCCGTGGTTCGGGCTGAGCGTCGAGTCCCACACGATCGAGCTCATCGCGACGTTCGGGCTCATCCTGCTGCTGTTCAACCTCGGGCTCGAGTTCGACCAAGAGGAGTTCTACGGCAACGCCGGCAAGCTCCTGGTGTCGGGCGGCACCTACGTCGTCATCAACATGGGCGTCGGGTTCGCCTTCGGGTTCTCGCTCGGCTGGGGCACCCGCGAAGCCCTGATCATCGCGGGCATGACGGCGACGTCCTCGAGCGCCATCGTGACGAAGCTCCTCATCGAGCTCCGGCGCCTGGCGAACGACGAGACCCCGATGATCCTCGGCGTCACCGTGATCGAGGACGTCTTCATCGCCGTCTACCTGGCGATCGTCTCGGTCGTGCTCTCCGGCGACACCAACGTCTGGGCCGTCGTCGGCAAGCTGGCACTCGCGTTCGGGTTCCTCATCGTGATGTTCACGCTCGCGCGCTTCGCGGGCAAGTGGGTCTCGAAGATCTTCGCCACCCGTGACGACGAGCTGTTCACGGTGCTGTTCTTCGGACTCGCGGTCATGTTCGGTGGCATCGGCGATCTGCTCGGCGTGACCGACGCCATCGGTGCCTTCGTCATCGGCCTGCTCTGCGGAGCGACCCGGTACCGCGACCGCATCGAACAGCTCGCCCTGCCGATGCGCGACGTCTTCGCCGCGTTCTTCTTCGTCAACTTCGGGCTCGGCCTCGACCTGTCGACCTTCGGCGAGGTGCTCTGGCCCGTCCTCGGCGCGATCGGCATGACGGTCGTGCTCAACGCGGTCGCCGGCCAGATCGTCGCGCGGATGAACGGCTTCAACGTCCAGCAGGGCATCAACACCGCCGTCATCCTGGTGAACCGTGGCGAGTTCGCGCTGATCCTCGCGACGCTGTCGGCTGCCGCCGGGCTGGAGGCGCGGATCACCGCCTTCGCGGGCCTCTACGTCCTCTGCATGGCCGTCCTCGGGCCGCTGCTCGCGGTGAACTCGGACCGGATCGGCCGCCTCGTGGTGCGCCCGGGCCGGCTCATCCGCCTGCGCGGACGCATGGGCGGTCGACGTGCCGTCGCCGCCGCAGCCGCTGCCGAGAGCGCCGAAGCAGCCGAGGCCGAGGCGGACGCCACCGCCGCGGCGCGGAAGGCCGAGCGGGACCGCCAGTTCGCCGAGGAGTTCGCGCTCGTCGAGGCGGCTGGCAGGGACGAGCGAGACAATGAGGGGTCCGAGCCGACGTCCGCACCCGTGACGTCGCCGGTCGAGATCCCCGCCGAGCGCCCCGAGCGCCCGGTCCGACAGCGCGATCCGGAGTACTGATACAGATGTGGGCCGTTGCCCGACGACCGAGGTGGATCGCGCTGCTGCTGCTGGCGCTCGTGCTGGCGGCGGTGTTCGCCGGGCTGGGCAAGTGGCAGCTGGAGCGGTCGATCGCCAACGGCAAGCCCCTGCCGGCGACCACCGAGACCCGCCGCACGCTCGAGGCGGTCACCACCCCCGAGCGCCCCGTCAGCGAGAGTCTCGCCGGGCAGAAGGTCACCGTCACCGGGACCTTCGTCGCCGACGACACCACCGTCCTGACCGGCCGCACCGGGGGTGGGAAGTACCAGACCGTCGGACACCTGGTGGACTCGGACGGTGGGGCGAGCCTCCCGGTCGTGATCGGGTGGGCCGACCAGCGGTCGGCCGCCGTCGCCGGGGGCGAGCGCCTTGCGGACGGGCAGACGCTCACGATCCAGGGCCGGTACTACCCGGCGGAGTCGCCCGACCAGGACGCCTACAAGAAGGGCGAGTACTCAGCCGTCGCCCCCGCCCGGTTCGTGAACACCTGGCAGGCCTTCGACGACCGCATGTACCTCGGGTACGTGGTCGCCGACGGCACCACCGCGAAGGCCGCCGACCTCGGTACCATCGCCGACCGTGCACCGTCGCGCGAGGTCCAGTTCGACTGGCTCAACCTGTTCTACGCGATCGAGTGGGTCGTCTTCGCCGGCTTCGCCGTGTTCCTCTGGTACCGGTTCGTGAAGGACGCCTGGGAGCGCGAGCAGGAAGAGGAGCGCGAGGCAGCGGTCGCCACCGAAGCCGACGCGCTCCGACGGTAGGATTGCCGGCATGGCCCTGACCGTCCGAACCCGTGACATCCCCAAGATCCCGGGGGCGGTGAAGTGGTACCGCGTCTCGGCGTACATCACCGGTGTGCTGCTGCTCGCCCTGGTGGTCGAGGTCATCATCAAGTACACGCCGCTGCAGCTCGAGATGCAGCTCGGCAACGGTCCGTTCTTCGTGCCCAACGGCACGGCGGGCGAGACCCCGGGCACGTTCAACCTGTCGATCGCGATCCTCATCGCCCACGGCTGGCTGTACGTGCTCTACCTCTTCACGGACTTCCGTCTGTGGAGCATCATGCGCTGGAGGCCGTCGCGCTTCCTGCTCATCGCCCTCGGGGGCATCATCCCGTTCATGTCCTTCGTGGTCGAACACCGCATGCAGCAGCGGGCCATGGACACCTACCACGAGCTGATCGCTGCCCAGCAGCGTGAGAAGGAGGCCGCTCGGTGAGCGAGACCGAACAGCGTCCCGTCCTCGTCGTCGACTTCGGGGCCCAGTACGCGCAGCTCATCGCGCGTCGGGTCCGTGAAGCGAACGTCTACAGCGAGATCGTGCCGCACTCCATCACCGCGGACGAGATCCGCGCCAAGGACCCGGCGGCCATCGTGCTGTCCGGTGGTCCGTCGTCCGTGTACGAAGAAGGCGCGCCGTCCCTCGACGGTGACATCCTCGACCTCGGTGTCCCCGTGCTCGGCATCTGCTACGGCTTCCAGGCCATGGCGACCGCCCTCGGTGGCGAGGTCGCGAACACCGGTCTGCGCGAGTACGGCGCCACCGACGTGACGCTCGCCCCCGGCACCAGCACGCTGCTCGGCGACCAGCCGGCGGACCAGGTGACCTGGATGTCGCACGGCGACTCCGTGGCCAAGGCACCGGCCGGCTTCGAGGTGCTCGCCTCGAGCGCATCGACGCCCGTCGCGGCGTTCGCGTCCGACGAGCGCAAGCTCTACGGCGTGCAGTGGCACCCCGAGGTCAAGCACTCCGTGTACGGCCAGGCCGTCCTCGAGAACTTCCTGCACCGTGCCGCGGGCCTGCCCGGCGACTGGAACTCCAGCAACGTCATCGAGGAGCAGGTCGCCCGCATCCGCGAGCAGGTCGGTTCCGCGCGGGTCATCGCCGGGCTCTCCGGTGGTGTCGACTCCGCCGTCGCCGCAGCCCTGGTGCACAAGGCCGTCGGCGACCAGCTGACCTGCGTCTTCGTCGACCACGGGCTCCTGCGTGCCGACGAGCGCAAGCAGGTGGAAGAGGACTACGTCGCCTCCACCGGTGTCCGGCTCATCACGATCGACGCCGAGCAGCAGTTCCTCGACGCCCTCGCCGGCGTGAGCGACCCCGAGCAGAAGCGCAAGATCATCGGGCGCGAGTTCATCCGCACGTTCGAGGGCGCGGCCGAGGCACTCGTGCTCGAGGCCAAGGCTTCCGACTCCGATGCCGAGGTCAAGTTCCTCGTGCAGGGCACGCTCTACCCCGACGTCGTCGAGTCCGGCGGCGGAGCGGGTACCGCGAACATCAAGTCGCACCACAACGTCGGCGGCCTGCCCGAGGACATGACGTTCGAGCTCGTCGAGCCGCTGCGCACCCTGTTCAAGGACGAGGTCCGTGCGGTCGGCCGCGAGCTCGGGCTGCCCGAGGTCATCGTCGGTCGCCAGCCGTTCCCCGGCCCGGGCCTGGGCATCCGTATCGTCGGCGAGGTCACGAAGGAGCGGCTCGAACTGCTCCGCTCGGCTGACAAGATCGCGCGCGAAGAGCTCACCGCGGCCGGCCTCGACCAGGAGATCTGGCAGTGCCCGGTCGTGCTGCTCGCCGACGTCCGCTCCGTGGGCGTGCAGGGCGACGGCCGGACCTACGGGCACCCGATCGTGCTCCGTCCGGTCTCGTCCGAGGACGCCATGACCGCCGACTGGACGCGTCTGCCCTACGACACCCTCGCGAAGATCTCGAACCGCATCACGAACGAGGTGCCCGACGTCAACCGGGTCGTGCTCGACGTCACGTCGAAGCCGCCGGGGACGATCGAGTGGGAGTAGGGCTCCCCTGAGCCACGAAGGCCCGGTACGCGTCATGCGTGCCGGGCCTTCGTGCGTCCGGGGGCGGGGGCGGGGGCGGTGGCGGTGGCGGTGGCGGGGTCGCACGAACTGCCGTCTGCCGGGAGGTCGGACGGCAGTTCGTGGGACCCAGGCGCTAGGCGTGCGGCGTGTTGTGCGACCTCGGGCGGCTGGAGTCGTGGGCGTGGGTGCTGCCGAGGCCGTCGAGAGGTCACAACACCCCGCGGGCCCGGTGTCGAGGGGTCACGAACTGTCGGCTGGCCCCGGCCTGGGCGACACTTCGTGACCACTCGGCGGGCGACCGGCGGGGTGTCGTGACCACTCGGACCGCCGCCGGGACCGCCGTCCCGCTGCCGCTCTCGCGCCCACCGGCCCGGGAACGACGAAGGGCCCCGGCAGCGCCGGGGCCCTTCGCGTGTGCGGTGGTACTAGTTGCGCGAGCTGCTCGCGATGATGGCGAGGATGCGCAGGATCTCGAGGTACAGCCAGACCAGCGTCACGATCAGGCCGAACGCCGCGGTCCAGGCGTAGATGCGGGGTGCGCCACGCTCGACACCGGTCTTGATCTGATCGAAGTCGAGGATCAGCGAGTACGCCGCCATGACGACCACGAAGATGCCGATCAGCACACCGAGCGGGATGCCGAAGAGCGTCACGCCCATCAGGCCGAACGCGCTCTGCGTCACGCCGGTCCACATCAGGACCAGGTTCACCAGGGAGAACGCCATGTACCCGACCATCGCGATCAGGAAGAAGCGCGTGGCCTTCGGAGTCGCGCGGACCTTGCCCGAACGGAACAGGAGCAGGGTGACGAAGAACACACCGAGCGTGCCGAACACGGCCTGCGCGACGATGCCGTCGGCCTTGGGGAACGCGGTCTGGAAGTAGTTCGAGATACCGCCGACGAACAGACCCTCGAAGAACGCGTACGTCAGGATCAGTCCCGGCGACGGCTTCTTCTTGAAGGTGTTGACGAGCGCCAGGACGAACCCGACGAGCGCGCCGACGATCCAGACGACCGGCGGCAGGTTCCAACCGGCCACCGCGCCGACGACGAGCACGCCGAACGCGAGCAGCGTCTTGACGATGGTGTCTTCGTACGACATGCGGTCGGTGTCCACCGGTGACGCGGTCGGACGGTCGTACATGTACTGCAGCTGCTCGGGGGTCATGCCGCCCTGGGCCTGCTGCGGGGTCTGTCCCCAGCCGGCCTGCTGCTGACCAGCACCGCGCCCGCCCCAGGTGTTTGCCCCCTGTGCGTTGAAGGCGGGGGACTGGTCGAAACCGGGCTTGAAGGCCATGGTGTCCTCTTCCTAGGAGATTCGAGTCCTCTCAGCCTAGGGGCGCTCGGTCGCGGAAGGCTGAGGATTCGCGGCGAGCGGACGCGGGCCCAGCGGGCCCCGTCGAGGGAAGCCTAGGGTCGCCCGCTGCACGCGCGCCCCGAGGACGTCGAGAGTCCGCCGTCGAGCCCGTCGAGCCCGTCGAGCCCGCCCGTCCCGACGGCAGCGCGGGGTAGAGCCACGTGACGAGCGCGACCGAGATCGTCATGAGCAGGAACCACGCCACGATCTTCGTCGGCGCCACCGGCTGCCACACCGCGAGCTGCGCCGGGTAGCTCCACGCCCCGGCCCAGGTCGCGACGTTCTCCGCCGCCCAGATGAACACCGCGACGAGGGCCATCGCCACGAGGACGGGCATCCGCAGCGTCGCCCGGTGGATCCGCACGTGCATGGTCGTGCGGGTGAAGAGCAGCAGCACGAGCGCGAGCAGCACGTACCGGGCGTCGGCGACGAAGTGGTGGCCGAAGAAGTTCAGGTAGATCCCGCCCGCCACGACCGCCAGCAGCCACTGCCGCGGGTACCGGTCGAACCGCAGGTCGAACAGCCGGTAGACCCGCACCATGTACGACCCGACGGCGCCGTACATGAACCCCGAGAACAGCGGCACCCCGGCGACGACGAACAGCCCACCCGGCTCGTAGGTCCACGAGCCCATGTGGGTCTTGAACACCTCCATCGCGGTGCCGACGACGTGGAACAGCAGGACGACCCGGAGCTCCCGCACGGTCTCGAGCCCGGACACGAGCATCCCGACCTGCAGCAGCACGGCCGCGATCGTCAGCACGTCGTTCCGCATCGCCGCCGGCACGGTCAGGTGCACCACGGCCATGGTCGCGAGCAGCAGCGCCCCGAACGCGCACGCCCAGGCCTGCTTCGCGCCGAACACCAGGAACTCGGTGACGAACACCCGGACGGGCCGGTGCGGCTGGTGCCCGGCGTCGAGCACGCGGCGTGCGGCGCGGTCGATCCGGGCCTCGACGGCGGTGGAGAGCGAACGGACGGTCATGCGGTGATGCTCGGCGTCGTCGCTGGGAACGACGGGCCTCGGAGCGCCGGGTGTGTCCCGCGACACAGGCGCCCCGCTGGTCACCCGCGGCCAGTAGGGTCGCGCCATGACCCTCGTGATCGCCCACCGCGGTGCGTCCGGCTACCGTCCCGAGCACTCGCGGAGCGCGTACGAGCTCGCGATCGAACTCGGCGCCGACGCGATCGAACCGGACCTGGTGCCCACGAAGGACGGCGTGCTGGTGCTCCGGCACGAGAACGAGGTCTCGGGCACGACGGACGTCGCCGACCACCCCGAGTTCCGGCACCTGCGCACGACGAAGACCGTCGACGGCCAGACCCTGACCGGCTGGTTCACCGAGGACTTCACGTGGGCCGAGCTGCAGACGCTCCGCACCCGCGAGCGCCTGCCGGTGCTGCGTCCGGGATCCGCCGAGCACGACGGTGCGCAACCGATCCTGCGGCTCGTCGACCTGCTCGCGATCCTCGACGCGGCGCCCCGCCCGGTCGGGCTCGTCGCCGAGGTGAAGCACGCCGCGTCCTTCGACCGCGCCGGGTTCCCGATGGGTGCACTCGTCGACGCCGCGCTCGGCGAGGCCGGGTGGCGGCAGGACGAGCGGCTCACGGTGGAGAGCTTCGAGAAGGGCGTGCTGCGGGACCTGCGCGAGCGGGGGACCGGTGGCCGGCTCGTGTACCTCCAGGAGGCCCGTGGCAGCGCCGCGGACGAGGTCGCGTCCCACGGGTCGCTCGCCCCCACCTACGCCGCCGAGCGTTCCGAGGCCGCGCTGGCGTCGTTCGCGACCGAGTTCCACGGCATCAGCGTCGACCTCGGCACCCTGATGGCCGGCGTCGACAGCGTCGCACTCGACGACCCGACGCCGGTGCGCAGCGCGATCGTCGACCGCGCCCACGCTGTGGGGCTCGCGGTGTACACGTGGACCCTCCGGCCGGAGAACCGGTTCCTGCCGTCGCCGCTGCGTCGTGGTGGGGACGTCGCGGCGTTCGGCGACTGGGAGCGGTGGTTCACGTCCGTGATTCGCACCGGACTCGACGGGGTGTTCGCCGACCACCCCGACCTCGCGGTGCGTGCCCGGTCAGTCCTCGAGCGCCTCGAGCGGGATGCCGGCTGACCGGAGGACCTCGGTGGCCTCCTCGCGTGCGGACGCGGCAGCGGTGCGGAGCCCGGCCAGGTCCTCGGGCCGGAAGAACCACGCGCTCCGGTCGCCGGGTTGGACGGTCCGCTGCGCGTCCGTCAGGTCGGCGTCGTGTTCGCCCTTCCGGAGGTCGGCACGAGCACGGTCGAGCGCCTGCAGGACTGCCGAGGCGCGGATGACCTCGGCCGCGGGCAGGTCCCCGGGTGCGAGACGGGCGACCCGAGGGTCGATCGGTGTCACCGGGAGGGGCTGCGCCGGTGGCCGTCGCCGTTGCCGCCGATCGACGAGGACCGCGACGGCGGACGAGACGACGAGGAACACCACGACGGTGACGACGAGCCGGGCACTCCTCGGGAACGTCGACGAAGCGAATGCTCCGAGTGCGGCGAGGCACAGCACCGCGGTGACCAGGCCGACCGACAGCGGGACCAGGCACCCCGCCGTGTCCTGTCGAGACCGCTGAGCACGGGCACGACGCTGACTCTCGATGATCGCGGCGGGGTCGTCGCGCCCGTCCGGGGGCAGGATGCAGAGGACGTCCTGGGTGGCGGGGATCGCGGCCGACATCGCAGGGAGCACGAAGACGTCAGGTCGGTCCGGTGTGATCGCCACGGCGCCATCCTGCCGCACGAGGTCGCTGTCGGGGGTCTCGCCTAGAATGTCCCGAACATGACGATCGTGCTCGACCCCTTCGAATCGACGCCCGAGCCGGGCGCCGGTGCCCGCGCGTACGAAGACCCGTTCACCGCGGGTCTGAACCCCCAGCAGAAGGAAGCCGTCGAGTACCGCGGCGAGTCCCTGCTGATCGTTGCCGGCGCCGGTTCCGGCAAGACGAGCGTGCTCACCCGCCGCATCGCGCTGCTGCTCGCCAACCGGGAAGCCTGGCCGTCGCAGATCCTGGCGATCACGTTCACGAACAAGGCCGCCGCCGAGATGCGCGAGCGCGTCCGGGCCCTGGTCGGTGGCGAGGCCGAGGGGATGTGGATCTCCACGTTCCACTCGGCGTGCGTGCGCATCCTGCGGCGCGAAGCCGAGCGGTTCGGGTTCCCGCAGTCGTTCACGATCTACGACTCCGCCGACTCCAAGGCGCTGCTGAAGCGGATCATCAAGGAGCTCGAGGCCGACTCCCTCGGGCTGACCGTCGGCGCCGCGGCGTCGAAGATCTCGAAGCTCAAGAACGAGCTGCAGGACATCGACACCTACGCGCGCAACATCAACGTGAACGACCCGCAAGAGGTCATGTTCACCGAGGTGTTCCGGCGCTACACGAACGAACTCCGCCGGGCGAACGCGTTCGACTTCGACGACCTCATCGGCCAGACGGTGTTCCTGTTCCGCGCCTTCCCGGACGTCGCCGCCCTGTACCAGCGCCGCTTCCGGTACATCCTGGTCGACGAGTACCAGGACACGAACCACGCCCAGTACGCCCTGATCCGTGAGCTCACCCGCCCGGTGCCGGTCGAACAGGTCGACAAGCTCGAGGACTCCGGGCAGCACGTCGCCCGGATGCGGGAGACCGACGGATCGATCGCCCCCGCGTCCCTGACGGTGGTCGGTGACTCCGACCAGTCCATCTACGCGTTCCGCGGGGCGGACATCCGCAACATCGTCGAGTTCGAGCGGGACTTCCCGAACTCCAAGACGATCCTGCTCGAGCAGAACTACCGCTCGACGCAGAACATCCTCGACGCGGCGAACGCCGTCATCGCGAACAACTTCGACCGCCAGGCGAAGAGCCTGTTCACCGACGTCGGTGCCGGCGAGAAGATCGTCGGCTTCACCGGGTACACCGGCCACGACGAGGCGCAGTTCGTCGCCGACGAGATCCAGCGCCTGCGTGAAGACGGCATGGACTACCGCGACATGGCGGTGTTCTACCGGACCAACTCGCAGACCCGTGCGTTGGAGGAGATCTTCATCCGTGCGGCGATCCCGTACCGGGTGCTCGGTGGCACCAAGTTCTACGAGCGTGCCGAGATCAAGGACGCCATGGCGTACCTGATCACGGTCGCCAACCCGGCTGACCCGATGGCCCTGCGCCGCATCCTCAACGTGCCCAAGCGCGGCATCGGCTCGGTCACCGAGACCACGCTGCAGCGCTACGCCGACGAGCACGAGACCACCATGCGCGACGCCCTGCGGCACGCGGGTGAGCTCGGGTTCGGGCCGAAGGTGCGCAACGCCATCACCGAGTTCGCGGCGCTGCTCGACGCCGTGTCCGAGAAGGCCCCGACGCAGCCGGTGGTCGACACCCTGACGCAGCTGCTCGACGGCTCCGGGCTGCTCGACAACCTGCGGAAGTCGCCCGACGCGCAGGACGCCGCCCGCGCCGACAACATCGACGAGCTCGTGGCCGTCACGCGTGAGTTCCAGAAGAACAACCCCGAGGGCACGCTGTCGGACTTCCTGACCGAGGTCTCGCTGGTCGCCGCGGCGGACGAGCTCGACGACTCCTCGGGCACGGTCTCGCTGATGACCCTGCACACCGCGAAGGGCCTGGAGTACGACGCGGTGTTCCTGACCGGCGTCGAGGAAGACCTGCTCCCGCACCGGATGTCCGCCAACGAACCCGGCGGGCCGTCGGAAGAGCGTCGGCTGTTCTACGTGGGCATCACCCGCGCCAAGAAGGTCCTGTTCCTGTCCCTCGCGATGACCCGTGCGCAGTTCGGTGACGTGAACGTGGCGATGCCCTCGCGCTTCCTGCAGGAGATCCCCGAGGGGCTCATCGAGTGGAAGCAGTCCCCGGGCATGGCGAACAGTCGTGGTGGTACGCAGCCCCGCGCCCTGAACGCCAAGCGCGACGGCGGCTTCGGTGGCGGCGGCGGTGGCGGGGGCTACCGCGGTGGTGGCGGCTGGGGCGGCGGCTCGTACGACCGCGCAGCGGCGGCCTCGAAGACCCGCCCGAAGACCGAGTGGGCGAACCGGGTGTCCGGGCAGGTGCGCGACAACGGCGACATGGAACTCGTCGCCGGCGACCGTATCAAGCACGTCGACTTCGGCGAGGGCACGGTGTCCGCGGTGACGGGGCAGGGTGCCAAGCGCATCGCTGAGATCGCGTTCGACTCCGCGGGCCGCAAGAAGCTCCTCATCAAGATCGCCCCGATCGAGAAGCTGTAGGAGCCCTCACCGGTCCACACCGAACCGGCAGCCGCGGCCGGTCTGGAGTTCACGGAACGGACCCGGGGTGTTCCCCCGCGATCCGTACGGTGCGGTGCTGTGCAGAACAGCCCTGACGACCGCGACGACGCCCACGACCACGCCGGAGACCGCAGCACGCGCATCCCGGTCTCCCGCCGGGGCTTCCTGGTCGGATCCGGACTCGCCGGGGCCGCCGGACTCGTGGCGTCGAACGGCTTCGGCAGCGCCCCGGCCGTCGCCGATGCGCTGACCGCGGCACCCGCCGTGGCCCCGGCAGTGCTCGGCGGATCGGCCGCGGCCGCGCAGGCAGCGGTGGTGCGCGGACACACCGGACGGTGGCACCCGGACACGACCTCGCCGCGCTTCACCGTCGCGGTGATGCCCGATACGCAGTACATGTTCGACGGCGCCGCGGTCGACCCGGCGCCGATGCGGGCCTCGCTCGAGTACGTCGTCCGCGAGCAGACCCGGCACAACACCGTGTTCCTCGTGCACCTCGGCGACCTGACCCAGAACGGTGCGGCGTCCGAGATGCGCGCGTCCGGTGCGGTCTTCGACGTGCTCGACCGAGCCGGGGCGCCCTACAGCGTGCTCGCCGGCAACCACGACGTCGACTCCTCGACCGACGACCAGCGCGGCCGCACCCTGTACCTCGACGTGTTCGGTCCGCAGCGGTTCCGGAAGGCCCCTGGCTGGATCGGCTCGAGCCCCGACGGCTACAACACCGCCCACCGGTTCACCGCGGCCGGCCGCGAGTGGGTCGTCCTGGCGCTCGACTGGCGGACGAGCGCGAGCGGGCTCGCCTGGGCCAGCTCCGTGCTCGCGGCCCGGCCGCACGCTCCGGTCATCCTCACGACGCACGCCCTCGTCGACTCGGACGCCAGCGGTGGAGCGGCGTTCGACCCCTACGGCCAGCAGCTCTGGGACTCCTTCATCTCGAAGCACGACCAGGTGTTCCTGACGCTCAACGGGCACTACTGGGGTCCGGGCCGCACGACGGTGAAGAACGCCGTGGGGCACGACGTCGCACTCCACCTGACCAACTACCAGAACCGCTACTACGGCGGGGCGGCCATGATCCGGCTGTACCACGTCGACCTCGAGCGGAACGTCATCGACGTCGAGACGCTGTCGCCCTTCCTGCTCGCCGGCGGTCTCGGCGACGCGAACGAACTCGCAGCCCAGGAGACCGCGCTCAGCGGCGACGTCGACCGCTTCACCATGGCCGTGGACTTCGACGCGCGTTTCGCGGGGTTCGCGCCGGTCGCACCACGGGCCTCCCGGCCGGCGGCACGCATGCTGGTGCCGGGGACGCTCGCGTACTGGCGGTTCGACGGCAACCCGGACGGGGCGGCGCTCGCGCCGACGACGCGGGTGCGCGACCAGAGCGGCAAGGGCAACGACCTGGTGGTCGCCCGGCGGACCGGTGCCGTCGCAGGGGCGCTGCGCTGGACGGCGGCGCACCACCCCGACCAGCCGGGCGCCGGCAGCCTCGCGCTGCAGGGCGGCAAGACCGGCGGCGACCACCTGCAGACCGTCGACACGGCACCGCTCAACCGGACCCACTTCCCCCGGGGCTACACGGTCGAGGCGTTCTTCGTGCTGCCGACCACGTTCGACCCGAGCTCGAACGGCTTCAGCGCCCTGCTGTCGCAGTACTCGAGCGCCGGCCAGGTGGGGAAGGCGACCGGAGCCGACGGTGACCCGGACGAACCCGCGATGACGCTGAGCCTGTCGGGGGACCGCGAACTGCAGTGGTGCGTGTACCCGACGAGCCAGGACGGATCGCTGACGAACTGGGGGCACGAGTTGCCGCTCGGCGCCTGGTGGCACGTGGCCGTGGTGAACGACGGGACGCACACCGTGCTGTACGTCGACGGGTGCCCGGTCGTGCGGAACCCGTCCACCCCGAACCGCGGTCTCAGCACGATCGGCAAGCCGTGGCTGCTCGGTGGGTACCGCTACGGCGACAAGCTCGACAACGTGTTCGTCGGGTCGATCGGCGACGTGCGCATCGTCGGCCGGGCCCTGCAGCCGAGCGAGTTCATGAACGCCTGACGACCCGGCAGACGGGCGTCTGACACGCCCGGCCGTTCGGCGCGCCCCTCGTTCGGGTGGCACGATCGCGGTTTGTGAGGTTAGCCTTACCTAACGTGACACCTCCCATCGAACTCCTGACCACCGCCACCGCCGAGCGCTACCGCTCCGCCGTGACGTCCACGGTGGACCGTCTGGCCGACCGCTTCGCCGCCGCCGACCGTCCGACGACCGACACCGCTCCCGAGGTCCTCCGGGCCCGGGTGCAGGACGTCGACCTCGACGCCGAACCCCTCGGGACGGACCGTGCACTCGCCGAACTCGACGAGCTGTTCGTCCGCGAGGCCGTCTGGTTCCACGACCCGGCGTACCTCGCGCACCTGAACTGCCCGGTCGCGCTGCCCGCGGTCGCGGCGGAGTCGGTCCTGGCCGCCGTGAACCCGTCGGTCGACACCTGGGACCAGTCCCGCATCGGCACCGAGATCGAGCGGCACGTCGTCGCCTGGCTCGCCGGTCGGATCGGGTTCGCCGCGGGGGACGGCATCTTCACCTCGGGCGGCTCGCAGTCGAACCTGCAGGCGCTACTGCTGGCGCGCGAGGCCCTCGGCACCAGCGGCACCGTGTTCACGACCGCGGAGACCCACTTCAGCATCGCGAAGTCGGCGCGGCTGCTCGGGCTGGAGGCCGTGGTCGCCGTCGCCACCGACCACGCCGGCCGGATGGTGCCCGCCGCCCTCGCCGAGGCGATCGCCGCCGCCCGCGCAGCCGGGCAGACGCCGATGGCCGTCGTCGCCACCGCCGGCACCACCGACCGCGGGGTCATCGACCCGCTCGAGCCGATCGCGGACGTCTGTGATCTGGAGGGAGTGTGGCTGCACGTCGACGCCGCGTACGGCTGCGGTCTGCTCGTGTCCCCGACCCGCCGGCACCTGCTCGACGGCGTCGAACGGGCCCGGAGCGTGACCGCCGACCTGCACAAGTCGTTCTTCCAGCCGGTGTCGTCGAGCGCCCTGCTCGTGCAGCGCCCGGAGGACCTGCGGCGCACCGCGTGGTACGCCGACTACCTGAACCCGGAGGACGCCGCCGAGCCGAACCAGGTCGACAAGTCGCTGCAGACCACCCGCCGGTTCGACGCCCTGAAGCTCTGGGCCACCCTGCGGGCGACCGGTGCCGACGCGATCGGTTCCGCGTTCGACGCCGTCATCGACCTCGCCGTGGTCACCCACCGGATCGTCGAGGAGCACCCCGACCTGGTGCTCGTCGCGCCGACGCAGCTCAGCACGGTGCTGTTCCGCTGGCAGCCCGCCGGCATGACGGACGAGGCCGCCGACGCGCTGGTCGCCCCGATCCGCTCGGCCCTGCTCGCCGAGGGCCGGGTGCTCATCGCCAAGACGGTCATCGACGGCCGGCCGTGCAACAAGCTCACGCTGCTCAACCCGGAGACCACTCCGGACCAGATGCGCGCCTCGCTGGAGCACGTCGTCGCGACGGCCGCGCGCGTCCGAGCCACGACCACCAAGACCGAGGGAGCGAACCGATGACCGCCGACCGCACCGCCGACCCCGCCGTGCACGACGTCGTCGGCATCGGCATCGGCCCGTTCAACCTCGGCCTCGCCTGCCTGACCGACCCGATCGCCGACCTCGACGCGGTGTTCCTCGACGCGGCCGACGGCTTCGCCTGGCACCACGGCATGATGCTCGACGACGCCACGATCCAGGTGCCGTTCCTCGCCGACCTGGTGACGATGGTCGACCCGACCTCGCCGTTCTCGTTCCTCGCCTGGCTCAAGGAGACCGGGCGCCTGTACCCGTTCTACATCCGCGAGGACTTCCACCCCCTGCGCAGCGAGTACGACGCCTACTGCCGCTGGGCCGCCGACCGGCTCGACACCCTGCGGTGGGGCCGCCGAGTGGCCGCCGTCGAGCACGACCCGGTCACCGACACGTTCACGGTGCACGCCGAGACCGATCAGGGTCCCGAGACGTACCGCGCACACCACGTCGTCGTGGGCATCGGCACCGAGCCGTCCGTCCCCGCCCCGCTGCGTGGGATCGGCGGGCCGGCCGTGCACTCCGCCGAGTTCCTGCCGAACCGCGACGCCCTGCGCGACGCCGGGTCGATCGCCGTCGTCGGCAGCGGGCAGTCCGCTGCCGAGGTCTACCGCGAACTGCTCGAGGACATCCGGCAGGACGGCTACCGCCTCGACTGGATCACGCGGTCGCCCCGGTTCTTCCCGATGGAGGACACCAAGCTCACCCTCGAGATGACGAGCCCGGAGTACACGGACCACTTCCACGGGCTGCCCGAAGCCGTCCGCGATCGCCTGGGGCGGGAACAGCGCGGCCTGTACAAGGGCATCAGCGCCGACCTGGTCGACGACCTGTACGACCAGCTCTACCGGATCAGTGCGCGCGGCCCCGTCCCGACGACGCTCCGGACCGAGACGAGCGTCGTCGACGCCGCCTGGCTCGCCGACCGCGGCACGTACCGGCTGACGCTCCGGCACGAGCAGCTCGACCAGACGTACGAGCACGAGGTCGAGCAGCTGGTGCTGGCCACCGGGTACACCCCGCGGGTCCCGCGGTTCCTCGACCCGGTCGAGCACCTCGTCGCCCGCGACTCCCGCGGTCGCCTGGCGGTCGCGCGCGACCACCACGTCGACACCCTGGGCGGACGCATCTGGGTGCAGAACGCCGAGGAGCACACGCACGGCCTGACCGCGCCCGACCTCGGCATGGGTGCGTGGCGGAACGCGTCGATCATCCGGTCCGTCACGGGTCGCCCCGTGTACGGCCTGGAGGCCCGGATCGCCTTCCAGGAGTTCGGCCTGCCCGCCTCGGGGCAGTCAACAGCAGCGCCGTCCACGGCGCACCCCGGCGCCGCGGAGCGCGCGCCGGCCCGCCCCGCGACCGAGCGCACGGAGGTCTCCGCATGAGCACGACCGTGACCACCACCGCGCCGGACGCGACCGCGCCCGGGGGAGCCGAGCCGGGCCTCCTGACCGTCGAACCCGTGGACCCGGAACGCGACGCCGCCGTCGTGCAGTCGTGGCTCGCCCACCCGGCGTCGTCGTGGTGGGAGATGGGCGACCTCGACGTGGACGCCGTGCGTGCCTACCTGGCCGGCGTGCAGGCGGACCCCGCGCAGGCAGCGTGGCTCGGCCGCCGGAACGGCGAACCGTGCTTCCTGGCGGAGACCTACGACCCCTCCGCCGTCCTGCTCACCGACGTGTGGGCGGCCGAACCCGGCGACGTCGGCATGCACCTGCTCGTCGCGCCGGCGCCCGCTGACCGTCGTGTGCACGGCCTGACCAGCGCGGTGATGCGTGCCGTCGTCGAGCACTGCCGGGACGCCCTCGGCGCCCGCCGGGTCGTCGTCGAACCGGACGTGCGGAACACCGCCGTGCAGGCGAAGAACGCCGAGGTCGGGTTCCGCGCGCTGCGACAGGTGGACGTCGACGGCAAGCGGGCCCTGCTGTCGGTGCTCGACACCGACCGGATCGGCGTCCCCGACGACGACGGGCCGGCCGCGCACCTGCGGCCCGAGCACCTGGAACCCGCCGAACGGCACCTCGTCGCGAAGGCGATCGCGGAGTTCACCCACGAACGGCTGATCGCACCCGTGCCCGACGGGGACGGGTGGCGGCTCGACGCGGGGGAGTCGACCTACCGGTTCCGGGCCCGGCAGCACGTGCTCGAGCACTGGTCGATGGACGAGGCCTCGCTGACGCGGACCCGCGCGGGGGTGTCGGCGCCGCTCAGCGCGCAGGAGCTCGTGCTCGAACTGCACGAGGTGCTCGGGATCCCCGACGAGTTGCTCGGCACGTACCTGGAGGAGATCGCGTCGACGCTGGCGAGTGCCGCGGCGAAGCACCGGCGGGGCGGGCCGTCGGCCGGGCAGCTGGCGCGGGGGCGGGGCGGGGCCGGTTTGGCCGAGGCGTCCGGGTCGGGCGGGGCGTCCGTTTCGTCCGGTGCGGCCGGTTCGGCCGGTTCCGTCGAGGGCGTCGTCGCGTCGTTCCAGGACGTCGAGGCGGCGATGACCGAGGGGCACCCGGCGTTCGTCGCCGCCAACGGGCGGATCGGGTTCGGGCTCGACGAGTACCGGGCGTTCGCGCCCGAGTCCGGCGGACGGTTCCGGTACCGGTGGCTCGCCGCCCGACGCGAGCACACGCACCTGGCGCTCGCCGCGGACCGGACCGAGCAGGCGCACTGGGAGTCTGAGCTGTCGGCGGCGGTCGTGGCCGGGTTCCGTGCCACGTTGGAGCGTCGTGGGCTCGACCCCGACGACTACGTGTGGCTGCCCGTGCACCCGTGGCAGTGGCAGCACCGGATCGCCGTGACCTTCGCGCCCGACCTGGGCCGACAGGACCTGGTCGACCTGGGCGAGGGACCCGACGAGTACCAGCCGCAGCAGTCCATCCGGACCGCGTTCAACCGCACCGAGCCGGCACGCTCGTACGTGAAGACGGCGCTCGCCGTGCAGAACATGGGGTTCCTGCGGGGGATGTCGCCCGCGTACATGCGGAACACCCCGGCCGTGAACGACTGGGTCGAGTCGATCGTCTCCGCCGACCCCACGCTCGCCGCCGCCGGGTTCTCGGTCCTCCGGGAACACGCCGCCATCGGCTACACGGGAGACGCCTACCACCGGGTCGACGTGTCCTCGCCGCAGCGCAAGATGCTCGCGGCACTGTGGCGGGAGAGTCCGCTGCCACGGGTGGCGGACGGCGAGCGACTGCTGACGATGGCGGCGCTGCTGCACCGGGACGCCTCGGGGAACGCCGTGGTCTCGGCGCTGATCGAGGCCTCCGGTCTGCCCGCCGACGTCTGGGTCCGGCGCTGGCTCGACGCCTACCTGCTGCCCGTCGTGCACTGCCTGACCGTGCACGACCTGGTGTTCATGCCGCACGGCGAGAACCTGGTGCTCGTGGTGCGCGACGGCGTCGTGGTCCGGGCCGTGATGAAGGACATCGGCGAGGAGGCCGCCGTGCTCGGTCGGCACGACGACCGCCCGGTACCCGCCGACATCGACCGGATCGTGCACCCGGTGACCGATGACGAGGCCGCGCTCGCGGTGTTCACCGACGTGTTCGACGGGGTGCTGCGGTTCGTCGCCGCGATCCTCGACGACGACGGGGTGCTGCCGGAATCCCGCTTCTGGCAGGTCGTGGGGGAGTGCATCGACGCCCACGCCGCCGCGCACCCGGACCGCCGTCGTCCCCTGGACCTGCGGGTGCCGACGTTCGAGCACTCGTGCCTGAACCGGTTGCAGCTGCGGAACACCCTGTCGATGGTGGACCTGGCGGACCAGTCGGCGTCGCTCATCCGGGCGGGGGCGATGGTGAACCCGATCGGGCGGTAGGGGCGTGCTCTCGGGGCGGCAGCGGCGCTTGGTGCGGTCGCCGGTTCCGTTCCGGTTCGCACAACCGAAGTCGGCTCGTGCCGCGGTCTTGCGTGGTTCGAGCCGACTTCGGTTGTGCGGCGTGAGCGAGACTGGTCCGATGGAGATCGGTGCGGGCGCGGGTGTGGGGGCGATCTCGGTTGCGATCGAGGACGTCGCCGAGGCACGCTGCGTCCTCGCTCGAGCGTCGCACCGTGCCCAACGCGTCGCGGGCATCGGATGGGTGCTCGGCGTCCTGGGGTTCGTCGTCGGGGTCTCCGGCATCGATCGCATCACGGTCGATCCCGACGCTGGACTGTGGGTCGTGACCGTTGCGGCGATCGGCCTCGTGGTGATCGGGTACCTCGCCGCCTACTGGATCACCCGGAACCCGCGGGCGGAACGGTCCGCCGCCGTCGATGCCGCCGCAGAGCGCATGCTCGTGGCGACACGCGCCGCGGGATTTCCGGACCTCGATCCGAAGAGCGTCCGGCGTGCGTTGCGCGAGGACGACAACGGGCCCGCGCCGTGGTTCGATCCCGAACTCGGGCCGCACTCGTGGCCGGTGTGGCGGATCGGTACCGTCGACCCAGCGGAGAGCCACTTCGTCATCGCGGAACGATCGAACGATGCTCGATCGTTCACGGTCCGAGTCGAACCCGCTCAGCCGGGGTGGTGGTCCAGGGACTGAACGCCGACCGTCGGCCTCAGGGCTGGAGGCGTGTGGCCGTCCAGGCGCCCTCGGAGAGTGCGTACTGCAGTCGTCGGTGCATCCGGTCACGGCTGCCGTGCCAGAACTCCACGATGTCGGGCTCGAGACGCCAGGCAACCCACCGTGCCGGCCGGGGGACATCATCGCCGGAGTCGTCGAGCAGGTCGTTCGCGTCGTCGATCAGGTCCTGCAGGGTGCGGGGCTCGAGCACGGCGGACTGGTCAGCGATGGCCGTCGCGGCGCGTGACTTCGGGGAGCGGTCCGCGAACAGGGCGTCGGACTCGGCATCCGACAGCCGGACCACGTGGCCCTCGAACCGGAGCTGCTGCATCGTCTCGCGCCAGTACGCCTGCAGCGCTGCGTGCGGGTTCTCGGCGAGCTGCCGGCCCTTCGGGCTGTCCTCCGACGTCCCGAAGACCAGTCCGTTGGCCGCAATCCGCTTCACGTCGACGGTGCGAGCAGACACGCGGCCGTCGGCACCGGCCGTGGCGAGGGTCATCGAGAGCGGCTCGGAGACCTCCCGGTCCTTCGCCGCGGACAGCCACTCGCGAGCGAGGTCGAGCGGAGACGCTGGCGGGCTGTCGAACTCGGGCAGGTGCAGGGAGTCGTCACCGGAGAGCGGGGCAGAGGACATGTACCCACCCAACCGTGCGCGGGGGCTCGGTGTTCAGGGAGTCACGGCCGGTCGTCGCCGGCACCCGGTCAGGCGTCGGGGAACTTCGCTTCGACGAACGCGCGTTGCGCTTGCACGGTGCCGAGGTGTTCGTCGGCCGGGGCGAACACATCGACGAGGTCCTTGAACCGAGGCCGACGACCGCGGCGGAGTCGGTACGCCCGCATGCCACCGCCCTGCTGTCGCGCCATCCCACTCGGCCACACGTCGACGCGTGCCCCCTGCACGCCCAGGAGCCAGCCCTCGTCGTCGAGCGCCTCGCGCACCAGGCTCAGTGCCTCGAAGGCGTCGTACGCCGTGGCCGTGTGCTCTGCGCCCAGCAGCAACACGGTCACGGTGTAGCGCACCTGATGATCGGGGTTCGTCAGGTCCATCTCGACGATCACGGTCGCCGGCGCGCTCGTGCCGTTCCTGTGGGCGGTTCGTTCGTAGGTCGTCATGTCACGCACCGAGCCGCAGCGAGGCCATGGCGCGCACACCGTCTTCCGTCCCGAGCACCCACAAACCGAGATCGACAACTCGTCTCCAGCCTGCGCGTAGTCGGCGCTCGAATGTGGAGGGCGTCAAGCGCTCACCTCGGCGGCCAGGAGATGACGCGCGGCCTTGCGCCAGATTCGCGGAACTTCGTCCAGGTCCTCGACGACCGTTATCTCCGGGTGTGGCCTCCGCCCCAGCGCCGTGGTCGCCCGCGCCCGCCACTTGGCAGGATCGCGGTCGATCACCAGGTTCAGCGTCGGACGGGAAGCAGACTCGAACAACCGCCAGGCCGACTGCGGTCGTGCCGTGTCGCGGACGATCTCGGCCCAGATCCCCTGGATCGCTGTGATCGGCAGTGCATGAACTGCGCGGGTCGGGATCGGCAGGAGCCCATGATGACGAATGGGTTTGTCCACGACTGGGAGCCCCTCGAAGCGATCAGCTGCTGCGTCGACTTGGACGATGTACCGACCGCCGGTCTCATCGTCGATGAGCGATTGACGGCTCACCTGCCGAGTGGACGTGCCCCGCCCAGCGGGCCGATCACCTGCGATCGAGTAGGCGAACTCCACCAAGACGCCCCGGTCGTACGGTTCGGTGACTCGCTCACCGCTTGAGTCCACTGCGAGGTGGAGCGTGTCGGGGACAGCTACCGCGGGGATACGTTCCAAGATCAGTGATCCGTGTAGAACGGGCGCGTTTCGCTTTGCATCCACTCCGTGAAACTGTCGCGATCGTTCGTGAAGACGGCATCGACAGTGAAGGGGGTTCCGAGAGACCGGGCTGTTCGCCCGATGGCATCGACGACCGAGGCGCGGGTGTCGGGACTGTCGGGATCGACGTCGACACCGATGACGAGACCGGGGGCCTGATCGTCCACAGCAGCCCATGCGCGACGCGCAGATCGCACCGGCCTAAGTTGTCGGAACTCAGCCGCGACCGCCTCCAGGAACGCCGTTGGCTCCTCTGCGGGGTCGCCGATCCGGATGCGCGTCCCCGCGGTGAGTCTCGTGGAACCGTGCGCTGCCTGTCGGAGCGTCTCCGCGTACACGGGCAGTCCCAGGTCGCCGCCGGGATTCACCGCGAAACCGACGTGTTCCGGAATCATCTCGAGGAGGCTCGACGCTGGTACCTCAGCAAGCTCACCGGTGGCCGACGCCGAGTCAGCCTGATCGGGTGATGTGAACACCGTGACGTAGGCGCGGTTGTCGATCGACGTGATGTCCAGTGCGCGCCCACCGTCCGGTGCGGCACTCGACGGCACGAACACCGCCGACGCGAGCAGCTGATCGAGGAACGAATCGATACCGGTCTCGTTGCGGCTCGCGGCGAGCAGTACCTGCTCCAGCTCGTTCGAGGGGAAGGTCACGGTGTTCCTTTGTTCAGTCGCGGACCACGGGCAGGGTCGCCGGACGGTTCAGCGCATCATTCCACGGTAGACCGAGCCGTTCTGCTGCCGCCGCCTGGTCGCCGAACGCGTCGCGTGGCAGGTAGACCTGCTCCTTGCCGCCCGGAGTCTGCTGGAACGCGTTCCCGTACAGGGTGCTGTCGGTGTCCGGGTTCCACGACATCGATGACTGGGGCGCCGCGGGGCCCTCGTATACACGGGTCCCCACTGGCATGTCGGCCTGCAGGTACTGGTCGGCTTGCGGGAGCGGAGTGTTGACGCCGGGCGTCGTGGGGTCGGCGTGCCATTCGGGCCGCAGAGCGAACTCCTGCTGCGTCGCGAACGGTCCGCTCGGCTTCGTCTTCCCCCAGAACTCTCCGATCGGGTGCTCGGAGTCGCCGTTCACACTTCGGTAGAGCGTGCTCTCACGGTTGGTGACGAGCACCTCGTTGTACGTGCCCGACCGGAAGGTGTGTGCAGTGTCCGCGACTTCACCACTCAGTGGGCCACGTTCGACGGGGGTCCACCGGTGGATGATGATGTTCCCCTGATCGGTGAACTGCCCTCCGCGGAGCCGGTGGATGGTGGAACGGGCTGCGATGTACGCGTCCTGAACCCGATCGGATCGTTTCGCTGCGAGAGCGATGCCATCGACCTTCTGTCCGAAGCGGTACGCGGCACGGCTTGCTGCCAAAGTGGTCGCGCGGGCCGCGCCTCCGGCGAGTGAACGCACCACGCGGACAGCGCCGAGCGAACCGATCGCGTTCGTCGACTTCGCGATCGCGGTCGCGGCTCGCGTCCCCTTGAGCGCCGCGGCGACTGCGCCGCCTGCGGGGACGCAGTCGAGCAGGGAGAACGCGAGGTCCCACCCGTCGGCTTCGCCCTTGCTCATCTTGTACAACGTGTCCGCCAACACCACGAGCGCGATCGCCGCGA